>NZ_JBYPZJ010000006.1:0-315610 GCF_057815135.1 Chryseobacterium sp. II3a | reverse complement strand
GGAGATACCCGGAAACAACTTCTGGCAAGAAGCAGATACCTGCTTTATAAGAGCCGGGAAAAATGGACTCTATCCCAAAGACAGAGAGCCTGCATCCTTTTTACTGAATATCCTGACTTGGAACAAGCTTATCAGCTAACTGATAAACTTAGAAAAATTTATAATCAGAATATTTCAAAATCTATTGCGATGACCAAGTTGGCGCATTGGTTTAAAAACGTCGAAGAGGCAGGATTTAAATCGTTTTCTACATTAAGAAAAACAATAATGAATCATTACAGAGATATTTTAAACTTCTTTGATAAAAGAAGTACGAATGCTTCTGCTGAATCCTTTAATGCCAAGATTAAAAACTTTAGATTACAGCTTAGAGGGGTAAAAGACAAAACTTTCTTTATCTTCAGATTAACCAAACTTTTTGCTTAGCCCCCCAGATTTTGTGCTTGATCCCATGAATGCACCACTAAAAGAATTTCTATATTCGTGGCTAATAAAAAAGGCTAACTCAAAGTGAGTCAGCCTTTATATTTTCAGTAGGTTTTAATATTATTCAAAGTCTTTGTTTTCGTATTTAGAGAAATCTTCTTTCTTTCCGAACATGAATTTGATAATTACCGGAAGCGTTGTTATCAATACAATTACAATGATAATGTATTCTAATTTTTCTTTCAGATTGATATTAAACTGTTCCATGAAAAGTTTATCAAGATAATGTCCTGCAAAGATCAAAATAAATGACCACAGAACAGCACCAATAATATTATCCCTTAGAAATTCTTTTTTGTCCATTTTTACGATTCCTGCTACAATTGGAGTAAATGTTCTCACCACAGGTAAAAATCTTGCCATAATGATGGCCAATGCCCCATGTTTTTCAAAAAAATCATGAGCCTGATAAAGATATTTCTTCTTGAAAAGCATAGAATCTGGTCTCTTGTATAAAGCAGGACCTGCTTTTCTTCCGAAATAATATCCTACTTCATTTCCAACAATGGCAGCAAGCGCCACACCGGAAGCAAGAATAGTTGTATCTAAAAAATCACTTCCTGTAGAACCAAATGTCTCTTTGATGATTTCAACGGCATATATTCCTGAAACAAATAATAAAGAATCTCCAGGCAGGAAAAATCCTACAAAAAGACCTGTTTCAGCGAACACAATAAATAAAATAAGCCAAAACCCTCCCATTTTAATATAAAACTCCGGGTTTAATAAATCCTTCCAGCTATTGAAATCTTCCATATATATTGATGAACAACAAAAATAAGTCTAAAATATCTGAAACAAAAATTAATTATAAGATTTTAACTAAAATTTCACATGATATTTATAAGTCAAGATCATCATCGGAAACTGCGGTCCCATCGGCCATAAGGAATGCTTTAAGAAAAGGAGTAAGGTTTCCGTTCATTACAGCGTCCACATCTGAGGTTTCATGGCCTGAGCGTACATCTTTTACCAATTTATAAGGATGCATTACGTAGTTTCTGATCTGGCTTCCCCACTCGATCTTCATTTTGTTAGCTTCAATCTCATTTCTGGCCTTCATACGTTCTTCCAATTCCATTTCATAGAGTCTGGAACGTAAGAGCTGCATTGCTTTTTCTTTGTTCTGAAGCTGGGAACGGGATTCTGAGTTTTCAATGATAATTCCTGTTGGTGCGTGACGAAGACGTACAGCCGTTTCTACTTTGTTGACGTTCTGTCCTCCGGCTCCGGAAGACCTCATCGTTTCAAAGGAAATATCAGCAGGATTAATATTAATTTCAATCGTATCGTCTACTAAAGGATAAACATATACGGAAACAAAGCTGGTATGGCGTTTAGCATTCGAATCAAAAGGTGAAATTCTTACCAATCTGTGAACTCCATTTTCGCCTCTTAAATATCCAAAGGCAAATTCACCTTCTATTTCTAAGGTTACCGTTTTTACTCCGGCTACATCTCCTTCCTGAAAGTTCAGTTCACGGATCTTATACCCTTGTTTTTCTGACCACATGGTGTACATTCTCATCAGCATGGCTGCCCAGTCACAACTTTCTGTTCCTCCGGCTCCGGCAGTAATCTGAAGAACAGCAGAAAGCTCATCACCTTCATTGGAAAGCATATTTTTGAATTCCAGGTCTTCAATTTTTTCCATCAATTGCGGGAATGTATCATCCAGCTCTTTTTCTGAATCCGGATCTTCTTTAGCAAAATCTGCTAATACCTGAAGATCTTCAAACTGGGTATGAATCTCATCATAACTTTCTACCCATTTTTTCTTGGAACGAAGCTGCTTCAGGAAAGCTTCTGCGGTTTTAGGATTATCCCAAAACTCAGGTGCCGCTGTTTTTTCATCATCATTGGCTATTTCGATCTTCTTTTTTTCAATCTGTAAATATCTGTGTAAGTCTTCAATTCTGGATTGAGCTTCTTTTATCTGGTCGTTGTTGATCACGATTTTTTCTTTTTTGCAAAAATAAGGGATTTCTTTCAGAGTGGAAAGCTTAGTGTTCAAGGTTTAAAGTTTCCGATAAAGCAGAAATCATCTTTTAATCTTCCCGAAACCTTTTTCTTTATTTCAGATCTATTATCTTTTCGTCTATTGTCTTTTATTCTCTCTTTATTTCCGCTTCAAAGATTTTTCTCAGATATTCTTTTGACTTTTTACTTTCTATTTTGAATCCTGCCATAGTTAGCCCATACATAAATAGCAGCATAATTAAAGGAATAAAAAATTCTACGGTTATTTCTTCATCTCTTATCCCTTTCATCAATATGAAAACAAAGAAAGAGGAAGCTATTAAACACCATCCTATTGTAAAGAAAAATACGAATCCATCCAGGGTCATGGTTACCTGAATTTCCGTTCCATAATTATTGTTTTGAATACTTCCGTATATCTGGGGCAGAAATGAGTTTCTATAGTTGATGACTCTGCTGATATCAAACCTGTCAGTATCTACAGAACCTTCATAATCCTGAGTATGATTCCTTCTAAAGCTGAATTTTTTCGGTTCAACAACATCTGAAAGTCTTTTTATGATTTCCTGTTGGGACAAATTTGTTCTGTAAACAATACGTTCAAAAGGCAAATATTTCATTGAATTTAATTCTTTAATACCATAGTTGTGATGAGTTCTCCAATCTTCGGAGCTAAAGCCACTCCCATCCCGGAAAGTCGTACTGCACAAAATTGTCTTTCTGAAAGTTGTTTCACAATAGGAGTTTTCTCATTTCCCATAGCCATAATTCCGGACCACCGGAGAGCAATCTTAAATTCCTTATTAGGCAGAATGACTTTTTTTAAAAAATTTTCTAAGTGATTTTGTAAAAATTCAGTGGTTTCAAAAGCAGAGGTTTCTTCAGTTTTAAAATCCTGATTTCTTCCACCACCCAACAAAACTCTATTTCCAACATTCCTGAAGTAATAAAAGCCTTCATTATAATGAAAGGTTCCCTTTAATTTTAAATTTTCTATAGGTTCGGTCAAAAGAATCTGTCCTCGGGCAGGAATTATATTTTCCTTTTCCAAAAATGCCGAACTGAATGCATTGGTACAGTGAATTAATTGATCTGCCTGAATGGAAAGTTCTTCTGAAAGGCCGATATTCAATTCATATACAGTTTCCTCAACATATCTTACTTCTGTTCCAAATAAAAATTCAATCTTCAATTCATGGCATCTTTCTAAAAGTTTCTGCAATAATTTTCCTGAATGCAGGCTTCCTTCACATGGGTTCTCAATCAAAAATTGAGATTTATGAAGTCCGAATTCTGTTATTTTATCCTGTTGTAAGGAATAGGTCTGTTGAAGTCCGGTTATAGATTTAAGTTTTTCATTGACTTGATTGATATACTGTAAAGGTTCTTCATTATTCAGAATTTCATATCCTCCATTCAACTCAAAATCTATCTCATCATTTTTAAAATATTGTGTGATCTTCTGAAGTCCCTCAAACCGCATTTTAACGAGG
Source organism: Chryseobacterium sp. II3a (assembly GCF_057815135.1). Taxonomy (NCBI): domain Bacteria; kingdom Pseudomonadati; phylum Bacteroidota; class Flavobacteriia; order Flavobacteriales; family Weeksellaceae; genus Chryseobacterium; species Chryseobacterium sp. II3a. Next base: position 311,651 of record NZ_JBYPZJ010000006.1, on the reverse strand, counting down.
TCTAATGTCTTATCCCAACCCATCTTTTGAGAATCAGCAATCACTTCTGTAAGACTTCCAAAGCAGGCAAAACCTGCATTTCTTGTTGAAGCACCTAGTGGAACAGTATTTCTCTCGATAATCAAAACCGATCGGCCAGGAAGCTTCTCTTTAATAGAAATTGCTGTCCAAAGCCCGGAAAATCCGGCCCCAATAATGATAATATCTCTTTTACGATAAAAGGTTTCCTGCTCCCAAATGCTGATCATGAGTAATGAATAATGATTAATTAATGATACATGATAATGGAAGATATGAGATAATAGACAGATAGATGATAGACATGGAGGTTAAAAAAAAGAGGTTATTGAATGATTATCACATTACCTCACATCTCAGACCTTGTATCTCGAATCCCGCCTACTCTTCTTTTTCTCCGTTATGATGAAATCCGATCGCTCGTCTAGGCTCCTCAACTACCTTATACGTTTCAAGTTCTTTTTTTAGAGCCTGGATTCTAAATTGAAATTCATCAAAATTATTGATGATGACATCTGCTAAAAACCGGGCTACCTGATCGAGATATTCTTCAGTAAGTTTTGCCGCAGCATCTCTTAATGCTCCATTGATAAGTTGCTGATCTATTTTAAGCTTTTCGTTTCGGGTTCTTTGATAAAGATTTTTGATCCTTTTCTTTAAGCTTTGGGTAAAGTCAATTAGCATGGTATTGCTGAAAACCTTCATCCTTGAAGAAACTTCATGCCAGAAAGGAACTTTGTCTGCTTTATTATTTTTAAGTATTTTGTATAATAGAGAATCTTCTTCAAGCCCTCTGGTCATCGCATATAGGATAATTTCTGAACGTTCAGAAGCATTCGGCGGAAATATAGGAATCATCACATCAAATCTTCCCGGCGCTAAAATTTCTTCATCAATTTCAGATACAGAATTGGCTGAACCTACCATCAACACGCCTTCTTTCTCAAATTTTGCAATATAGTGCAGGATAAGCTCCTGGGCTTCAAGATTACAGGATGCAACATCGGTCTCTGCTTTTCTTTGCATCATGATTTCATCAAAATCATCAAGGAAAAGCAGCATTTTATTTTCTTTCATCATCGCTAAAAGAAAATCACTGAAATTGATCTGATTCCCGTCAATTAATGAAGTTCCCAGATAATGTTTTTTCACTTCCTTGAACTGATAACCTATGATTTCAGCAATTTTATTGGCCCAGAAAATTTTCCCGCTTCCAGGAGGCCCATACAGAATAATCCCTGCCGGTTTATTGATCCCCCAATCTTTGATCTGCTGCGGATTCAAAAATGGCTCAAGAACAGTGGATGTATAGAAAAACAAGTCCCTATATCCTATAAAATCTCTTTGTTGTAAGCTGGTTTTATGTCCGAAATAGTCATATACAAACTGGTAATTCCCACCTAGTTTATTATCGATACCGTAACTTGAAATTGAAGATTTGAAAAAGCCATTGTCAAAAATGTTAGGATTATTATCTTTAATCGCTTTCTCAACTTTCTCTTTCGGTTGATTGATCACTTCAGCAATCTGTTCCAGTGTTTTATTCTTGTCCAGATCCTTTTCGTATAATCTTAAAAAGTCTACATTTTCACGAGCAAATTTTTCAAAATCCTGCTGTACTTCAAAATTTGTACTGATACAGTCTACCAATTCCAGATCAAAATCCTGTATAAACTGCTTTATTGCTTCTGCAGAAACATTGAGTTCTTCTGCAAGTTCAATTAACTTCATAATTCCCTATTAGTTCTATCAAATTTAATATTTTAATCTTGAAATTCTATGAAATCCTATCAATTTAACAACATTTTAATTTGATTCCTATCAGCATTCTATATTTTGAATTATTTTATACTATTAAAAAATGAAAGTTTCCTATTTTTACCTTCCCACTCTCCTATTATTTCATAATTTTATCAAAAACTAAGCGAATGAAAAAGATTTATTATACTCCGGGATTAATCAGTGCTTTGGTGATTCCTGTTCTAGTTTGGCATTTTGGAAACAGAAAAATTGAAGAAATCACCACTTCAGTGATAGATATTGGTATTCCAGCCAAATTACAAAAAGACAAAAACAATAATAATGATACTCTTGAACCATTAAGAAGTTCAAATTTTAAAAAAATAGAAGTTCCGGCTGGTAAAGGAAAAGAAAATTCAGATTTATATGTTTCAGAAATTAAAGCTCTACAGCAAAGAAATGAGAGAAATACTGGCATTGAGTTTATTCTAGGGGAAGAAAACACTTATGGGGATTTTGTTTCTCTTCTCAATGATATGCATATTTCAAAACATGAAGATTATGGAATAGATTTAGAAAAAACAGGAAATCTTCTTGTGCCTGTCACTTATCTGGATCCGTACCCGTTGGCAGAACCTTGTTTGCTTTGTAATGACGTGGTAACTACCTATGTAGATACTGACTCAATGGAACCCAATCTTTTTGAAAAAACACAGGAATTTTTCTCTCATTTTACCAAAGAAGCTTATGTTCTTATCATAGGATTTCTCATATTATCCAATATTTCTATATTAAGTTTTAAAGAAAGGTACCCATCCTCTACATACAATTTAAAATAAAAGGCTGCCAAATGGCAGCCTTCCTTTCACATTACTTTTTATCTAACAACGGAAGATATTTTCCGTATCCTTTTTTCTCCATATCCGCTTTGGGAATAAACTTCAAGGAAGCACTGTTGATACAGTAACGAAGTCCTCCTTTATCCTCTGGTCCATCTGTAAAAAGATGTCCTAAGTGAGCGTCTCCGGTTTTACTTCTTACCTCTACCCTTGTCATTCCGTGGCTACGATCCAGTTTTTCATCAATCAGACCTTTGGTGATCGGTTTTGAGAAGCTTGGCCATCCGCAGCCGGATTCAAATTTATCTGTAGAAACAAACAAAGGTTCTCCTGTTGTGATGTCTACATAAATTCCTTCACGAGTTTCATTCCAGTATTCATTTTGGAAAGCTCTTTCTGTTCCGTTTTCCTGTGTTACATTATATTGTTCTGCACTAAGTTTTTCCTTTAGAACCTTTTTATCCTGCTTTTGATAGGTTGTCGCTTTTGGGAGTGGGTTGGCTTTTTTCGCCATTTCAAAAAGTCCCGGTTCAATATGACAATATCCGCCTGGGTTTTTATCCAGATAATCCTGATGATAGTCTTCTGCTTTATAGAAATTCTTCAAAGCAGTAGTTTCTACTACAACCGGTTTGCTATATCCTTTTGCCAGCTTCTGAACTTCATTTTTTACAAGAGCTTCATCGGCTTTATCAGTATAATAAATTCCTGTTCTATATTGGTCTCCCCTGTCATTTCCCTGCTGATTAAGGCTTGTAGGATCAATGGTTTTAAAATAAAGATCAATAAGCAATTTCAAATCTACCTGTTCAGGATCATATTTTACTTTCACTGTTTCTGCAAAACCTGTTGTGTGGCTTACTACTTCTTCATAGGTAGGATTCTGAGTTTTCCCGTTAGCATACCCTACTTCTGTTCCTACAACCCCACGAATCTGCTGAAAGAAATGCTCTGTTCCCCAAAAACATCCACCGGCAAAATAAATTTCCCTTACATTTTTATTATCCATAATTTCCTGTTTTTCTCTTTTCACGTCTGTTTCAATAGGCTTATTCTTTTTAAAAAGCCCGCTTCCGGCAGCAAAGACTGCAATACCCAGAACAATTCCGAGTACAATTAATATATTTTTCATATTTAGCTTTTTATTCATTATTTTTTATTTTGTAATACCATGAATCCAAATCCTAAAAGCATCAGATCCTTCAATATAAAAAAGTCCGTAACAGGAATTCCATCTACTATTTTCCACATTCCAGGAGTCGTAAACAGATAGCTTAATGTTACCAGAAAAGTAACAATCATTCCTATTCCTGCATATCTTTTTAGTACAGCAAATTTCGCACTAAATATCAGTAGTAAAGCAATGATAATTTCTATCGCTCCGATAAGATTTGACACTGTCTGAGCGCTCATAATCTTATATACGAAAAAAGTTAAGAAATGGTTTTCTACCAAAGGTTTTATAGCTGCTGCTTCAGTAGGAGTGAATTTGAAGATCCCTATCCAAAGCAATATAAGCGCTGCTCCGAAAAGAGAAATATAATATCCCAGGGAATACGTTGATTGATTTTTATCCGGTTGATGTACTGTTCCGATCATTTTTTTAGGTTTTGAATTAATACTTTTATCATTTTCAAAAGGATAGTCGGTACTATTTCAAAATCCTGACAAAATTTTCTTAAAAATCTAATTTTTCAATCATTTTATTTTTAAAATCCTGAATTTCAGATTCATTAATTTCAGCATTTTTTTCTGTAAGTGTCTTTCTGAAAATCTTATCCAGCAACTTCAGTTTTTCATTATAGACCTTACACCATTTACAGATAGCAATATGAAGGCTCAATCTCCTGTTTTCTTTGGCAGAGATTGTTTGGGCATTACGTTTTTCCATCAGCAAAGTGGCTTCTTTACATGGCAAAAACAGAATATGTAATATCTTTTTCAGCATTTTAATTATAATCTTGAAAACCAGTTAAACTCCAGACATTCTCTCAATTGCATACGGGTTCGTTGAAGGATCTTCCAAAGGTTAGTCGTAGAAACATTCAATTCCTGACTCACATCAGATGCTTTTTTTTCTTCAATGTAATACATTTTCAATAAAATTTTCCATTTGGCAGGCAATTCCTCGATACATTCTTCAAGTGTTTTATTAAATTCCTGATTGTCTAACAGTTCAGATTCAGTGGAAACATTCCAATCATTCAGAACATCATTATTTTTCCATGAACCAGATTCATCAAAAAAGTGATCCAGCCTTATATCAGGCTCAGATTTATATTTTTTACGGTAAAAATCAGCAATTTTTCTCTGAAGAATAGCCATAAGCCAAGTGAGTGGCTGACTCTTCCCTTCAAAAGAATCATAATTGGAAAAGGCTGCAATAAAAACATCCTGAACCACATCCTGAGCGTCTTCTTTATTGGAAAGCATATATAAAGCTTTCTTCAAAAGCGGTCCGGAGTATTGCTCTATCCAGCTTTTCAGAATTTCGTTTTTCATCATTATGGGTTGTTTTTATCTTATTTCAGATCTTAACGAAGGTAATAAGTTAAATGCAAATAACAAAAATTTTCTTGGAGTGAATACTTTGTTGTTGGAAATCGCAAAGGCACAAGATTTAGAGAATGAGATTGTTTTTAAGGCACAAAGATTTTATCTCCAATAAAATTGTACACTGTTGTATTGGCTATGAATACACAAGTTATTTACCTGCAAATAAATTCTATGTGGTTAAATTAAAGTGTTTTTTAAACCACATAGATACATAGAATAAGATTATTCCTGCATTCGTGGCAAAAAATAACGCTTGTCTTTGCATCTATCCGTATAATAAAAATGATATTCAATATGTAATTTTTTACCTCTTGTCATTGGCTACGCCGAATCTTTGATTTCTGGTGAAGGAAGAATCTCATTAATGAGTTTAGATTCTTCATTTCACTTCTGAACTACGTTCGCAAACCTTCAGTTTGTATTCGGAATGACAGATCGAAATAACAAATTGATATAAAATTAGAGTTACCATAAAAATTTAAGAGTCTATATGAGCATATATTTCTAACTATTACTAATTATTATGTCCGGCATTTGATAAAACATCCTTGAAAATATGAAATATTAAATATTAAATCACCTAAAAATCTTAAATTTGCATCTTATCAAAATTTGATATTAAAAAAAGCAAAAGCAATACTATGACATCACAAGAGATACGTCAAAAATTTTTAGACTATTTTAAAAGTAAGGAGCACCTTATCGTTCCTTCAGCTCCTATTGTGCTGAAAGACGACCCTACCCTTATGTTTTCCAACTCAGGAATGACGCAGTTCAAGGATTTCTTCCTTGGTTACAAAACCCCTACGGCCCCAAGAATCGCCGATACACAGAAGTGTTTAAGAGTTTCAGGAAAGCACAATGATTTGGATGATGTAGGTAGAGATACTTACCACCACACTATGTTTGAAATGTTAGGGAACTGGTCTTTCGGGGATTACTTCAAAAAGGAGGCTATTGCTTTTGCCTGGGAATTACTGACTGAAGTATACGGAATACCAAAAGAGAATTTATATGTAACCATTTTTGAAGGAGATGCATCTGAAAATCTCAACAGAGACCAGGATGCTTATGATTTCTGGAAATCTCATATTGCAGAGGATAGAATTATCAACGGAAACAAGAAGGATAACTTTTGGGAAATGGGTGCAAGCGGACCTTGTGGCCCTTGTTCGGAAATCCATATCGATTTAAGAACTCCAGAAGAAAAAGCTAAAGTTTCTGGTTTGGAATTGGTGAACAACGATCATCCTCAAGTAGTTGAGGTTTGGAATCTCGTTTTCATGGAATTTAACAGAAAAGCAGATGGTTCTCTGGAAAAATTACCTGCTCAGCATGTAGATACAGGAATGGGCTTTGAGCGTCTTTGTATGGCACTTCAAGGGAAATCTTCCAACTATGACACAGATGTTTTCACTCCGCTTATTGCGAAGGTTGAAGAACTTTCAGGGAAAAAATATACCGGAATTTTAGAAGATGAAAAAGATATTGCCATTCGTGTAGTTGTTGATCACATCAGAGCTGTCTCTTTTGCAATTGCAGACGGACAATTGCCTTCCAACGGAGGAGCTGGTTACGTTATCAGAAGAATTTTGAGAAGAGGAATTTCTTATTCTTACCGATTCCTAGATATGAAAGAACCTTTCCTTTACAAATTGGTTGCTGTTCTTCAGGAACAAATGGGAGCTTTCTTCCCTGAACTTGAAAAGCAAGGAACTTTGGTAACAGAAGTCATCAAAAGTGAGGAAGATTCATTCTTAAAAACGATTGAAAATGGTCTGATCAGAGTTGATAAATTAATTCAACAGACCATTACTGATAATCTGAAAGTATTACCAAGCGAAGAGGTTTTCGAATTGTATGATACCTATGGTTTCCCTGATGATTTAACAAGAATTATTGCTGAGGAAAAAGGATTAACGATCGATGAAAAAGGTTTTGAAGCTGAAATGGAGAAGCAAAAACTTCGTTCAAAAGCTGATTCTGCTCAGAAAGTTTATGACTGGGTAACATTGGAAGAAAAGCCTGAAATATTTGTGGGATACGACCAGATTGAATCTGAAACCTATATTACAAGATACAGAAAGGTAGAAAATAAAGACGGAGAATTTTATCAGGTAGTATTAAGCAACTCTCCTTTTTACCCTGAAGGAGGTGGACAGGTTGGAGACAAAGGTATTCTTGAGAATGCTACGGAAAGCTTCGAAGTTCTGGAAACTAAAAAAGAAAATGGATTGATCATTTCTTTGATTAATGGTCTTCCTAAAGATGCAGGAGCTGTTTTCTATGCTAAAGTAAATGCAGCAGATAGAAAGAACTCTCAAGGTAACCACTCTGTAACTCACCTTTTACATGAGGCATTAAGAGATGTCCTGGGAACTCACGTAGAGCAAAAAGGTTCTTACGTAGGTCCTGATTATCTGCGTTTCGACTTCTCTCACTTTAATAAAATGACTGAAGAAGAAATTGCTTTAATTGAAGAAAAAGTAAACCACAAAATCAAAGAAAGCATTGCATTACAGGAGTTCAGAAGCATTCCAATCAAGGAAGCTTTAGAGAAGGGAGCAATGGCTTTGTTTGGTGAAAAATATGGTGACAATGTGAGAATGATCCAATTCGGAAGTTCTAAGGAACTTTGTGGGGGAACACACGTAAAAAACACCAGCGAAATCGGTCATTTCAAAATTACTTCTGAAGGGTCTGCTGCAGCAGGAATCAGAAGGATTGAAGCGATCTCAGGAGACAAATCTGAAGAATATTTCAAAGGTCTTGAAAAACAAATCATTGAACTTTCTCAATTATTAAAATCCAAAGATGTTGTAAGATCTATCGAGAAATTAATTGAAGAAAATGCATCATTAAAATCTGAAGTTGATGCTCTCAAAAAAGAAAAGGCAAAAGGAGAAATCGGTGATTGGAAAAATGCTTATGAACAGAAAGGTAACAAACAGTTATTAGTAAAAAAGACTTCTTTGGATGCTGGATCTGTTAAAGATATCGTATTCCAGTTGAAGAAAGAAATCCCAACTTCGGTGACGATCATTCTTTCTAATGCTGATGGTAAGCCAATGATTACGGTAGGAGTTTCCGATGATCTGGCAGCAGACTATCAGGCAGCAGCTATTGTAAAGGATCTTGCTAAAGAAATCCAAGGTGGCGGAGGTGGAAATCCAGGTTTCGCAACAGCTGGAGGTAAAAACCTTGATGGATTGGAAAATGCTTATCAGAAAGCTTTGAATATTTAATAAAAAAAAATTCAACATATTGAAAAACACCTGAATGAATCCATTCAGGTGTTTTTATTTATATCCATTCTAATTATTGACTATTCCTTAACAAACCTCTACCTAATCTTAAACTATTTGTTTTCTCCCCGTAAAGTCTAATTAACACTAGCCTATTAGTTTTGCCATAATCGAAATTCAAAAAAATGTAATTATGAAAATTAACAAAACTATTGGAGCTTTAGTCTTTGCTGCACTTGCTTTTCAAAGCTGTAATGAAGACAATAACAGCGATAATAATACTCCTGTCAATGACAAAATCAAAATTGAAAACTTCTCTAAAGAGTCGGCTTTTGTGTATGGGATGACTGGTTTTGAAAACTTAAATATTACCACGCTTATTTCCAGTTCCGATGTTCTTTCTGGCTCTCCTGATTTTGTTTTCGGAGGACAGCCGGATGGAATGGGAATCATGAAAGATCCTAAATCCGATGGTTATCTGATGATTACCAACCATGAGATCAAACAATCTGTCTCAAGGGTATATCTGGATAAAACATTCAGACCTGTAAAAGGAGAATATATTTTAAATGGAACCGGAGGAATGACAAGATTGTGTTCTGCGACTTTGGCAACTCCTGAAATTCATGGTTTCAGTGCATTCCTAACTGCCGGAGAATCTGGTGAAGAAAGTATGGTTCATGCTTTGGATCCATTGTCACCAGCTTCTCAGGCATCAGATAAAACCCGAGTAAAGCCAGCTTTAGGAAAGGCTTCTATGGAAAATGCGGTTCCGCTTCCTAAAGATGTTTCTAATGGAAAATCTTATATCCTGATTGGTGAGGATCAGTCGTATTCTTCTTCCCATCAGTCTGCAGGGCAGCTGATCATGTATGTATCAGATACTCAGGGAGACTTGAACAACGGAAAATTATATGCTCTGAAAAGAACAAATAATAATTATACTGAAACAGATATGACGAAAGGAAACTCCTACGATGTAGAGTTTGTTGAGATTCCTAACGCCAAAAACCTTACCGGAGCTCAAATCAATCAGAAAAATATTGATAATAATGCGATCCGTTTTTCAAGAGTTGAAGACGTAGATTACAGAAAAGGAGCAGGAAAAGGAAGAGAGATCTACTTTACTGCTACAGGAGAATCTTCTGATGGTGCAAACCCAAAACCGGGATTAACGATGTGGGGAAGAGTTTACAAACTTGTTCTTAACTCCAGTAATATGCTGGCAGGAAAATTAGAAGTAGTGGCAGAAGGAGATTCTGATCCAGGAAATAACCTGATCAATCCTGATAATTTATGTGTAACTGAAAACTTCGTTTACATCCAGGAAGATGGAGACTCCTATTACAAAGCAGCCAAACATGATTCTCATATCTGGCAATTGAATATCGCTACAAAGCAATATAAGCCATGGCTGAATATGAAACATAACAGAGGTAATACTGCATGGAATACAGCTTACAACCAATCCGGAGACCTTGAGAAGTACGGTTCATGGGAGTATGGAGCAATGGTTGACATTTCTGATATCATTGGAGTTCCTAATACATTTGCTGTGAATATCCACTCTCACACCTGGCAGCTGGATAAATTTAAAAATCCTGACGGTTCCGGAGTCAACACCAACAAGGAAGGTGGACAAATTGTAATTATCAGAAACGTAGAAAAATAGTTTTAAATTCTCTATATAAATCAAAGTATCAACAGAAAAACCCTGTTGATGCTTTTTCATACTTATGAAGAAACTTTCAAAATATCCGATACTTCTTCTTTTATATTCTGCGGCGGCACTTTTTGTACTTTCCTACTGTAAGAATGAGAAACAGCAGCCAGTATATGAAGATCTGGGTTCTGTGAAAAACAGAATCATCACCACCAACACTGATTTTGAAAAACAGATCAATGAACTGAAAGCCCTTGTTTCTCAAGACTCTGATGAAAAGCTACTTCAGGAGAAGTTTGAGAGTATCAGAAAAACTTATAAAAAAATGGAATGGGCTATAGAGTATTTTCTTCCGCATTCTGCAAGATTCATTAACGGCCCTGCTCTTCCGGAAATAGAAATGGATGAACATACAGAAATAGAACCTGAAGGATTACAGGTTTTGGAGGAAATGTTTTATCCTTACCAGAAAGGAAATAAAGATGAGGTAACCAGAATGCTCAACAAACTCATCAATAAAAGCAATACCATAAAAACCAATTTTCAGGTTATTACTATGAGCAAAAATCAGGTTTTTGATGCTTTAAGGCAGGAAACTTTCAGAATTTCAAGTCTGGGAATATCAGGTTTTGACACCCCTATTTCCGGAGTATTTTTAAAGGAAATTCCTTCTTCTCTTGAAGGGATTAGAGAAACCTTGGAACAAATATCAACTGACAGATCAAAAGATAAAGCTCTAAAAAGCATTATAACGGAGATCAATGCAGCTACACAAGCTCTGAAAAAAAATACGGATAAAAATACATTCGATTATAAAAACTTTATACCGGATCACCTTAATAAGATCACCGCCCTGATGCTTGATTTTAAAAATCAGGAAAAAATTCCTGATGTAGAGGTAACGACAGCATTAAACAAAAATGCGGCTACTTTTTTTTCTCAAAATGCTTTCAATCCTAATGCTTTCAATCCCGGAAAAGAGTATGCTTATTCCGAAGAAAAAGCCACTCTTGGACAGCAGCTTTTTAATGATCATATGTTATCAAATAATAACAACCGCAGCTGTGCAACGTGCCACATTCCCGAAAAAGCTTTTACTGATGGGCTTGCAAAATCGATGTCGCTTGAAAATTCGGAACTTACAAGAAATGCTCCATCTCTTAACTATGCAGGATTTCAACATGGTCAATTTTGGGATATGAGAAAGGATGATCTTGAAGGACAAAGTTCGGATGTTATCTCTAACAAAGAAGAAATGCATGGTGATTTAACTATCATTCTTGCCAAAATTAACCAAGATAAAAACTATCAGGCTGCATTTAAAAAGATTTATCATTCACAAAAAACTGAGGTATGGCAGCTTCAGAATGTATTGGCAAGTTATATACGTTCTTTAGCAAAGTTCAATTCCAATTTTGATGAATATATGCAGGGAAATAAGTCAGCAATGAGCGAAAGTCAAAAACGTGGGTTTAATCTTTTTGTTGGGAAAGCACAATGTGCAATATGCCATTTTCTTCCTTTATTTAATGGTACTGTCCCTCCCAATTTCAAAAAAACAGAACAGGAAGTATTGGGAATAGCTATCAATGGAGAAAATAAAACATTCGACAATGATCTGGGAAGAGGAAAATTCCATGAAACAGTGGCGGCATTGCAGCATTCTTTCAAAACACCTACTCTTAGAAACATTCATAAAACAGCTCCTTATATGCACAACGGAGGTTATAAAACCTTGAAAGAGGTCATGAATTTTTACAATAAAGGCGGTGGAAAAGGTTTCGGATTTAAGGTAGAAAACCAAACACTTTCTGATGCTCCTTTGCAGCTAACAGAACTTGAAATAGATGATATTATTGCATTTATGAAGGCTTTGGATGATAATAAATAATGTAAGATCTAAACAATGATAAAAACTCCTGGACAAATAGAATTCAGGAGTTTTTTTATTGGAATTTTTCAGAAAATATAGAAACACCATCTAAAGGTATACTTTGCAACGGGTATTTTAGAAAAATAGTAATCCCTATCTTAGATTAAATCAATGTTATACTGTGTTAAAAACTTTTCTACCACAATAAATATTATTAATTTTGACCTAGTTTTTTTACATGAAAAGGGGTTTACAATTATTTTTTTTCCTGATATGCTTTTTGGGGTATTCACAGCTTAAAATTAAAGTTGTAGATGCCGCCAGTGAAAAACCCGTCTCAAAAGCTAAGATTTTCTGTGGCAGTACCATTCTTGGCTATACCAACACACAGGGGATTCTTGAATTTAAAGCGGAGTGCAAAAACATAGAAGTTGAAGCTGAATCATACCAAAAGGAAACAACCACTGTAGAAAGCAGTATGGAAGTTTACCTGACCAAAAAAACTTCAAAAACCACCAATATTGAAACGGTAGTGATTGAAGACAAAAGTGATCCGAGAGCTTTGGAAATTCTGAAAAAGGTAAATAAGCTCTTCAATGAAAACTCTCCCAAAAGCTTAGGTTCTTACACTTATAAATCTTACGAAAAAATTTCCCTTGATATTGATCAGGACAGTCTGACTCAATTCAATCAGTATTTTAATGATTTAAACTTTTTTAAGAAAAAGAGGGAAAAAGACTCCCTGAATAACATCAGTGCAAGAAAAATTTTTGCGAAAAGCAAACTCTTCCTTTGGGAAAGAGCCCAGGAGTTTTTATATTCCAAAAAATACGGTGAAAAGATTAATATCCTTGATAACAGAATTTCAGGTCTGAAACAGCCGGTCTATGAAATGATTGCTCTTCAGCAAAGTAACAGAGATATTGTTCCCGAGCAGGTAAAACCAGAAAACAGAGGTCTTTACAGGTATTTTCTTTCCGATACTATAGAACTTGACGGAAGGAAAAACTTTGTCATCCGTTTTCGTGAGGTGAACTATAAAAATCCTGATAAAAAAAGAAAGTACACAGGAGCCATCTATATTGACACTGAAACTTACGGGATCAAAAAAATTGAAAACTTCAGTAAAAACAAGAACGACGGTATTATCACCAGTACCTGGATTTTTTACAACAACAAATGGTTCCTTGCCCATGAAACTACAAAGCTTAAAATGGGAAAAATGGCTATGGACGATAAGGAACATACCGACAAAAAAGATAAAAAAAGCTTTGGCACTTACGCGTTTCTTACTTCAAAATATTTTGACTTTGCTTCCCCTATTGAAGAAAAACCCCAGGATTTCAAAGGGTATACTTTCTCTGTAAAAAGCATTGACGGGCATTCTCTGAATCAATATAGAACTGAGCCGCTTACAGAAAGGGAACAAAATACTTACAAAACCATTGACAGTCTTGGTAAGAGATATAAGATTGACAGCAAAGCACAAATCATTTCAGGATTGCTTAATGGGCAAATAAGAGTTGGTATTGTGGATTTTGCTGTAGATGAAATCGCCAATTATAACTCCTACGAAGGATTCCGATTGGGATTAAAGGCTAAGATCAATGAAAACTTCAATCCTTATTTCTCTCCGGATTATTATTTTGCTTATGGTGTAAAAGACAGAAGATGGAAATACGGGATGGGAATCGATATCAAAACAACGTTGGAAAAGAATTCCTTTTTCAGGTTTGATTTTTATGATGATGTGACTGCTTCGGGGGAATTTTACAGAAGACTCTGGAATTTCAAAATGCGAATGATGAACTTTGGAAATAACCTGAACAATGATAAGTATTTCCACTTTAAAGGCGCCTCATTATCTTACCTGAATGACGTTACAAACGGTCTTACCTTAGCCCTTGCTGTAAGAAGAAATATTGAGGAAGCCGAATTTGATTATCAGTTCAGAGATGGCGGATCTTCTTTCAAGAACTTCAATACGTTGTTTACATTAAAGTATTCACCGAATTCTACTAATATTATGACCCCTCAGGGAAAATCTCTGATTGATCAAAAATATCCTGAATTATACTTCAATTATGAACAGAGTTACAAAATGGCGGGTGGAAGTTTCAATTATTCCCGTTTCGATGCTCTTTTTGTTCATAATTTTAAAACAGCAATCGGAACAACAGGTTTCAGATTGTATGGCGGAGTTGTTTTAGGAGAAGCTCCAATCTGGAAAAATTTTACGATGAACGGGCTTGCCTCTCCGGGCAAGGATTTTAATTTTAACCTTACTTCGTTTCTTGGGTTTGCTACTTTAGAAGGTGGAAAATATTATAACGATAAATTTGTTGCTTATTATTTCACTCATAAACTGCCATTTTACTTTAAAAGTTTTGGACATAATGTTTCCAGCTTTGATTTTGTACTGCGTGGAACGATTGGTGATATGAAACATCCGGAATACCACCAGTTCAAGTTTAAAAAACTGGATCACCTGTATCAGGAGGTAGGATTGGAATGGAACAACTTCCTTTCCAGCTATTTCAACCTTGGGTTATTTTACAGAGTGGGATATTATGCTACGCCACACTTTAAACAGAATTTTGCTATTCAGTTTAAATTGAAATTCCTTGAATTTTAATCAAGAATAAATTATACATACAATAACATGCAAAGAATAGAGATCAAAGCGGAGGGCTTTTTTGAGTTATTAAAATTAAAAGATACTTCCATGTGGGCTATTTTCTCACAGATGATTGATGGGAATGAAAAAGAAATCATATTTTTAGATCATGAAGGTAAAATCCTTTTCAACTATATTTTACCAGCTGATGCAGAGAAACTGGAAGAAGACAGAAAAGAGTTCTCCAAACAGTTTGCTGATAAGCTTAGCAGTTTAAATTAAAAGCCAATGAATAAGAATTATATTTTTTCTTTACTGGGTCTTCTTGTATTCAGTATCGGAAATGCTCAAAGCTATCAAAAGCCTTTGGTATCAGCGATCAAAGAAGCTGATCTCAGAAAGGATATGTATGAATTGGCTGCAGATCAGTTCTGGGGCCGAGAAGCAGGAACACTTGATGAGTTAAAAGTATCGATGTGGCTGGCTGACAAAGCCAAGGAAGCGGGGATGAAACCTGCCGGTGACCATGGTACTTTTTTCCAGTTTTTTGATATGTACAGACACCAGACTACTCCACAAAGCAGCCTGACAATCGGAGATACTCCATTGAAACTATGGAAGGATTTCCTTGTGGCAGAGCCAGTAAATGCTTCTATAGATGCTGAAATTGTTTATGCAGGAAATACGGAACCTGAAGATCTTGCCAAACTGAATCTTAAAGGAAAAGTGCTTGCAGTAAATGCTTCTGACAAAAACATTGATAAAGAAATGACACTCTTTGTAAGAAGATATCCCGGATTTGTAAGAACAAAATATTACAATAAAGCGAATGAGCTGGGAGCAAAAGCGATCATTTTTATTACGGATGATATCTCAGACAAAAGCTGGGTGGAAGTTCTTCCTCAAATGACCAGAGGAACCTATGGTGTAGAAGGGCTTAGAGAAAAAATCACCAATAATATTCCTGTTCTTTGGATCAAGAGAGAGAATGCTGCCTGGGTAAAAAACAACCCTAAAGTTGCTCTTAACCTGATGACGGAAACGTACAAATATCCTTCAGTAAACATCATCGGGAAAATTGAAGGCACAGACCCTGTTCTTAAAAAAGAATATGTTCTGTTGAGCGGGCACCAGGACCACGACGGAATCAGACATCCTGTAAAAAACGACACGATTTACAATGGTGCTGATGATAACGCAAGTACCTGTGTTGCAATGCTGGCCATGGCAAGAGCT
Organism: Chryseobacterium sp. II3a; assembly: GCF_057815135.1. Lineage (NCBI taxonomy): Bacteria > Pseudomonadati > Bacteroidota > Flavobacteriia > Flavobacteriales > Weeksellaceae > Chryseobacterium > Chryseobacterium sp. II3a. The sequence goes on along the minus strand of NZ_JBYPZJ010000006.1, from coordinate 295,864 downwards.
TACAAAAAACAACCGGGAAAAAGAAGTATTCTGTTTGTTTTCCATGGTGCTGAAGAAAGAGGATTATTAGGTTCAAGATGGCATGCTTCCCATCCCGTAGTTCCGAAAGAGAATATTGTAGCAGTACTGAATGGGGATATGATTGGAAGAAACGATAACAATGAAGCTGCACTATTAGGTGGAAATGCCCCGCATAAAAACTCTGAAGAGCTTGTAAAAATGGCTGAAGATGCTAATAACGAAAGTACAAAATTCAAGTATTTAAAAGATTGGGATTCTCCAAATCATGCTGAGTATTTTTATTTCAGAAGCGATCATCTTCCATATGCTAAAGTAGGTATTCCTTCCATATTTTTCACCAGTGTGCTGCATGATCAGTATCACACTCCACAGGATGAATCTGAAAACATCAATTACAAGAAACTATATAAAATGACAGAATGGATGTACAGAACATCCTGGAAAGTTGCCAATGAGGCTGAACGTCCGAAAGTCATTTCAAATTTTACGCTTGAAAGATAAAATGACCAACTCCGGCTCACATTCGTGAGCCGGAGTTTTCTTTTAGTAATCCCCCGAATGCATGAATATTTTTAGTTGAGTGCTATCATTTTCTTCTTATATAAACATCAACATATAGTTTGTCATTCTGACGAAGGAAGAATCTCAACTTCTCTTTCAGAATATGTCGTATAGATTTCTACAGAATAACGAACAGGAAGTTAGAAGACTAATAATTTTCAGCAAATAATAGGGAATGACTTCAACTCTTTTAGCAACAAAATTCTATGTAACTATGTGGTTATTTTTTTAAACCACATAGATACATAGATTAACTACAGCCATAATTTTATTCGTGCATTCGTGGCTGATAAAAATGTGGATGTATTTATAATTAGATCAACAAATTCATCAAAGAAGGATCATTGTTGAGGTAGTTAACAAAAAAATCCTGCTTTTTCATATTATCCATCAAGGGAGTGAAATCTTCTTTTTGCTTCAGAGCAATTCCTACTACGGCAATTCCTTTTTCTTTTGAATTTTTCTGAGTATATTCAAAAAAAGTAATATCGTCATTCGGCCCCAGCACATCCATTACAAAAGTTTTCAATGCTCCCGGCCGCTGTGGAAACCTGACTAGAAAATAGTGCTTTAAGTTCGCATATAGTAAAGCTTTTTCTTTGATCTCTTCCATTCGGGTAATATCATTATTGCTTCCACTGATAATACAGACTACATTTTTTCCTTCTATCTGATCTTTATATTTTTCTAAAGCGGCTACGGAAAGGGCACCTGCCGGTTCTACCACAATTGCATCTTTATTATATAAGGAAAGAATGGTTTCACATACGAGGCCCTCCTCTACTGTAACTACATCGTACAAAGTATTTTTACATAATTCAAACGTGAGATTTCCTACCTGCTGTACAGCAGCACCATCTACAAAGCGACTGATCTTTTCAAGATGTACGGGTTTACCATTTTCCAGAGCCTTTTTCATGCTTGCTGCCGCTGAAGGTTCTACTCCAATGATTTTGGTTTGAGGAGATAATTCTTTAAAGACAGAACAAGCACCAGCTGCTAATCCACCACCACCGATCGGTACAAAAAGATAATCTATAGGTTCTTCCGACTGTTCCAAAATCTCTAATGCAGTTGTCGCCTGGCCTGCAATAATCGCAGGATCATCAAAAGGATGAATGAATGTTCCGTTATTTTCATTACAAAACCTCATCGCCGCATCTTTTGCTTCATCAAAAGTGTCTCCATGCAGAACAATATCAATATAGTCTCCACCAAACATCCTAACCTGTTCCAGTTTTTGTCCCGGTGTAGGTAAAGGCATGAAAATAGTTCCTTTCACTTGCATGGTATTGCATGCGAAAGCAACTCCCTGAGCATGATTACCGGCACTGGCACAAACAATCCCTCTGGAAATATCTTCTCTTGACATGGTAGACATTTTGTTATAAGCCCCACGAATTTTATAAGATCTCACCCTTTGAAGGTCTTCTCTTTTAAAATGAATTTGAGCATTATAAATTCCTGATAAATTATTGTTAACAGCCAATGGCGTTCTGACACACACATTTTTAAGTCTTTCTGCTGCTTTGTAAACAGTATCCAATACAGATAAATAGGTTTCTCCCGTCCTCATTGTTCTTTTATATTAATTGTTCTCCGGTCTCAGGCTTCGTACAGTTTTTCCTGCTTGCCACATTTCGCTTTCTCTTAACTCTGTTAACTCTACTTCTAATTTTTCTCTGTAATCAGGTTTGCTATTACTGTCAATTGATCTTTGGGCTTCATTTCCTGCGGCAACATTATCATACAATTCCTCAAATAAAGGAGAAGTGGCATCTCTGAAACGCTTCCACCAATCCAATGCTCCTCTTTGGGCTGTTGTACTGCAGTTAGCATACATCCAATCCATCCCATTTTCTGCGACTAAAGGCATTAATGATTGAGTAAGTTCTTCCACCGTTTCATTGAAAGCTTCAGAAGGACTGTGCCCGTTTTTCCTTAATACATCATATTGTGCAGCAAATATTCCCTGTACAGCTCCCATTAACGTTCCTCTTTCTCCGGCAAGATCGCTGTATACTTCTTTTTTAAAATCTGTTTCAAATAAATATCCGCTTCCTATTGCAATTCCCAATGCTGTTACTCTTTCCCTTGCTTTTCCTGTAGCATCCTGATAAACGGCAAAGCTGCTGTTCAAACCTCTGTCCTGAAGGAACATTCTTCTCAATGAAGTTCCTGATCCTTTCGGAGCTACCAAAAACACATCTACATCAGCCGGAGGAACAATTCCCGTACGTTCATTAAAAGTAATTCCGAAACCATGAGAGAAATACAGTGCTTTTCCAGGAGTAAGATGTTGCTTAACCTTCGGCCAGTATTCAATCTGTGCTGCATCACTCAGAAGATAGCAGATAATGGTTCCTTTTTCTAAGGCTTCTTCTATTTCAAATAAGGTTTCTCCAGGTACAAATCCGTCTGCTACAGCCTTATCCCAGGATTTAGAATTCTTTCTCTGCCCTACGATTACATTAACTCCATTGTCTTTTTGATTAAGAGCCTGCCCTGGCCCCTGCACTCCATAACCAATTACGGCTACCACTTCATCTTTTAATACTTCTTGAGCTTTATTGAGTGGAAACTCTTCTCTTGTTACTACATTTTCTTCTACTCCTCCGAAATTTAATTTTGCCATTTTCTATAATTTTATTTTGTTGTTTATTTTAATTTTGTTGACTATATACAATTTTACTCTACTCTCATTGGCTACGCCGAAATAACATTCATCGACTGAAAGGAGATAATCTTCGATTTCTGACAAAGAAAGAATCTCATAATATAATTTAGATTATTCATTTCGCTTCGTTACATTCAGAATGACAGACTCATAATAATAAGGCAACTGTATTGTATATAATTACCTTGTTATGTTTAGCTAGCGTATTCTATTGCTGTGAGATATGGATTTTTATGATAATGAACTTCCAATACATCTACCTGTTTTTCCATTTGCCTGGTGATCTTCTGAACAGATTCTTCTGTTTCTCTAATGGTAATCACAAACTTTTTTACATTCTCTGTTTCAGACGGCCCCATATTGAAATGGGTTATAGAAATTCTCCTTCTTGAAAAAATAGCATTGATTCTGCTCATCAATCCCAAACAATCCTCCGTATAGGCTGTTATGGTATATTCTTTATTTTCTGTTCTCATTTTTGTTGATTTTTATTATTTATGATTCAATACAATTTCTGAAACACTTTTTCCCTGGGGAATCATTGGAAATACATTGTGTTTTTTGCCTGTCATTACCTCCAGCAGAAAGGCTCCTTGATGACTAAGCATTTCCTCCAATGCTTCTTTCAAATCTTCTCTCTGACTAACCTTTCTTCCCGGAATATGATATCCGTTTGCTACCTGAACAAAATCCGGACTCTGGATGTCTACGGAAGAATACCGTTCTTCATGAAAAAGCTCCTGCCACTGTCTTACCATTCCCAGATAACTGTTGTTCAGAATTAGAATTTTAACCTCAGGATGATACTGCATGATTGTTCCCAATTCCTGGATATTCATCTGAGCTCCTCCGTCTCCCATTACTGCAATAACAGGAAGATTGTGTTCCCCATAAGCCGCTCCTATTGCTGCCGGAAGACAGAATCCCATTGTTCCCAATCCACCACTTGTAACATTAGTCCGGGAGTGTTGGAAGTTGGAATACCTGCACGTGATCATCTGATGCTGACCTACATCCGTTACAATTACTGCTTCTCCTTTCGTCATTTCATTAAGACATCTGATAACCTCTCCCATCGTCAGTTCTTCTTCATTGGGATACAGCTCTTCATTAATAAGATTGATGTTTTCCACTTCCAGACAGTCTTTAAATCTTTGATGCCATTCCGGATGTTCTCTTTTTTCAATCAGCTCTGTAAGAATCGGTAAAGTCTCTTTACAGTTTCCAAGAACCGGAACATCTGCCTTTACATTTTTATTGATCTCTGACCGGTCAATGTCAAAATGAATGACTTTTGCCTGTTTCGCATATTGATCTAATCTTCCGGTCACACGATCATCGAAGCGCATTCCTACAGCAATCAGCACATCACATTGATTGGTTAAAATATTAGGTCCATAATTTCCATGCATTCCTACCATTCCTACCGCCTGTGGGTGATTTGTAGGAATAACACCTATTCCCAAAGCCGTCCATGCTACCGGAATTCCTGATTTTTCAGCAAATTCTAAAAACTCACGTTCTGCTTTTCCAAGCATAATTCCCTGTCCCGCAATGATGAAAGGACGCTCTGCTTTATTAATAAGCTCTGCCGCCTGTTCAATATGTTCCAGCGACAGTGCAGGATCTGGTTTATAACTTCTCAAAGAGTCGCAAGGAGAATATCCTTTGTATTCAACTTTCTGCAATTGGGCATTTTTCGTCACATCAATAAGAACAGGCCCAGGACGCCCAGATTTTGCAATATAAAATGCTTTAGCTAATACTTCAGAAAGTTCATGGGCATCCGTTACCTGATAATTCCATTTGGTAACAGGGCTGGTGACATTCATAACATCAATTTCCTGGAAGGCATCTGTTCCTAAAAGATGTTCAAATACCTGTCCTGTAATACATACCAACGGAGTATTGTCTAATAAAGCATCTGCAAGACCTGTCACTAAATTGGTTGCTCCCGGACCGCTCGTTGCCATAACCACTCCTACTTTCCCAGAAACTCTGGCCAACCCCTGTGCTGCATGTACAGCCGCCTGCTCATGGCGAACCAGAATATGCTCCAGCTCGTCTTTGTAATCATAAAGGGCATCGTAAATGGGAATGATAGCACCACCGGGATAACCGAAAACTGTTTTCACGCCCTCCTGTAGAAAGGCTTCAAGAATAATCCGGCTTCCGCTGAGTTCTGTAGCTGTTGATTGATTTAAATTCTTCATACTCTCTGATTTTAAATTTCATCCGTTACACAGCCTTCAGCGGCGGATGATACGGTTAATGCATATTTATAAAGCAATCCTTTTTTCACTTTTAAAGCAGGTTTTTGCCAGCCTTGTTTTCTTTTTTCAATCTCTTCTTCTGAAACTTTAAGCTGTATGGTATTGTTTACAGCGTCTATTTCTATGAGATCGTTATCTTCTACAAATGCGATTAAGCCACCTTCATGAGCTTCAGGGGTGATATGCCCTACTACAAAACCATGAGTTCCGCCGCTAAATCTTCCGTCTGTAATCAAAGCGACACTGCTTCCAAGCCCTGCACCAATCAAAGCACTTGTAGGTTTCAGCATTTCTGGCATTCCGGGAGCTCCTTTGGGCCCTTCATTACGAATCACAATCACATCACCATGCTGTACGGTTCCATCTTCAATCCCTTTGATGAGGTTCTTCTCCCCGTCAAATACGCGGGCTTTTCCAACAAACCTTTCTCCTTCTTTTCCTGTTATCTTGGCAACACTTCCTTTTTCAGCAAGATTTCCGTATAGAATTCTCAAATGTCCGGTTGGTTTTATAGGATTCGATAGAGGTCTTATAATTTTCTGGGTATTAAAATCCAATGTTGGAACATCTTCTAAGTTTTCAGCTAATGTTTTTCCGGTAACAGTTAAACAGTCTCCGTGTAACAATCCTTTTTCCAATAGATATTTCATTACAGCAGGTATTCCTCCGTGTTCATACAGGTCCTGCATCAGATATTTCCCACTTGGTTTCAAGTCAGCTAAAACGGGGGTGCAGTCACTCATTGCCTGAAAATCATCCTGGGTAATAGATACTCCCACACTTTTAGCCATTGCAATGAAGTGAAGAACCGCATTGGTACTGCCTCCTAAAACCACAATCAGACGGAGTGCATTTTCAAAAGCTTTACGGGTCATGATATCCGAAGGCTTGATATCTTTTTCAAGAAGAATCTTCAAATATTTTCCTGCTTCCAGGCATTCATCTTGTTTTTCTTTGCTTAAAGCAGGATTAGAAGATGAATATGGAAGGCTCATTCCCAATGCTTCTATGGCAGATGCCATTGTATTCGCAGTATACATCCCTCCACAGGCACCTGCACCAGGACAGGAATTTTTAACCACTCCATCAAAATCCTCTTCTGTGATTTCTCCTGCGATCTTTTTTCCTAAGGCTTCAAAAGCAGAGACAATATTCAAAGTTTCACCTTTGTAACATCCTGGGGCAATAGTTCCGCCATATACCATCAATGAAGGTCTGTTCAGTCTTCCCATTGCGATGATTGTTCCTGGCATATTCTTGTCACAACCAGGCAAAGCAATCAATCCGTCGTAATACTGGGCACCACAAATAGCTTCAATACTGTCTGCAATTACATCACGGCTTACCAGTGAATAGCGCATCCCATCAGTTCCATTACTCATCCCATCGCTTACCCCAATCGTATTAAAGATTAGCCCTGCCAATCCATGATCCCATGTTCCTTTCTTGACGACTCTGGCCAGATCGTTGAGGTGCATGTTACAGGTATTTCCATCATACCCCATACTTGCAATCCCGATCTGTGCTTTGTGCATATCTTCTTCTGTAAAGCCAATTCCGTATAACATGGCTTTTGCCGCTGGCTGCTCACTATTTTGTGTGAATGTTTTTGAATATTTATTTAACATATTTTCCTGCATTTGCTGATCTTCCAGTCTGTTTAAGTGATTCTTTTTTTCTTTAATTTTGGTTCAAAACTACAGCTTGTAATATTTTTTCAATGCTCAGTTTTTTTGAAACTACAATATCCAATTGTTTAAAAACAGATTGTAATAAATTAATAATCAATGTTTTAAATTTTTAAAATTTACAATGACAGAACTCTCACTAATTTTGAATAAGCCTGTTGTACCTTTTCACTTGCAGTATCTTCCCATTGTTTGTTGAAAGGGACATCATCCAGGGAATCCAGTGCAACAATTTCAGCGGCTGTACCACAGAAAAAAGCGGCATCTGCCCCTCTCATTTCTTCGGGTTTGAAGAAGGTTTCCTTCACCGGAATATTCAGTTCATCACATATTTCAAAGACAGTCTGACGGGTAATTCCTGGAAGGATACTGCCTTTTGCCGGGGTAAATAATATTCCGTCTTTTTCGTAAAAAACATTGGCACCCGAGCTTTCTGCAACATTTCCATTTTCATCCAGTACCAAGGCTTCATCATACCCTTTATCTTTGGCATCCTGGCAAGCTAAAATGGAGTTTACATAATGTCCGCCTACTTTAGCTTCTACCTTGAAAGCTTTGGGATTAGGACGTTGGAAAGGAGAAGTCATGATTTTCATTTTATCTGCCAGATAACCGTTGCTCCATTCCCAAGCCAGGAGAGATAAGTAAGATTCTTTGCCTTTTGAAAGGGACATATTGGGTGAACAGGTTACCAAAGGGCGGATATAAGCATCTGTAAAACCATTTTTTTCCAACAGCTCGTAAGTAAGATCTGTAAGCTGATCTACTGAATATTCGAAGGGAATATGCATCAGTTCTGCGGATCTTTTCAATCTTTCATAATGTTCTTTTGCTTTAAAAATCCTGGTTCCATGAGCTGTCCTGTAAGATTTAATTCCTTCAAAAACTGAATATCCGTAGTGAAGAGACTGCCCGTAAAGATTAGTTCCAGCGTCTTTAGCCTTCATAAAGTTTCCATCAAAATAGATGACCGTGTCGTCGTTGTAATACATGTTATAGTGGGTTAAAATTTAAAAATCAGGAATAAAAAAAGCCCTCTCACACTGTGAGAGGGCTCAATATATGTACAGTCATACATCTTCCGTCTCACAAGCGTAAGGGAATAATAATGACGATAATAATTACTGCGAATAACTGATACATAATTGTACTCTAAAAAATTAAAATAAAAAAAAGCCGCTTCAAAATGAAACGGCTTATATAATTTAAGAAAAATCTATTTTAACATGCCGTTTCCTGACTGTTGTAAATGACAACAGCTGCAATAGAAATGACCATAATATTTTTCTGATTCGTAAAATTCATACTGCAAATGTATAAACTTTTTAAAAACCCACAAGTTTTTTTAGCACTTTTTATTTTTTTTGTAAAAATTGATTAAGGGTTTCCTTTGCTTGAGCCACATCATGAACTCTCAAAATTTTAGCTCCTTGTTCCAGAACTTTTAGGTGTAATTTCTGCGTTTCTTCATTGATGTCAAGCGGAGATTTTCCAAGCGGTTTATAGATAAATGATTTTCTTGAAATACCTATTAATAAGGGAAATTTTCCAAATCCAAGATATTCAACCTCATTGATCATTTTCATCTGATCTTCTACAGTTTTTCCAAAGCCAAAACCGGGATCTAAAATGATGTCTTTTACTCCTTTTTGCAACAGCTCATTAGTCTTTTCAGAAAAGTATCTGTTGACCTCTAATGTTATATCTTCAAACCTAATTTTATCATGCATGGTTTCATAGGAAGGATTGACATGCATCAAAATGTAAGGAAGCTGAGTTTCTGCTGCTGTATCAAACATTTTTTCATCATATTGCCCTCCTGAAATATCATTAATCATGTCTATTCCTTCATTGAATCCAAATTGTACTGTTTCAGCATAAAATGTATCTAAAGAAATCAAGGTTTCTGGAAATTCTTTTTTGATCTTAGAGATCACATTTCCAATTCTTTTAATTTCTTCTTCACTGGTCAAAAACTCAGCATTAGGACGGGTAGATTGTGGCCCGATATCGAGAATTTCTGCTCCTTCTTTCATCAGTTTTTCAGCATGTTCCAATGCCCGTTTTTCATCATTAAATTCCCCACCATCTGAGAATGAATCCGGCGTCAAATTCAGGATTCCCATGATCTTTGGAGTGTCTAATTGTACTAGCCTGCCATTGCAGTTGATAGAATGGGTTTGAGAGTTTGAGAGTTTGAGAGTTTGAGGGTTTGAACGCATAAAGAGTCTATAAATGATTTTATGTACTACAAAATTAGTGATTTGCACTTGGATTGGGAAGCTAATGTCCAGAAATCAGATCTCTAATTACTTATTTCCACTCGATACTCTCACACTCTCCTACACTCCTACTCTAAAACCCTGCAACTCTCAAACATGATTCCCCTCAGACTCGTTTCATAAACAAAACCGAATTCGTATATTTGGAAGATTAAGAAATTTTATGTCAAAAACATCAGTACAGTTCGAGAAAGTTATCAGTCAGTGTCGTGATCTTTTCAGTAAAAAATTACAGGATTACGGACCTGCGTGGAGGGTTTTGAGACCAAGTTCCATTACGGATCAGATTTATATCAAAGTCAACAGAATCCGTACACTGCAAATGACTGATGTAAAAATGGTGGATGAGAGTGAAGAGGATGAATTTATCGCAATTGTCAACTACTCTATCATTGGGCTTATTCAGCTTGAAAAGGGGCTTTCCAATGATTTTAATGAAAATAAGGAAGAAATTTTAAGTCTGTATGACAAATATTCCCGTGAAGCCCAAGCTTTAATGGAAAGAAAAAACCATGATTATGGGGAAGCGTGGAGAGATATGAGAATCTCTTCCATTACAGATCTTATTTACCAAAAAGTATTAAGAACCAAACAGATTGAAGATAATCAAGGAAAAACGATCGTTTCAGAAGGCCTTGATGCCAACTATTTCGATATGTTGAATTATGCTGTTTTCTGCCTGATTAAATTCTCTGAACAAAAAAACCAATTCGAACCCAAAACTATTTAACATGATCAAAGGTTTATTACGCTTTATTATCGCTGTCATTTTTATCCTTTCAGGTTTTGTAAAAGCTGTGGATCTGGTAGGATTCTCTTTCAAAATGGAAGAATATTTTTCACCTGCAGTCTTCAATATGCCGTTTTTTGAAAAATTTGCCCTGCTGTTTTCAATTATCGTTGTTGTACTGGAGCTTTTCCTTGGATTTATGCTGTTGCTGAAAATGAAGCTTAAATTTACCTTATCAGCTTTGATCGCTCTTTGTATATTCTTTGGTTTCCTTACGTTCTACTCCGCTTATTTCAATGTAGTAACGGATTGTGGATGTTTCGGAGATGCTATTAAATTTACACCTTGGCAAAGTTTCTTTAAAGATGTTGCTCTTCTTGTAGGGCTGATCATTTTGTTTATCCTGTACAAAAAAGATTTCCGTAAAACGGATGAATACGGCAGCAGCAGAAAAGAATCTACAGGGAAGTTTAAATATTATATTTTCGCTGCTTTTTCTTTGGTCATGATCTACATTATGGCTCAGGGAATTATGCATGAACCGATGATTGACTTCCGTGATTATAAGATAGGAACAGACATCAAAGGTGAGAAAGAAAAGATCAATAAAAACCCTTCTGAATACAAGACTTTTTATTCCCTGAAAAATCAAAAAACAGGTGAGGTTATAAAGGTGAATCAGGATGAATACATCAAAGAAACAAAGTACTGGGCAGAAGGCTCGCCTTGGAAAATTGAAGATGGGAAAAATGAATCTGTTCTTGTAAAAGAAGGCTATAAATCTGAGATTGTAAAATTCAAGATTGAAGATCCTACAGGAATGGAACTTACCGATGAAATCATCAAAGCTCCAAAAGCAATTCTTGTATTTTCTTATCACCCGAAAGAGGTTTCTGCAGATCTTCTTCAAAAAGTAGAAGCTAAAGTAAATGCACAGAAGGGAACACTTATCTATGGCGTTTCAACAGATCAGAATACTTTTAAAACCATTAAAAATGCAATGATGGATGGTACTGCCATTAAAACCATTGCAAGAAGCAACCCTTTTGTACTGGTTCTTCAAAACGGAAAAATTATTGACAAGCAGCCTGCTAAAGATTATATTAAGTAAGCCAAATTATGGAATCAAATTTTGAATACATCAGCGGAAATTATATTACAGAAGAAAAACTATGTGATATAACGGAAATTACGAAGGATAAACTGAATGCACTTATTCAAAATCACCTGGTTCCGGAAGCTTCTTATGTGGTCACCAGAAGTATAAAGATCACCTCTCCCCTTAATGATGAATTTCAAACTGAAGTTACGGAGAAGTACTTTAGTAAAAACTGTGTTTCATTGATTCAGAAGAATAAAGAAAAGAAAGATTCCCATGAATATAAAGCAGAATTCAGAGAAAAATTCATTCAGAATCTCATGAAGCATCCCCACAAAAATTTTGCCTATCATAATGCTTTTAATAATGATCAGGAAAAACTTGAAGAGATCTTTGAGAGTGAATGGGAAGCTTATTGTAACGGTATATATGGAATATGTACCATCAATTCTACTGAAGAAGACATTGTAAGGAAAGAAATTGCTGTAAAAAAATTAATACATTTCAACACCTTGTTTTCTCAAAAAACACTGAATGAAAATGAGATTAAGGAACTCATCCAGCTGAATAAAGAATTCAACGAAGTTGCTGAAAGATTTGCTCCTTACCAAAGAGCATACAGCAGCAGAGGTAAATACCTTGACAAAATTTTAGAAGAAAATAACTTAGACTATCTAGTAAAAAAATATTAAAACATGCAAAAATCAAATAAATCAATCGCCGGTTACCATTTATTAATGATCCTTTCTTCTGTAGACGGAGAATTTGCTCCTGAAGAAGGAATGCTGGTACAGCAATATCTGGCAGATGAGTTCCCATTCCGAATGAACCTTGACAATGAGCTGGAAACTCTTGCTGTTTTACAGCCTGAAGAATGGAAAGATCATTTTGAATTTCATGGAAGATGTTTCCTTGAAGATTCTACAGAAGATGAGCGTATAAAATTTACTCAGTTTGCCAAGTCTCTGATTAAAGCAGACAATAAGGTCACTGAAGAAGAACATACCTTCTATGTTTTACTGAAAAACTTATGGGGATTATAATTTCTCCTCACATCAAAAAAATACCATGAAAAAAATTTATCTAGGACTATTAGTAATGAGTGCATCTACATTTCAATCTCAGAAATTTCCGGATCTGAAAGCTCCTGTCGCAGAAAAGCAGGAACACATCAGAGAGATTCATGGTGATAAGGTCAATGATCCTTATTACTGGATGATCGATTATTTTAAAAAAGGAAAAGATTCTACCAAAGTTGTTGATTATTTAAAGGCCGAAAATACCTATTGGGAAGGCATGATGAAAGATACTGAACCTTTCAGAGAAAAGCTTTTCCAGGAGATGAAAGCCAGAATCAAAGAGAAGGACGAATCTGTCCCGGTTTTTAAAAACGGATATTATTATTACACCCGTACAGAAGCTGGAAAACAGTATTTTAAATATTGCAGAAAAAAAGGAAGCCTGACCGCTCCTGAAGAAATTCTTCTGGATGTAGATCAACAGGCTGAGGGTCATTCCTATTATTCTGCTTCAGGTTTCAGTATCAGTCCAGATAATACAAAAATGATTTATGGTGTGGATGATGTATCCAGAAGACAATATAAATTATTTTTAAAAGATCTGTCAACAGGAAAAACCATTGATCTGGGTATTAAAAATACAACAGGATCAGCCACATGGGCGAATGATAACAAAACAATATTTTATACTTCCAAAAACCCTGAAACTCTTTTAACGGAAAAGATTTTCAGACATACCCTGGGAACTGATTCTTCAAAGGATGCCCTGGTATATGAGGAAAAGGATAAAACCAACTATATTGGTGTAGGAAAATCCAAGAATGAGAAATTCATCATGATCTATTCTCAGGCTACCACTTCTTCCGAAACCAGGTATCTTGATGCCAATGATTCCAATGGAACATTTAAGGTTTTTCAGCCTAGAATAAAAGATGTACTGTACGATGTCACTCCTCTGGAGGATAAATTTTTGATTACCACCAATAAGGATGCTCTTAACTTTAAAGTTGTAGAAACTCCTTTAAACAAAACAGGTGTTGAGAATTGGAAAGATTTTATTCCTCACAGAAAAGAGGTTCTGATGGAAGGAATTACCGAGTTTAAGAATTATTTGGTATTCAGTGAAAGACAGAACGGGCTTTCTCAATTGGTGATCTATGATAGAAAAACAGGTAAAAAAGACTTTCTGAAATTTGATGAAGCTGCTTACACCGTTTATCCATCAGGAAATCCAGAGTATAACACAGATAATTTCCGCTTCGGATATACTTCCATGATTACACCGAGTTCTCAGTATGAACAGGATTTAAAAACAGGTAAAAGAAGTCTTTTGAAGCAACAGGAAGTTCTGGGCGGCTACAACAAAGATCTTTATACAACGGAAAGGCTTTTTGCTACAGCAAAAGACGGAACCCAGATTCCAATATCCATTGTTTACAAAAAAGGATTGAAAAAAGAAGGAAACAATCCGCTTCTTCTTTATGCTTACGGTTCGTACGGAAGTTCTATGGATGCTACATTCAGCAGCACAAGACTGAGTCTTCTGGACAGAGGTTTTGCCTATGCTATTGCTCACATTCGCGGCGGCCAGGAAATGGGAAGACAATGGTATGAAGACGGGAAAATGATGAAAAAGAAAAACACCTTTACCGATTTCATTGACGCCGGAGAATATCTTGTGAAAGAAAAATATACATCACCTAAACATTTATATGCTCAGGGCGGAAGTGCCGGAGGACTTTTAATGGGTGCTATAGCGAATATGAGCCCTAGCCTTTGGAATGGTGTTATTTCACAAGTTCCTTTTGTAGATGTTGTCAATACCATGCTTGACACCAGTATTCCTTTGACAACCAACGAATATGACGAATGGGGGAATCCAAACAATAAAGAGGCTTATTTCTATATGAAATCTTATTCTCCGTACGAAAATATAGAAAAGAAAAATTATCCGAATCTATTGGTAACAACAGGACTGCATGATTCTCAGGTCCAGTATTTTGAACCTGCAAAATGGGTCGCTAAACTAAGAGATATGAAAACGGATAAAAACGTCTTATTATTAAAAACAGACATGGACTATGGCCATGGTGGAGCTTCCGGAAGATTTGATTATCTGAAGGACCTTGCTTTGGTGTATGCTTTCATGTTTAAATTGGAAGGGATTAATAAATAAAGCTCTCGCAAATTTTGCAGATAACGCAGATCGATACTTTATGACAGAAAATGAAATTTCATATATTGTACGAAAGTCTGTTTTCAAAGTTTATAATCAGCTAGGTCCTGGTTTACTGGAATCTGTGTATCAAAAAATTCTCATCTACGAATTAGAAGAAAATGGATTGAGCGTTAAATCTGAAGTTTTACTTCCTGTTTATTATGACAATAAAAAATTTGATATCAATTTTAAAATTGACATTTTAGTGGAAGATAAAGTTACTTTAGAATTAAAATCTGTAAAAGAGTTGGATAATGTTTATTATAAACAATTATATACTTATTTGAGATTGTCTGACAAGAAACTGGGACTATTAATTAACTTTAATACAACCAATATTTTAGGTAATATAAAAAGAGTGGTCAATAATCTGTAAAAATCTATTATGACTACATTAATCTGCGAAATCAAACTAATCTGCGAGAGAAAAAATAATGCACGCAGATTTTGCAGATAACGCAGATTCAAAGAATGAATTTAACTAAAAAGTAAAATAAATCAATATATAAATCTTATGAGAAGAAAAATAGTTGCAGGCAACTGGAAAATGAACAAAAATGTAATTGATGCACAACAATTAATGATTCAATTGCTAAGCTATAAAAACAATAATGCTACCAACTGTGAAGTTTGGATCGCTCCACCATCTTTATACTTAATGATGGCTAAAGATATCTTTGAGAAGGATGAAATCGGAGTATTTTCTCAGGATATGAGCGAGCACGAAAGCGGGGCCTACACAGGAGAAATCTCTGCTGATATGTTAGAATCTATCGATGCTACAGGTTCATTGATCGGGCACTCTGAAAGAAGACAATACCACGGAGAAACAGATTCTCACTGCAACAGAAAAGTAAAATTAGCATTAGATAAAGGTCTTACTCCAATCTATTGTAACGGAGAAACTCTTGAGCAAAGAAAAGCAGGACAACACCTTGAAGTAGTGAAAAACCAAACTGAAGTCGCTCTTTTCAGCCTTTCTGCTGAAGAAATCAAAAAAGTTGTGATCGCTTACGAACCGGTTTGGGCTATCGGAACTGGAGAAACAGCAAGCCCGGAGCAAGCTCAGGAAATTCATGCACACATCAGAAATATCATTGCTGCTAAATACGGACAGGAAGTAGCTGATGAGGTTTCTATCCTTTACGGAGGTTCTGTGAAACCCGATAATGCGAAAGAAATCTTCTCTCAGCCTGATATTGACGGAGGTCTGATTGGAGGTGCTGCTTTAAAATTAGAGGATTTCTCTAAGATTATTGAAGCTTTCAACTAATTGAGAAGAACAATATAGGAAATAAAGCCCTTGGAACTAGTTTTCAAGGGCTTTTATTATAGGTTTTGGCTAAGCCGATGAGTTTATGTTCCTATTTTTTAAACGGGCTAAAGCCCGTTTCTATTGAATATATTCTATGACCTATTCAATTTTACACAAGAAAAACGTCCTGTTTGTCATTGACTACGTCGAATCTTCGATTTCTGACGAAGGAAGAATCTCCACATTGCTATCCAAAAATCATAGTTTAGATCCCTTCGAATGACAAAAAACCTGAAAACCTAATCTGAAAAATTATTTCGGAATAGCAAATAAAATGGAAAGCCACTCCTAAAAAAGAGAATTCTTTTTCAAGAAGCTAAAGCCCGTTGCTATTGAATTATACAATAGTATACAATAAAAAACGGCAGAATAAATTCCGCCGTTTTCCGTTAAAAAAATCTAATTATTGAATATCGACTATATACATAGTTCCTTTATCAACCTTACCCGTTTTAGGCAGTATCTTTGCCTTAGGATTCCCGTTTCCATCATCTACTACTCCAAAATCGTCATCATTGAAAACAGCCAGTTTATTATTTCCTAAATAAACAATTCCCTCAAATTTATCATGTTCATAGCCAAGCTTTGCAACAAGGTCTACAGCTAGTTTTTTAGTAACAGGTTTAATTCCTGCATTGGTAAGCTCATCCCAGGTACATTGTTCCAAAGCTTTTCCGTTCACCTTCATTCCATCTACCGCAGCAAGGTCTGTTCCGGTTACATCTGTAGCATCGCTTAGATTGATTCTGTACACCTTTTTAATTCCACCCTGTGTTCCGAAATTACTATCTCTTTCAATGACAAGAAATTCATTATTCCCTAATGCTGTAATATCACACACCGAATCAGAAGCTCCTCCATCCTGTTTATAAACATATTGTTTCGTTTGCCCTGTAATGGTATCGAAAGTTACAATTCTCGTTAAAGTGGTATTTGTTGCCAAAGCTTTTGATGGAACCAACATCATCGATTGCATTGTTCCCACCAATGTTTTTCCGTCAGGAGTCATACAAAGACCTTCCATTCCTCTGTTCGCTCGTCTTTTAGCCAGCACTGCTGGTAATTTTCTATTTCCTGTATTTACCCCAATCGGACTTATTCTTTCCAGTTCTACTCCATCAGCACTGTAATGAACAATATGAGGGCCATATTCATCAGAAACCCAAAATGTACCGTCTGGTGCAGCCACAATACTTTCACTGTCTAAACCATATTTATCCGTACCCAGAACATTTCCTGCAGCATCATAAGCCACTTCACCTGTACTTCCCATTCCTATAGGGTTTGGAAGTCCGGTAATAGACTGTCCGGATGGATTTTTAAGCTTAATATATTTAATCACTTCTACTTTTCCTTCTGCATTAATTTTAAAATGCATAATGGTAGGAGTAAAATCAGGTGTTAAAAACTTTTTCCCGTTCTGATAATCTGTATTCGGGCCACGGTCTGTAATAACATAAAACTCACCTTTTCTTGTGGGATGAGCTGCCGCTCCGGATCCGAATCCACCATTAATGACATCTACTCCGTTTATTGTTGCCAGTTTTGAAAATGGAAACTCCTGCGGAAGTTTAGAATAATTAATATCCGAATTATTGATATTGTTGTCATCATCTTTGCATGACCACAAGGCAGTCATCATCAAAGCAGATAATAGTATTCTTTTCATAGTAACTTTTATGGCGCGAAAGTATAAATTGATTGTAAACTGATCTTGAATACAATGATAATTGTATTTTAACAATAGAATTCTAAGATGAATTCAACATAAACAACAAAAACATGAATTTAACTCATAAAATTCAAAATAAAAAATCCAATTTATTATCAATTAGTAAAATCCATCCTTAAAAATATAGTTCAATATCAGGAAAAATTGAAAACTGATATATAATTCACAAAATAGACATCAAAAATTTATATGATATATTTGCGCTGTTTTTAAGGTTGAACACTGTTCACAATAGGGAATCAAGTGAGAATATTATTCAAATCTTGAGCTGTACCCGCAACTGTAAGCTGTTTTACCTATAGCTATTAATAATACCACTGGGCTAAGATCCGGGAAGGTTAGCTGTAGGATGCGAGCCAGGAGACCTGCCTTAAATACGCGTTTAGTTTCAGGATGATGAACCATCCTGTAGATAAATAAGTTTCGGGAATAAAACTTTAATTTAATTATATTATGAGAAAAATCTATCTTTTTTTCTTACTGCTTTGTACGCAGTTTTTCTTTGCTCAATTCACAGAAAACGATATTAAGTTTTGGGTGGGAACCGGTTCTAAAAAGGCTTATTTCATTGCCGATTTCAATGATAATAATACTCCTAAATCTTATGCATGGGGCTATCGTTTTGATGATAATAATTTAACAGCCGAAGACATGATCAATGCGATTGTGGCTGCAGAACCTAAAATAGAGGCTGACATTCCTTCAGGATTTCTGTACAGTTTCAAATACAATCACCATACTCCAAGTACAGATGATTACTGGATTACCTGGACCGGATCAAATGCCGGAAATATGTCCAATCAAAATAATGGCGTAGGGTATACGACTTTAACAGACGGGCTGTGGTTTGGTATTACTTATGGTCTTGATTTCATCGACACACCACCATCAACACCAGTTCCTGCTTACAGTTCTCAATGGTATACTTCATCCCAAATTACCAACTGGATTGGAACCGGAAATAACAGAAGTCTTGTTGTAGTAGATTTTGGGACTCATAGTTCTAATGGTAATGCCAATTCTTTTGCTTTTGGAATTCAATATAATGGTATCTTAACAGCGGAACAGGCACTACAGCTTATTCAAACTCAGGCCCCTTATTTCAATTTTACTTCAAGCAATAATCAGGTTTCCAGCCTGTCATTAAATACTTTCACAGGAACCAACTCCGGAGCAGAAAATTGGAAATTATATTCCGGAAAAGATCTTTCAAGCTGGCAGAAAAAAGATGATCTTAGCCAGATTCAACTGAACAACAATACATGGCTGGGATTAAGCTTTGGAGAGAGAAGACCTTTCACTCCTACTGAAGCAAGTAATGCAACATTGTCTGTTGCCTCTGTATATAAGAAAGCATCATTCAACATTTACCCTAATCCAACAAGTGATTTCATTCAGATTGAAACTTCTGAAAATATCAGAGAGGTTACGATCTATTCTTCTTTAGGACAGAAAGTAATGACTTCCCAGTCAACGAAGATTAATATTAGATCTCTAAATACTGGCATATATTGGGTAGAGATTAAGACGAAAAATGGTTCTTCCCTGCATAAGGTTGTGAAGAAGTAGAGAGGGAATTGTTTAACCACCCTGTCAAATCTACGATTTGACACCCCTCCAGAGGAGGGGAATATTACGTCTTCAATTATTATTTTCTTCGTTATAGAAATTCGTTCAGCTTTGGCTAAAACAAAAAACGCATCCAATTCGGATGCGTTTTTCATTATGATGTAATATCAATTATTTTTTCTCTGCTCTTTGAAGAACTTCGTCTACCATTCCATAGCTCTTAGCTTCTTCAGAAGTCATCCAGTAATCTCTGTCAGAAGATTTCTCTACCCACTCATAAGTTTGTCCTGAGTGGTGAGCGATAATATCATAAAGCTCCTGCTTTAATTTTAACATTTCTCTTAAGTTGATCTCCATATCAGAAGCAACTCCCTGAGCACCTCCTGAAGGCTGGTGAATCATTACTCTTGAATGTTTAAGCGCAGAACGTTTTCCTTTTTCTCCTGCAACCAATAATACAGCTCCCATTGAAGCAGCCATACCTGTACAGATAGTAGCTACATCCGGTTTAATGATCTGCATTGTGTCATAAATACCTAATCCCGCATATACACTTCCACCAGGAGAGTTGATGTAGATTTGAATATCTTTAGACGGATCTGCACTTTCTAAGAATAAAAGCTGAGCCGTAACGATATTCGCTACCTGATCGTCAATTCCAGTTCCAAGGAAGATAATTCTGTCCATCATCAAACGGGAGAAAACGTCCATTTGAGCAACGTTTAATCTTCTCTCTTCCATGATGTACGGAGTTAAGTTCGTTGGGCCATACATTCCCATATACTGATCGGTAGCCAAACCGTTGTTTCCTAAATGTTTTACAGAGAAATCTCTGAATTCCTTTTTAATGTCCATATTTGTATTATGTATTATTTTAATAATATTTTCGATGTTTAAATTACAATATTTATTCCTAAAATTTTATAGGACTTTTTGTCATAGATTACTGACTCCTTTTGTCTTTAAACTATCTTTTTCTATTGACATAGATTCCTTTAATCGGGGAATATTCAATAATATTACTTAATCTGATAGAAGCTTGTTTCAGCAGAGTGATTTTTTTAATCAGTTCATAATATTTTACTTCATCAGTGCTGCTGTATTGGTCCAGTTCCTTCGCTGTTTCTGTAATCAGATAATCAATATATCTGTATTTGTGCAGTAAAACATCCCCTTGAATCTGATCTGCGACTTTATCTCCATAATTAGGCGGATAAATATTTCTTGATGCCCAGTTTTCCAGTTCATCCAGCGGCATCAAAGCATCTACAACCTTTGTCGTAATGTCTTCATCCATAAAAGATACAAAAAAGTTTCCACTTCTCAGCTCATCTTTCTGAATACCCTCTCTTACCTGGTTGATAATGATCTCATTTTCTTTGACTAAAAATGTATACTGCTCCTCTTCAAAATGATGAAGAATTTCTTCAATTACCGTAATCTGATATTCTTCATTGTTCTCATTTTTTCTTTTCAACACTACATCACCAAACATCAGCATGTGATCCACCAGCTTATTCTCCATAAACAGAACATCAAACAAAAAAGGATCTTCTTTTTCCTGATCCAAGGGAACGATCTCCAGCTTCGGAGCTACTTTTTCCTTCTGTTGTTGCTGAACATGATGGGTTTGATTTTGGGTAATCTGTTTTTGAACATCCAGCTCATTGAAAAGACTCTGCTCAGAAAGACCGAATTTATTGGAAACCTCTTTCAAATACACCTCTCTTTTCAGTGCGTTTTGTACGAAAGAAACCGATTTTACAATGTCACGGATGGCCTCAGCCTTTTTGATAGTATCATTTCCAACATCCCGTAACAGAATTTCCGCTTTAAAGTCAATGAAATCCATCGCTTCATTTTCTATATACTTTTCTACATATTCCTGCGGATGTTTTCTGGCAAAGGAATCCGGATCATCACCATCAGGGAAAAGCAAAACACGAATGTTCATCCCTTCCGTCAGCAGCATATCAATGCTTCGGAAACTGGCTTTGATACCAGCATTATCTCCGTCGAAGAGAATGGTTACATTTTCCGTAAGCCTCTTGATGAGTTTAATCTGTTCTGTAGTCAGCGAAGTTCCCGAACTTGCTACAACGTTTTCAATTCCGGACATGTGAAGGGAAATCACATCCATATATCCTTCCACCAAAAGACAGCCATTCTTTCTTGAAATAGCCTGCTTGCTTTGGTTTAATCCATAAAGAACATTGGATTTATGATAGATCTCCGTTTCCGGTGAGTTGAGATATTTCGCTGTTTTTACATTATTCTTAAGAATTCTGGCTCCAAAACCTAAAACCCTCCCTGAAAAACTATGAATCGGGAAGATTACTCTTTCACGGAATCTATCGACTCCCGCAGGAGTATTTTCCGGGAAAATAGACAGTCCGGATTTTTCAAGGATTTCCTTAGTATATCCTTTCTCAAGAGCATACGCAGTAAAAGCGTTTTTCTTTTCAGGAGAATATCCAAGCTGGAATTTCTTAATGATATCATCCTTAAGTTCTCTTTCTTTAAAATAAGCAAGTCCTATACTTCTTCCTTCCTGATCCTCCCAAAGAATTTCCTGAAAATACGTATTGGCCACTTCATGAATCTTATACAATAGATCTTTTTCTGTCTGGGCATGTTTTGCTTCCTCAGAAATTTCACGCAGATCTTCTTCAATTTCAATTCCGTATTTCTTAGCGGCATGACGAAGGGCCTCAGGATAAGTGAAGTTCTCGATTTCCATTAGGAAAGAGATAGCAGTCCCTCCTTTTCCGGTAGAGAAATCCTTCCAGATCTGCTTGCTTGGCGAAACAACAAAACTGGGAGACTTTTCTTCATGAAATGGGCTGAGTCCCTTAAAATTAGACCCTGCTCTTTTCAACTGCACATATTCACCTACAATCTCTTCAACGCGGATTGTGGAGAATATTTTATCAATGGTCTGTTTAGAAATCATGCTACAAAAATACACATAAAAAAAAACCTTACAATTATATAACTAGTTATATATATCGACTGTTTTATGATTATTTTTGCAAACAAATAAGCTTATGCAATTCACTATACATACAATCGAAGACTGGCAGGAAGTTGTTAACCGCATCCTTCCTGAACTAAAACATAATATCCTTCTTCTTAAAGGAAACCTAGGAGCGGGAAAGACCACTTTCTCCCAATTTTTGCTTAAAAACCTGGGAAGTGAGGATGAAGTAAGTTCTCCTACCTATTCCATCGTTAACGAGTACAATACTTCTAAAGGAAAAGTATTCCATTTTGATCTTTACCGCTTAAAAAACATTGAAGAAGTATATGATATTGGGATCGAGGAATATCTTGATAACTCTTTTCTATGTATTATTGAATGGCCTGAAGTGTATGAAGAAGAGCTTTACGGGCTCAACTACCACACAATGAGTATTGTGAACACAGGTGAAAACAGAGAAGTTTCATTCGAGTAAATATTATGTATCTTTGCTTATTAATTCAGTATTAAAATAACAATCTGTAAGACATAATTTAATTTAAGGATGAGCACAAACATTTTTACTCCTTTCACAGAAGAAGAATTGATGCCGAAAGAAGAAAAATTGGAGGTTATAAAGAAGGGAAAACAGTTCAGTATTGGAATTCCTAAGGAAACCTGTCTCAACGAAAGGAGAACCTGCATTACTCCTGACGCTGTACAGGTATTGGTAGAGCACGGTCATGAGATTATCATAGAAGCTGGGGCCGGAGAAGGTTCGTTTTTTACAGATTTACAGTATTCTGAATCTGGAGCAAAAATTACCAATGATCCTAAAGAAGCATTCGGGCAGGATTTGATTTTGAAAATCAACCCTCCTACTTTGGATGAGATTGATTATATGAAGCCTAATACTTATATGGTTTCAGCGCTTCAGATCAACCTAAGAGATAAGGAGTACTTCCTTAAGCTTGCAGAAAAAAAAATAAATGCCATTGCCTTTGAGTTTATCGTAGATGAATACAAACAGCTTGCATTGGTAAGACTTATCGGTGAAATTGCAGGAACCGTTTCTATTTTATATGCTTCAGAATTATTAGCCCTGTCCAATGGATTAATGCTGGGAGGAATTACAGGAGTAAGGCCCGCTGAAGTAGTGATCCTCGGTGCTGGAATTGTAGGTGAATTTGCTACAAAAGCAGCTATTGGTCTGGGAGCAAGTGTCAAAGTATTCGACAACTCATTATCAAAGTTAAGAAGACTTCACACCATGGTAGACAGCCGCGTGCCGACTTCTATTATTGATCCTAAAGAACTCAGCAAAAGTTTAAGACGTGCTGACGTAGTTATTGGAGCACTTCCAAGATTAAATATGACCCCTATTGTGACTGAAGATATGGTCATGAAAATGAAAAAAGGCAGTGTCATCATCGATATTACGATAGACAATGGTAAGGTTATAGAAACCTCCGAATTAACGACTATGGATGATCCTTATATCATCAAGCATGGGGTAATCCATTGCGGACTTCCCAATCTTACTTCAAGAATGCCGAGAACCACCACTAAGGCTATCTCAAATTTCTTCCTTTCCTATATTTTAAATTATGACGAAGAGGGCGGCTTTGAAAATATGCTGATCCGCAAAAATGAAATGAAGCAGAGCTTATATATGTACAAAGGAAGACATACCAAAAAGATCATCTGTGACCGTTTCGGACTTACGTACCACGATATCAATCTTTTAATTTTCTAAATGAAAAAACTTAAATTTTATGCAATAGGCTTCGTTCCGGGGCTACTTATCGTATTTTTTATATTAAACAAAAAAGGAGCAAGCTGTAGCGGCTATTTACCGAACAGCCGTGTGATCGCAGAATCCCTTTCTAAGGAATTTAAGTATTCCGAAGAGGCCAAAACAGCGATGAATGCCTACAAGATTGATGAAAAATTTATAAAAGACAGCATCATTACCAACGGAAAGGTAGATTTTGAAAGAAGTCATGCTCAAAAAAAACCGTGCCCAAATTATCTGATCATTTATCCTGAAAAAAATCCGTCTTACGAGATTACTTTTGAAAAGTGTGAAGAAACCGTAATGGTAAATGGGCTTAAGAAGCTAAAATAGTTTCAAAAATAACAGCTTTATGGACGGCAATTACTACATGATTCATGATTATCTGATATTCATCGGAGTTTTTGCCATTTTCCTTTTTCTGACAGCCAGTATCTATCTCTTCAGTCAAAATCAGAAACTGAAACAGAGAAATATCAAGCTTTCAGAATCCAATAAAATTATTGAGCAAAGACTGAATGAGGTTCGCCTGGAACATATCGGCACCAAACTGAATCCGCATTTGTTTAAAAACATTCTTAACTCTGTTCAGTCTCATGCCTACCAGACCTATATGTCTTTGGATAAACTGGCCAATGTTCTGGATTATATTTTATACGAAAGCAACAACAAATATGTAAGCCCCAAAGAGGAGTTAAACTTTGCCCTAAGTCTTATTGAGATCAATAAAATTAAGGTAAATCCTCTTTTCGACTTCAGGATCAAATTTAAGATCAATAAATCGGATTCGATATATGAAGAGAAAGTTTTTGCCCCTCTTATTTCTGTTGATCTTATCGAAAATGCATTTAAACACACCGATTTTTTAGCCCAAGATTCTTTTATTTCCATTTTCATGGAGCTTGAAAATCGTGTATTTACTATGAAGGTAAGCAATAAAGCTTCTTTAAAGAATAGCCTTGAAAAGGAAAAAAGCGGTTTTGGAAGCCAATCTTTGGATCAAAGACTAAAAATGATCTACAATACCCATTATCATCTGGAAAAAAGTTCAAAAAACGGTATCTTCACCGCAGAATTAAAAATCAATTTAGGTGAATTCTATGATAAAATGCGTTATTCTGGATGATGAATTGTTAGCCATCAGCTATTTGAAACTTCTCTGCGAGCAGATTGATGATGTGGAAGTCGTAAAGGCATTTAATGATCCTAAACTTTTTCTGAACGAAATTGATTCTCTTGATTGCAATCTCTGCATTCTGGATATTGAAATGCCCGGAATGACAGGACTTCAGGTCGCTGAAATTATCTCCGGTTCTAAAAAGATCATCTTCACTACCGCATACAAAGAATATGCTGCAGAAGCCTTTGATCTTAATGTGGTGGATTATGTAAGAAAACCCATTAAAAAAGAGCGTCTAATCCAGGCCTTTGAAAAGGCTAAAGAACAAATCAGCACCATCCAGAAAAAGACTTTTATTGAATGGAATACCAACATTGGTAAAACGGTCATTTTAACAGAGCAGATTGCTTATATCAAAACTTCTGAGATAGACAGCCGTGATAAAGATATTATTCTCAATGACGGAACTACCATTGTTTTAAAGAACCTGAATTTTAAAAACCTTCTGGAAATGCTTCCGGCTAAGGACTTCGCTCAGGTCAACAAAAAAGAAATAATTGCTCTGGCATCCATCAAGATTTTTTCAACCAACGAAATTATTACAACCATTACTGTAGAGGATAATAACTTTCTGAAACTTCAGATTGGAGATGCCTATAAAAATTCATTAATGGAATTGTTCGGAAAATAGACTTTTCAAATATTTTCATTTTTATTACAGAATACAACCTCTTTATTACACATCAGTTTTTTCGGTTAATTATCCATTTAATTTTACTGTGAATTAATTGATTTTATAAATGAAAAACTTAATGTATGCTGCTGGAATTCTCATATCCGGATTCTGCTTTTCCCAGGAAACTTCAAAAGTGAAAGCTTCTTTTTTTGATGGAATTGCAGTGGCCGGATATGTAGATCATGGGGCTTTTATCAACTTCACAGGACCCAATGTAAGCTTTACGCAAAAAAACACCAAATTTGTTCTTGGAATGCTTCCTTCTTTAAAGATTAAAGAAGATCAATCTTCTACTACCAAAAATAGTCCCATTATGCCCACCCTGGGAGCAGGTCTTACCATGGTTTATAAAAAGATTGCAGCTCAGATTCCGGTGTACTACAACACAAAAACTTCGGATCAGAATGGAAAATGGAACATCGGAGTCGGTCTTGGATATTCATTTAAGTAAATTGATTACATTTTTTGGAACATTCATTACATTTTAAAAACATAGGTATTTCAATATAAAGATATTCTTATCAACTTTGCATCAAAATAAAGGAATCATGAATTTGGGGAAATATAAAAATATTATATTTTACATCAGTACCATTGCATTTTTTTCGTGCCTTATGTACTGGTTTTTTGTTGAAGGTAAAACACTGGAAATTGGGGAGAATATTGCTCCCAGCAAGGCTACAGGTTCTACGATGTGGGAAAACTTTGTTGATTCATTTCTGATCAACCTTCATCATCCACTAGCGCTTCTTCTTGCGCAGATTGTAACCATTATCCTGGTTGCCAAACTTTTTGGATGGATTTGTATAAAACTGAAACAACCGTCAGTAATTGGTGAAATGATTGCAGGTATTGTTCTGGGGCCATCTCTTTTCGGATTATACTTCCCTGAGCTTTCAGCATTTATTTTCCCTAAAGAATCGCTGCCTAACTTACAGTTTTTAAGCCAGATCGGGCTTATCCTGTTTATGTACATTGTAGGGATGGAGCTAGATCTGAGCGTTTTGAGAAAAAAAGCACATGATGCTGTTGTTATTAGTCACGCCAGTATTATTATTCCATTTGCATTGGGTGTGGGGCTTTCTTATTTTATCTATAAAGAATTTGCACCGGAGGGTATCCAGTTCAGTTCATTTGCTTTATTTATAGCGATTGCCATGAGTATCACGGCATTCCCGGTACTGGCAAGAATTGTTCAGGAACGAAACCTTCATAAGACCAAAATAGGTACTGTTGTGATTACCTGTGCTGCCGCAGATGATATTACAGCATGGTGTATTTTAGCAGCGGTAATTGCGATTGTAAAAGCAGGATCTTTCTCAGGGTCTATATTCGTTATTTTAATGGCGATCTTGTATGTTTTCATCATGATCAGAGCCGTGAGGCCTTTCTTACACAGAATTGCGGAATCTCAAAAGGGAAAAGGATTTATCAATAAAGGATTAGTCGCTATCTTTTTCCTTGTATTGATTATTTCATCATATGCAACGGAGGTTATTGGAATTCATGCACTTTTTGGAGCTTTCATGGCTGGAGCTATTATGCCTGAAAATGTAAAATTCAGAAATCTTTTCATAGAAAAAGTAGAAGATGTTGCCTTAGTTCTGTTATTGCCTCTTTTCTTCGTATTTACAGGGTTGAGAACCCAAATCGGGCTGCTTAATGATCCTCACCTTTGGAAAATTGGTGGTCTTATCATTCTTACTGCCGTTACAGGAAAATTTGCAGGAAGCGCACTCACCGCAAAATTCCTCAATATAAGCTGGAAAGATAGTCTTACAATTGGAGCGTTAATGAATACAAGAGGACTTACAGAGCTTATTGTTCTTAATATCGGATATGACCTAGGAGTATTAAGCCCGGAATTATTTGCACTTCTTGTTATTATGGCTTTATTCACCACTTTTATGACTGGGCCATGTCTGGATCTCATCAATTATCTTTTCAAAGGAAAAGAGTCTATGATTGAAGAAGGACAAAAAGATGATGATACCAAATATAGAGTCCTACTATCTTTTGAAACGGCAAAATCAGGAAGTAAGCTTCTTAGACTGGCAGATAATTTCACCCATAAAATGAATGGGAACAAGAGTGTAACGGCTATGAATATAGCACCTGTAGATGAACTTCATGCTTTTGATATTGAAAACTTTGAAAAGGAACAGTTCAAAAACGTCATAGAAACTTCTCAGGAACTTAACCTGGAAGTCACCACTCTTTTCAAAGCTTCTACTGATGTTGAAAGTGACCTGACGAGTATTACCAATAAAGGAAATTATGACCTTCTTCTGATCATGCTTGGAAAATCGATGTATGAAGGAAGTTTATTAGGCAGATTATTAGGATTTACAACCAAAATTATCAATCCTGAAAAATTATTAAATACGGTAAAAGGTAAAGGAAATATTTTTAACAACTCTCCTTTTGATGATCTTACCTTGCAGGTTTTAGATAAAGCAACCATTCCGGTAGGTGTTCTTGTAGAAAAAGAATTTACCACTGCAGACAAGGTATTTGTCCCTATCTTCAACCTGAGTGATTTTTATCTTCTTGAATATGCAAAAAGGCTGATTAACAACAATAATTCTCAGATTATCATTCTTGATGCTGCAGGACAGATCCGTAACAATATTGAAGTGAAAGAACTGATCCGAAGCATTGAGCAGGTGGCCCCTAATCACATCACTTTATATAACGAAAAAAAAATTGAGAAAGAGTTCCTGAATTCTCAGGATCTGATGCTTATCAGCAGCAAAAGCTGGAAAAGCCTGATCGATACAAAGAGTCTTTGGCTCTCTGATATTCCATCAACATTAATCATATCAAATCCGTAACACCGATATTTTCTATTTCTACTAGAAGCTGTAAATATTATTCGTTGTCTGTAAAGAAAAAACGGGTATATTTATAGCTTCAATTTTTTTGGATATGCTGATTAACAATGAAAACGGGGTCCTGGAACTGAGTGATTTCAACACTCGCCTATACAAAGGAATGTTGCTTGAACAGCTGAAAAACACTGATTTTTATAAAGAAAAATATCACAATACATGGGATGTGAAAACCGGATATTTTTGGTATTATTTTAAAGAGGTAGAAATAGAAAGTCATCAGCTTTCCCTCAGTCTCTGCTTTTTGGGAGATCGGCTGAACAGCATTCACATGAATACATGGGAAAATACTGATGCCAAAGACTGGAATGAATGGACAGAAGAAAAAGAGATGCAGGTATTTTATCGGAATAATAAGTTTCTGACCTTAATTTTGGGAATGCCTCCCACCCGGAAAAAGAAAATACCTTACCCAAGCTGTACTTTCATTTTTCCCTGGGGAAGTGTCTGGTCGGTTTATGATCCCCGAAGTGCCAGCAGTTTTATGGGAATCAGCTATGAAAAAGAAGAAAAATAATTAATAACTATAAAAACAAAGATTATTCTATGTGCCGATATGCCATGATGGTTTATAAATGTCATTATGCTTGTTTCAACTGTCAGAAAACATTCAAACGTCGCGTTTTAAAAGATGTAGACAGAGATGCTCAGGTCTCCGTGGAAGCCAAATGCCCAGAATGCGGGAATCTAATGGCCAATATGGGACTGGACTTTGAATCGCCGGCAAAAAATGATCATAAACAATGGGCACATATTAAAGATCTATACACAGTAGGAATTACCTTTCATTCCTGTGGTTGTTCCGGGCCGGGCTATATTCCCCAGGACCGCAAAGCGATCATTACTTATCTTGAAAAAATACGTGCAGAATATATGCACTCACTGGTCTATTGGAGATACCGTATAGAACCGGAAACCAAAAGAGAACGTGAAATTGAATATCAGCAAAACGGTTCTAAACTATGGACTGTGAGCCGCAATGCTTTTAAGAAAACGGTGACCAATCAGGAAGGAATTAATTACTGGATCAATAAAATTAAAGAGGTGGAGGAACGTCTTACCCTTATTAAAGAAACTAAATAAATTGTTTTTTCAACCACAAATCGAAGATTCGACGAAGTCAAAATCTGCATAATCTGCGAGAGTAAAATAAAGATTCTAAGCACAATAATCTGTGAAAATCCGCGTAATCTGTGGGAAATAAATTTAACCACAAAAGACACAAAAGTTTTTAAATGCTTAAGTGATTTTTAAGTGACAAACAGTATGCGTAAGAAGTTCACATAAGTCTTTGAAAATCTACAATTTTCAGTATTAAAGAACCGTTTGCAATGTATTCTATGCTTTTATGTGGCCAAAATAAAAAACTTACTTTAACTTTTCTAATTTTAAAAGCCTTATAAAAGTCTCTTTAATGCTTTTATCCTCTTCTCTCATATAATTGCCACTGAACGGAGCTCCACAATCCTGACTGTTGACGATATGGATCAAATTTCCTTTTTCAAAATAGTTACGGGTTTCCGTAATCTCTGATTTTTCAAAATCAAAAGCTTCCGTATCATTATTTTCTTTCATCGCTTTTACATCATAAAAAAGTGGACGATTGTATTTGTAATCTTTTTCAAAAACGAATGACAACTTACCGTTCATCAGATAATATTCTATCAACAACTGCCCCATTTCTCCATAGTGCCTGGCCATGATTTTTTCCAGACGATTATTTTTGTAGTAATAAGTAGCTTCTCCACCTTCAGCAGACTCTCCTTCAATATCTTTCTTTTTAATAGAAGTCCATTTTGTAATCGAATTGATTCTCTTAAAGTTAGCCTGAATGGGTTTTAACCGATTTTTCAGATATTCATTGGGCTCAATGTCTGCTTCATTAAGACTTTCCTTAATTCTTAAAGTATCTTCTTTTGTTGAACAAAACTTATGAAAAGTATTTCCTGCATATCCGAAATGAAATGTAATCAATAAAATGAATAGAGTTTGCAAATATTTATTTCTCATATTGTTATGTTTAAAGATTGATGATTCTACAGAATATCATGATATCCCTTTCTTACAAAATTATTAAATCTTTTACTCATTTAAAGCTAAATATCTGGCTATTCTTTGTCATAGTTTTACTACAATTCTTCAGATTTTTCATTAAAAGTTCATTCTAATTTAATTTTTTAATAGTCCTTTTTAGCATAATCAGGTATTCTAAACTTGAACAGTACTTAAAAGGACATTTGATCCTTATATCTATAACTACAACGGATCAAAAATCCCCGTAAACAGTGAAAACGCTATGTAGAAAAAAGAATTATCTTCAACCCATGAAAAAGAGGATCCCATTTTGTTTTTTTATTGCTGTTGGAAGAATGCAAAAAACAATAGCATTTAAAAATTTTGATCAAGTGAAAATCTAGTATTAAAACTGACAGCTCACATCATATGAACATTAAAAAAATTGGAGTTACATTATTTATTTTAGGAATGCTTTCCTGTGGCAAGGAAAATAAACCTCTGACCATAAAGGAAAAAATCAGTATCCGCGATAGTATTGCAGCAGACAGGCTTTCCCAGATAGGGCATGATGAACACATTAAAGATACCATAACCGGAACTTGGAAGTATTATGGTAACAAAGACAGCCATATATTAGAAATGTTCCATATGATCTTAAAGAAAAACGCTCATAATGATAGTATTACAGGCTCCTACGAACTGAAGAAATTAGGAAAACCCGAACGCGGAATCATCACAGGGTATATTACTGATAAAAAAGCTGTAGCTGAATTTTATGCTCAGCCAGGGTCATCAAAAGATAAAGGTAAAATAGAATTGTTAGGCTGGAACAATAAAAAATATGACTCCATGAAAGTTAATCTTATAGAAGCACCAGTAAAACCTTCTTCTTTTCCTCAAACCTTTATTCTCGATAGGAAAAAAGAAATGCCAATAAGGGGGTGCAATTTCTTAGGTAGAAAAAAATCATCCACAAAATAAATATAGCCCATTATTAATGAAAAAGATAAGCATAATCACCATTACTTTATTTCTGATCACAGGATGTAAAAACGATCCAAAACAAACGGTCAAAGAAACTGGGCCTATAAAGAAAGACAGCACTATTGCAAAAGCTTCTATAGAAGAAAAAGCTGTTGAAGAAAAGTCCGTAGAAGATAACAAGATCATTCCTACCCTGAAAGAATGTACAGAAAAGACAGTCGAATATGAAACGCAGCAGGAATGTATTTTCCCTAAAAATACAATGAAAGAGGTTTACCAGAAAACCATTAAAGAAAAAGAAGTAGAAAAAGCAGAATTACTCCTTACAGAATTGCCTAAACAAAGCAGTGAAAAAGAAATTCATCAGGATGGACTGGAAACGATAAGTTACAAAGTATCTCCAAATAAAGTTGAAATTGAATTTTTATTTGCAGGTGGTGTTACTACCCTTGAATTGGAACAGAAAGGAGAAAATGTAAAAAGAACCATCATTCATAGTGCCGATTAAGGCCAGTCCCGATATAATGAAAAAAGTTTTTTTTATCCTTACCGTTATGTGTATTACCTCCTGTACAAGCCTGCCGGAGGAAACTGCAAAAGATTCCGGTTCTCCCCTGCATAAACAGTGGAAAGGAGACTATTCTATCTCTCATGATTTTGGGAAACTGGATGAAAACGCAGAAATGACATTGGATTATGGTCTCACTATTCTCAAAGACAGCTGTACTTTTTGGGGACTTGGCTACAAAACCTTCTTCACAGATATTTGCAGCATCAGTGGAAATGAAAAACAGATTACTGTAAAATACATGAGACAGATTGAAGGTAACCCAATGAGTAACCACGCTCCTACTGATACCTTAGCTGTTGTATTCCGAAAAGATGGAAAATATTTTCTCCAAAGCAAAGTGGTTCCCAACAAGCATTGGCAGTACAATACTCCAATTCTTCTCAAAAAGAAATCATAAAAAGTAATCAACTTTGAAAAATATTTTATAATTTCGCTTTGTGAATTTTAATAACGGAACATATTATTATAGAATTTTTAACTCAGATCTGGGATAGGGATTCTTATGAACATAACTTAAAACCTCGTCCTAGGACGAGGTTTTTTTATTTAAAAAAATTTAAAAAGATGAAAATAAGTATTATTGGAGTAGGATTAATCGGAGGTTCAATGGCCTTGAAATTAAGAGAGAAAAACATCGCCAGCTTCATCTACGGAATTGATAACAATAAACAACATATCAACGAGGCATTAGATTTAAAAATAATTGATGCGGGGGCAGACCTGGAAAAAGGAATCAAAGATTCAGACCTTATTATCCTTGCTATACCTGTAGATGCTGCCAGAAAGCTGCTTCCTAGTGTACTGGACCTTGTTTCAGATCACCAAACTATTATGGATGCAGGTTCTACAAAGGCCGGAATTGTAGGAGCTGTGAAAAACCATCCGAAACGTTCAAGATTTGTAGCCTTCCACCCGATGTGGGGTACTGAAAACAATGGACCTAAATCTGCCATTGCTGAAAGTTTCTCAGGCAAAGCGGGAGTGATCTGCAACAAAGAAGAATCTGCTGAAGATGCACTCAGCCTCGTTGAAGGTATTGTTAATGCTCTTGAAATGCATCCCATCTATATGAATGCAGAAGATCATGATATTCATACAGCATACATTTCCCATATCTCCCATATCACATCGTATGCTCTTGCCAATACCGTTCTGGAAAAGGAACGTGAAGAAGAAACGATCTTCCAGCTTGCCAGTTCCGGATTCTCCAGTACCGTACGTCTTGCGAAATCCCATCCTGAAATGTGGGTTCCGATCTTTAAACAAAACAAAGAAAATGTACTGGATGTATTGAACGAACATATCACTCAGCTCAGAAAATTCAAATCAGCTTTAGAAAAAGAAAACTATGAATACCTGGAAGAATTAATTACCAATGCCAATAGAATCAGAGGAATATTAAGATAAAACACTGATAATCAAATCATCTATTGTCATAAATCAATAAAATAACCACAAAATAATTTTTTGTGGTTATTTTATTGATTATTTTTAAAATATTTTTTTTAATAAAATTAAAAAACATTTTAACTTTATTAAAAATTATATTACTTTCGTAAAAAATAAATTCAATGAAGTTACCGATAATCTGCCCAAGCTGTGATCATACTCTTAATGTAAGCCAAATGAAATGTCCCAGTTGCAAAACAGAGGTAAGCGGAGATTATGAACTTCCGGTTCTTCTAAAGTTGAATCGTGATGAGCAGGATTTTGTCTTGAATTTTTTCCTGTCCAGTGGAAGTATTAAAGAAATGGCCAAACAGGCAGGCTTATCCTATCCGACAATGAGAAATAAAATGGATGACCTGATTAAAAAGGTTGAACAACTAAAAAACAACCAATAAAACCTATTAATAATCTGTAAACTCAATCTATTATGAACTGGAAAACCGTTTTTAATCCGTTTGAAAGGTTTGATGAAAAACTACTTCTCCTTACCGGAATACTTGCTGTTATTCTTTCTATTGCTGCAGGATATTGGACAGGAAGTACTTTCACGAGTATCTACAAAATAAGCTCTGTAGAAAATGTTTCATTATCTATCATTGCAATCTCTACTCTATTAAGCTTCATTGTTGCTATTGTTGTTCTTTTCGTTCTAGGTAAAATCCTAAACAGCAAAACAAGGATCATTGATATTGTCAATACCGTTTTAATCTCCCAATTTGTACTGATTCTTTTTCAATGCATCGGAAAAATACCATCCATTAAACTGGCTGGGAAAAATGTCATCAAGTATCAGTCTGATCCCTCAGGTGTATTTCCCTTTCTGGATTTTGTGATTATGATTTCCATGACAATTTTTTCTATTACCACACTCATCTATAGCATTACTCTTTTCTATAACGGATTTAAAACAGCAACCAATATCAAAAAGTGGCAGCATATTGTACTCTTTTGCATGGTCTCATTGGTCAATACTTTAGTCTGTCAAATTCTCATTAATAAAATCATTTAAAATATCATGAAAATCAAATTATTATTAGTGCTGGCATGCCTGGCACAGCTTTGTCATGCCCAAATTGAAGGAACATGGAACGGAGAATTGGACGTACAAACGATGAAATTGCCTGTCATTTTTAAAATATCTAAAAAAACAGATGGCTATACTACTACGCTGATAAGTCCCAAACAAAGTTCTAAAGAAATCCCTACAGATAAAACAGATTTCAAGAACAATGAACTCATCCTTGAAATAGGCAGTATACATGCAGGCTATAAAGGAACCTACAAAACGGATCATTTTGAAGGAACTCTGATTCAGAATGGCAAAACGATGACTTTAAACCTTTATAGAGATGTCAAACCGGAAACTTCCGATGTTTCTTACCTAAATGGAAAACCAATTAATACAAAAAAAATCGATGATTTTCTGGATTATATGGTTCAAAATAATCAGGAAATCGGAAGTATTGCCATTTTCAGAAACGGAAGCCCAATCTATAAAAGAGATTTTGGCCAGAATCTTCTGCCCGTAAATACTACCTATGACCAAAATACCGGGTATCAGATAGGCTCCATTAGTAAACTCATCACAGCAGTAATGCTTTTTCAGCTAATAGAAAAAGGGAAATTAGACCTTGCTGATCCGCTTTCAAAGTTCTATCCTGAGATTCCCAATGCTAAAAAGATCACCATCCAAACAATGCTGAATCATACCAGCGGACTGGGAGATTATGTTGGAGAATCTATTAAAGATAACTGGCTTTTTGGAAAAGCTGTAGGTGATAGAGCGATTATCGAAGTGATTAAAAAAGACGGGGTAAAATCTAATCCCGGAGAAAAACTAAAATATTCCAACTCAGCCTATTTCCTATTAAGCAGAATATTGGAAAAGATCCATGAAAAGCCTTATAATGAAATTTTAAAGGAAAATATTCTGGAAAAAGCGGCTATGCCTCATACCTATTCTGTACTCGACAACACAAAAAATATCTTTAAATCTTATGAATTAAAAAAAGGAATCTGGACCGCAATAAAAGATTTTGATTTTCATAATTGTATAGGACTCGGAGACATCACTTCTACCCCTGAAGACCTTAACATCTTTATCAATGCTCTATTCAACGGTAAGTTCATCAAAAAAGAAACTCTTGACATGATGATTTCCAATAAAAAAGAAAGAGTATTTGGTCCGGGAATCATGAAAGTACCATTCTATAATATTATTTCCTACGGACATGGAGGAGATACAGCAGGAAGTCATTCTATACTCACTTTTGAACCTACAGATCAATTGTCTTATGCTGTTACCATTAATGGTCAAAATTTTCCTCATAACAACTTTTATATTGCCATTATGAACCTGATATATAACAGAGATTACCAATATCCTACATTTAATAATACAAGCATTCCTGTTGCTGATCTTGAAAAATATGCAGGAGATTACACCTCAAAAGATATTGATTTAAGCTTAAAAATATTTATCAAAGAAGGTTCTTTATATGCCCAGGGAACCAATCAGGCTGAATTTCCACTCACTGTTGTAGAAAAACATCAATTTGTCTTTGAAAATGCAGGGATAAAACTCACCTTCATTCCTGAAAATAATCAACTTCATCTAACACAAGGCGGAAAAACCTATTTATTCAACAAAAATGTCTCCAACAAATAACCTCTCATTAATACCACAATTGAAGACGTAACCATTCCCATCCTCTGGAGAGGTGGTCAACAAAAAAATCCTTAGACATATCTAAGGATTTTTATATTTTTAAGAATAATCTGTACTAACATTCCGGAACATTCACAGCAATCGCCAATCCTCCTTCAGAAGTTTCTTTAAAACGGTCACTCATGGAAAGAGCGGTCTCCCACATTGTTTGAATCACCTCATCTAAAGTTACTTTTGCTTTGGTAGGATCACTTTCCAAGGCAATATTAGCAGCTGTGATTGCTTTCATCGCTCCCATTGTATTCCTTTCAATACATGGAATTTGTACTAGTCCTCTGATAGGGTCACAAGTTAAGCCAAGATGATGCTCCATTGCAATTTCTGCGGCCATCAATACCTGTCCTACACTTCCGCCCAAAATTTCGGTAAGTCCGGCTGCTGCCATCGCAGAGGAAACTCCAATTTCAGCCTGACACCCTCCCATTGCTGCAGAGATTGTTGCATTTTTCTTAAATAAAGTACCAATTTCTCCAGCCACCAATAGGAAACGTATAATATCATCTTCACTGATAGAATCTGTAAAAGCCTGAGAATACATCAGAACCGCCGGGATTACCCCGCTGGCACCATTAGTAGGTGCTGTAATGATTCTTCCAAAGCTGGCATTCTCTTCATTTACGGCCAATGCAAAACAGGCAATCCATTTATTGATATTGGTAAAGTTTTCTTCCGCATCAACAACCTGCTGGAACCATTCATCCTTATTTTTATAGATCTTATCTCCCAGTAATTTTCTATTGATTCCTGCGGCTCTTCTGGAAACATTTAATCCACCGGGAAGAATTCCTTCCTTATTAACGCCTTTATAAATACATTCTTTGATCTGCTGCCAGATATACAATGCTTCTGCTTTTGTTTCTTCTTGGGTTCTCCAGCTTTCTTCATTAATAAAAATTAAATCAGACATCTTTTTAAGCCCTAGTTTTTCACAGTATTTTGCAATATCTGAAGCCTTGTGACAAGGGTATAATGTTCTTACACACTGCTTCTGAATAGAGTTTTTCTCCTGACTGGCAATAAAACCACCGCCTACAGAATAAAAATCCTGAACAAGTTCGGTTCCATCCTCAAAAACAGCTCTGAAAATCATTCCGTTTGGATGAAAATCAAGAGATTTTTTCATATTGAGAATCAAATGATGCCCATAAATAAATGGAATCACCTTTTCCCCTCCAAGATTAATGGTTTGAGTACTCTTTATATAATCAATTTTCTCGTCAATCTTTGTAGTATCAATGATCTTATAATCTTCTCCATTCAGGCCAAGCATTCCGGCAATATCTGTTCCGTGTCCTATACCCGTTTTGGCCAATGAACCAAAGAATTCAAGGAAGACCTCTTTCACTTCTTCTATTGATCTTTCCCTTTTTATAATTCTGATAAATGCTGATGCAGCATTCCATGGCCCCATCGTATGTGAACTGGACGGGCCTATCCCTACTTTAATAATCTCAAAAACCGATATTGATTCCATAAATGATCCTTCATTTTCCTCAAAGCAAAGATACAGGATAAATCTTATAATATGTATAGTAAAATCCCACAATTAACAGCCTTTCATCATGAATATAACAAATGGGTAATCTGTATTTTTGTAAATTAGCCAATATCTTAATCTGTTTCAGAATGGAAACATTAATGAAAAGCATTACACAGCATGTTAAGCTTAGCTCCGAAGAGGTTTCTCTTTGTAAAAGCTTTTGGACAGAAAGAACATTGGAAAAGGGAGAATTTTTATTAAGAAACGGAGAGATCTGCCGGCATGACAGCTATATTATTTCAGGAGTTTTAAAGGCTTTTTGCATCAATGCTGAAAATGGAAATGAAGAAATTCTCTTTTTAGCAATTGACCACTGGTGGGCCACTGATATCTCCAGTTTCTCCAAACAAAAAGTATCTATTTACAATATACAGGCCGTTGAAAAAACAACACTCCTTCAGATCAGCCAGCCTTCTTTTCAAAAAATGCTGGAACAAATCCCCTCTTTGGAAAAATACTTTAGGATTATTTTAGAGGGTTATTTAGGAACTCTTGAACAAAGAATTGTTTTTAACCATATGTACAAGGCTGAACAGAAGTATTATGATTTTCTTGAGACCTATCCGGATATAGCTTCCAGAGTTCCTCAATATTTAATAGCATCCTACTTGGGAGTATCTGCAGAATTTATCAGCAGAATCAGGAAAAAAAATAAATCCTATTGAACTAGATCAATTTTTCTCCAATGAATAATCAGGAATTTTGCTGTTATAAAATCATAACAAATGAAAGTACTGATCATCAATACGAGTGTAAGAAACGGAAGATCTTACAGCAGAAAATTAACCCAGCTTTTTGTTGAAAACTGGAAAGCCAAATATCCATCAGACACCTTCACCTATAGGGAAACCGGAATTGATAGTATCCCTAATATTGACGAACGATGGATTGCCGGTGCATTTAAAAAACCTTCAGACAGAACAGAAGAAAATAAGAAAGCTTTACAGCTAAGTGATGAACTGGTAGACGAACTCAAAGAACATGACATATATGTTATTGCAACCCCGATGTACAACTGGTCTATTCCGGGAGGATTAAAAGCCTACATAGATCAGATCATGAGAATTAATGAAACCTGGAAATTCAGATCCGGAGTTCCTGATGGCGATTATGTGGGATTGCTGGAAAACAAAAAAGGATTTATATTATCAAGCCGTGGTGATACCGGATATGGCGAAAATGAAAAAAACGGACACCTCAATTTTCAGACGACCTATCTTAAACATATTTTAGGAATCATGGGAATCACGGATATTACCATCTTTTCATTGGATAACGAAGAATTTGGAGGTGAAATTTTTGAAAATTCAAAAAATACCATCTTCAAGGCTATTCAATCTATAGAATAAGACTCTATTTCATTCATCAATTAAAGCGTTCCTGATGTTGGGAAAGATCCAGCCCCATATTTTCAGATTCCTCCGAGACCCTTAATGTAATAATCATGTTGGTCACTTTATATAACAATAGAGATCCGAAAAAAGTAAACACGGATACCAGGAATAATGCAGCCAGGTGATGAAGAAACACGTCAATTCCACCATGAAGAAGACTGGCTTTCTCACCATGAGCAAAAACAGCGGTCAGAATCATTCCCATAATACCGCCTACTCCATGACAGGCAAAAACATCCAAGGTATCATCTATTTTGTTTAAAGCTTTCCAGTTGACCATCAGATTAGAAACAATAGCAGAGATAAATCCTATGAAAAGACTCTCCTGAATACTTACAAATCCGCATCCGGGGGTAATTGCTACAAGACCTACCACTGCACCAATACAGGCTCCCAAGGCAGATACATTTCGCCCATTGATCCTGTCAAAGAAAATCCAGGTCATCATGGCTGAAGCTGAAGCAATGGTAGTCGTTCCAAAAGCAGTGGCTGCAGAAGCAGAAGCACTTAGAGCAGATCCTGCATTGAAACCAAACCATCCAAACCACAACATTCCTGTTCCTAGAAGCACATACGGAATATTGGAAGGTTCATGGTGCGGATTTTTCCGTTTTCCTAATACCAATGCACCGGCAAGTGCTGCAAAACCTGCACTCATATGTACTACCGTTCCACCGGCAAAATCTTTCACTCCAAAATATTTGTTTAAAAGGCCTTCAGGATGCCATACCATGTGACAAAGCGGAGTATAAATACAAATGCTAAACAAAACAATGAATAAAAGGTAAGAAATGAAGCGAACTCTCTCTGCAAAAGACCCTGTAATAATTGCAGGAGTAATAACGGCAAATTTCATCTGGAATAAAGCAAACAGAATAAAGGGAATAGTAGGTGCCATTACACTATGCGGCAGGCTGCCAACTCCATTAAAAAAAGGATAGCTTAACGGGTTTCCAATAATTCCATAATGTTTCCCACCAATGGTAATCCCTAAAGATTCACCAAAGGATAATGAGAAACCAACCACGACCCAAACAATAGAGATCACTCCTAAAGCAATAAAGCTCTGAAGCATTGTAGAAATTACATTTTTCCGTCCTACCATTCCTCCATAAAAGAAAGATAATCCCGGCGTCATCAACAACACAAGCCCTGCAGCAGCCAAAATCCAGGCTACATCTGCTCCTACAATTTTATCTTCAGTTAAAAATGCTCCTTGATCAGAAATATCTGTAACCGGAGTCCAGAACAATCCTCCAATGGCGACCAATGCAATCAAAGAAAATGAGATAATCCACTTCAAACCTATTTTCATAAAATTTATATTTAACCCTATCAAAATTACATATAAATATCATGAAAAATACATTTATTTAACAAACACCCCCATAAAAAAAACTATTCACCTAATAACATTATTGCTTTTTCACTAAATATCTCATTCAGTATTTTAGAAACTTCTTTGGCTTTAGTAGCCGGAAACAGATGGGTTCCTCCTTT
The DNA here is from genome assembly GCF_057815135.1 of Chryseobacterium sp. II3a. Classification (NCBI taxonomy): domain Bacteria; kingdom Pseudomonadati; phylum Bacteroidota; class Flavobacteriia; order Flavobacteriales; family Weeksellaceae; genus Chryseobacterium; species Chryseobacterium sp. II3a. Next base: position 254,997 of record NZ_JBYPZJ010000006.1, on the reverse strand, counting down.
AATTACATAATCTGGTTTTGAATTCCTGATCGGGAAAACAATATCCTTATCTCCAAGAATCTGAATAACCTCAGGGTTTTCTTCAAATTTCCACTCTGCAACCTTTTCTACAGACCATTTCAGATAATAAGGATCTCTTACTCTGAAATACTGAAGAATTCTTGGATTCTTCGGATCGAACAATTTCCTGAGCACTCCATATACATTGGCTGCCCTTGTATTAAATAGCCCTACAGGTAATATTCTAGGGATTTTGGTTACTTCCCCGGTTTTTATGAATTTGGATTTTTCTTTATCAGATTTGATACTTCCCAGAATAACTACTTTTTCGGCTGGTTTCAAACGATTAATCTCCTGCACCATAATGCCCCCAAAAGAGTATCCCAACAGATAAAATGGCTCTGAAGTATCTATTTTTTCCGCCATTCTCTCCACATAGGTATGAAAAGGTTCATTTTTTTCAGGAATGAGCCAGTCTATAAATACAAGTTCACAATGCTTGGGAAACTGTAGTCTTTCAAGTACCTTGAAGTCTGCTCCAAGACCGCTTACAACATAAATTTTCATCCTACTAATTTATAAAAAAAGCTACTATTGGGGTAAAAAAGTTGATTGAGAAAACCTTTATCATTTTTAAAGCCTCATAGGGAGACAAATCTTATATATTAGAGGTATACATCCCTGATCCCCATCCCACCTCCCTACAAAAAAAAGCAGCTCCAATGAGCTGCTTTTCTTATCAACATTATTTAATTTTATTTCTTCTTTACAGGAACTCTGTTTTCATTATCCAATTTTTCAGTAGATACTTTAAACTGAATATCCATTTCGTTCTTGATGAAGTAATCTTTCAGGGAAGATTGGTAGAATACTTTAAAGTCTCTTCTGTTCAAAGAGAACTTCGCAGATTCAATAACTACGGTAAACTGGGTAACATATACATTCGCCGGGAAAGTAATGGTCTTTCTTACTCCTTTAAGGGTAAGATCTCCATATACGGTAGAGTTATACTCACTGTTTGCTAAAGGAATTATTTTAGTCAAATGGAATTTGGCAACCGGAAATTTCTTTACTTCAAAGAAGTTCGTGCTTTTCAGGTCATTGGTAAGTTTGATCTGATCCTCATCAGAAACATCACCCGCCATCATACTTCTCATATCTATGATGAATTCACCATCTACCAAAACCGTATGATCAAAGTTGAATTTTCCACTTTTTAATTTTATCGTTCCTGAATGGGAGGAAGCCTCAGTTTTCACAACCTTATATCCCCACCACCTGATCTCTGATGAAGTTACTTTCGAAACTTTATCAAATTTCCTTTGGGCAGAAACAAATGATATGCTTGCGCACACCATAGCAAACAATAGTAATCTTTTCATTCTTTTTTATTTACAATTCAACAAAAATAAAAAAAAGTGTAGAACTTCTACACTTTTAATAATCTTTTTTTGATTAATTTATTGAGCAGTCACCTTTACTACCATATCAATATCATCTTTCACAAAAACATCCTGCATTGTAGATTTATAAGCAACATCAAATTTTTGTCTGTCGAAAGAGAATTTGTTAGATACTAAACTTACTACTCCTTTGCTGTAAGAAATTTTAGCAGGGAAAGTAACTGCACTTGTTTTTCCTTTCAAAGTAAGGTTTCCAGTTACTAAAGAGTTGTAAACTTTATCATTATTTTTCTTTACACCAGTAATTTTGAAAGAGGCAGTAGGAAATTTTTCAACTTCAAAGAAGTCACCATTCTTAAGGTGTCCGTTTAATTTTTGCTGATATTCTCCGGTAAGGTCAGTAGCATTGATAGAAGTCATATCCAATACAAAGTTTCCTCCCACAAGCTGGTTTCCTTTCATTACCATATCACCTGATTTTACTTTCACAGTTCCGTCATGAGAACTTGCTTCAGATTTTGCCACTTTATATCCCCACCAGTGAACATCAGAGGCTACTACTTTTTTAGATTGTCCAAATGCCAAACCTCCAGCTAATACTGCTAGTAAAAATATTTTTTTCATTGTTTAGAATTATTTTAATTAAGTTTAACAAAGGTAGCCAACTTATCCGATAGATTTCATTGATGTATATCAAGATTCTCAATTATTTTTATGAATAATATCATCTCATAAAAAAACTCCGAATTTCTTCGGAGCTTTACTTTTTATTCTTGATAGTAGGCCGTATACAGTGCCATACCTTTTAATGCGGTGTGGTTTTGCTTGACCAGATAGATCGGAATATTTTTAAGCATTCCTTCCATTTTATCACTGATCTTGAATTTTTCGTAGAACTTATCTTTATCAATATATTCTCTTACCATCTGAGGAATATCTCCGGCGATCAGTAATCCTCCGGTAGCTTTTACCTTTAAGGTTAAGTTATTGGCTTCTCTTGCCAGGAATTCCAGGAAAGTGTCCAGCGCAATTTTACAGATCAATACATTATCTTCTACGGCAGCTCTGTAAAGTTCTTCAACAAAATTACCATTCGCAAGACGTTCTCCTAACCATTCTGGTTCAGGATGCCTTTTTACATCTCTTAAGAAACGATAAATATTGAATAATCCTGATTTGGAGAGTACATTTTCCCAGCTTACAATACCATAGATATTATTAAGGAACTGGTAAAATTCCACCTCAACATTCGTTCTTGGTGAGAATTCAGAATGTCCTCCTTCTGTAGCGAAAGGTCTTAGGTTTTTCCCGTCAAAGAAATATCCGGCTTCTCCCAATCCATTTCCTGGAGCAAGGATCGCTACATTTCCTTTTTCAAGATGACCGCTGGTATAAATCGCTTCAAGATCATCATCTTCTAGAAGAGCCATTCCATAAGCGGAAGCTTCCAGGTCATTCAGCATCTCTACCTTTTCAAAACCGAAATCTCTTTTATATTCTTCAATATCTAAGTTCCAGCCCAATCTTGCAGGGCTGCTTTTTCCGTCAATTACAGGTCCTGGCACAGCCATTCCCAGACGTTTTACATTTTCCAGCTGATTATCCTGAATAAACTTCTTTAAGATATCGTTAAAAGAAGTATATTCCTTGGTAGCATACGTATTTTGTAATTTAATCTCAAGACCTCCGTTACCGGAAACAAAATAGCCTAAGATTGTCATATCTTCACGGAGACTTGCTCCAATGATAGAAACATTATCATTATTATTGTTCTCTACTCCTGGTAAATAAAGTGGAAATTTTGGATTCAGAATCATAACCTCAAATTTTACCAAATATAACAATTGTTTTCGTAAATCCTGCACAGAACAAAAAAACCTTTCCACTTTCGTGAAAAGGTTTTGGTTAATAATTGTTTATATATTAAATCTAACTACTTTCCTAATGGAATATTATAACCGAATCCTACTCCGATATTCCCCACATTATAATCCTGGCCAGCTAAATCTCCTTTAGTTCCTACAAAAACCTTCTGGTATTGTACGAAGAAATTCCAGTCTCTGTTGTGGTATCCGATCTCCGGTTTGATATAGAAACCTCCGTTTGCTCTTTCCACATTAGTGTTAGAAGCTACTGTTTTATCTCCAACTAAGAATCCGTACCCTAAGTCAGTTCCGAAATAGAAACCTGTTTGTTTTGGATAAATTCTTATCAAAGCAGCTACAGGAACTACTCCTACATCATTATTTTTATAACCGTTATTTTCTTTTCCAAAATAGTGAGTATATCCGGATGCGATACCCAATCCAAATCCAGGTGTAATAAGGTTTTGATAAGCCACATCCACTCCTACTGCAGCAGAAAGATTATCTGAAGGAACTGCTAAACCAACATTTGCGCCCACTTTAATCATGTTATTCATTTGTGAACTTTGTGCGCTTGCGATACCTGCTGTTAAAATACCAGCTAGTACTATTGCCTGTTTAAACATTTTCATAACTCTAATTTTAAAATTTTACTAAACAAGAGGATGTAAAAATCGTGCCAAGGTAGGTGAATCCTAGTTTTTTAACATCAAACAAAAACACAACAAAATGATTATCAACCACTTATTTTTATATTAAAATTCAAATGTTTGTTTAACAATTTTTATAAAAAACAGAGCCTGAAATGTGAAATAATTCTAAAAAGTTAAAAATTTGAAGACTAAAAAACGTAACTCTTTGGTATAAAACAGATTCTACTATTGGCAAACGCAAAGGCGCAAAGAAATTTAAATACGATACTGCTTTTAAGACGCAAGAAAATCAAAGATTTTCAGCAAGGATACTGCTTTATTTTTGCCACAAATACAGGAATGATTTTATCCAACTAAGCCTACTTGATTCGTTTGTTTTAACCTTATAGATACATAGTTTTTAGAAAATGAAAATCAAATATTTTATTCGGCACCCGTAACGATTATAAAACAGTCTACAATTTTATCGCAGATAAAATCCTTGCGCCTTACAACAGAAAGTCGGTCAAAAATTTTTGCGCCTTTGCGTTTTCCAACAATCCCACGATCCACACCCATTATCTATTACCTATTCCTCATGATAATATTAACAAACCTTAACCCGTTATTATTTTAACCTTTATTCTCCAGAAACATCAAAAAAATAAATACTCCCACCATGGCTGATTCACTATCAAAAAACAAACATCTTCTCTGGCGTGCAGGTTTCGGGGTTGGAATTAATCAAATTAATGATTTGAAAAATAAAAACTCTAAAGCTTTGATTAATGAATTATTTAAAGAAGAAAGCTTTACAGAAATCACCTACGATACACCGGATATTGATTCTACAGTAGATTATATGAACTCTACAGCTCCTTCCGATAAGAAAAAGGAAATGCAGCGGATCTATAGAGTACAAAACGAAGAACTGAATCTTAATTTTCTGGATAAAATGGTGAATAGTAAAGAGCAGATGAAAGAAAAGATGGCTTTTTTCTGGCATGGACATTTTGCCTCAAGGGTTCAAAATCCAAAATTCAACAGACAACTATTAAATACTATCCGGAAGAATGCGTTGGGAAACTTTAAGGATCTTCTTTTCGAGGTAAGTCAATCGCCCGCCATGCTTAACTTTCTGAATAATCAGCAAAATAAAAAAGATCATCCTAATGAAAACTTCGCCCGTGAAGTGATGGAACTTTTTACCATGGGAAGAGGAAATTACACAGAAAAAGATGTGAGAGAAGGAGCCAGAGCCTTTACAGGATGGAGCTATGATAAAGAAGGAAACTTTAAGGAAAGAAAGAACCAGCATGATGAAGAAATTAAGACCTTTCTTGGAAAAACTGGTAATTTTAATGGAAATGATGCTTTAAACATCATTCTGGAACAAAAAGCGACCGCAGCATTTATCACAGCGAAAATCTATAAGTTTTTTGTCAATGAAAATGTAGACCAGAACATCGTGAACACTCTAAGCACAAGCTTCTACAATTCCGGTTATGATATAAAAAAGCTGATGATGGATATCTTTTCAAGCTCATGGTTTTATGATCAGAAAAATATCGCAAACAGGATAAAATCACCCATAGAGCTGATGGCTGGAATGATGCGGATGCTTCCCATGCAGATTCAGAATCCTGAAAACCTCATCGTATATCAAAAACTGTTAGGGCAAATGCTGCTCTATCCGCCCAATGTTGCAGGATGGCCCAACGGAAGATCCTGGATTGACAGCTCTACGCTGATGTTAAGGCTTCAAGTACCTCAAATCTGGTCTGGTCTTCGTCCGCTTGAATATAGTCCGCGGCAAGATGACGACATTGATATGGGAATGAAATCTAAGGAAAATGCTTTGAATAAAAGCTTTAAAAACCCTAACATTACCATAGACTGGAACCGCGTGGATCAGATTTTTGCCCATAAAAACTGTGAAGATTACTTAATTCAAAACCCCAAAAGCCTGGATATGAATACAGTGAACAATTTTTCTGATAAAAGCGTGAAAATGACCATTATTAATCTGATGTCAACCCCAGAATACCAGTTAATGTAAAACCGACACTTCATCCAACTAACACTTAAATCCAACCCTATGTTAATCAAAAGAAGAGAATTCCTCAAAATAAGTTCACTGGCCACCGCATCACTCTTGCTGCCTAATTTCCTAAAAGCTATGACACTGGATGAAGCGCTGAACCCCAATCAGAATATTCTTGTAGTCCTTCAGTTTACAGGTGGCAATGATGGTTTGAACACAATTATTCCTACCAAAAATGACATCTATTTCAGAGAGAGAAAAACACTGGCAGTTCAGGATTCTCTGTCTCTTACAGATGAAGCGGGAATCAATCCTTCCCTCTCCTATTTTAAAGAACTTTTTGATAACGGAGAGCTTTCTGTAATGAACAATGTGGGTTATCCCAATCCGGATAAGTCCCATTTCCGAAGCATGGATATCTGGCAATCGGCAAGCAGAAGTGATGAGTTTCTGGATACAGGATGGCTGGGCCGTTTTCTGGATGAGGAGTGCTACCGTTGTGAGCATCCTACTCAAGCTTTGGAAGTAGACGATATGCTGAGTCTTGCTTTGAAAGGAGAAAACAATAAAGCCTTTGCCTTTAAAGATCCTAAAAGACTGTATCAGACAAGCCAGGAGAAATATTTCAAGTCTCTTTATGACCATCATCACGACGATGAAACCGTTTCTTATCTTTATCAGACTCTGGGTTCCACCATTAATAATGCAGGGTATATATTTGATAAAAGTAAGGCTAAAAAAACAGAGCAGACTTATCCCAATTCTCAATTAGGAAAGGATTTTAAAACAGTAGCTTCTTTAATCAAATCAGATATCAATACCCAGGTGTATTATGTTTCCATTGGGAGTTTTGATACGCATGTGAACCAAAATGATAGACAAAAGAAACTTTTTAGTGATATCAATGAGGCTGTAAAGTCTTTTGTGGCTGATATGAAAAGTAATGGTCTCTTTAACAATATTCTTTTAATGACCTTCTCTGAATTTGGCCGCCGGGTGGCTCAAAATGCCAGTAATGGAACGGATCACGGAACTGCCAACCAGATGTTTTTCATCAGTGGAAATCTTAAAAAGAAAGGCTTACTGAACAGTCTTCCCGATCTGCAGAATCTGAAAGAAGGAGATCTGATTTATACTGAAGATTTCAGAAAGGTCTATGCCACTATTCTCAAAAACTGGCTGAAAGCGGATTCGTCTAAAGTTTTGGGGTGGAAAAACGGGGTTTATGACTTTATATAAATTGTTCAAGATTTATTTAACCGCAAAAGCTTTAACACTTAAGTTATTTTTAAGTTACTACTAACCGTTTCAGAAGTACACTTAATTTTTTGAAAATCTACGATTTTCTTGAATACAACAATGAAAATTTCATTTGAAAGCCTGCATATTCCCCTCCAGAGGAGAGGGGTCAAAAATTCTTGGAATTTTTGACGGGTGGTCATTAAGGTAACTTGCTTTCTCCAACACTTTTTTTCTATCACAAAAAAAAGAGACCATCCAATAATGACAGTCTCTTTCAATAATTTTAAATTTTAAACTACTTTTACGTTTAAGCAGTAATCTGCTTGGGTTCTTTCTCTTTCTGATCTTCTTTTTTATCTAGTTTCTCAGATATTTTTTTAACGATATACTCTATCGCTATAGGTGCTATAATGGCAATAATTGCTTTAAATATTCTTGATTTCATAGTGCTATTTTGTACCTAACCACTACAATTTCTAAGCCAATATAATAATCTGTGGTATATTTTTAATCGATCATTGATATAAAAATCAGCAAACCTATTTTATATAAAGCCCATTAAACCTATATAATACTAATTTTTTTCAGGAACGATCAGCTCTTGGTAATTTTTACTTCCTGCTTTGAATTTTTCTTCCATCCGCAGTCTTAATTTTTGAGGTTTATGTACCACCAGAGAATCTCCAAAGCCCAGCAATAGCCTTTCTAATTCATAGTTGATCTGCACACAGATCTTAAAAAGAGTTCCCCCTTCAACCTCATTGATGATTTCCTGACTTTTATGGAGTGGTTTTGTTTTGATATAAGGAGCATTGGCAGCATCCACAAAGAAAACAACATTCCTGGGAGCCAAAGATTCGGCAACCGTAACGCCTACAATATCTTTAAAATACTCATCTCCATCTAAATCTTTATCAATATAAGGAAGGTTTTCATCTGTTTCAATACTTTCCATTCTGTCCAGTGCCAGATTATACATTTTCTGCTTATAGAGACAGATAAGAAACCAACGGTTGTTGTATTCTTTCAACAGCTGCGGATGCACTGTATACACACTGGATTCTCTTGCGGTAAAGCTTTTATATAAAATCTTCAATACTTTTTTGTTGAGGACACTTTCATATAGAATGTCAATATGCTCCAATCCTTTCAATTGTTCATTTTTATCCAGATGAATAATTGATTTCTGGCTGGTTGAATGAATAGAATCTTCCAGCTTCTGAATGACACCATTCATTTCCTTGAACATTGAAAAGTCCTTGAACTGTTTTAAAATCTGAACCGCATTATTCATCGCTTTCAGATCGCTTTCGTTCACAGAAATGTTATGGATGCTGTAATCCGGATCACTGTAACGATAATATTTTCTTTCATAAACCTCAATAGGAGCTTCATACCCGAACTTTTCACTCCGCATATTCTGAAGATCCAGCTGGATGGTTCTTTTGCTTACATAAGACTCCTTACCCTCAAATTCAAATAAAGCTTCGGAACACTCATCAATAAGATCTTCTAAAGTATACTGTCGATATTTGTTTTTGAGGCATTTATCTAATGTTTTATAGCGGATCAGTGCATTTTTATTGGATGACATGGTGATTATTTTTGCCTAAAATCTATTTCTCTCTCAATGGATTTCCTTCAAAGATCAATCCGTCCCATCCGAACTCCATAAAGTTTCTGATATTCTGATGATCGGTCCCATCAGGATTTTTAAGTACATCTTCTCTATAAAATTCTCCGAAAAGCGGAAGGGTTTCTTCTTTGGTTAATCCATGATAGGATGCAAAACCAAATATTTTACATGAACCATTGTTCTGCCCTTCTTCATTTCTTGTATTTCCGTTTTTGAATGCTGTAGGCGTGAAATCGTAGTTTGCATCTATATAAGCAATCACATCATTGAATTGAACGGTTTCAGGAAAATGCTTTAATTGTTCTAATAAAATCATAGTTGTAAGTTTAATTTCTGTTGATATAAGGTCAAAACACTAATTTTCAAACGAGTGAACTGACCTTTTTTATATTTTTTGTAAAAATAATCAAAAATTTTTTATCTACGCAAAACTATTGCGCAATAAGTATATTACTTTGCACTATCAAAATGACAAAACAATGGAATTTAATGGAAATCACTTAATCGAATTGGGATATAGACCAGCTAAATGGTTTAAAGATGCCATTACTCATATCAATGAAAATCATCTGGATGAAATTCAGATCAAAGAATATCTGGAACAGTTCAAACAACCTGAACTTATTCCACTTCATGAAACCGCTCCTGAGTTTATCATTAACATCAGAGCTGAACATGAAAATGAAACGGATAATGTAGAAAAAGTAATCAAGACAATGAAAGTCCTGATGAAAACACCTACCCTTACTGCCGGAGCTTTAATGCCGGATGCCTGTCCTACAGGTCCTGAAGGACAGATTCCTGTCGGAGGTGTGGTAGTGGCCAAAAATGCCATTCACCCAGGATTCCATAGCGCAGATATCTGTTGTTCTGTAATGCTTACAGATTTCGGAAAGGTTAATCCTAAAGATATTCTGGATGCGGCTCATTCTGTGACGCATTTCGGATACGGAGGAAGACCAAGAGGAGAACAGATGCCTATGTCTCAAGAGTTGATGGATGCTTTCAGAGAAAATGAATTCTTAAATGATGAGAAACTGATTAGTATTGCCCGTTCTCATATGGGAACACAAGGAGACGGAAATCATTTCCTTTTCGTTGGAGTTTCCAAGAATACAGGAAATACAATGTTAGTTACACATCATGGATCAAGAGCTCCGGGTGCAGCACTTTATGATAAAGGAATGAAAGTGGCCAACCGTTTCAGACAGGATATTTCTCCTGAAACATTAAGAGAAAATGCATGGATTCCGTATGATACGGATGAAGGAAAAGCGTATTGGGAAGCTCTTCAGCTTATCAGAACATGGACAAAAGAAAACCATACTTCTATTCATGATGCAGTTTTAAATAAACTGGAAATTGAAAAAGAAAACAGATATTGGAATGAACATAATTTTGTTTTCAAAGATGGTGATCTGTTTTATCATGCTAAAGGAGCTACTCCTCTGGATGATAAGTTTATGCCTGATATTACGGGGCCGAGACTGATTCCATTAAATATGGCGGAACCGGTACTGATTGTTCAGGGAAAAACGAATGAGAGAAATCTTGGTTTTGCCCCACATGGAGCGGGAAGAAACTTCAGCAGAAGCCAGCATAAAAGATCTATGGCTCATAAAACCACTGAAGAGATCTTCAATGAGGAAACTGCAGGATTGGATATCAGATTCTATTCCAATGAAATTGATATTTCTGAGCTTCCAAGTGCTTATAAAAGTGCCGCTAATGTAAGAGCACAGATTGAGGAATACGGACTTTGTGAAGTTCTGGATGAAGTGATGCCTTACGGATGTATTATGGCCGGTGACGTTCAGAAAAATGCTCCTTGGAAGAAAAAGAAGAAATATAGAAAAGCATAATCTTTAATAGTAAACCTTATGGGTTTTGACAATCAGTAAGGTTTACAAAACAACCAAAACTAATCACCAAACCTTATGGGGGTAAAATCCTATAAGGTTCATGAAAACTTTTTCATAACGGCAGGGGCAGTAGCTCAGATGGATAGAGCAACAAAAAACTACTTTCCGCTTTAGGCAAAGAAAGTTCCTATGAATCACCAGTTTGTAGGTCACAGGTTCGAGTCCTGTCTGCTCCTCAACATAATTTAAGGCAAAGAAAGTTCCTATGAATCACCAGTTTGTAGGTCACAGGTTCGAGTCCTGTCTGCTCCTCAACATAATTTAAGGCAAAGAAAGTTCCTATAAGTTAGAAATACTTTCCGCCTTTTTTACAAATCATAAGGCAAAGGGAGTTCCTATATTTTTTGGATAAATTACTCCCCGCTTTATAAAACTATAGGTAAAAGGAGTTCCTATAACACTTCACTTTTAATGAACCTACTCCTCACTTATTTTTTTAAAATTAAAACAATGAAAACATTACAATTATTCAACGCTGTATTGGCCAAAGAATCAAATGCAAAGCCATTTATTTCTAATGACGGTTTTATTATTGAACCTGATGCAGTTTGGGCAAAAAAAGACATCATCTCCTATTATTCAAAAGAAAAACTGAACGGAAATGATTTGAATAAAACGTTCCATAAATCCTGGGAGAAAATAAAAAACACATCCAGATTTGATTTGTTTCTTGAGCAGATCCAACATTATATTTCAACTTATGGAAGTGATTTCCAGAGCGAGATCTATATTCCTCAAGAAATATTGAATGTTCCTGATACGAAGTTGATCTTTAAAGTCATAAAAGCTTATACCGTAGAAGAAATGCAGGAAAAATGCCTTTCTCTTTTACAATCCGGAATCGCTTTGAAAGAAGAAACGATTGATGATCTGCTGTATATCCTGCATACGGAACTGGAATATGATTTTACAGGAAAAGAAAATATCAGAAATAAGGAAGCCATTATAAAAATAGCCGATCGATACGATGCTTACCCTGAAAATCCTGTTGAATTTTTCCGTTATGTGATCTATAAGACCACCCAAACGACATTATTAATCAAAAATGATGAATTAATTGATTTAATTAAACAAAGTAAATTCAACCCAACGTATCTGTTTGAAAGCTTTGGTATGGAAAAACTGGCAGAAATTTTCAACAGATTTAAACCGTTATTCCTTGCTTATAAAAACAGGGCTCCGAAAGCGATTAATAAGATCTCAAAGTTATCTAAGGTCAATCATAAGCCATTAGTTTCGAACCCATTGAACAATGCTACCCATACATTGCTGGAAAACAGTGATTGGCATTGGCTGGAAAATGCGACACCGTTTGCATTATTTAAAGCATTATCAGCGTGTTACTCAAGAATGTATGGTCAGGATACTTTTGTCTACAGAGTTAGAAACGGAAAATCATGGGTTAAAAAAGGGAAGGAAACTTATGTGAATCAATTCAACTATGAGTTTATTTTAGACTTTCTGAAACTGAAGTATGAACATATTTCCGGAAAGAAGTTCTATTTCCCTGAAAATATAGAGTTTGCCCTTCCAACTTCTGAAAAAATGTTTGTTGGAAATATTCCTACCGGAACCCGATTTTATGGAGATAGACTAGCTGTTGGTATTTATTGGGAAGATCAATGGGGAGCCCGAGACCTTGACCTTTCAGGATTGAATATTGCAGGAAAAATAGGTTGGAATGCCGCTTATAATCATGCTGACGGACAATTGATGTATTCCGGAGATATGACTTCTGCGCCTAACGGTGCTGTTGAATATCTTTATGCCAATAAAGGCTTGAGTACACCAACACTTGTGATGAACAATGTTTTCAGTGGAGATGCCAACTGTGGATATAAAATCGTTATCGGTAAAGGAGATGATATTTCGTACAACTATATGATGAACCCTAACCAACTCTTTGCAGAAACCAGATGTAACTCTGTGCAGAAGCAAATGATTCTGGGAATGCTGCTGCCAAAAAACGAAAAGCAATGTTTCGTACTATTGAATTTCGGAGCGGGTCATGCTCATGTCTCAGGAAATACGGAAGTATCTATGATGGCCACCAATGCATTGTACCAGCAATGGTATGAAGCGATGTCCTTCAATGAGCTTATTAAAGAACTTGGTGCAGAGATTACAACAGAAAAAGCGGAAGCTGATTTTGATTTCTCTCTGGAAAGCCTGGAAAAAGATAGCTTTATAAAAGTTTTTAAATAAAAATGCGCTGTTCAAAAATTTTGAATGGCGCTTTTGATTTTAGCAGATGATTTTATCTCTCAAAGACTGAACAGATTTTCTTAAACATAAACATTTGTGCGATTTGTGTGATCTGTGGGAGCTTTTTATTTCCCACAGAATACACAGATTTTTACTCTCGCTGATTTTGCAGATAACGCAGATTTATTTTTAGATATTTACGTTTATTATCCATTTACTTTTTTGATGGAAAAATAATCCTCTTTAGCTTCAATAATTACTTTCTTTCCATAATCAATCTGAATACTGAACATATTTTCTAAAGGAAACTGCAACACTGCCTGTAGAATTAAACGGATTACTCCGGCATGAGCAATAATCAGAACTTTTTCAACGTCTTTTTTAATAACCAATTCATTCCAAAAGCTGAGGACACGAGATTGCATTTCAAGGAGATTTTCTCCGCCTGATGCTTTTACATGGATAAAATCTTTGTACCAGGGATTAATTTCTTCTTCCGGAATTTCTGTCCATTTCTTTAGCTCCCAGTTTCCGAAATTCATTTCCCGAAGTCTTTCATCCGTTGAATAATTCAACTTAAAATGTTCTGCTAAAAGATAACAACGTTGTGCCGGGCTTGAAATGACTAAATCAAAATCATGATCCAGGTTTAAGCTATTAAAATCTTGTAAATACTCTTTTCGTAAGGGCATCTCAGCAAATCCATAACACAGATTTTCCGGATTATCTACTGCGGTATGACGAATCAGATGAATTTCCATACGATCATGGTTCCCAGGTAAAACAATACTTCGGTGACCTGTTGTACAGCTCCCAGACAGTCTCCGGTATAGCCGCCAATATGTTTTTTAAAATACCAGCCCATACAGATCTTTCCTAAATAAGCTAATCCAAAAGCCAGTATCAAACGCCAGTCAGGAATTAAAACAAAAGAAAGTAAAATACTGATCAACCCAACCAGCAAAGCCATTCCATCCAATGGTTTATTCGCCAAAGGTTTTGATTTGCTTACGTCAATATCCGTCACATACTGATGCGTATAGATCATAGTTCCGGAAATAAAACGGCTTGAAGTGTGTGCCAGGATAATAATACCGAGAGTTTTCATCAGATCAATGGATCCTAGCGCCTGAATACTGAGAAATTTTAAAGCAAACAGTAAAATAATTCCAATGGTTCCATAAGCTCCCACCCTACTGTCTTTCATAATGGTAAGGATCTTCTCTTTTCCATATCCGCCACCGAAACTGTCGCACATATCTGTAAAGCCATCCTCATGAAATGCTCCGGTAAGAAGAACACTGCTGATCATCATCAGGACAATTCCTATTTCCAGGTTAAAAAGTTGAGTAGAAAAGTATAAAACCCCAGCATTAATCAATCCTACCAACAATCCAATCCAGGCAAAATACTTCTGTGATTTATTCATAATCTCACTGGAATATGGGATGGTAAACGGAACAGGAATTCTGGTGAAGAACATCAATGCCGTTGCAAAGTAGATCAGTTCATTCTTTATGGTCTTCATTTATTCTTTATTTGAAACATGAGCATCTTCAAAACTGGACATTTCATTCAGGAAATTTACAGCACTTTGAATAAGCGGATAAGCCAATGCACAGCCTGTTCCTTCTCCCAAACGTAGATTAAGGTTCAGCAAAGCTTTCTGCCCCAATAATTCAAGAAGCTGAAGGTGGGCATTCTCATCACTTACATGGCAGAATATACAGTTATTCAATATATCCGGATTCTTTTTCCATGCGGTAGCAATTGCAACGGTGGCAATAAATCCATCTACCATAATCAACATATTCTGTTGGAAGGCTTCCTCCATGGCGCCGATCATCTGGGCAATTTCCAGCCCGCCAAAAGTCATGGCAATTTCATCAGGAGTTCTGATGTCCGGATATTTCTCTATGACTGCTGATAAAATATTGATTTTGTTTTGAAGCTGATCATCATTCAGTCCTGTTCCACGTCCTATACAGCTTACAACAGGAAGATCAAACAATTGGCTCATCATCAGAGAAGAAGCGGAAGTATTTCCAATTCCCATTTCGCCAAATCCAATGATGTTACAGCCTGTTTCAACAATTTCTGTCACTACCGAGTTTCCATTCTGCAAAGCCTTTTGATATTCTTCAGAAGTCATCGCTGGTTCCTCCAGAATATTACGGCTGGATTTTCTGACTTTATGATTGATTAAATCTAACCCTTCCGGGAAATCAAAATTCACCCCTGCGTCTACAATTTTAATATTGATTCCGTGCTGCCTGCAGAATACATTGATGGCCGCTCCACCACCTAAGAAATTCATCACCATCTGATAAGTTACTTCCTGTGGGTAAGCACTTACTCCAGCCGTTGCAATCCCGTGATCAGCAGCAAAAACCACCAGATGAGGATTTGAAAGCTGTGGAGAAGTGGTATTTTGGACCATTCCTATTTTGTGGGCAAGATGCTCCAGGTGTCCTAATGCGCCTAAAGGTTTGGTTTTAAAATCAATTTTATGCTGTAGTTCGGTTGTCAACATGGTTGTAAAAATAGTTATGTTAAATAGAGAAAGTGCAATATTAGTGAAATAAGGAGTATTTTGGGTAATGTTTGTGCTATGGATGGAGAGAAAATAGATAATAGATAATAGACGAAGAGATGAGAGACAAAAATCCCGAATTTTAGATATTGAGCCTATTCGATGACCTTAAACTTAGCACTCCAGAACTCTCAAACTCTAAAACCCACCACTCTCAAACTCAAAAAAACTACGTAATAACATTGCGCATTACTCTCTTTACTTTGCAGTATAAAATTGAAAAAATGACACCAAAAATACTAGAAAAAATAAAAGAAGTGGAGGCAGCACGAGGTGTGGAAGTCCTTCTTGCCGTTGAATCCGGAAGCCGAGCCTGGGGCTTTGCCTCACCGGATAGTGATTATGATATACGCTTTATATACCGCCATGAAAAAGACTGGTATCTTTCACCATGGGATAAGGATGAAACGATAGAATTTATGACCGAAGATGATCTGGATGGCTCCGGATGGGATCTCCGAAAGACTTTTCATCTTTTGCTGAAATCGAATGCCGCTTTACTGAGCTGGTTCTACTCGCCTATCGTTTACACGGAAAATGCAAAGTTTGTAGAGCTTTTCAAACCATTAGCGGATGCCTGCTTTTCGCCAATAGCCGTTTCTTATCA
This sequence comes from Chryseobacterium sp. II3a, assembly GCF_057815135.1. Classification (NCBI taxonomy): domain Bacteria; kingdom Pseudomonadati; phylum Bacteroidota; class Flavobacteriia; order Flavobacteriales; family Weeksellaceae; genus Chryseobacterium; species Chryseobacterium sp. II3a. Next base: position 238,848 of record NZ_JBYPZJ010000006.1, on the reverse strand, counting down.
TTATTTAAGCATGAGCAAAAAATACCTGGAAGCCTGCAGAGCTGATGAAGTGAAATTAAAAAGCTATTTTTATTGTCTGCGAACTGCCTTAACCGGAAAATGGATCATAGAAAAAGGAACGGTTCCACCGGTGTTGTTCAGTGAGCTGCTTGTTTTAGTGGATGATAAAACCAGAACAAAAATAGAAAATCTCGTAGCCCTAAAAGCAACCAAAGGAGAAGCTTATTATCACCCGAATGATTGGGGATTGTTTGAGTTTTTGGAGAAAACTATAGCTTATAATGAGGAGAAATCAAAGGATTTGAAAGGTGGAAATGTTCATAAGAAGGAGATGGAGAAGGTTTTTAGGGAGATATTAGAGAAATGTTAAGGATTACGGGAAACCGTAGTCTTTTTTTGTGGATATAAATTAAATTAGCCTAGCAAAAATTGAATATATCATTAATATTATTTAATTTACAATAAAAAAAACAAATGACCATCTTCCAAGAAACTCAAATTACAATTTCAAAAAATATATTCGTTCACTTTCTAAATATTGAAAATTATATTCCTGATTTATTAAAACTTATAGATAGTGAAATTGGTTTTATTAGAAATGGCCCATTAAATGACGAAGACTTAAAAGATGTAAAAAAAAGAATAAAAATCTGGATTGACAGAAAAGGGTCAGATGAAAGAGCAAAAAATGGGTTCATTGCTGAATTTATTTGTCATTTATACTTAAGATATATAAAATTCGAACAATACTCTTTATTTAAAAACCTTGAAGAAAATGGACCTAAAAAAGGATTTGATGGTCTATATCTCTACAATAATGAAGTATGGATAGTTGAAAGTAAGTCTACTGCTAATGAAAAGAAAACACATAATAGTAAAATCAATGAAGCATATAATGATATTAGGAGTAAATTAGAATCTAGTGAAGAAAATGGCACTAATGATCCATGGGAAAATGCCAAACATCATATACAAATAGTAAATCCTAATAAATCATTATCTGAAAACGTAAAAAAATTAAGTTCAGATTTTATTAACAATAAGAAACACAAAATAAAAGAGTTTAATATAATTCCATGTTCTACAATCTATTTAAAAGATAAATGGCAAGCAATAGATGTTAAAAATCTAAAAATTAAATTTAAAGAAAATATAAAAAAAATAGATGCAAAAAAAGTAAACATTCTGTGTGTTAATAAAAAAAGTATTGATGATTTTATAAAATATATTAATAACTAGATATGGAAAAAGACGTACAACAATTACGTAATTTAAAAAAGAATAAAAATTTCCAGCATATTTTTCGAAAATTATGTCTTAATGAAGCATTACATTTTGAAGAAAAAGAATATATTTTAAAATGTTCTTTATTATTTTTTAAGCTATATGATTCCGATAAAAGATATTCTTCCTTTTTTAAAATTGGTTATTACATAATTTTAAAGTATTGTCTATCATATAATAATTATCAACCTTTATATGATGTTTCAATTCAATTAGGCTTCTACCCAATAATTGAAGCAATATTAATCAAACATCGCTCTGATGTTAAAGCCAAAAACATAATATTAGATATATTTACTTATACACTATTTAAAAAAGATTACGAAATAAAAAAAGGATACATAGAAAGTTTTGAACAAAATAATTCAAGAAAAAAAATAATAAATTATGATAACAATGAAATTGCTTATGTTGCTCCTACCTCATATGGAAAAAGTTCCCTCATTAAAGAATATATAAAAATTAATAAGCCTAAAAAAATAGCAGTAATTGTTCCTACAAAATCGTTACTATTACAAACTTATTTAGATTTAAAGGAACTATCAAATGACTATAAATTAGTATTACATGATGAAATGTATAATAATGAAAATAATTTTATTGGTATTTTAACACAAGAAAGAGCAACTAGAATATTAAATAAAAAAACTAAAAATTATTTTGATCTTTTATTTATTGATGAAGCTCATAATATTTTAAAAAGAGATTCTAGAAGTTTTATATTAGGCCGATTAATACAATTAAATTATAAGAGAAACAATAGCCAAAAAATAGTCTATTTATCTCCATTAATTGACAATTCAAAAAATTTAAAATTAAAAAGAACAGCAATAGGAGAAATATCAATTAAAAAAGTTATGCATGATTTTAAAAGCTTTGAGTTGTATTATTTTAATAATAAACAAAGCTTTTTTTATGATAGATTTTCCTCGGATAGATTTTTAATTAAAAGTCAGATAGAATATTTTGACTATATCAAAATAAATTGTCTAAACAAAAACTTTTTCTATCAAAATAAGCCTGCTATTATTGAACTATTTACTGAAGAACTATACAATAACTTGAGTTTTTTAGAAGATAACGTGGAAATTAAAAAAATACTATCAGTACTCAAAAAAGAAGTTCATAAAGATTTTAAACTTATAAGATTTATACAAAAAGGAATAGTTTACCTGCATGGCATGATTCCTAATATCATTAAAGAATATATTGAAAGTAAATATAGAGAGATTAATGATATTAAATACTTAGTAGCTAATAAAGTAGTTCTGGAAGGAATAAATATGCCTATTGAAACAATATTTATAACCAATAATAGAGTTGGTAGAAAAAATATTACTTATAATGATTTAATAAACTTAATTGGTAGAGCTAACAGACTTAATTTTATATTTAAAAATAATAATATTGATAAGCTTATTTCAAAAATACATTTTTTAGAACATGATACTTTTCAAGGTAAAAACTCAATGAATAGTACACTAGAACTTTTAAATAAAGAAAAAGTTAAAGATATTATTCATAATCCTTTATCAGAAAATTATGATATAGAAAAAATAGAATTTTCGGGTCAAGATAAAGAAGAAAAGAAAAAAAAGCAAGAAGAGGAAGATAAAAAGCTAAATAATTTTTCTGATTTTATTTTAGAAGAACCAAAAAATGAATTTGAAAGAATAAAGAGGTATTGTATAGAAAACTCTATAAGTAGTTATTATAAAGATATTAATTTAGCCGTCGAAACTATTTTAACAAATATAAAAAATTATAAATTTGAAGAAGAACATAAAATTGTAGATATTCTCAATGAAATCTTTATTAAAAATCATAACATTAATATTGATGATTTCGAAATAATACGTTTAGATCAAGAAAAAGCAAGAAACTATTATAATAATTATATTTATGTCACACAACATTTACACTTAAACCAAAGAATTATTTCGACGAAAGAATATTTTGAAAAAAAATCTAAATCCAATGATCCTTACCTGTATATAGGAGGAAGCTATGGTGAATTAACAGCGGAAGAAGCAGGGAAAAGTTCACTGCATAATAATGAAAAAAAATATCAACAAAAAGTATATATTAACTTACATAATGAAAAAGTTGATTTTATTAATATAGCAATTGTTAAATTAAAAATGGAGGAAGATTTTGTGGGATATAAATTAACACAATTAATTTCATTTCTTAATGATTTCAAAATTATACCAAATGATTATTATTTAAAAATAGTTTATGGAACAACAAATGAAGAGATAATTAACTTGGTTCGTTTTGGATTAAGTACTAGTTCAATATCAGAATTAAAAAGAGATAATCAATTATCAAATCTAGTATTAGATAAAAATGGTAATTTAAGTACAAAAAATCAAAATGATTTTAAAACTTATTTAACTTCAAAACCGGAATTATTTCAGTTTGAAATACAAAAATATTTGAATTAATCCCATGACCATCCAAGACCTAAAAAACAAAAACCTCCTCCTCTTCGAAGCCATCTCCGGAAGCCGTGTTTTTGGGCTGGCAACAGAAACTTCGGATACGGATATCCGTGGAGTGTATTATCTGCCAAAGGACAATTTCTTCGGACTGAATTACATTCCGCAGATTTCTAACGAGACAAATGATATTACCTATTATGAAATTGGAAGGTTTGTGGAGCTTTTGCAAAAGAATAATCCTAATATTCTGGAGGTTTTGGCAAGTCCTGAAGATTGTATTCTGTATAAACATCCGTTGATGGATCTTCTGAAACCAGAAGACTTTCTGTCTAAATTATGCAAAGACACCTTCGCCGGATATGCTGTTTCCCAGATTAAAAAGGCAAAAGGTCTTAACAAAAAGATTCTGAATCCTGTTGACAAGGAAAGAAAATCTGTTCTTGATTTCTGCTTTATTCTGGATGGACAAGGTTCTGTTCCCTTGAAAAAATGGTTGTTAGACAATAGGAAAGTTCAGGAAAAATGTGGATTAACAGCTATTGATCATACCAAAGGAATGTTTGCCCTATTTTATGATGACTCTCCAACATTGGGGTATAAAGGAATCATCCAATATGAAGAAGCCAACCAGGTTTCGGTATCTTCCGTTCCCAAGGATGAAAAGCCGGATGCTTACCTGTTCTGTAACCTTGATGCCTACTCCATTTACTGTAAAGATTACAGGGAATACTGGAAGTGGGTGGAAGAACGCAATGAAGACCGATACAATGTCAATCAAACGCATGGACAGAACTACGACAGCAAAAATATGATGCATACCATCCGTTTGCTGCAATCGTGTGAACAGATTTTCAAAAGAAATTCTCTTCAGATCCGTGTAGAGAACCGGGATGAATTGCTGGATATTAAAACAGGAAACTGGTCTTATGAAGCTGTCATGGAAAAAGCAGAAAACCTTATTAAATCCATTGAGCATCATTATTCCATCTCAACTCTTCCTGAATCGTCTGATCTGGATAAAACGACCAAAATCCTGGTTCAGATAAGAGAACAATTATATGGAAAGTCATGAGTAATGAGCAATAAATAATGAGTAATGATGAGTGGGAAACTACAACTGTGGTCACCCACTCTCATACTCTCTCACCCTCAAACTTACTTCTTCTTCGAAGCTTTTGCAATTTTGTTGTACTCCAGACAAAGTTTCATCCAATACTCAAAATCTTCAGGTTTCTGAAAACCGATAGGTTCCACATAGCAGTATTCCTTAAGTTGCTTCCCTCTCATAATCATAGGAAGAAAGCCTGTTTTCTCGGTAACTTCGTCTTCTTTTTCAGAGTTATAGCGGCACATCAGGTTGTCGTGGCTGATATTGATACACATTTTATCATTCACCAGAAATGCCAGCCCGCCAAACATTTTCTTTTCCTCTACTTTAATATCATTCACTTGAGCTAACCACTCTCTCACCCGGTCAGCCAATTCAGTATTATAAGCCATAATGATAAGATTTTACTATTAAAGATAAGAATTTCTAAGCTGATTCTCAGATTTCTATCTACATGTTAAAATAAAATTTTATTTAAATTAATTATTGTTTTACGATAATTAATTATACATTTGCAATACTAATTAATGATCGTGATATGAATCAGACTAAAATTATTTCCCGTATTTTATTTTATATCTGCTCTGTATTGGCAGCCGGATACCTTATCATCGTACTGTATTCCCTTTTCTGTCTGGCTACAGGTTACTCTGTAGTATCTTATGGAAACAACGGACAATATCTTCACATCAATTATCCGTTCACTGAACAGCCATTTTTGAATATAGAAGATAACTATCCTTATATTATTTTTTCATTTCTGTTGGTTTTATTCCCTTACGGAATCTTTTTCTGGCTTTCAGCAAAAGTTTTCAGGGTATTCTTCCAGCCAAAACTTTTTACCCAGCAGCATATCCTGCAGCTTAAGAGATTTTACCTGTACAATATTTTCATCCCGCTTCCCTTGGTGATTATCGCGAGTTTCTTTGTGGAAGTAGAAAGTATTATCTGGGGCCTGGTGTTTATTCACTTTATGCTTGGAATTTTCTGTCTGTTTCTTGCGAATATCTTTAAGCAAGGGCTACATTTGCAAAACGAACAAGACCTAATTATTTAACATGCCAATTATAGTCAACTTAGACGTCATGCTAGCCAAACGAAAAATGCAGAGTAAGGAATTGGCAGAAAAACTGGGAATTACTCCCGTCAACTTATCGATCCTCAAAACCGGGAAAGCCAAAGGCGTACGCTTTGACACCCTGGAGGCCATCTGCAAAATCCTGGAATGCCAGCCAGGAGATATTCTGGAATACAAAGAGTAAGAATCATAGAGTTCAAGGTTTAAAGTTCTTAGTTTAAGGTTGACATCCTTTCAATCGTTTAGTGTTTGAAAGCAGGAAGTCTTATACTTGGCTCCGTATTCATGTCTCTCATCTATCCGTCTATTATCTATTCGTCTCTTTAAACAACTGTAGTCCCCAACCGGATTACCAACTCTCCTATTACCCAAACTCACTATTATGAATACCTTATCCATCAACAACCTCAATCTTACGTATAAAAATGGTTACCAAGCCATTGATAACATTTCTCTTGAGATCACCAACGGGATGTTTGGACTTTTAGGCCCGAATGGAGCCGGAAAATCGTCCCTGATGAAAACCATTGTAGGATTGCAAAAACCCAGTTCCGGGAACATCTTTTTTAATGATGTTGATATTATTAAAAATCCTGAATTTATCAAACAAAACCTAGGATTTTTGCCCCAGGATTTCGGAGTCTATCCTAAAATTTGTGCCTATGATCTTTTAGAGCATATTGCAATACTGAAAGGGATTACAGATAGGAACAACCGTAAAAAACAGATTCTGGACCTGCTTGAAAAAGTGAATCTTCTGGATTTTCAAAAGAAAGAAGTTCATACTTTTTCTGGTGGAATGAAGCAGCGTTTCGGAGTCGCTCAGGCATTACTGGGAAATCCTAAAATCATTATTGTAGATGAGCCTACAGCCGGCCTGGATCCTGAAGAACGAAACCGTTTCAATATTCTTCTGAACGACATCAGCCAAGATATTATTGTCATTCTTTCCACTCATTTGGTGGAAGATGTGAGAAATCTGTGCTCAGAAATTGCCATTATGAACCATGGAAAAATCCTTAGAAAAGGAGAACCCAAGCGATTAATGGCAGAACTGGAACATAAAATATGGTCCCGCTCTATTGAGAACAATGACCTGAAAAAATATCACTCCCATCATGAGGTCATCAGCAGACAATTGATAGAGAGAAATCACCATATCACCATATTTTCCGAAGACATCCCTGAAGATTTCAAGCCTGTAACTCCTTTATTGGAACACTTCTACTTTTATACTTTAACGCAAAAGCCTTAGTCATGAATGCCCTATTTTCTTTTGAAGTCAGACGCAATACCAAGCACTGGCTTACCTATTGTATTGCCTTAATTCTTGTATTCCTCGGTATTTTCTGTGGGAATCAATTCAATCTTTCTGTGGGAGAAGGAATCTATTTAAACTCACCTTATACCATTGGGTTTATGACCGGAATGCTGAGCCTTTCCATCATTTTTTTTGCTACCATATACGCCTTACAGCTGTTGTTTAAGGAACAGGATTTCGGATTTGATGTTGTCCTGTTTTCATTTCCTCTTTCCAAACAAAATTATCTGAAAGGAAAGTGTCTGAGCTACTTTTTGCAGACATTTTTAAGTTTTTCATTTCTGATGTTTGGTTTTGTCATAGGTCAGAGTCTGCGTACCGGAAGTGAGATGCAGGAAGGATTTCATATTATCTACTATCTCTACCCTTTGCTCATTTTTGGCTTAGTTAATACGCTTTTGGTGTGCAGTTTTCTTTTTTTAATGACTTTTATTTTCAGAAAAAAACTACTGGTTGTCGTTGGCGGATTGTTACTGTATGTTTTCTACATGATTATTTTATTATTTTCCAATTCACCGTTCATGGCCGGAGCAATGCCTCAGTCATTGGAAGCCCAACAAATTTCAGCGATCCTTGATCCTTTCGGATTATCTTCTTATTTTCTGAATGCAAGATTACTTACCGCCGAACAGAAAAACGTACAGTTGGTTCCTATGACAAGCTATTTTCTTTTCAACAGAATCTTTTGTTTCATTATATCGATAGCTTTTCTATGGCTGACTGTAAAACAATTCTCCTTTTCAAATATTTCAAAGCAAAAGGCAAAAAAAGCATCTCCAAAAACTGATTCTCAACCAACATTTTTCAAATCCGGATATGCTTCGGTACAACCTCATCATGGAAAAATTTCTGCAGTGCAATCCACATTATCCTTTGCCAAAACAGACCTGACTTATCTGTTCAAAAGCATTACAGTTCCTGCAGTTTCTATTCTCTTGGTATTTGCTGTAGGGATGGAAATGTATGCCGAAATTGAAAAAGGGATCCGTATACCACAGAAGTATGCCAGTTCAGGACTTATGGCTACCACTATATCGGAAAACTTTCACTTACTGGGATTATTGATCGCTGCTTATTTTCTTAATGATCTTTATTGGAGATCGAAATCATCAGGATTCTCACTCATTGAAAACAGTACTTTTTTTTCAAAAAATAAACTAATCGGCCATTTTATTTCAATAAGTGTTCTACTCTTCTTCTTTACAGGAATTTTAATTGGGGAAGGTCTTATTTTTCAAGCTGCTTATCAGTATTTTCATTTGGATTGGAATGCCTATTCTGCAGTTTTCCTTTTCAATACCTTTCCATTGATTTTGTTTTCAGGATTTATCCTGTTCATCAATGATAGAATTCCACACAAATTTATCGCATTAGGACTATCTGTTGCAGCTGTTTTTATATTTGCAGGTCCTGTTTCCGGAAAGATTCTTCCTTATCCGGTTTTAAGAATATTTTCAGACTTTAAAGGAAGTTACAGTGATTTTAATGGATATGGAATCTATGAAAAAGCTTTTGGACAAAGACTTTTATTTGGAACCGGAATTATTGCTTTATTGTGGTGGATTAATTCCTTTATCAAGTTAAAAAAAATATCTGTTCTACAATCTGTCTTTATTGTTATTCTACTTATTTCAGGCATGATTTCCGGAAACTATTTCATGAAAGGATATATTCCTAAAGATGATGAAAAAGAAATCTTAAGTTCTGCTCAATATGAAAAGAATTTCCGGAAGTATGAAAGCCTTCCACAGCCTGATATAAAGGATATTACAACTGAAATTAGGCTGTATCCATCAAAAAACACCTATGAAATCATTGGCCATTATACCCTTAAAAACCAGACGGATAAACCCATTGATAAAATTCTTGTCAATTTTAATGCAGATCTGAAGCTGGAAACTGCTGTTTTCAAATCGGATTCTGAAATCATAGCGGTTACCGGAAATACCACCGAAGTTTTATTAGAACATGCTTTAAAACCTAATGACACGGCTACTCTCGAGTTCAAAATATCCTATCAATGGTTCGCCGTAAACGGACATGAGTCTTTTAGTGCCATTATTGAGAACGGTTCTTTTATGAGAATCAGCAGGTATTATCCAACTATTGGGTATCAAAAAGATTTTGAAATTCAGGATGAAAAACTCCGCAGCCAATATCAATTGGGAGCACTAAGAAAAATAAAAAAACCTGAAGATCCTGAAGTCTTCAAAAAGGATTTTATCAATCTCAATATGACAATTTCAACCGAAAAAGATCAGACTGCAATAGGAACCGGGGATCTGGTAAAGAAATGGACAACATCAGACCGTAATTATTTCCACTATCAGGCAGAAAATATTCCTTTCCGTTTTGCGGTTTCTTCAGCTGAATATGAAGTAAAAAGTATTAATTATAAAGGTATTGATATCCATATTTTTTACCATAAAAATCATTTTGAAAATGTAGATCATCTTCTGAAAAACGCTCAGCTTACTTTGGATTACTGCCAGGAGAATTTTGGAAAATATCCATTCAAAACCATCAATTTTGCTGAAATATCATCTTTCACCAGAGGTTTTGCAGCAACAGCTTACCCGTCCACTATTTTTATGCCTGAAGACATGGTTTTCCACGCCAATATAAAAGCTGATCAAAAACAGGATGTCATTAATGAACTGGCAGGACATGAACTTTCCCATCTTTGGTGGGGAAACAGCCAGATTAATCCTGATGACAGAGAAGGTTCCGTAATGCTCACCGAAACTCTTGCCATGTACACCGAAATGATGCTCTATAAAAAAATGCACGGAAAAGCCAAAATGATGGAAAGATTACAGGTTCACCAGCAAATCTACGATAACGAAAAAGGGTTATCCGAAAACCCTCCTATTTACAGGGCAACCGGAGATGTCCCCCATATTTCCTACTCCAAAGGAGCGGTTGCTATGGTAACATTGAGTGATCTGATCGGAGAAGATAAAGTAAATACAGCATTGAAAAGCTTCCTTATCCATAATCCATATCCTAAAAAGCCAACTTCTTTAGATCTGCTAAAGGAATTCTATAAAGTATCTCCGAATGATGCTGTCCGAAAACAGATTGATAGGTTATTTAAACATCCTTGATTTTCTATTTGATAAGGATTGTCTTTCTAAGTCTTTATTATTGCTTTTCCTTGTGTTATAAATCCATTTTAACCAAGTGTGTTTTTCTGGTTAAAGTCTTTCAATTCAAAATAACAGTTTTCACAAATTAGTTTTATCGCAGCAAATTTTTCAGATTCTTCATTCCAGCCATTATATTCAATTCTGACTTTTTCACATTCACTACACCATGCTTGAAAGTCATCATCTTCATCCAGTTCCATTCCCTGATAAGTTTCAAATGCTTCTTCAAAACCTTTTGGGGTTTCAAGATTTAGATGATGGCAAACAAACGCAGGTCTTGAATAGCCATGACTACAACAATCAACTGTTTTTTGTTTTAACTTTTTTATTTCCGGTGAAAATTTATCAATAAAATTTGTAATCAACATAAATATTTTCAAGTTATCAGTATTGACTTTATAAACACCTATACCATTTACAAAATTTAAGCAGATTGAAGATAATTCCCAACCATCATATTCATCACTTGAAAAAGTTCCATTATAAAGTTTTTCATAATTATTTTCAGTGCCAAATTCTTTAACTATCAAAAGTTCTTTTTTATTTTTTTCAATGGAATGCTTATTAAACCAACTCCACATCCATGTTTCTGATTTTAAAGAATAAGTACCTACAGGAATGTATCTAAAATAGATCTCATCGTCATCATTGTTGTACAACCTTAAAAGTTCGGTTTCACTGTCATAAAACCAGTTTGCATAAGAATCAATTTCAAAAGTTTCTTTAAACTTCTCTTGAATCTGAATTAAATTATCAAAACTTTGCTTGTTGTATTGTTCGTAATTCATTTTGTGTTTATTATTCTTTTAATTATTGGGGAGAGTCTGGAACGTCATCACTCGATTTTGCCCAACGTATTGGATAGCCATTTTTAGTTTCTTTTAAATCGGTACGTTCCATTTTTATCAAATCACTTTTTATATAATACTTATCTTTCTCTTTGTAAATAACCGCTAAAGGATTTGTAGCTGTTTGATTATTATCAAAAATATATAACTTATTGTCTGTGGATTTGTAGTTAATTTTATGATTAAATTGAATATCTCCACTAAATCCAAATTCATTATTGTCCTTAGAAATATTTATGTAGTAGTTTCCTTGTTTTTCGCTGTCAATCTTATAAGGATAAAGCCAGTAAATACCATCCCAATTTATTTTTTGCGTTATCAATGAGTTCTTAGATAAGTCTTCTACTTTTTCTTTATCTTTTTTAAATACTACTACATAATTTTTTGAGGAATCAAGATCTTTAATATCAATAATTATAGATTTATAATCTGGAATCGTAATCAGATCTTTTTCTAAATCTAAGCTAAGTAGATGATTATTATCAATTTTTTTAATCTTGGAATAATTTTCATAGTCTGCAGGACAACAAGATTTCAAATCATTCTCTGTCATACTTCCGTAATATTTTATAAAAGTATTATATGATTGATTATAAATTTTTTGTTTATTCATTTTTACAAAATTTTGAAACCCAATATCATTGTAAATCTTTTCAAATAAGGGAAGAATTGATCCTGAATTTATTTTTTTTGAAATAATATAATTTATAGGTAAATAATTTGATTCTTTTTCATTTCCCATAAAATTAAAACCAGCATTATATTTTACATTAATATCAGTCTTATGATTACTTAGAACTTTTATGTTTTTTCCATCAATATTATCTGACTCTAAAAATTGCTTAGTAATATAGATTGTATCATGCTTGTTTATAACTTCATAGTCTTCATTAATGCTTTCATCTATGGATGTTAGTTCACCAATTGATACATTCAAATCATTATTAATTTTAATGTTTAAATAATTTTTTGACTCTGTTGGGAGTTTTCCAGATGATTGATTAATTTCTTTCTGATTATTTTTTTGGCAGCTAAATATTGAAAAAAAACCAATTAATAAGCCGATTAAATATTTCATTACTTTATTATTTTAACATTTAAAGATACAACTGTTTCTAATTTTATATTATTTAAGCCTAAATGACCGTGATCATTGTGAGCTGGTACAGCTGGATTTACACCGTATTTTTTATATTCCGACATTCCTGTTGCATAATTTTTTTGAAAACCATATTTATATGCTATAGCAAAAAAGGTTGCATTTTTATCTTTATCAAAAGTACTAGATGTATTGGTTCCATGAAAACTTTTCCCTGATTTATTTAAGTATCTAAAGTCAATATTTTGACCTGATTGTTTACCTAAGTGTCCGTGTCCTTTATGATGCTTTGAACCTTCTTCCCATGGATCGCTACCATTTGAAGAAGACATATCCCCAAGATGAATCTCCCATCCCTTATCATTAATTTCATTAATTACACCAAATAATGCAGCAGCAGTTTCTGGTTTAAGATAATGATCTCCTTCCCCGACTACTTCTATACTAGATTTACCACCTTTGTCAGCTGTTCCATATCTGTTAAATCCTTGGCCTGAATCAGGAAATCTAACTACTCCAGACTTATTTTTATTTAATGTACCAATTTTTTTAAATTCACTGCTTCCTTCTTTAGTTTGGACGTAATAATCTATGGTTGTGTTTGATTCTATATACTTAATACTGCCATCTCTATATGCATAATATCCCGCATTTGCCTTTTCATTTGTTGTTTTATTATCATTTATTTCTGCACATGAGAATGATTTAACTCTATTTTCTTTTCCTAATTCTTTCCAATATTTTAAGCGGGGGCGAAGTTCTCCTTTTGTGATCTCTCCGTTTGCTCTATTTGAATCTTTTTTTAATCGATTTATTGCTATTTTTTCATTCTCATCATAATACTCATATTCTGCACTTTTATTTTTATCATAAAAATCATTTTTATTTTTTTTGTCTCGGGCTAAACTATAACATACAAAACTATCAGCTTGCCCTACAGCGGCTGGACACCAAATTGTCATGTACATATCTAATGAATCTTTTATATTTTTTTTATATTTCTCCATCCACATTTTGAAATATAATTTGACATAGTCCAATTGTTTAACAGGTGTTAAATCTTTAAGATAGTCTTTAGTTATATTTTTACCGCCATTATATCCTGTCTCATTCATTGCTGTAATAGCTCCATATTTACCACTTGTGAATTGAACTAAGCCTGTTGCATTTGGATACCCCTTGTTTGATAAAAAAGAATGTTGGGTTTCAAGAGCCATACAAGTCATTAATTCATTAGCCATTTCAATTTTCCTACTTTCCCCCCATAAGTCAGAGCAAATTTGTACCACCTTTTTTCTAAACTCACAACTTACTTTTCCTCCCCAAACTAGATCTTTATATTGTTCTTTACAAATACATGTGGTTGTGGCTTTTCCTTGTTTGGGTTGATCTACAGCAGTTGCAGAATTACCACTTGGAACTTCTGTAGGTGTGGCATCAGCACTCACAGGCATGATGGCAGATTTTACAGAAGTATCATTGTGTATTACTTCTATAAAATAATCCTGTTTTGCGCTATCACTACCGCCATCATTGCCTTCGATAAACATTTTTTTTGTTAAAACAATCCAGATGAAATTTTTGTCATAAAGCAATTCATAATCTTTCTCAAAAATCGGATCATTAGTCCATCTGATATTGTCTTCCTCCCATATTTTCACCTTCACTTTTTTATTCTTCATATCCTTTGCCGTAATCTTCATGAATACGGTTGTCCCTACTTTCGAGGAATGAAGTTTGTTTCCAGCTTTATCCACAAATTCAGCACTCAGTATCTTTCCTTGTGGATCATCACTTTTTTTTCCGCCTGTGGTGACTGGGAATTTTGCTGAATTTCCATCAGGTTTAGGTTTGGGTTTCTCTGGAACCGGAGTTGTTTTAGGCTTTGCTGGTGAGGGAGTATGCCCTTTAGGAGCCTCTCTTTTTCTTGGAAGTTCTGGATTATAAGTAGGGTTAACTACATTAATATTAGGACTTGCTTTTTGTATATGTTTACTAACCACATCAGCCGTTACGTAATATTCATGAGTGGGTCCCTCACTTTTATCACCTGATGCAGTTCGTGCATTAGCAATCAGTACAGCCATTGTATAAAAAGGTAATCTGAAAACAGCTTCTGCCATTCCTTTTTCATTCACTCTGCTAAGAACAGGAACAGGGTTTATTTTATTCAGAGCATTTACTGTGGGATTGTGTCCTTCTCCCTGGGCATCATCTTCCCAAAGGGTAAAAGCAATATTCATCCCGAACATTTCTACACAATAGGCTCTTGCAATAATGGTATCTTTATAGCTTAACTTTTTACCTTTTGGAATAGGTTTATAATTGGCATCCAGAAGTTCCACCCTGGTTATTTTAGGTTCTTTAGCCCGTTGCGGATGGACAATAAGTTCTCCTTTATCGTTTCCTTGCTGTACGACAATTTTTATCCCTTTATGCAGCAAACTTTTCTGTCCAAAAATATAAGGAACCATTTGCCCCTCTTTATCACTTCCTCCTTTTCTCCAACCTGTTTTGGTCTGTACCATCACTTCCCAATGTGCTTTGGGTACTTGCAAAGTGTTTTTAATAGGTTGTAAAGGATTCAGCCAGCCATTTATTGCAGCAACAGAATACATTTCCTGTTTTCCGATCACAGGCTTGTCATTTCCGATAATTGTTAATTTTCCCATATTTGTGTGTAGTGTTTATTCGCAGATATTCAAATCTTCTTCCTGTTCCTCCTGAAATTCTTTGTAATCAAGCAGTGGATTAATATTTTGTTGTTGTTTTGGATCTGCATTTCTGACATTCTGCTGGGTTATCTCCGCAATTTGCCCATGTTCTTTTATCGTAATTTTCCCTCCCGTTGTACACATCAATTCAGAAAGTTCAGTAATACAACTTTTGTTCATGACTTTTGTCTTCTCATAAGGTTTTTGCCATTTTCCTGCGGGAGCAAAAGCACAAGGCAGATAACCTCCTGAACTGGGCTTCAGCTTACATTGTCCGAAGCTAGGGCCAGGTGGATTAAACTGTACGTCATCCTCTGTCACTGCTAAATAATCTGCTTGTCCTTCTTTATGATTCCAGTAATGTTTCTGGTGCGAGGTTACTTTAAACTGTGGAAACTGATTGCCTTGATTGCACTGGGCTTTTCCTTTTTGGATCACGAAATATTTACCATCGTGAGGGGAAGTATTTTCTGACATCGTATTGTGATTTTGGTGGTTATCAAATGTAATAATTATCTGTAATTCTTTCTAATAAAAAATCTTCTCTTTGGATATTTTCATGCTCGAAATATTGAAATCCTGCTTCAATTTTATAGAGTGACAAATTTTCCCGGTTAAAAAAATATTCAGCGAAATGTTCACAATCTATAGGCTCTTTTTCTATATCTGTCTTATCATCAAACCTGGAATCTCTAAAGTATAGATCTTCCAAATTTCGGTTATCAGAAGAAATTCCTTTTTGCTGAATCCTTACCCGTTCATCATCTAAAATATCTTTTGCCAACAAGGTATTTTGGAATTCAAACCTTATTGGCTGAGCATCAAAGATCCAGGGACAAAAATCATAATAAACATTCGAGTCCGTCCAGTTCCCTAATTTCGTCCTATAGAATATCCCAAACATAAAAAAGCTAAATAGTGTATTTCTAAACTTTTGAGAAAGGATTTCTGGATTTTCAATGATACCTTTCATCTTTTCAATATAATCAGAAGAATATGGATCTGGAAAAAAGTTCTTTATGGAATCCAATTCAGAAACAATATCTTCTGTTTTCTTTGTCAGTACAATATCAATAAGTTTTCCTTCTGGATTTATACGATATTGGATTGGATAGATAGCCTCTATGCACATTTTCGCAAGGGTATCCACTTTGGTATCTGAAGTATCCTCATTTTTTCTGAAATCAAACGTTGAAAAGAGAAAATGGTAGTGCTCATTTTTAATTCCTTCAAAATCTAGTCTTACTTTGTTTTCATACTTTGCAAGAATTGTCTCATCTGAATAGGTAGTCTGAGTAATTTGATAAGTTCCCTCACAGAGTTTAAAGTCAAAGGGAAATTTCCCTTTAACTGGCAAATCATAAAAGCTTTGATTATGGTCTCTGATTTTTTTGTTGAGCTCAAGGATTTCTGAAGATGATGGGATATACAATTTCATTCCTTGAACGATATCACCATCAAAGCGTTCTGAGAAAGAACAGTGCTGATTGTGATAGTACTTTAAATACTCCGGGTTCTCGAGTTGTATCTCATGACAAAGGTCAACAAGGGATTGCCCTTCTTTTACATAATAAATTATCATTTGAATCTGTGTTTTTATAATACAATGATAAGTAAAATCATTCAATAAAAACATAGGTATTTTCCCCATAGTTTGAATTAATATTTCTTCATTTCATTCCATTACAATACATTATGATATAAAAGTTGTAATCCAATCTATTTTCCTGATTGAATTAATTTCATTCCAATCAGGTGAACAAATGAAACTATACTCAATGGTTCCCTAGTGTTGTAATATCTTATGATTTGACAAAGAAAAGCAATCTGGAAGTAAACCTGAACAGAAGGATTACAAGACCAAGTTATAACCAATTGAATCCATTTAGAGTATCTAAATTTTTAGAGCTGTTGAGAAACGCTAAGATTTTTGAAATATTTTCTATGAATGCGCAAGATTCTATGTTAACCTGCAAGGATTTTATCTCTGATCCAATTGATTATGATTAAATTCTCTCGCAGATTGTGCAAATAACGCAGGTACTTTTAACAACCATGAATGCACGAGTTATTTGCTTGCAAATAAATTCTATATGGTTAAAATTAAAATGTTATTTAACCCATATTGAAACATATAAAAAACAAAAAACCCCTCAAATTGAGGGATTTCTTTATATCTAAGAATAATTCTTATGCTTCAGAAGAAGGTTCCTGATTTTCTACAGGTCTTTCACCTTGTGGTCTATCTTGTCCTTCCGGTCTTCTTTGTCCTTCCGGTCTTCTCTGTCCATCTGGTCTTCTTTGACCTTGTGGTCTATCTTGCCCTTCTGGTCTTCCTTGTCCTTCTGGTCTTGGAGGTCTTGGTAAAAGAACTTTACGGGAAAGCTTCATTTTCTTACGATCATCATACCCCATAAATTTAACTTCTACTTCATCACCTTCAGCATAAGGAACTTTATCTAAACGAGCCCATTCAATTTCTGAAATATGAAGTAATCCTTCTGTTCCTTTAGCAATCGCAACGAAAGCTCCGAAATCCATTACTTTCACTACTTTCCCTTTGTAAACTTCACCTACAACCGGTACGAAAGTAATTTCATTGATCTTCGCAATAGCAGCATTGATTTTCTCTCTGTCTGTTCCTGCAATTTCGATACGTCCGATTTCTCCGATTTCTTCAATCGCAATAACTGTATCAGTATCTTTTTGTAATTGTTGGATAATTTTTCCACCAGGCCCGATTACAGCACCAATGAAGTCTTTAGCGATCTCCATTACTACCATCTTCGGTGCGTGAGGTTTCACGTCTGTTCTAGGTGCAGCAATTGTTTCAGTGATTTTATTTAGGATGTGTAATCTGCCGTCTTTAGCCTGCATCAAAGCTTTCTCCATGATATCCATAGAAAGTCCCTGAATTTTGATATCCATCTGACAAGCAGTGATACCGTCTGCAGTACCTGTTACTTTAAAGTCCATGTCTCCAAGGTGATCTTCATCTCCTAAGATATCAGAAAGTACAGTAAATTTACCTGACTTTGTATCAGTAATTAATCCCATTGCAATACCAGAAACCGGTTTTGTAATCTGAACCCCTGCATCCATTAGTGCTAGTGTACCTGCACAAACAGTTGCCATTGAAGACGAACCGTTAGATTCAAGGATGTCAGAAACGATTCTGATTGTATATGGATTTTCTGCTGGAATAACAGCTGTTAAAGCTCTCTGTGCTAAGTTTCCGTGTCCTACTTCTCTTCTTGAAGTTCCTCTTAAAGGTCTTGCTTCACCTGTAGAGAATGGAGGGAAGTTATAGTGTAAGAAGAATCTTTCGTCGTGCTGCGTAATTACGCTGTCGATCATGTTAGCATCCTTTACAGAACCTAAAGTTACAGCAGTTAAAGACTGAGTCTCTCCTCTGGTGAAGATTGCTGAACCGTGAGCTCCCGGAAGGTAATCGATTTCTGACCAGATCGGACGGATCGTTTGCGGATCACGACCATCTAGACGGATATTGTCTTCAAGGATCATCTGACGCATAGCTTCTTTCTCTACGTCATGGTAATATACTTTTACGAAAGGAGTTACTCTTGCCAATTCTTCTTCGTTTTCAGCATATTGTGCTAAGAATTCTTCACGAATTGCTTTGAATTTATCTCCTCTTTCTTCTTTATTAGATGGAGTCTTTGCTACTTCATATACTTTGTCATAGCATTCTTTCCATACTTTTTCACGAATTTCCTCATCGTGATCTTCGTGGCTGTATTCTCTCTTAGGGAAAGCTTTTCCTACTTTTTCAGCTAATCTTTCCTGAGCTTCGATCTGCTTTTTGATCTCTGCATGAGCGAAATTGATAGCTTCAAGCATTTCCTGCTCAGAAATCTCTTTCATTTCACCTTCTACCATTACGATGGAGTCTTTAGTAGCTCCCACCATAATATCAATATCAGATTTTAATAGGTTTTCATAGCTTGGGTTAACGGCTAATTGTCCGTCAATTCTTACGACTCTTGCTTCAGACATTGGTCCGTTGAAAGGAATATCTGTAATTGCAATAGCTGCAGAAGCTGCCAAACCTGCTAAAGCTTCAGGCATTACTTCTTTATCGTAAGAAATTAATGAGATCATCACCTGTACTTCCGCGTGGAAATCTTCAGGGAAAAGAGGACGTAATACTCTGTCCACTAATCTCA
Source organism: Chryseobacterium sp. II3a (assembly GCF_057815135.1). Classification (NCBI taxonomy): domain Bacteria; kingdom Pseudomonadati; phylum Bacteroidota; class Flavobacteriia; order Flavobacteriales; family Weeksellaceae; genus Chryseobacterium; species Chryseobacterium sp. II3a. The sequence continues at coordinate 219,616 of NZ_JBYPZJ010000006.1, read as the reverse complement.
TCGTAAGCACTTCATCATCAGATGGTTTTGCTTCTCTACGGAAGAAATTTCCAGGAATTCTTCCACCTGCATAAAACTTTTCTCTATAATCTACTGTTAATGGTAAAAAGTCTACACCAGGATTTGCTTCTTTGTTGGCTACAACAGTTGCTAGTAGCATTGTTCCACCACATTTCACCACTACAGATCCGTCAGCCTGCTTAGCCAGCTTTCCCGTTTCAATAGTGATTTCCCTTCCGTCTGCAAGGGTAATCGTTTCTGTAAACGCTTGAGGTATACTCATATAATTTGCTTCTTTATACTCCGTATTGAGTATGATTAATATTTAAACTCTTTAAATTTTCGTTTGCAAAGGTACTATATAATAATGATATATTAAATTTTTCAATTGCATAAATAGACTGTCAAAATACAAAAATTTGGCTTTCAGTTTTATGAATGTCTCAAAAATTAACATTAATCATTCAAACACCTTTATTATTTATCAAAATAATACACATTTTTTCACGATATTGTATTGAAAAATCCTGCTGTTTTTGTATTATTGTCTCAAAAAATGAAAATAATAGTATACGATGATGAAAAGTATACATTTCATTATAAAAAACATTAAAATAATTGCAAAACCATAGGCTGATCCCTATATTTGCCCTACTTCGCCAAATACAATGCTGTAGGCAAAAAAGCGAAGGAAGATTTCTTCCTTACACAATAAATAAATGTTTATGAATAATAAAGAAGTACCATCTCAAAGCAGGAATTATACGGTTCCATTGATTACCATCACCCTGCTTTTTTTTATGTGGGGATTCATTACTTGTATGAATGACATCCTGATCCCTTACCTGAAACAACTATTCAATCTCACCTTTTTCGAATCTATGCTGGTACAGTTCTGCTTCTTTGGAGCTTACTTTATCGGATCTTTGATTTATTTTCTGATCTCTATTTCTCAAGGGGATCCCATTAATCAAGTCGGATATAAAAAAGGAATTCTTTTCGGAATTGGTTTAGCGGCATTAGGCTGCATCCTGTTTTATCCGGCAGCAACATTCTCTTACTATCCTTTATTCCTTGGAGCATTATTTATTTTAGGATTAGGATTTACTGTATTGCAAATTACGGCCAATGCATACGTTTCTTTGCTTGGTTCAGAAGATTCTGCATCCAGCCGTTTAAACATGACCCAAGCTTTCAACGCTTTTGGAACAACCATTGCGCCTGTATTGGGAGGACATTTAATTTTCGAACTTTTTTCTGAGCCAGACGGAACCTTCAGTGCAGTTGCTACCAGAATACCTTATTTAATCTTCGCTGCTATTCTTTTATTGGTAGGGTTATTAATTTCAAGAGTAAAACTCCCTTCCTTTCAGATGGAAACAGAAGAAACCGTACAGGGTTGGGGTGCATTACAATTCAACCACTTAAAATTCGGAGTTTTTGCTATGTTTTGCTATGTTGGTGGTGAAGTAGCGGTAGGAAGTTTCATTATCAGTTTTCTTGAAGAAACTATGAAATTCAACGAAGCAATCAGTAAAAATTACCTTTCTTTATATTGGGGCGGAGCCATGATCGGGCGTTTCCTAGGAGCAATTTCGTTAAATCATTCTATTAGCCAGGCTAAAAAAGCAATATTTATGCTGGGTGCCGCAGCATTAGTCTTCCTTGTGATCTTCAGTATTGTTGACCTTAGCTTTGAACAAATCAGCTTCTTCTTAGTATTTATATTACTCAATTTTGCTGCATTTTTTGTGGGTAAAGCAGCACCGGCAAGAACCCTTTCCATCTTTGCGGCTATCAATGTCATTTTATTGATCTCCACCATGGTTAACCACGGCGAAATGGCGATGTACAGTGTTTTAGGAATCGGAATTTTTAATTCTATTATGTTCTCGAACATTTATACACTGGCAATTTCAGGATTAGGAAAATATACAAGCCAGGGTTCATCCTTAGTTGTTATGGCGATTTTGGGCGGAGCAATTGTTCCTATTTTCCAGGGACTTTTAGCAGATCAGTTTGGAGTACAGCATTCATTTATCATTCCTGTTTTCTGTTATCTGATCATTTTAATTTTCGGAGCATATTGCACGAAATATCTTAGTCATGTAGAGAGTACTGAAGCAAAATCAGGACATTAATACAATATAAAAATAAATTAAAAACAGGCTGTTTCATTTTTTGGAGCAGCCTGTTTTTTCCAGCATCTTTCTGTGTGACTACGTGGTAAACAATAATCATTTTATTTTTAAACCCCATAGTTACATAGCATAAAATCATTATTTTATGCGGGTATTCGTGGCATTAAATATGCTATTTTAAAATTTTATCGTAGATAAAATCCTTATGCCTTAAAAACAATTCCAACTCAAAAATCCTGGCAAACTAGCATTCTCCAACATTATTTTTGCCACAAATTTATTGTATTATGTTCTTAACAAAGAACAATATTTCACCTTCAAATACTCTCCGCGTGTAACTTTGTTTCTAAAATTCCGACTTACTTTATAGATCATGTAAATTTTCTATTCCGATGAAGACCCAATTAAAACTTGAATACACCGCTTTCTTAGTCCTTGGAGTTTTTGCTTTTGCACAAACAGGGTATTCTTGGTGGTGGTTTGCTGCTTTATTTCTTGCTCCCGATCTTTCTATGCTGGGTTATACTATCAATAATAAAATAGGTGCATTTTGTTATAACCTATTTCATCATCTTGGAGTAGCTATTATTGTTTATCTTCTCGGAATAACCTTATCCCTGCCCTATTTACAAATGATTGGAGCTATCTTATTTTCACACTCCGCTTTTGATAGAATATTAGGATATGGATTGAAATATCCGGATAGTTTTCAGAATACGCATTTAGGTAAGATTGGGAAAAAGGCGGAATAAGATGAGATTGTGAGAGACCGGCCACCTCAAAAAAAATCTTTGAATTCTCACCCCCCTTTCCAAAAGATGTGAATATACAGTCTCTCAATTGAAAATATGATTTTTAATGATTAGTACTCACTTTAGAAACTAAAGCAGAAAAATTCACGGCTTTGTATTCAATATAATGACAACAAAAAAGCAACCTCTTTCGAAGTTGCTTTATTTTGAAAATCTTTATAGATTATTTTCTTAGTCCTAATGCAGCAATAATTGCTCTATATCTTGCGATATCTTTTTTCTTAAGGTAATCTAGTAAACTTTTTCTCTTACCTACTAATTTCACTAGAGATCTCTCTGTGTTGAAATCGTGACGGTTAGCCTTTAAGTGCTGAGATAAGTGATTAATTCTGAAAGTGAAAAGAGCGATTTGTCCTTCTGCGCTTCCTGTGTCCTGTGCAGATTTCCCGTGTTGTGCGAAAATTTCCTGCTTTTTGTCTGTTGTTAAGTACATTCCAATATTGTTTAATGATTATTATGTAACGGGTGCAAAATTACAACTATTTTTTGAATCTGCAAACATTATTGATTTCATGAATCAAATTTGATAGAAAAAAATGTTAAAAATTTCTTAATAAATTTTATACAATTCAACGAAAAGGCAGTAATTTTGCATTCGAATTACAAATGAGAAAATTTATATTCTTTACAGCAGTTACTACTTTTTTATTCATTGGCTTTACCTCAGTAAAGGCACAGAAAAACGCCGATGACAAAATAAAGAAAGTTCTATACTTCAATCCTGAGGTAGAGCCTGATATTGATGAAATAAAAGAGCCTACCAATAACGCCTTCTTTGATGTTGTTTCTGATAGCTTCAGCAGCAGAAGAAACAAAATGCTGCGTGCAGAAGTTCAGGTTTCCTACGACAGTATAGATAAGCAAACCATCCTAGATTACTGCTCAAATAACGATGCTGATTTTGCCATTGTTTCCAAAGTGCGTTACTTCAAAGTTGGTTTTGGAAAATATGTGTTCTCTAATCAGGTGGTAGTAAGCATGAAACTTTTTGGAGCCGATGGAAATCTTGTGACAGAAACAGATCATGATACTTATCGTAAAAACATGCGTCTTCTGGGCTCTACGGTTAATTCGGTGAAAATTGGTACAGAAGGTGCCATCAAAGGTATTATTAAAAAACTAAGAAAACTTAAGCCTACAGAAGCAGAACTATAGCCTTTAAAAGTTCTAAATTCAATGGTAGACTACTCTTCTAATATATTATTCTATTAAAGCATTGTTTATGAGCAATCTTGCTTCATAAGTGAATCATCAATGATGGATGTATTTTCTTTTTTCCTTTTATTTCGATTCTCAAAATGAATTTGCTGTCTTTTCAAAACCCAAAGACATTTGATGATATATGGATCTATTGCTAAATGGTAAGGATTCTACCTTCGATAGAATCATCATTATTTACTTTTTATAAAATCTATTCTAAACCCACAAAGCGTTTACATTTAATTGATTTTCAGTTAAATATTTTCACTAATAGATGAATAATAAAAAATTATTTACTATTTTAGTCTGACAATAAAATCTAAATTATATGAAAAACTTAAAGAAAATCAGTAGAGAAGCCGCCAAACAAATCAATGGTGGAGCTATTGCAAGATGCAGCAATACAAGACCATGCACAATAGGATGGTGCTGTGAGGGTGTTTGTAGTCCGTACATGTGTCCTATAATAGATTAGAAAGACAACTACATTTAGCATCTGCTTTGCAGATGCTTTTTTATGACAGGAATTAAAAAAAATAACATAATAAACTGATTACCAATACAATATTTTCACCAATAGATGAATAATTGAAAATTATTTACTATTTTAGTCTGACAATAAAATCTAAATTATATGAAAAATTTAAAGAAGATCAGTAGAGAAGCCGCTAAGCAAATCAATGGCGGATTAATAGGAAAATGCAGCAGAACCAATCCATGTACTGTGGGCTGGTGTTGTAATGGTGTTTGCTCACCCCGTGCTTGTATTGAAAATTAGAATCATAAAAAACAAATCACATGAAAAATCTAAAGAAAATCAGTAGAGAAACCGCAAAACAAATTAATGGCGGAAAGATGGATAGATGCAGTGATATCAATCCATGTGCTGCAGGATGGTGCTGTAATGGAATTTGTTCACCATTTATTTGTATCGAATTCTAACATTATTAAACTAATTATTTAAAACAAATCACATGAAAAATTTAAAGAAAATTAACAGACAAGAGCAAAAACAAATTCAAGGCAGCGGAATTATTAAAAGATGCACGGAACATTTTGAATGTCCGGGAGGAGCATGCTGCCGAAATGTATGTGTTCTCAACCCTTGTGCAATGGAATAACTAGAAACTTTCAACGCCTATTTTAAGGCGTTTTTCATTCACACAAAACAATAAAAATCAAATACTTATTCCCATATAATCATTTTCACCAACAAATGAATAATTGGAAAATATTTATTATTTTAGTATAACAATTAAATCTAAAAACTATGAAAAACCTAAAGAAGATCAGTAGAGAAACTGCAAAGCAAATTAAGGGAGCGGGTCTTACAAGATGTACAGAACACTCACAATGTATTTTCGGAATGTGCTGCAAAGGGGTTTGTATGGAATATATCTGTTTTGAAGAGTAATTTGGAGTTTTAATGTAAAACAATTCTCATGAAAAATTCAAATCTTAAAAAGCTCAGCAGAAAAGAACAAACAGCCATAAAAGGAAGCCTGCAGATAAAAAAATGCAGAAATACCTATCCTAAATGTGATTATGGAGAATGTTGTATTGGAGGCATGTGCACTCCCTCTCCTATTTTAGAATGTGAACCTATTCTTGATTAAAAGGATATTTTTAAATTTAATTTTTAACATCCACCCCGGTGGGTGTTTTTTAATGCTGTTTTCCAAGTTTTAGACTTTAATAAATCCTTAAATTTCCCAGTTTATTACTCAGTCTTAAAAATTTGAATTATTTTTGCATATCCTAAAAATTTCACGTTTTGAATTCTAGAGACGAACTTATCTTCAATCCTGCCGATATTGCCGAAACTCTCAGCGAACTTCCAGCTGACGAGCGACTGCTCGCATTTCTGAAGGTTCCGAAAGAATACAAAGCAGAGGTTTTTTCTCATCTTGATCCGGATTTTCAAGAAGATACGATCAGAAGTATCGGAAGCGACGAGGTTTCCGAAATTCTGAACGCCATGACTCCTGATGACAGGACTGCCCTTTTTGAAGACTTTCCTGATGAACTGATTAAGTACTCCATCAATCATCTTAATCCACAGGAAAGGAGAATTGCCTTGAAGCTATTAGGCTATAATTCTGATTCTATCGCCCGTCTGATGACCCCTTATTACATCCAGATCCGTAAAGAATGGAGCGTAAAACGATGTCTTCAACAGATCAAAAAGGTAGGAAAAAGGGTGGAAACCATGAACTACCTGTATGTAGTGGATGAAAGAAACCGCCTGATTGATGACCTTGCTATTGGTACATTATTACTAGAAGAAGAAGATACTTTGGTATCTGATATTACAGATAATCACTTTGTAGCGATTACCACCACCACCTCAAAAGAGGATGCAGTAACGTATTTCGAAAAATATGACCGCGGCGCGTTACCAATTATTACAGAAGCTGGAGTTTTAGTAGGAATTGTAACCATTGATGACATCCTTGACCAGATTGAACAACAAAACACCGAGGATATCCAGAAGTTTGGGGGACTGGAAGCATTAGATCTTCCCTATACTCAAACTTCATGGACTGAAATGATTAAAAAAAGAGCAACCTGGCTGATCATTTTATTTGTTTCTGAAATGCTGACTGCTTCTGCAATGGGATATTTCGATAAAGAAATTGAAAAAGCAGTAGTTCTTGCCCTATTTGTTCCGTTAATTATTTCCAGTGGAGGTAACTCAGGATCACAGGCTGCAACACTGATTATCCGTGCAATGGCCCTTCAGGAGATCAATCTTAAAGACTGGTGGTATGTCATGAGAAAGGAAATCATCTCCGGATTGTGTTTGGGTGCTATTCTGGGACTTATCGGTTTTATCAGAATTATGCTATGGCAGAAAGTTGGCCTTTTTGATTATGGCCAATATTGGGTATATGTAGGACTCAGTGTATCTGTTTCTTTGATTGCGATTGTTCTGTGGGGAACTTTATCAGGTTCTATGATTCCGTTTGTTTTAAAGAAGTTAAAACTAGACCCTGCAACATCCTCTGCTCCATTTGTAGCAACCTTAGTAGATGTTACCGGATTAATCATCTATTTTACAGTAGCCGGATTTTTCTTAACCGGAAAACTTTTGTAATTTTAGGCATCATCTAACATGCCAATATGAAAATCGTTTCACTTGTACCCTCTATTACAGAGGCACTATTCGACTTAGGTCTTACTGAAAATGAAATCGTAGGAAGGACCAAATTCTGTATTCACCCTGAAAATCAAGTAAAAAATGTAACCATTATTGGTGGAACGAAAAATATAAATATTGATAAAATCAAAGCGCTCCAACCTGACTTGATCCTAGCCAATAAAGAAGAAAATATCAAAGAACAGGTAGAAGCTCTCATGGATGACTTCAAAGTCATGGTAACCAATGTGGAAACGATTGAAGATAATTATTACCTGCTCAAAAACCTTGGAAAACTTCTGGGAAAAGAAGAAAGAGCCCAGCTTTTCAATCTAAAAATCTACGAAATCCTTCATCAAACTAAACTTGATGCTCCGGTGAAAGCAGCTTATCTCATCTGGAAAAATCCTTATATGACAGTAGGTTCAGATACATTTATCCATAAAATAATGACCGAAATAGGTTTCGAAAACATTTTCAAAGATAAAATGCGGTATCCGGAAATTACCACTGAAGACCTGAAGAAAGCGGATGTGATCATGCTGTCTTCTGAACCCTTTCCATTTAAAGAAAAACATATTGAAGAACTACGGGCTTTTTATCCTGATAAAAAAATCATAATTGTAGATGGAGAAGCATTTTCATGGTATGGAACACATATTGCAAAATGTGAAAATTATTTTAAAGAACTGCTGACTGAAATTCAAATGATGCAGCAAAGCATAAACTCTAAACTTTAAACATTGAACTTTATATGTCTGGTACTGTTATATTATCTGAAGGAGTAGAATTTGATCATATTATACAGGAAGTCTCAAAGTATATCCATCTTTATGTAATGCCGTTCGGAAAGAAAGAACGAGCCTTTACACGCATCGATAAACGTGAAAACATGTATGGTGGAAACGGAACGGTTCATATGATACAAATGTTTGATCAGAAAGAACTGGCTAATAACCGTTTGGCAGCCTATATGGTTTTATTAAATAAAGGTGATGAATCCGGGTTTCATACTCATCATGAAAGAAACGAAGAAGAATTATACGTTGTAATACATGGAACTGGGGAATATCGGGAAAGAACCGGGACAAAAGGACCGGTCCGTAAAAAAATACTTCAGAAAGGAGATATCACCGCTATCAGATCCATAGGCTATCATTCCATAGAAAATACAGGAAATGAGCCTTTGATTATGTTTGTTATTACCACCAATAATCCATAAAAAAACTCCGGCCATACAAGCCGGAGTCTATATTTTCATTGAAGTTTCAATTACAGAATTTTGGAAACTTCATTACAAAGCCATTCCAGCAATTCACGGTCTTCTGCCGTAAAAGGATTAATGGTGTGAGAATCAATATCAATCTGACCGATGTTTTTCCCGTCTTTAAAGATTGGAACAACAATTTCAGCCTTGGTATCAATTGAACAGCTCAGATAATTACTTTCTTCATGCACATCAGGCACTACAAATGTTTCATTGGAAACCGCTACCTGTCCACAGATACCTTTTCCGTAAGGGATAATGGTATGATCTGTTGGAGCTCCTACGTATGGTCCTAAGATCAATTCATCTTTATCACCATTTTTAAAGTAGAAACCTGTCCAGTTGAAATAAGAAATTTCCTGATCCAGCAGGTGACAAACCTTTTCAAGTTTCTCTTCTGTATTATGTTTTGGACTTTCAAGAATAGAGGAAAGTCTTTTCTTTAATTCTGACATTATATTAATTTTTAAGAGAATTGTTTTAAAGGAAGTTCTTCTTTATATCCGAACATTCCACGCTCTTTGATCATTTCTGCTACACCTTCGGGAACCTGAGATTCCCAACCTTTGATACAGCCTGCTATTTTTCTTAAAATTTCTCTGGAATAAATTTCCAAAAACTCAGGATTGTAGTTTGTAATATCTACAATACGGTTGTTACGCATGAAATATTTATACAATTCCTTAAGGTTTTCTTCTACTTTAAGGTTAGTAGAATCTAATAACTGGTGGGTTTCAGGATCTTTATAAGGATACAGGTATACTCTCATTCCGTTTCGGAAAAACTTACCGAACGCTTCAAGAATTCCTCCCGAAAGATTCTGATAGTATTTTTCATCAAATACCATTAATAGGTTGTTTACCCCCATAGCAACTCCGATATTTCCGCTTGTGTAAGACGCGAAATAATCAATCAGTCTATAATATTCTGAGAAGTTTGAAATAATAACAGTATATCCTAATTTGCCTAGAATATCTACTCTATCCAGGAAGTCTCTTTCATCAATATCTCCATCTGCTCTCAGATTGGAAATGGTAATTTCAATAAGGACTTCTGTTTCTTCATGGGTACAGATTGCATCTTTCAGGAACATATCCATTCCGTTCTGAAGCATATCAATGTTCACCTTTGTTACAGGTCTGAAACTTCCTCTTACCGCAAAGATATTTTTCTTGTACAATACATCTGCGGGAAGCATATTGTTCCCTTGAGAATTGAAGATCACCGCATCAGTCATTCCGTTCTTCACCAACTGAAGAGACATCAATCTATTATCAACGTAAGAAAAAGCAGGTCCGCTGAAATCGATCATATCAATTTCAAGGTTGTCTTTTGCTACATCGTCGTATAAAGATTCTACTAAAGTTCTTGGATTGTCAAAGTAATTAAAAGCTCCGAAAATAAGGTTTACCCCTAGATTACCCAGTGTTTCCTGCTGAAGAGTAGCATCATTCTCATTGAATTTCACGTGAATGACAATCTCGTTGTAATCTTCATTTTCTTTAGTCTGAAAACGGATTCCCACCCAACCGTGGCCTTTTACTGTCTTGTCGAAGTTGATGGTGGTTACTGTATTGGCATAGGAAAAGAACTTTCTGTCCGGATTGTTATCTCTTGAAATTCTCTCTTCGATCAATGCTACTTCATACCGGAGCATTTTGCGAAGTCTGTTCTGGGTAACATACCTGTTTTTTACTTCTTTTCCGTAGATGGCATCACTAAAATCTTTGTCATAAGCAGACATCGCTTTAGCAATCGTACCGGAAGCTCCCCCTGCTCTAAAAAAGTGACGAACAGTCTCCTGCCCTGCTCCAATTTCTGCGAAAGTACCATAAATAGTAGGATCTAGATTAATTGTTAATGCTTTTTGTTTAGGAGTTAGTTTCTGATACATTAGGACATTAAATTTTTTGTAAATTTACCAAAATTAAACCAACCTCAAAACAAAATGAAGTTGAAATTTTTAGGAACCGGTACTTCCCAGGGTGTGCCCGTTATTGGCTGCACCTGCGAGGTGTGTATTTCCGAAAATCCAAAAGACAAACGTCTGCGCTCTTCCGTCATGGTAACAACGGATGAAAATAAAAAAATACTTATCGACTGTGGTCCAGACTTTCGGCAGCAAATGCTTACCAACCACGAACATACTGTAGATCTGGCGTTGATTACCCATGAGCATAATGACCATGTCATCGGTCTTGATGATATGCGCCCGCTTATTTTTAAAAGTGGAAAAGATGTACCACTCTACTGTTATTCGAGGGTAGCCCACGAAATTAAGAACCGCTTTCCTTATGCTTTTGCCGATGTAAGGTATCCCGGCGCTCCTGCTTTTGAGCTGCATGAAATTGAAAACAAACCATTCCAGGTTTTGGATACGGAAGTCACCCCTATTGAAGTGATCCATTTTAAAATAAGTGTCTTCGGATATAAATTTAAAAATCTGGCCTATATTACCGATGCAGGTTTTATTTCTGATACGGAAAAGGAAAAATTAAAGAATCTTGATGTTCTGATTTTAAACTGTATCAGGAAATTTGATCCACATCCGGCTCATTTTATCCTTCCCGATGTGATCAAACTGTTTGAAGAGCTAAAACCTAAAAAATTATTTTTAACTCATATCAGTCATCATTTAGGTGTGCATGATATTGAAGATAAACTACTTCCAGCCGGAATGCACCTTGCCTACGATGGTTTGGAAATCAATTTTTAAAACTTTTTTTCCAAAAAGCTTTTGAACATTGAAAAAAGTTCCTATATTTGCACACCAATTTGAAACAAACAACATGTTTGAAGTAAACATCAAGCCCAGGTGGCGGAATTGGTAGACGCGCTGGTCTCAAACACCAGTTCTTAGGAGTACCGGTTCGATCCCGGTCCTGGGTACAAAAAACCTCTGAAATCATTTGATTTTCAGAGGTTTTTGATTTTTAGTATCAGGAAACTGTTAAGTTCAAAAAAAAGACTGCCCTTTTAAGACAGTCTCATTTCAATAATTATCTACTTATTTGTCATGAATTTTCTTCCTTAAAGTATCAATCCCAAATCCTGTACATCCCTGAAACAAAAACAAGGTTAAAAACATCAGGTATAATGCCTGAGGCAGATAAAGGAAGTAGCTCAGCCATGTAAAAGGGTCCATTTCATATATTCCTGTTTCCGGCTTAATAGGATTCAGATCTTTAGGAATTGAATTCAGATCATGCGTGAATAAGGCCACTAATATAATAATGATTAAAAACACGGAACTTATTCGTGTCCAAAAACCCAGCATTAAAAATAGACCGAATATGCATTCACAAAAAGCTGTAAAATTGGCAGTAAACTGCGGGAAAGGAAATCCTATATTACTAATCGTATTCAACATATATCCTTGGAAAATAGGATGAAACAGCTTATTAAATCCTGCAATAAAGAAGAACAGGCCAATTAAAATCCTGCATATGATATAGATATTGGTACTGTTTTTTTCAAAGTTTGATATTATTTTTTTCATTTTAAAATTCTTTTTTGATTTCCTCATCATGGATATATGACTTTACCATGATCTTTAGAAAGTCATGTATTCCTGAATGAGATGATTATTGTATTGTCTGGAAAAATTATACTGTATAAGATACTTGCAATGGTACCTTATAAACAAAGTTAAATTTTAGGGGGAATCCAGATAGAATTAAAAAATGAACAATAAGGTAGATCATTGTACAAAAAGAATCGATCTTTGGATTCTTTACCCATAAATTTTTCAAATCCAAAAGAAGGAAAAGAAGCCGTAAAGAGTGAAAAATTTGAACAATAATTATTATTGCATTTTATCGGAGTTTTATTATTTTCTTCAAGATAAATCCTGTTACATTTCTGCTGAGAACCTGTTTGAAAACGTTGAAAAATATTTAAATCTATTGTGAAGCGTTTACTATCATCTGCTTTAAGAATAAACAAATGGGATAGTATTAAAAATAGACCTGCTATTTTTATATAGTACGATAAATCAGTGTATTTATAGGTAACCCGTCTTTCCACTGACACAAATATAGTAAAATATTAATGCCTGGTTTTTACAGATCAAGGTGACTTTCATCGTATCCGTTATTTGATTTCTTTTGTCATCATCATATTATTGTATCTTTAGGATCGTTTTAACACCAACACAGATCATAGTATGAAATATTTCGTTTCATTTATTTTTCTTTTATTCGCCATTGTCTGCAACAGTCAGAAAAAAACAAATTCCAATCATTCTGTAGAAAAAATCATCATTACAAAGAATGACTGCATGACTGGGGACTGTCCTACATATACGATCATTATTCATAAAAATGGGAAAGTTGAGCTGAATGCCCGAAGAAATATACCCAAGAACATGAATGGCGATTACACCTCAACGTTAGGTTACCTAGACTGGGAAGTGATCACTCACATGGATTTTACTACGCTAAAGAAGACTTATGGAAACATTCAGTATGCTGACTTTCCTTCCACCGATCTTGAAATTTATTTTTCTAAAGGAAAACCTAAAAAAGTACACGATCATGATAATCACGGTACTCCTGAGCTGATAAAACTATATGAACATATAGACCTTCTCTTCATTAAACTGCGCTGGAAAAAAGTAAAAAGGTGAATACAATCTTAGCTTTTCCTAAAAATAATTATATAAAAAAATTCCTGAGAATTACATCAGGAATTTCAAAGTCTTGTCTCATTAAAAAATCATCATTTGTGTTTCAGATCTTTAAAAGCGCAGAGATTAAGAACAGGAAATAAAGCAAACAGTACCATTAACACCTTATCTACTCTATTAAAAAAACATTCCTATTCTTAAAACTCTGCTTGATACTACACTTCTAAAAAATCCTGTTAATGTTCTTATTTTATATCGTCATTTTAAGTATAAGGCGGGAACTGGGGTTAGAAAGTAAAGATTACTTATTCATTTTGTGTTTTTTTTTATTGTTCCCGCCTAGAACCAACTCATATTGTTTCTATAATTAAGGACAAGCGATTACTCCACTTGTATTAAGACCTCCATCATTACCTACTGTAATTCTATGACAACCTCCATTATTATCTTTGATAATAAGTCCATTAGAAGAATTACTGATGTAAATATCTCCATCTACATGAAGTTTAGATTTCGGGACGTGTACTCCAATTCCTACATTTCTGTTGGTTGTAGGATCTGTAATAATCATGACCTCCTTACTTCTGTCATCTATACCTGTAGGATGTCCTCCTGTGTAAAAAGAGATTCCTTTGACTTCAGCATCCAGGATATAACTCATTCCACCTGCTGATTTTCCAGCCTCTGCATCTTCTATACTTGCAGCAAAGGCATAGTTTCCCATTACACTCCCCGAGCCATTTATGTTCGTAATGACCATATTATTACTGAACGCTGCATTTCCGAATCCGGCCGAATGAGCAATAAATATGGAAGGATTGGAGCCATCTTTTTGCCCTGTTCCAACAAAAAACCTTGAAGTCTGAAGATTTTCCCCTTCTACTCTCACCTGACGTGGATTGGGAAGAATAGTCATCACTTTCTTATTATTGGTTCTGAAATTAAATGCGACATTATTATTAGTTCCGACGGTCATTACAGAGCTTCCTGTATCATTTCCCTTTGTTCCCCATGCATCAGAAGGCATAAATACTTCCTGCGTCCAGCTGACGCCATCATAACCAAAAAAGCCTTGTTGGTCTGTATTGTATATGATAAGTCCTACTGTAGGATTTTTAACCTCACTCATCTGTACATTACTCATTCTGGGGAATAAAACCCCTTTATTGGTACTGCTTATTTCCAACATAGCATTTGTATCTGGATTTTGAATGCCAATGCCTATCTGTCCTGCTGCCAAGCCACTCCAAAAGAGGCCTATCAGTAATACTATTGTTTTCATTGTTTATCTATTTTAAGGACATGTAACACTTGCGGTACCTAAAGTTCCAGTATTGCTAACCGTAACTTTATAACAGCTTCCATTCGGTGATTTCATAATAACTCCTGATCCTACATTTGAAATATAAATATCTCCGCCTGCTACATTAAGTTTGGCTTTAGGAAGTGCAGGTACTGAAGTGCTGGGAACAAAACTCGGATAGCCGATATAAACATTTCTATTACCATTCCCGCCAATAATCATTGCATCTTTTGAGGTATCAGATTGTATGGAAGGATGCCCGCCAGTATAAAAAACCAATCCTTCATCATAGCCGCTAGATGCTACTTTTATGTATGCCATCCCTCCTGCAGAATTACCGCTATCTGCATTTCCTGCATTTGCTGCAAATGAATAATTTCCTAAAACCCGGGAAGAACCTGCAGAAAAATTACCTGTTATAATATTGACAGGATAAGCTGCTCCGGGACCACTATCTATTGCAGTCACAATTCCGGGATTGGCTGTTCCGGCATTCGATCTGTTTACAAACAGCCTGGGAGCACTAAAATTAGTTCCGTCAAGCCTTACCTGGCCTGTTTTCGTAATATATACAGCTGTCTGACCATTGGCTCTAAGGGTAAAATCTTGGTTATTAATCGTTCCTAAAAAATCAGTTGAAGGATTGGTATTGGAATTCCCATTCAGAGTCCATTTCAAATTTCCGAAAACGTCTTGTCCCCACTGAGAGCCATTATAACCAGAAAACTTATTAATGGGAGCCGTTTCATAAATCAATAACCCGTTTGCAGGATTGCTTATTGTATTTCGTTGTACTGTTGTCAAACGTGGCAAAAGAACACCTTTAGCTGTAGAACTCACCTCTAGCATCGAAGAGGGATCAGGAGAAGCAGTATTAATACCAACCTGCGCATTTAAAGTTCCAGTCATCAGCAAACACCACCCGGCAACATTATATAGTATTTTTTGTGTTTTTATCATATCATTTATTATGTTTTTAGTTTTTGGAGTTATCCTTAAATATGTCTCGATGGCACTTCAGCTAACATTCAAATTAAGAATAACACATTCCCCATTGTTATGAAAAAAGTGATCAGGGTTATTGTTGTATATCATCAGATTGTATGTTTTTTTACACGTGATTATATCTAAAAAAGATATCATCTCATGCTGAAATTCCGATGAAAAGAAAATCTGTAAAATGATTCCTTAGAGAGAAAATTCTCCATAGGAAAAAAAGAAATCGTTCATAATTTTTTTTGTGTTTTTAAAGAAAATTAACTCAATCATTGTGATGACAAAATTATTGTTCGTAGACAGAAAAAAAAATGACAGATATCTGTCATTTTTCATTAAATTTATTTTATAAAAACATAAAAAATTCAAACTTATAGCCATTCAAGAGGGAAATTTTATGAACAAAAGAGATGCGTAATCACAAACAAAACTGATTATCAATCATTTATAAATACACTCATAAAATAGTGACCGTGGCTATTACTTTGTTAAAAATTAAAACACAATGGAAAATAAAATCGTCCCAATTGACCGAGATCAGTTTTATAATTATTTTTTTCTTAATAAAGACAAAGAAATTACTGATTACCTTTCCTTTTACTCAACTACCATTGAAAGCATTAAGAACCTCTCAATCAGTCCTTACTTTTGGTTTATTACGCATAATACAGAAATGAAAACCAAAATTTTAAGTGATAATATAGAACATTTCACCCCTTTTAACAAAGAAGAATGGCTGGATTCGGATACTGATTTTTTTATCAATCTTTTTCATCCTGAAGACCGGTTTCATCTTATGGGAGCTTTTGAATTTTCAGCTAGGATGATCTTTATGATGGATGAAGACAAGAAAAAACACATTCGTTTCAATTTCTATGGGAGAATGCTGGATAAAAATAACAATTACCGCTGGATACTTCTTCAATCCCCTCTACAATACAGAAATATTAATAACGAAATAGAAAGTTCGCTGGTTGTTATTTATGATCTTTCTCATTTCCATATTCATAATCAACCCTTATTATCCATTATGGACTTTAGTAATAATGAGGTGCAATATTTTAAACATATCGAACAAAATATTAAACAGATTGAAGTGGAAAAACCTGTTATCACAAAACGGGAAAAAGAAATTCTGAGATTAATGGCAACAGGACTTAATTCTCCTGAAATAGCCTCTTCACTTTTTATTTCTTATCATACAGTAGAGAATCATAAAAGAAATTTACGCAGAAAAACGAATACCAAAACGTCTTCAGAGCTTATTGCTTTTACGATGACACACAGCCTTTTACTTATTTAACGATGCCCTTGTTGGGATTGATACTTAAAAATGATTTTCGGTTCTCTAAAAATAACAGATATCTGTCATTTTATATCTGTTATTTTCTTTGGAAATTGCATCCATGATCTATTCAGCCAGAATAGATAGATAATAAACAACCTCAATTATAGTATGAAGTATATCGTTTCATTAATCTTTATTTTATTGATTAATGCTTGTAACAGTCATAAAAATATGAATTTCTCTTCTGCAGCAGAGAAAATAACCATCACTAAAAATCCATGTTATGGATATTGTCCGGAATACACCTTTGTTATTCAAAATAATAAAACAGTTCTGCTAAATGCCAGAGGTAATATGAAAAACAATTTAAAGGGTAGTTATAGTGCTGTCATAACAAAAGATAAACTAGATGCTATCAAGGCTTTAGATTTCACATCAATGAAAGATTCTTATGGAGATCATGGGATTTCCGACCTGCCATCTACTAATATTGAAGTTAGTTTTTCAGGTAAAAAACCAAAGAAAATATATGATTATGGCAACCATGGAACTCCTGAACTTGAAAAATTGTATCAGCAGATAGACCAACTTATTGATACGTTACCATGGGTAAAAATTAAATAACCTGGGCTCAGGATAAGGAAGATAAGGATGAATGACTAAAAGAATGAAGCTAGATGGACCATACCACTGCTGGAGAGAGTCATAAATACGGTCTAAAAACGTGAATACAAAGTAATTGTTATCCTTTATAACTTCCATATTCTAGCTTTTTCAAAGTGTACTGTTCAGGGATGAAGAAATATTGCATGTTTTTATGATCAAATTTTTTATATCGATTTTCTACTTTTCCCTAAAAAATATGGATATTCTGACCTGAAATCAAGCCCTTGACATTTAATAATATCAAGGGTTTATTTTTAAAATGGACTTTAGAATATACCATTATTCCAATCTGAATATCATTTTTCCTTCATAAAAGCTATTTTGATGAAATGATATTCGAAATGCTCTCAGAAGTGAGCATAAATTCTTTGGAAGGGAAATTCTTATAAGACATTTGTTCAGTTTCATACCTAGTTTCTTTGCCTAATCCTACCTGAAATGAAGTTACCTTTTCATCATATCTGTTTCTATTGGTATCGATAAGCATTTCACGATCTGTAATAAGCCGGCTTTCAACATTAGTATGTTTTGTATATTTAAAAATACCTTTATTGGCAGACACCAGTTTTTTTTCTATTTCCAGATCACCTTCTGTGGATTCTTTTAAAAGATTCTGTAATATCCCTGCTTTATTATAGGTGAATTTCACATTCCATTTGTCAAGATAATCACTGGCCTGGCTTCTGTAAGATTCCATATAGCCTTTGATTATGCTGAAATCCTTATGTTTATATTTTCCATAGGATGCAATGTATTTTAAATCCTCAAGGTTGTATCCTGTCAGAAAATCCTCCAGAAAATCGATCAGATCAGTAATATTCAGATCTTCACCAACATTTTTCCGCAAGTATTTATAGTAGGAGTCATTGAGATAAAAAATATCTTTGTTCCCAATTATTATTTTTCTTTCTTTATCATCAAAAGCAATGGTAAGTTTGGTATCGTAACCTTCATTTTTATAATTCAGCAAAAGTAATTTCTGATTTTTTGTTAAGGTACAGATATTGGGTATTTTCTTTTCTGACAGCTGGGAATCATTAAAATCATAAAAAGCTATGCTGTCTTTTTTAGGGTTTGAGATATAAATAAGATGGTTCAGACTTACCTGATCATCTTTACTGATTTTTCTGTCATCAACATATTCTCCCTTATCGATAGTTTTGTTGACAATCTGCGTTATTGAATAGGATTTAGGTACCTGGGCACAGGCATTGACGTGAAATATCCCAAGGATAAGCAATATATATGCTAAATTTCTCATTGATTAAACTTTTACTTTTTTCCAAAATATCGTATATCCGGCAACACGGGTTGCTTCTAAGCCAAAAGACTGCTTCGTGGCATTCTTATAGTAAAAATCCCCCGTCGTCCAATAATCTTCTTTTGCAAAATCTGCATTCGGAATAGCATATACGGCTTTATTTTTTTCTTTTACGGTTTTGTGGGTATGATTCCCTTTATCACACTTATCATCATGAATTGAGTTGTATGCCAAAGTTGAGCCTCTTCTTCCTGTTACTTTACCAACAAAAGAATCGTACAGACTTTTACTTATTTTAATAGAGTCATATTCATCAAATTTATTATGCCCGTATTTTGTTTTACTATCAGGCTTTAAATCTGTGTCAATTCCCCAAGCCAAGAAGTCCTCTCCATCCCATTGTGTAGCATTATCAGTAGGATCATTTTTCACCTCATCGACATCTCTCAGAAGAGCATCAATGGCACCTGCTCTTGAATATAGGGAAATGGTATCTTTTTCAGAGGTTTTCATTTCAACTTTATCTTTGGCATCCACACTGGAGTAACTTGAATTTAATAATTCAAACATTGTTTTTCCAACTCTTTTTGCTTCGTTGTAGTTGGTGTGTGCTATATAAAGATACTCTTCTTTTTCGGATGACAGTCCTTCATGTTTAATAATATTACATACCTTCTGGAACTCACTGTGTTCAATCTTCAGTTTTTTAGGGCTTTTGTAAACATCTTCCTCTGAGCCTTTTCCTTCACAGGCATAGACGTCTGTTTCTTTTCCTATTTTCTGTCCTTTTACGCTACCCTCAAAAGTTCCATTATAATTATAAAAGTTACCATTTATCTTTTCTTTTGATTCCGGTACCGGGGCTCCCACAGCATCTACACTTTCCGGCTGATGGATCTGTCCGCTATCCGTAATGGTAATATCCACGCCTCCATAGGTACAGGGTATGGTACTTTTCTGCAGTAACACTGGCTGTTCCTGAGACAGGTAGGTTCCCACATCTTTCCAGTCTCTTACATTCATAACAGCAGAACAGAGAGCAGCAGCATTGGGACTTTTTTTACAGTTTCCCAAAAAAACAAGGCTCTTGGGTCCCCTCTCTTTTATGGTAGCAGTTTTCTTGTCCTGTATGGTAGGGGTATCATAATTTACCTTCATGGTTCCCTTGGGATTGGTACATAATACACATTCCAAAGCAGCGGTATCTATGACCACTTTCAATCCGGCATCGGTGTTATCTTTTTTTTCGTTTTCTGCACGCTTCTCCTCCATCTTCTTGCTATTGGCCGCTCTCAGTTCCTCACTATCCTGTGGAGTACCCGGTGGCTGAGCTTGCGGAGCTGGAGTCTGGTTCTGAGCTTCCGGTGCAACGCCTTCTTTATCTAATATATCCATAGTAGTGAATGTTTTAAATGAACATTGTGCTTTTTAATTTCTATAAAACCTTCTTCATACTGATCTCCTTTGCAGGTAAATACACCTCTGAAGTCACTGATATCAGTATGTTCCAGATTTTGAGCAGAAATCTTTAAAACCATTTGATCTCCTACTTTCACAGGAGTCATTATTTCTGTAAACCCTTCTGCTGACTCTCTTTTTCTTTTTGTTTCAAAGGATTGTAACAAACCATTAAAAAGTAATCCAAACATTTTATAACTTCCAAGAAAGTCAATCAGGTTAGCCTCATCTTCAAGCAGACTGCCTACCTGACTGAAATAATTATCAATAGCCTCTCCTTTATGGTTTTTTGATAATTCATTTTGGATTTTAAGCCACCTCATCCGCAGGAAAAGTAAATTGTCAACTGCTGTAATATTCCCTTCCTCATCTACCCTGCATTCTATTTCATCAAACAGATAGCTTATTTTTTTAATAAATTTTCCCATTGCATCTTCATCATCAGAAAAATCAAATTCTACCACCAAAAGCTGAAACCGATATTCTTCCTTTACTTTTCCAAGGTAGTAGACCTCAACCTGCCTGGCATAGTTTTTTGTGATTTTGTAGGCAGGATTTTTCTGTTCGATTACAATGGTTTCCAACCTGTATGTTTTCTGATGGAAGTTCTGCAATATATTGGATATCATATTTAATATATTCTTCTTTGATAATCGTTGTTGGGATCCATTCCCATCCAGTCTCTGTTGGCCGACCAGTGAAGGTATTGCTTACGGATAATCCGTAATAATGTTTGCGGATGATAAGCAGTAACTGTCACTTCTTCCAATGTTGTCGTTTTTATTTTGTTCCCGTTTTCATCCAGCTTTTCTTCAGGAGATTCTTGCGGAGCAGGTTCCTGTACAGGCTCAGGATGTAACAGTCTTTGTAATGCTTTCTCCTGTTTTTCTTTTTCAACCTGTTCATCTGATTTGAAATCCCATTTAGCATCATTCTCAAATACATAGCCATGTAAAAGATTTTTTGCATGAGGCAAATATTTATCATTTTCTATGGAAAAAGCAGTCTCTGTTTTCGTCATTAACTGGTGATTGTACAGATTTTCACCATGTTCTTCCATAAAATGCAGAGGGATATAGCTGTATTCCTTCCTTAGAAATCGGGTTCCGGTTATTTTACGGTACACCGCTCCCCAGGTAATGACATTCAGGAAGCCATTATTGATTTCGATCTGATCATCATCAAACCAATATTCATCAATCAGTTGTTGTCTCCGTTTATTGAGGAACCATACGGGTTTGTGATTGGAAGTTTCTATTTCATCCACTTTCTCTGTTCCGTTTTCATAAGCACCACCAATATCACAGTGTACTCCGGGAAATTCTTTTTCAATACTTCCCGGAAATTTCGTTAATGAAAAATTTTCCCGGTGCTCATTGGCTGCTGTAAAATGAACAGCCTTAAAGTAAGGTCCCGGGTTTTTGAGCTGTAACTGTTCTACATCATCTCCAAAATTGTATTTAGGTCCTAAAGCAGAATGCTTCATCCCTTCCCATCCTATACGTCTGAGCCCTCCCATATCACCAAATTCTTCATAAGAAGATACTGTATCATACACCCCGATAAAACGAACATCAAGATCTAAGTCTTCAAGTTGTTGTTCAGATAAAACTTTTTTACTTAAAAGATAATATCCCAGAAAACCAAATTTTGGAAGTTTACCATCTTTGATATATTTCGGATCTACTTCAATATCATCTTTATCTATCCAGATATCTCCATATTCAGGAATCGCTGTCGGGCCATAAGGAGAATTAACCTGGGTATATCCTATTATCTTTCTCGATTTTTTGATCTCAACATCTTTGGGTCTTTTATTTCCATTGATTTCGTAAGCAAAATTTCTTGCTGCAGCAGCTCCACGGCTAAACCCAAAAGTATCAATGGTAATTTTCATTAATTTTACTTTACCATTTGTCTCAGCAATAAGTTTTTTAATGCGGTCCGCGGTCATTTCACATCCTTTCCTCACTTTTCCCCGCACTCCGGTTTTACCGGACCCATATTGAAATCCATCATCTACATCCCTGTTATTATCCAGTGTTCCGATTCCTTCTACATAGACTCCATATGTTGTCTGTTGACAACATTTATACATTCTGGCAACATTGGTATAATCGTTACTAAAACTATTATCAACCCCCTTTTTATCCAACCATCCCTGATGGCTAGATTTAAGATACTGATGATATTCAGAGTTATCATCCAGCATCTTTTTCTTTTTCAGTCTTTCATATTCTTTTTCCTGTAAGATTCTTGTCTCTTTAATTGCCTTTTCTTTTTCCCTGATCTGATCATCCGTATCAGTACTGTTCATTTTATTCTTTCCATCCCTATACTCCATCCTTAATTCGCTGTTTTTCAAATTATTCAGAGTCCCATCAAAGAATACTCCGAATTCCAGATACAGCTCATCCAGAGGAGTTTTAGGATTGCCCGTGTTGTATACAAAAGTTTTTCCCATAGTTTTGTTTTTAGAAAACCTCTACTTTATCAGTCTTTATAAAGGCTTCTTTACCATTTTCACCTCTTAGCTTTATTGTGAAATAGCTGTTAGCCTCATTAACCTTAACGATAATGTCCGCCTTAGTTGAATCAGGATCATTACCAAACACTGCTTTAAAAGCTTCCAAACCTGAGTTTTCATTCAGGACACATTGAGCACCGTACATTTTATGATCCGCTCCTATATAGTCAAAAATAATTCTTCCCGGGATGGCTCTTTGTTCATTTACAGCCAATATGTTTTTTGCTGTGTCAAATTGTTCTTTTTCTCCATTAATTGTAGATATCTTAACATTGACTAATGAATTGAGCTTGGCATTTTCCGGCAGCTCGAAAACAGGTTTCCAGCTGTATCGGATTCTATAGGTATCCCATAAACCAAATGGAATAGCTTTTCCTTTATTTTTTTCTCTTACGTCTGCAGGGATAACTTTACCATTATTAAATACATCATTAAGGTAATCTTTCCTCCAGAAACGGTTCTGATGGCTATCCAACTGGGCAATTTCCGATTCCGGAATTGTTACTTTTTTAGCCTGATAGCGTCCTACTTCCTTCTGAACTCCAACGCCGGCTATCCACACTACCACTACACCTCCGGGAGCCATTCCAACACCAATTTCATCATAATTTAAATGTTCTGTCTCACCACTTCCATTTGTCACTTTTGTTTCATACCCTTTACTGAAGTATTCTTTAATTTTAGCAGTATCAATGGTAGTATCGATCATGTAAAATTGGTTTTCCATATAAGATATCCATACAAAATCCAGTCGGGAAGGAAGACTTTTAAAGCCATTTCCCATGCCATGATTGATTGAGCCCCAGGCACCATTTCCAGGGATCACCCCAAAGCCTAAACTTACCCATTCTCCTCCTTCACATTCTATCCCTCCTTTATATACTTCCATCGGATATCCCAGAGGAGCAGAGGTTCCTTCAGTCCATTCATATTTTGTCATAGTTTCAGTTTTTTTAGGAGCTTTTTTTTCCTGACACGACATCTGGGTAAAAAATAAAAAGCTTAATAGATATTTTAATATTTTATTCATTCTTACAATCTTAAAAAGTAATTATGTCCTCCGTTGCCATACATAATTAATTAATTTTTACACAACAATTTTTGTTTTCAAGAGCATAATCGGGGAACTATAATCAACAGGATCACGGATATGATGATAAAACCTATCCCCCCTGAATAGATACCGAATAATGTAAAATCACCTATTCCTTTTTTCTTCTTCTGAGCTGCTATTATAAATGGCAGAAAAAACAATACGGGCAAAAAAGCACCGCAGAGCCATACAGCCAGCCAGCCGCAATCACCGTCACCATACCCCGTAAGATCCATAACACTTAATGTAATGATACCAGTGAGGATGACAAAAACTACAGATAAGAACAGAGCAATAAGTCCTTTTTTCAACATACATTTATCCTTTATTCACTTTGGCATCTATTTTCCCTAACATTTTGGCCACTCCTGAGCTTTGTAACAAAATGTCACCATTCTTTGCTGTGTGAGTGGTTGTGGAAGTAGTTTCTTTTAAATCACCCGTTACATTGATGGTTTTATTTTCATTAATGGTCTGCTTATAATTTTTGGAAGTAAATTTATGATTGTTAATGATAGTAACAGCATTATCATTCCCAACGCTTGTCTTCATATCTTTACCAACATTGATGGTAAGATTTTCTCCTGCATTAAAAGTCATATTTTTGGGTGCAGTTACTATAATATTCCCTGCTCCATCCATAAAATAGGTATTTCCGCTCGGGTCAAGAATCGTTACACTTTTCTCATCATCATTCATCAGTACTTTGATTCCGCTTTTGGTCTGGATAGATCGCATATGATTGTTGATCCCGCCCCCTAGAGCTGTTCCTCCATGGAACATTCCTCCCATTACGAAAGGGCGATCCGGATGGTTGTGAACAAAACCTACCATCACCTGATCTCCTACTTCGGGAATGGCAACATACCCTCTGTTCTGGGTAACCTGCCCTGTCCCTCCTGCATCAGGGGTCATCATCCGTATAAAATTGGTAGTATCATGCAACTGCCAGTCAAATTTTACGGTAATTCTTCCCTGATTCAACGGGTCTGTATTGGAGATCACAGTAGCGATCTGCGGCTGTGCAACAGGAACAGTAAAATCCGGTGTAGGAATATATCCTGTATCAGAAGCAATGGCTTCAAACCTTCCGGAATAATGTCCCAAAGCATCTACTTCGTGAAGTACTTCCGTCATCATGAGTTTGGTAAAATAGGAGGTTTTATTGGTATCAGTTTTCCGCATATTGATATCTGCAACGCATCCTGGATATAAAAACGGAATAGTGGTTCCTCCGGAAACAGTAAAAACTTCTACAGCCTTACTTCCTGCCGTGCTGGTTTGGGAAATTACGACATCCATATCAGTTGCCGCTTTGATAGGTGCTACCTGTAATGAAGGGGTTTTAAATATCCCGTCATTATTCTTATATGCAGTTTTTGCCAGATTGCCGACATGTTTTATAGGAGTATCCCCTGAAGTAAGCTTAGCATTGGAACTGCTGTTGTAGCCATAGAAATGGGGCTTGATATGTACTGCTTTCAATTCAACATTCACATCAGAGACATTGCTTCCATAGATCAGCTCCAGGGCCTTATTCTGCGGAGGCATATTTCCGAAATGCAGAACTTCACCGTCATAATAGAACTGTTCCCCGTAAGCTTCTGCCATTCTGCAGAGATAATTGTAATGCGTTTCGTTATACTGGGCACTGTAAAGGATCTGTGAAGATGCCTTGGCATTTATGCTGACATCAAATTTACTGTTTTCTATTCCCTGTCTGATCACGTCTGTGGCAATGATCCCCATATTAACAGGTTTTTCTCCACCAAAACTTTGGGTATGAGGAGCTCCGTCCAATAAAATTGTAGGACTGTGCCCTTTTAAAACGATATTTCCAAGGCTATGGTTTTCCTGGCTGAACCCTACTCTTGTAATGACTCCCACAAAAGTTCTTTCCGGACTTCCCTCTACATCTTTATATTTAAATACTACCGTTAAACGTTTTCCTAGAAACTGTTGAGCTTCCTCCAGGTCATGATTTTGTGCTCCTCCTAAAGTATCATGGGCCAGTGTCAGTTCAAATTCATGATGTTTTTTTACGCTTTGCTGCAAACGGAAATGTTTGAAGTGCTTTATCATTTTGCCTTCAATCACAATATCCAGCTTCACCACACGGTTGATTCCAGGAATATGATTCTCCGAAATCTTTTCGGAATTCGAGATATTTTTATTCATATTATGTAAGGTGTTTGGTAAGGTGCTATTAAAAAAATACATTCAAAAATAGCAGACCTTTATATAAAGTTATAAATTTTTAACAATATAAAGTGTATTTCCAATACTTTATTCTTTAAATCACAATCATTAACAAAATAATTTTTGTACTTCCGTTTGATACTATAAAAAATGATCAGAGCCAAAAAAACAGAACAGTATCTATTGTACTATTCTGTTTTATATGTAATTGAATTTTTAATAGACCTGATTCTTACGCTGTAGGCCAAGCACCATGGTAAGAAGAATTTCCTAGATCAATTTGTTCTGCACTTACAACAAAAGTGATATACATACTGTTTTCATCCACGGCATCGAAGTCTACTTCGTGCTGGATCACATATCCATTCTGCCACTTTAATGTCGTTAATGTTCCTTCTTCGTGAGATTTGTTGAAAGTAATTTCTCCCACTGTAGGTTTGTACTTTCCGTTCAGTAAGCTTTCAAGAATGTCTGACTTTTCTGTAGCTTCAACTGTAATTTTGATAAGAGCATTAGAAGGATCTGATGCTACACGTCCTGAAACGTCTGTAGATCTTGATACGCTGTAATTAAGCTTTAATAGTTTTTGTCCTTCTCCGTTGTTGAATTTTAAAATTCCTCTTGAATTTCTTTCTGCCATGATCGTAAATTTTAATCGTTAATATTTTGTGATTTGTTGTTTTATATCACCAAATATAGATCTAATTATAAGAGTACCCTACAATCTGACAAGAAATTTCAAAAAGTGTAGTAATACTACGACTAACACTTGTTAGGTTTTATATACACTGAAAATCATCAACTTATCACACATTCCTTTCTAATACTATATTAGAAACTTATATCGTATCAGGATACATTTACCCCGAAAAGATGTCCTACCAAAGCCGTGATTCCCATAGCTACTGTTCCCCAGAAACAGATTCTCAGCACAGCAATTTTAATGCTTGAGCCACCCGCCTGAGCAGAAATTGCTCCTAAAAGCATCAGAAATATAATGGAAAAGCCATATTGAAAATATACCATCTGTTTAATAGGTGCTAAAAGTGAAACTGTAAATGGCAATAATGCACCTACTGCAAAAGAACCAAATGATGCAATAGCAGCCTGTAGAGGTTTTGCCTGGGTAATTTCATTAATTCCGAGCTCATCACGGGCATGGGCTTCCAGTGCATTATGTTCTGTAAGCTCAATGGCAACTTGCATAGCTGTTTCTTTCGTACACCCTCTTTTTTCATATACTTTAGCCAATTCCCGTAGTTCTATTTCCGGCATTTCTTCCAGTTCCCGTTTCTCCCTCATCAGATCTGCTTTTTCAGTGTCCTCTTGTGAACTTACCGAGACGTATTCCCCGGCAGCCATAGACATGGCTCCAGCAATCATTCCTGCCAGAGCAGCCAGAATGATGATGTTCCGTTCAGGTTCTGCAGCAGCCACACCAATGACTATACTTGTAGTAGATAATAATCCGTCGTTAGCCCCCAAAACAGCTGCCCGAAGCCAGCCAACCCTGTTTACATAATGTTTCTCCAACTGATGATGCATATCTTTTTATTTTGATAGTAGGCTAAAGTTACCAAATGTTTCATCAAGAATCATTTTAAATTATTATGCTTTTTTACATCTCAGCTTAAAGAAGATAAAGGATATTGAGTTTTAAACTTAATAAAATCTTCGAGAGCATATTCCGGACAGGCACCTTCCTGCGAAGTGATAAATGCCCCAAGAGATACAGCCTGAACCATAGTTTCATGAACGGAGCTTCCTGTTGCTAATCTTTTGGAAAGGAACCCTGCTAAAAATGAATCTCCGCTCCCCACAGTATCTTTTATAGTAACAGGGATTGTTGGATATAAATAAAACTGATCCTTATTAGCATAAAGAGCACCCTTACTTCCTTTGGAGATAATGATTTCTTCAAGATCAAACTTATCCTGCAGGTATTTTATACCATCCTCTTCATTAGTGTAAGCTTTCCCTAAAAAGTCCAGCATCATGCGCATTTCTGCTTTATTGAATTTGGCAAGATGAGTTTTATGAAGTAAATCTTTAATCATCCCTACTTCATAATAAGGCTCTCTGATATTGATATCAAGAACATTGTAACTACTGATTTCAAGCAATTCAAATAATGTTTTTCTTGTTTTTTCGTTACGTGCTGCCAGTGTTCCGAATACTAAAGCATCTGTTGAGTTGATAATATCCCGATTTTCCGCAGTTGCTCCGATAAAATCCCACGCGACTCCTTCTACAATATCATAATGTGCATCATTATTTTCATCTACAGTAGCAATTACGGTACTTGTTGGATGTTGATCATTTATTTGAACATAATCCGTAGGAATATTCCAGCTTTTCATTTTTTTCAGCAAATCGTGTCCAAGCTGATCATCTCCTACGCTGCTTATCATATTAACATCCATCCCCATTTTAGAAAGGTGATAAGCTACATTAAAAGGAGCACCTCCTATTCTTTTTTGTTCTCCGGGAAAAATATCCCATAGAATTTCTCCAAAACAGACTGCTTTATTATTTTTATCTTCCATTATATAAAAGTAATTAAATGTATTGAGTTTATAAAAGTTTAATCTTTTGAATTGTATTGATTTAGAATGAATAGGCCTGTACTGAAAACTGAAGAAATGCATTATTGTTGACAGGGTTCCACATTCCCCATATGCCGATAGGAATTTTAAATCCCTGAATGGTAAAACTTTTTGAAACCATAAGACTGATCTCATTGAATCCCGATTCTTTAGCAAAAAAATTATTCTCTTCTTCCCTGTTGTTCAATGCAAAACCATATCCTACTCTGCCCCGGACTTCAAGGTCATTTTTTTTATACACGGGATATTCTCCGGAAACAAAGGAAGAATATTTGTTCTCTGTATTTTCAATGTTTCGGTCTCTGCCAAAAACCACAGTATTCCAACTGAGTATTAAAGGAAATTGATCACTTATCGTATAATAGGATCTCAGATCCCAAAAACGACCGGTTTTCCGCGCGGAATAATTAAAAAACTCTTTATTATTATAGGCAGCTTCAGGTGAAAAGTTATAAATATCCCATAATTCTAAAACAAGATGCTTATTCTTATATCCAATATAGTTATTAAATTCTTTATAAGAACCATCCACATTACCGCCCGCCCAGAATCCTGCATAAAAATGTTTGTAGTCCAAATGTAAATCTCCTGTATAAATAAAACCTGCTGAGACTTCAATTCCACGCCATAAATGACTGTTTCGAAGCTGTAACGCTGAATGTATTTCCTGTGCCTTTAAAAAAGATACCAGAGTACAGGAAAAGAGTAGTAAATAGATTTTTAACATGATCAAAGTATTTTTTAAAGGTTATAATTATCCTATATCCGATACTAGCATACAGGATAATTGATAGATTGAAAAAAAATATATGATTAGTGAATAAGGTCTTTTTCTCTTATACGCGATCCGAAGAGCGCATAAGTTAACATAAGCAATTCGCAGATTACCGTGAGCCACCAGGTCCATCTCCACGAACCTAAAATATCAGCCAGACCACCCTGAATAAGAGTAAATACAGCTCCTCCAAATACAGCCGAAATAAAAATTCCGGAAGCTTTTGAAGTATATTTGTGAAGTCCTTTTATCGAAAGGGTGTAAATACAACTCCACATCGAAGAATGAAGAAGGCCTATTGCTACCAAAAACCATAGATTTTGCGTAATCATTGATATTAAAGCAAGAAGGGCAGCAAGTATCGTTGTGGTGACCAGCTGTGTTCTTGCAGAAATTTTACTGAAAAAGCTTGATACAGCTCTTCCTACAAGAAAGCCGCCCCAATATAATGTTGACAATAATGCATGAATTCCAAGATCCAACCCTCCCACAATAATATCTGTTTTTCCGAAAAATGTAATCGGATGACCGGAATCTACCAGTTCAAAGGCATATAAATTAATATTAGCTCCTATCGCCACCTCTGTTCCTACATAAAAAAAGATGGCCAAAACACCTAATACAAAATGTCTGAATGACCAGATGCTTCTATCCAGTTTTTCTTCACCAACAATTCTGGTATGGGCAAGATCAGGAAGATGCAGCCTCTTGGTGATCATCATTACCGTTACTATACAAACGATAAGAACTGAAAGGGGAAGCAGAAGTTGTCTGATCTCTATATTTTCAATGGAAATCCCGCTAAACATTACTACGGTCACAAAAAAAGGTGCGGAAGTAGTTCCTATAGAATTAATTGCAGTCAGAATATTCAGACGCTGAACCGGCTGTGTTCCTTTCAGTTCATATGACGCAGCATAAGGGTTTACAACAACCTGAATAATGGCAGCAGAAGTCCCCATTAAATAAGATCCAATGACAAAAATGATAAATCCAAAAGGAATAACGGCGTCCTTTATATTGAATTTCGCATCCGGATACTGACTTCCAAACCACGATGAACATAAATACATGAAAAGCCCGGAAATCATAAATAA
This sequence comes from Chryseobacterium sp. II3a, assembly GCF_057815135.1. NCBI lineage: Bacteria > Pseudomonadati > Bacteroidota > Flavobacteriia > Flavobacteriales > Weeksellaceae > Chryseobacterium > Chryseobacterium sp. II3a. The sequence goes on along the minus strand of NZ_JBYPZJ010000006.1, from coordinate 189,161 downwards.
AAGCCCCCTCAGAATTGTATTTTTATATCCAAAGGCATTGACCCATCTGCTGCCCAATGTTCCATTCAGAAGATATCCTAAAAAGAAGAAAAAAGAAATTAAAGTAGTAAATGTATTTTTAAGACTCCCTGCATGGCTCAAAAAGGTGAATTTAAGAGGCGCCTGAAGCTGTTCATTCACCGTAGTCAAAAAACCTACAATGAAATATATAAACGTAATAATTGCAAACGGCAATATCGGATTATTCGTTTTATGATCGGAGGAAGTTATATTTGGATTGATTTGCATGGCATATTATTTTGTGATTGATTGTAATACTGAAGCGATCCCTGCATCTTTAATCTCCTCTACAAACCGGATATATAATTTCATAAATTGTTCAGAATCTTTCAGAAGTACTCCTTTAAAAGCAGATAATTCGAGAAAGTCATGTGAGTTTTCACTGCTGATAAGCTTTTTATCATCCTCCGTTAGCCAGGGTTCTCCTATTTCAAAAATATTACCCTGATCATCTGTTTTGTATTTAAGATAATGCCTGTAGGCTGCGATAAGAAAAGCAGGGTTCGTAAGATCTGCCTGTGTCTTTATCATTTTATCAAGATTAGGAATGATATATACCGGAAACTTTGAAACGCCGTCAAAACATAAGCGGCTTACCTGGTCACTTACACTATGATTGGCAAACCTTTCGATAAGGGTTTCTTTATATTTCTGGAGATCCGTATTTTCAGGGGCAGGAACAAAAGGAGTAATGTCCCTATCCATAAAAATTCTTATAAATTTCACAAGATTTTTATCTCCCATAGCCTGATCTACTTTACGGTATCCCATCAGAAATGCCGGATAAGATAATAAGGTGTGGGAAGCATTCAATAGGCTTAGTTTCATATTTTCAAATGCTGTTACATCATTTGTAAATTCTACTCCTACTCTTTCCCAGGCAGGCCTTCCAGCTATAAAATGATCTTCTATGACCCATTGTACAAAGTCTTCACAGTACACGGGTGCATTATCATTTGTTCCATTCAGCTTGTTTAATCTTTCAACATCTTCAGGAGTGGTAGCAGGTGTAATTCGATCTACCATACTGTTAGGAAAAGTAACATTCCGCTCTACCCAGGCTGCCAGTTCCTTATCCTGAGCTCTAATAAAAGTCATAAAAGCTTTTTTTGCTGTATTTCCATTGTGTTGAAGATTATCACATGACAGTATAGTGATGGCATCTCCACCTAGCAATTTTCTTTGACGCAGCCCTTCAGCAATGAAACCAAAGACCGTAGCCGGAATAGTCGGTTTGTTAAGATCATGTTTTATTTTTTCGTCATCAAGGATAAACTCACCTGTTTCTTTATCAAGGTTATATCCGCCTTCAGTGATTGTTAAAGTGATTAATCTGATAGCATTATCAGCGATCTTTCTCACCACAGCCTCCGGATCTTCAACTCCCCAGATAAGTTCACTTAGTGATCCTATTTTATAAACCTCATCTTTTCCATTTCTACCACAAACAGTGAGTGAATAATTAAGATTCTGAGCTCTCAGGTTTTGCACAATCTTTTCATCTGAAGGTAATAAACATACTCCACAAATTCCCCAGTTCTGTTGATCTTCATCATTCAACAATATATTGGTATAAAATTGCTGATGTGCCCTATGAAAATTCCCTACTCCGATATGTACAATTCCCGAACGAATATCAGAAGCTTCATAATGATAATAAACCATACCTATAAATATAAAATTGTTAACAGATTAATTAATTTGTTAAATCTATATTAACAGATAATTAATTAAACAGTTTTTTCACAAAATTTAAATTGGGAACGTTCCCAAAAATCAGGGAACGTTCCCAATTGCCTATTTTTTTATTATTTTTAGCGAAAAAACATGACCGATGAGGCGTATTACGATTAAAGATCTGTCTAAATTTTTGTCATTATCTACCTCTACCATCTCCAGAGCGCTTCTTAATGATAAAAACGTAAATGAAGAAACAAGAAAAAGGGTCTTGGATGCGGCGGAAAAACTGGGTTATAAACCGAACCTAACCGCTTTAAATTTACAATCCGGACAATCCAAAACTGTAGGATTTGTGGTTCCGGAAATGATTACCCCATTTTCATCCAAAGTGCTGAAAGGGATTCAGAATATTCTGTATCCACTTGGGTATAGAATCATTATTACACAGTCAGATGAAGATCCGCTTATTGAAAGAAAAAACCTCCAGCTCATGGAAGAGTTTAATGTTGATGCTATTATTATCAATCTTTGTCATGAAACTCAAAACAATGATATGTATCAACATATTATGAATCAGGGAATACCACTCATCTTCTTTGATCGAATTCCTCATTCCTCACTGGATGTCTCAAAAGTAATTATTGATGATTATATTAAATCGTCATTAATGGTGGAATATCTTATTAAAACAGGAAGAAAAAGAATTGTTCATATGATGGGACCTGCAGGTATTCAAAATGCCGTAGAAAGAATGAATGGCTATAAACGTATTCTTATGAAATACAATATTTTTGATGAAAACCTGGTTGTGCACACAGAAGGAATGACTTTTGAACATGGAAAAAAAGCGATCAAGCAGCTCTTAACCAGAAATATACAGTTTGACAGTGTTTTTGCATTTAGTGATACATTAGCAATGGGAGCTATGAATTTTCTTCTCGAACAAAAAATCAATATTCCTGATGAGGTTTCCATAGCCAGTTTTTCAGCAACTGAATTGTCATCCATGGTATATCCACAACTGACCAGTGTACAACAGCCCTTGGAAAAAATGGGCGAAGCTGCGGCTGCATTGGCATTGGAAAAAATCAAAGATCGTACAGCTCCGAGCAAAACTGTTTTAATGGATGCAGAACTTGTGTACAGAGCTTCAACTTAAAAGATTATTCTTAATTACTTATAAAGCTTTCATGAATTTCTTTTTAGAGATTTCATTATTTTGAGCTTTATTTTTCACCCTTTGTACTTCGGTATTTTACATAGATACTTTAATATAAAGCATAACACTAAAAAGACAAAATAGACACCTAATTCTCTATGATTCAGAGAATAGATCAATTGAACACCATTGTTCTGATTGGAAAATCCTATTTTATTATCTTTGCAGGAATGAATTTATTATATATCAATTGGGATGTAAATCCTGAAATCGTCAATATTTTAGGTGTTTCGATTAAATACTACGGACTGTTATTTCTTTCAGGGCTAGTTTTATGTTTTAATATTGTAAAAAACATTTATAAAAAAGAAAATCTCAGTCCACAGGCACACGATGCTCTGTTTTCATATGCGCTTATCGGAATATTAGTCGGTGCTAGACTGGGACATTGTTTATTTTATGATTTTGATTATTATTCCCAGCATCCGCTTGAAATTTTCTTACCCATCCAGAGAGGTCCGGATGGTGCTTACCACTTTACTGGTTTTGCAGGACTTGCGAGTCATGGAGGAGGAATTGGTTTGATGATTATGCTGCTGATCTATGCCAGAAAGTTTAAAATTCCATTAATGACTGTTTTGGATGCCATTGCGATTGTTCTTCCATTAGGAGGTGTTTTTATCAGACTTGCCAACCTTATGAACTCGGAAATCATCGGAACACCTACGAATGTTCCATGGGCTTTTATCTTCCATCAGGTAGATCAGCTTCCGAGGCATCCGGCTCAGCTATATGAGGCTATTTCCTATCTTATTATTTTCCTTCTTGTTTATCTTATTTATAAGAAAGATATCTTCCAAATCGGAAAAGGGTTCTATTTTGGGATCAGTATTCTTTTAATCTTTATCATGAGAATTCTGATTGAATTTATAAAAGTAGATCAGGTAGAATTTGAACACGGAATGAGCTTAAATATGGGACAGTTACTAAGTATTCCTTTTGTTCTTCTGGGACTGTTCTTTATCATCAAAAGTATATTGGAAAAAAGGAAAATGAAAACTGTATAGTTTTTTCTTTAGATCATAAAAAAACTCACTGAAAAATAACTTTCAGTGAGTTTTTTTTAAATAAGTTCTTCAATTATCTTGTTGTATACCCACCATTGGCAAAAATCGTTTGTCCTGTGATCCACCAACCGTCAGTGACTAAAAACTCTACCAATGGAGCAATATCCTTGATATCGGTAAGCCCACCCAATGCGGATGCTGATTTGTGGTAAGCTACTGCATCTTCTGTTTCCTGACCATAAAAGAAAGGAGTATCCATTGGGCCAGGCGCTACAGCCGTTACAGAAATTCCTCTGGCCCCAAATTCCTTAGAAGCAGCTCTTGTAAAATGCTCTACCGGTGCTTTTGCTCCTGCATATGTTGAATACAATCCTGTATAAGCTGCCAGTAATGAAGTCACAATTGTACAGATTTTACCGTGGTCATTTATTTTTTTACCAGCTTCCTGTAAAAAAAAGTAGGCCGATTTTGAGTTCACATTGAACATGGTATCATATTCAGCTTCCGTAGTCTCTGAAAATGGTTTTTTCAATACCATTCCTACAGTATTGATTGCAATGTCCACTCCGCCAAAACGGGAAATGGTTTCATCAAAAAATTTAGCGATATTATCTACTTTGGTAAGGTCTCCCTGAAATAAAAATGCTTCAGCGCCTAAAGCCTGAACTTCTGCCAGTGTTTTTTCACTTTCGGCTCTTGAACTTTCACTGTTATAGTGAATCGCCAGTTTTGCTCCTTTTGCAGCAAAATCTTTGCTTAGTAATCCGCCCAGGTTTTTACCACCTCCGGCTATTAAAACAACTTTTCCGTTTACATCTTGTGTTGACATTTTTTAAATTTTTAATTGTTGATGAAACAAAGATGAACAATATTGATGGTCTCAACATGGTGAATTTTTCGGAAATTTAAGATGAGCTTCCATTTTGAGCTTAAAAATATCATAAAATTTACATAAACATATTTTTCTCAATATCATATTATCTGCCAGAGAGATAGAGTTTAGATACGGTTTGAAACATTAAACAAATGCTTAACTTTTCCAGCTTAAGTGAATTTTAGGCACAGCATTTGATGCTTTCCCACCCGTATTAACACACACCATTTCATTCTTAATATATTTTTTTAAATCCTCAGCTTACTGGGGATTTTTTGTAAAAATCATCCAATATGTCTTTATCATTCTGGGAATAAGATTGTCCGGGCTGGTTTCAATAAAATCCATTTCTGATAATCAATCATTTAAAAACAGATTTATTCATTTTATTGTTGTATATTTGCATATTATTAGCCAAAGTCACTACTTTGTTTTCTGTGACGACTTAGAATATACGTATTCAGTCTTTGCTTTTTGAGCAGCCATATTTTTAACTTTTATTTTTCTACCCAGAACAATACTTGTCGGAATTTTAAAGCTCTGTATGATTAGGAAACCCCAACAGGAAACATCGACGGACTTTAAGGTCTAAGGCAGACCAGAGTGAACAATACAATTTATAGAAACTAAATACTAAAAATAATTTATGGCAGATTCTTTTTCTAAAAAGGAAAATTTCAAGAAAAAAATTCAAAAGCAAAAAGAAAAGGCGCTAAGACGCGAAGAACGTAAAACGAACAACAACAAAGGAGCGGAGGACGTATTCATGTATGTAGATGAATTCGGAAGATTAACTTCTACTCCACCAGAACAAAGACAGGAAGTAAACCTTGATGATATTCAATTAGGGGCTGCTCCTATTATTGAGGAAGATCCAAGAAAAACAGGGATCGTTACCTTCCTTAGTGAAAAAGGATATGGTTTCATCACTGAAGACAATTCTAAAGAAAACATTTTCTTCCACAATAATAACTGTGTAGAACCGGTAAAGAAAGGAAACAAAGTTTCTTTTGAAAAGGAAAAATCTCCAAAAGGATTTTCTGCAGTTGAGATTCAGATTGTTAAATAAGATCAATACATACTGCATTATATTGCAGATATATTTTTTTAAATTATACAGAAGAGACCGTCTTAAAGAGGGTCTCTTTTTTCATGTATACTATCCAAAAGCAAAAGAAGCTGCCTCTTACTGAGACAGCTTCTTTCTTCGTCGTAAAAATAAAAAATGGCCGGTTTACAAACCGAAAAAGTCATAAGATATTTGTTAATTCAATTTTCCGCCTAATGCTTTAAACAACAAAACATTATTTCTTGTATTCTGATGCTGAAACTGCAGCAGATCAAGCTCTGCTGTCAATTTACTTTTCTGTGAATTAATCAGTTCAAAATAATTTGCATATCCAGTCAGATAAAGATCATTGGAAACTTCAACTCCGCGATCCAGAAAACCTACTTCTTCTGATTTTAATTTTAAAACTTTCTCGTAGATCTTAGTCTGTTTCAAAATAGATTGAAGCTCATTGAATGCAGTGGTAATGCTCTTCTGATAATTTAAAAAAGCAATTTCCTGTTCTTTACTGGCTACTTTAAATTCATATTTCAGCTGCCCTTTATTAAAAACAGGAACCATTAATCCGCCCAAAAGCTGCCCTGCCAAGGAACTGGGTTTGAAAAATGTTTCCACAGAAAAGGAATTCATCCCGATTCCGGCTCCAAGGTCAATTTTAGGATAAAAAGCAGCTCTTGCCGCCTTTGCATCTGCCTGAGAAGCCTCCAGGACATAGTAATTGGCTGCTACATCCGGTCTTGAATGAATAACCGCTTCTACATTAATGGTTTTGTTTAAAACATCCATATTCGTAGGCATAAGTACTTTGCCACGTTTCACGTCTCCGCCATAACTTCCGGTTAAAGTGGTGATCGCTTGTTCAACAGTCACAATTTCTACCTTTATGTGCTCTATCTCTGCCAGCCAGTTATTATTCTGTGCTTTGAACTGCTGTACGGCAAGCTCGGTAGCTTTTCCCACTTCACGTTGTGCCAGGACAATTTCAAAGGCTCTCTGCTGAAGATTGTAGTTCTTCTGGTAAATGGCCAGACGATTATCTAAAGCAACCAACTGGTAATATAGATTGGCAATATCCGTGAAAAGCTCTACCTGAAGCAGTCTTAATCCTTCCGTAGAAGCCAGATATTTTTTCTGGGCAGCAATCTTCTTATTTTTCAGCTTACCCCAGGCATCAATTTCCCAGCTGCTTCTTGCACCTACCCAATAATTAGGGGTAAAGTCACGGTTGATCTTCTGCTCTTCCGTAATATTAGGTGAAAGATTGGTATCGTAATTTCCCACTCCTTCCATGGTATATTTTCCATAGCGGTTTCCGGCAACTTCTGCTCCTACTTCAAGAGAAGGCAAAAGATCCATTTTTGATCTCTGTAGAAAGCTATTGGCAATTTCTACTCTTTGCTGGGCAATCTGAAAATCAGGATTGGCCTGTACTACTTTATCAAAAAGCTCTAATAAATGAGCATCGGTAAAATAGGCTTTCAGATCAAATTGCTGAAATTCTCCTGAGCTGGCAGTTTTTGCCGGTATTTCCGGAAGTGTCTGAGCCTTTTTGATATCAGCCACCTTTGGAACAGCGCATGAAACCAAGCTTAAGGCCGCTATTCCGTATAATATATGTCTATGGTTTAATCTTTTCATCTTTCTTCTTATTTTCAAGTTTCGCAAAGAATATATACAGCCCCGGAATCACTACCAATCCGAAAATAGTTCCGATCAACATTCCTCCTGCTGCTGCCGTACCAATGGAACGGTTACCGATTGCTCCTGCTCCAGACGCAATACACAACGGAATAAGTCCTGCTACAAAAGCAAAGGAAGTCATCAGAATAGGTCTAAGACGTTGTCTGGCACCTTCAATAGCAGCCGGAACAATATCATATCCCTGCTTATTTCTGGCCACCGCAAATTCTACGATCAGAATGGCATTTTTTGCCAAAAGCCCAATCAGCATGACCAAAGCTACCTGCGCATAAATGTTATTATCCAATCCTGCCATTACCAAAGCAATATAAGACCCGAAGATTCCTGTTGGAAGGCTTAATAATACTGGCATTGGAAGAAGGAAGCTTTCATATTGAGCCGCTAATAGAAGATACACAAACAATAGACAAATCAGGAAAATATACACGGTTTGATTTCCTGATAAGATCTCTTCTCTTGTCATCCCTGACCATTCAATATCAAAACCTCTCGGAAGGGTCTCTTTGGCTACACGTTCTACCGCTGCAATGGCATCACCGGAGCTGTAACCATCTGCCGGCTCCCCATTAATCATAGCCGACATATACATATTATACCTGGTTAATACTTCTGGTCCATATACCTTTTCAATGGTAATAAATGTTGAAAAAGGAACCATTTCTCCTTTATCGTTTTTCAGATATAAATTCAGGATACTTTCAGGGGTATCTCTGTGTTCCGGACTTGCCTGAACCATCACTTTATACATCTGGCTGAAACGGATAAAATTGGTCGCATAATAAGATCCCAGCATGGTTTGTAAGGTAGACATCGCATTGTCTACAGAGATACCTTTCTTCGCTGCCATATCATAATCCACATTAATCATATATTGTGGGAAAGTGGCATCAAAGCTGGTAAAGTTGTTCTGCAGTTCAGGAGCTTCATTTAGCTTTTTGACAAAATTTTTGGTGATTTTATCGGTATTTTCAATGGTTCCTCCTGTCCTGTCCAGCATACGCAATTCAAAACCACTGGTATTACCAAATCCTGGAACGGTAGGTGGAGCAAAGATCTCAATCTGTGCATCGGCTATTCCTTTTGTTTTTTCAGAAAGCTCTGTAATCAGATCATTAACTGAAATGGATCTTTCTTTCCAATCTTTAAGGTTGATCATCGCCATTCCATAAGATGACCCTGCAATCTCTGTTACAATACTGTATCCAGCCAGGGTTGTTACGTTTTCCACTCCCTTTATTTTCTTTGCAATACCCGTTACTTCATCCAATACCTTTTCCATTCTTTCTACGGTTGCTCCCTGCGGAGTGGTAACACTTACATATACCATTCCCTGGTCTTCCATTGGAATAAATCCGGTTGGAAGGAATTTACTTGTGACAAAGGTTAATCCTATAAATAAGAACAATAAACCGAAAGTAACTGTGGTTCTTGTCGCAAATTTTGATAGAATCCCAACATAGCCATTAGTCAATCTTTCAAAGCCCGTATTGAAACTCTGGAAAGCCCTGTCAATAATGGTTTTCTTTTTATTGTGATCATGAGGTTTCAAAATAATGGCACACAATGCCGGAGTAAGCGTCAATGCATTCACCCCTGAAATCACAATACTGATGGCCAGCGTTAATGAAAACTGACGGTAAAAAACTCCCACCGGGCCATCCAAAAATGCCACGGGAATAAATACCGCAGACATTACAATCGTGATTGCTACTACTGCGCCTGCAATTTCTTTTGTAGCACTAATGGTAGCATCCATCGCGTTCATCCCTTCTTCCATCTTTACATGGACTGCTTCCACGACGACAATGGCATTATCCACCACAATTCCAATGGCCAATACCAAAGCGAATAATGTCAACAGGTTTACTGAGAAATCCATCATATTCATAAAGGCAAAGGTTCCAATCAATGCTACAGGAACCGCCAATACCGGAATTAACGTAGACCGCCAGTCCTGAAGGAAAATAAATACTACAATTCCTACCAGGATAAAAGCTTCAATTAAGGTTGTTAATACTGCACTGATAGAAGCATCAAGGAATCTGGAAACATCGTAGGCCATATTGAATTCCATTCCGGGTGGGAATGAAGTACCTTTTAGCTCTTCCATTTTAGCTTTTACACTTTCAATTACTTCGGAGGCATTGGATCCAGGTCGCTGTTTCATCATAATAGATGCAGAAGGTCTACCATCAGTTTTGGAAACCATTCCGTAGTTCATTGCTCCAAATTCTACCTTCGCAATATCCTTAAGCTTTAAAATTGTTCCATCTACATCAGATCTGATTGGAACTTCTTCATACTGCTTAGGCTCAAAGAATTTCCCTTTATACTTGATTACATACTGAAGCTGACTGGAGGTTTTTCCTGAAGTCTCTCCTACTTTTCCTGGTGCCGCTGAAATATTCTGCTTTTGTAATGATGTGATCACTTCATCAGCTGAAATAGTATAGGCTGCCATCTTCTGCGGATCAAGCCATACTCTCATGGAGTATTCTTTCTGCCCCATGATCTCCGCACGTCCTACTCCATCAATACGTTTAAGCTCCTGAAGAACGTTGATATCTGTAAAGTTATAAATGAACTGCTCATCCTGGCTAGGGTCTGTACTCGTAATGTTGAGGTACATCAGCATACTATTTACCTCCTTTTCAGTAGTTACTCCGGCACGGATTACTTCTTCGGGAAGCTCATCCAGGATGGTTGTTACCCTGTTCTGAACGTTTACTGCTGCTACATCAGGGTCTGTTCCTACTTCAAAGAAAACCTGGATCAAGGTAAGCCCGTCATTGGAAGTTACCGTTGACATGTACGTCATTCCCGGTACTCCATTAATAGCTCGTTCCAACGGAAGTGCTACTGCATTAGCTGATACTTCTGCGTTCGCTCCGGTATATTTTGCTGTTACCGTTACTGAAGGTGGTACAATATCCGGAAACTGGGTAATCGGCATCTTCAATAATGCCATAATTCCCAGCAATACAAATAATATGGAAATAACCAACGAAAGAACCTTTCGTCTTATAAACATCTCTACCATAATAAGTTGATTTAAAGATTATGAAAGGTTAATACTTCTTTTTAATTTTAATAATATCACCATCCTTTAGGGACTGAGTACCTTCATAAATGATTAAATCTCCTTTTTTAAGACCACTTTCCACCATATAAGAATCTCTCAATGTGCTTCCGATCTTAATGTTTGTCATTTTCACTTTATTCTGCTTATCTACTACAAAAACATAGGTTTTATCCTGAATAGAGAATGTAGATTTTTGAGGAATCAAAATAGCATTATCCTGATTCTCGGAAATAATAAGCTTCCCTGATGTACCATGCTTAATCAGGTGATCAGGGTTAGGGAAAAGAGCCTTATAACGGATAGATCCTGTAGTTCTGTCGATTTCTCCTTCAGCGGTCTTTAAGGCACCATTAAACTGATAATTCACACCGTTTGGCAGCGTTAATTCAATCTTCTGATGATTTCCGATTTTGTCATTGGCCAACAATTCAAAATATAGGTTTTCCGGGATCGAAAAGTAAGCATACACCTCATTAAGCTGGGATAAAGTGGTGAGTAATGTTCCGTTTTCAACTAAGCTTCCGTCTTTATGCGGAATAACGTCAATAACTCCATCAAAAGGGGCTGTGATCTTTGTAAAACTTACCTTCTGAAGTACAGCTCTTTTTTCAGCATCTGCAAAAGCATGTTTTGCCTGAGCGGACGAAAGCTTGGCTTTTACCAGTTCCAGTTCATTATTGGCTACAAATTTTTTAGCATGAAGGCTCTGGATCTGCTTAAGTTCGACCTCGGCAATACGAACATCAGCCTGAGTTTGTTTCAAAGCTGCATTAGCTTTCAAAAGTTCCATCTGTAGCTCGGCATCATTGATTTTGAATAAAGGCTGTCCCTGATGAACAAATTGTCCTTCATTCACATAAATATGCTGAATAATTCCACCGATTCTGGACCGCATCTCCACATTCTTTTTAGCCTGGATATCGGTCACAAACTGATTGCTCACTAAGGTATCTTTTTCCTTGATTTCCAGTACGGGAACTTCTTTTTCTTTTTGATTGTTCTTTTCCTTGTCTTTATTGCATGACACTGCGAATAATATTGCAAAGCTGCAAATTATTACATTTTTAAAATACATTTTCGAATGTTTAGGTTATAAAATTTTCGTTAAAATAATCTGAAATTCAATAACTTAAACTAGTATAATTGGAGGAGATGGAGAAAGGATTTCACTCCACAGATCGTGGAAACTGCAATCTCAGGAAGTATGATTTTTGGAGCAGCTTTCAAAACTGCTGAAAAATCTCCTGCCGCAGGATCATCCTTACGTATCGAATGTTTTACAATTTTAGACGCTGCAGGCAATGCATGCGTGTTCATATCTGCTTCTTCGTAAACATCCAGTAAATGGATATTGTTTACATGAGGAATATGAGGAATATTTTGCAGTGATTTCTCTGCCCAATTCGAATTGAAAAGGGTAAAAACCAGCATGATATAGAAATAGAAAAATGACCTCAGACTTGCCATGTCAACAGAATACTTAGTTTTTTAAGTAAAAACGATAGTGCTGCAAAAATAGGAAATTTTGATGAGTTTTCTTTCCTTTAATTGTTAAAAAAACTTAAACAATGCTGATAAAATCACGTTTTTTGATGATTGATGAGATTCTTCCTCCACCAGAGCAGCAAAGTTCTTATTTATTTTTCATCTCGCAGATTGATCAAATATAGCAGATAATAATTCTATACAATCCATGGGATCTGCGGGAAATAATATTGAGATTCTTCCTGTGTCAGAATGACAAAGACCATGTTTATTTTTTATCCCAATGATTGGGCTAATCCGGCTGATAACTAATATGTAAAATCTGCAAAATCTGTGGGATTTGCGAGAAATCATTTTGAGATTCTCCTTCATCAGAAGAACAGACAACAAACAGTATATTTAACTCTTTTAAAACAACCTGCTCAGAACTCTTAAGCGATAATCAAAAATGTATTCCAATTTCTTTTTCACAAATAAAGAATGTGCAAATTCTCCCAAGAATCCCATAGGAAGCTCATAATCTATAGTATCTTTCATCAATACACCTTCTTCGTTAGAAATGAACTCGTGGTGATGGTTCCACAGCTTGTAAGGTCCTTTTCTTTGGAAATCTATGAAACTTTTCTGAAAATCAACATGTATAATCTCAGTCTGCCATTTCATTTTAATTCCAAACAATGGAGAAACATAGTAATCAATGAGCATGCCTTCATAGATTTCGTCATCTTCCATTTCTGTAAGTACAGTGAAACCCATATCTTTCGGGGTGATTTCTGAAAGATTATTAGCTGAGGAAAAGAATTTCCAGGCAGTTTCTATATCACAGTTCAATTGTTGTTCACGGAAAAGCGTATGTTTCATCTTACTTCTTTTTAATAATATACTACATCAGAACAGGCTTCCTTGAATTATCTTTCTTCTTATTACAAAAATAAGAGAGAATAATTTCATGTTTATTTATAATGCTGGAAAATTCCAAAATCAGAAGGGGTCCAAAGGGCGGCCTTTTGTCCTGCAGCCTTCAATGCATCATTGCTCCAGGTATTGCAGGTATATAAGAAACTGTATGTTCCTCTGGCATCATAAAATGCGTCATTATCACCATATACCGCATTGGTAGGAATCAACATAAATTTTCCATTCTGATCTCTATCGAATTTATCTTCTACAAACTTGATTAAATTCTGATACTGGCTTCTGCTTATCATGATCATTTTACAATCTTCACCTTCTTTCATAGCATAATAATAAGTACAGTGCATGGCTGAATCGCTTAACCAAAAAGCGGCTTTCACTGCTGTTGAAAATTTCAGATCAGCCCAGGTTGGCGTATCCAGATAAAATCCTTTATCTCCCCATCCTATTCCGATATATCGGTAATCTGTTTTTTTGGATTTGGTATCTGCAAAGGGAATCATCAGGCTCCAGTCCTTCAGATCATTCTTTACGGGCATAACAATATCGGTGTGAACACCATTGGTATAAATGTAAATCGGAATATCTTTTTTCTCTCCATCATCTTTAGCTGAAACCGAAATAAATGGGATTAAAAGTCCCAGGAGAACATAAACAATAACAATTCCCAGAATGACTCCCAGAATTTTCAGCACGTAAATTAATATGGTTTTCACAGTCATGTTTTTGAATAAAATTTAATATATAATTTTTCGTAAAAGTATTTGTTTTAATCGAAAAAATGGCTATATTTAATTACGAAATATTCACAAATATGCGTAAAAATACCAAATCCCAGAAAAGATTTAAAGTAAGAGTAAAAACTGCTCCAAAAAGAATACAAAAAAAACGTTGATTTTCGGTGAGACTTTGATCTCCTGAGAATCAATTTTTCTTTTTAGGAAAGGCTTTTTAAACAGTTTATTCAGTTAAATCTATACCTCCTTAGCATTGAAAATCTAAGGAATGGTCGATTATCAGCTTTTGTTTGGAGTTTTAAAAATTCCCAAAGCAGGAATCATCACCAAATATTTAAGCAAAAATCAGTCTGAAGGCCGCTGTAAAAATTCAATATTTCTCTTCAGACCAGCAAATTTAGTCCTTTTCACGGGTGATTTCTTGAAGATCTCGGAGAAAATTTCCTGGGTAAGTTCTTTCCATTCTCCTTTTTTGAAATTCTTCAAAGCTTCATTGGGTTTGAATCTGCTCTGCTGATGAGGGGCAGAAAAACGATTCCAGGGGCATACATCCTGGCATATATCACAACCAAACATCCAGTCTTCCATTTTATTTTTGAAATGATCCGGAATATCATTTTTCAGTTCTATGGTAGCATAAGAAATGCATTTACTTCCGTCAATGATCTTTTCCGAAACGATGGCATCGGTAGGACAGGCATCGATACATTTTCTGCAGGTTCCGCAATGATCTGTGGTTTCATGATCAGCTATAAGTTCCAGATCACAAATGATTTCAGCCAAGAAATAAAAAGATCCGTTTTGCTTGGTAATCAGATTTGCATTTTTCCCCACCCATCCAATTCCTGATTTTCTGGCCCAGCTTCTCTCCAGTACCGGTGCAGAGTCTACAAACACCCTGAATCCGAATTCACCGATTTCCTCTTGCAATTCGGCGACCATTTCCCGAAGAATTTCTTTAATGACTTCATGGTAATCTTCGGCGTAAGCATATTTTGATATTTTAAAATTCTCCAGAATGGAGATCTTTTCTTCAGGAAAATAATTGTAGGAAAGTGAAATTACAGATTTGGAACCTTCTACCAGTAATCTGGGATCAAGCCTCTTATCGAAATGATTTTCCATATACTTCATTTCTCCATGGCAGTTGTTTTTCAACCATTGTTCAAGGCGTGGAGCATCTTCCTCTAAAAAATCTGCTTTAGATATACCACAACTCTGGAATCCAAAGCTTTTAGCCTTGGATTTTATCAGTTCGGAATATTTTTCAGCACCAGCGTTCATTAATTTCACACTGCAAAATTAAGATTATTTTATCAATCTTTAATTTTTGTCATCTTTATCCTCTATGTTCTTAATACCGCATTCTTTCTTAAATTTATACTTTCATTAAGATTTTTTTCAAAAAAAAATTACGTAATTTCGTCTATAATTTAATGTTTAAAACAAACAACTATGTCTTTAATAGAAGTAATACAATCTGGAAATTATGAATTGATCGATGTTCGTGAGCCTATGGAGCTTGAAATGGACGGAAATATAGATGGTGCTAAAAATATTCCACTGGGTGAAGTAGAAGACAGACAGGATGAAATCCTTTCTATTGAAAAGCCGGTAATCTTGTTCTGCAGAAGTGGAAACAGAAGTGGAAAAGCATTAGAATATCTAAACGCTCAAGGATTAAAGGACGGTCATAACGGCGGAGGCTGGGCTGAGCTAAAGGCTGTACTTGAAGCAAACAGAGGAACTTTTTAAAAGTTCCTTTTTTTATATCTTTTTATTATGAATCTAAAAGATCAATTTGAGCAGCTTTGTGCACCTTTTACCAAGGATACTGACCTAGTCAATATCCTATGGAAAGAGATTGAAACAAAGTATACCGAAAAAGGAAGATATTACCATAACCTATTTCATCTTGAAAATATGTTCAGGGAGCTTGATGCTGTAAAAAACTATATTACTGATGGTACTGCAGTTTCTTTTTCTGTTTTCTATCATGATATTTTTTATAATGCAAGCTCCAAATCCAATGAGGAAAAAAGTGCTGCAAAAGCTACTGAAAGACTTGCCGAGCTGGGTTTAGAGCAAAGTAATATCAAGACTATTTCGGATCAGATTCTGGCTACTAAACTTCATGAACAATCAGAAGATGAAGATACCAATTATCTTTTGGATGCAGATCTTTCCATTCTTGGGAAAGATTTTGAAACATATATGGATTATACCCATACAATAAGGAAAGAGTATTCTATCTATCCTGATCTGCTTTATAAACCCGGCCGAAAAAAGGTTCTTAAGCATTTTCTGGAACTCAACAGTATCTTTAAAACAGATTATTTTAAAGAGAAATATGAGAAACAGGCAAGATCAAATATTGCTGCTGAAATCCAAATATTATAATAAAAAAGAGATGCAAATTTGCATCTCTTCACACATTCATATCGAACAAATATTTAATGATTTGCATCATTAATTTTCGTACCTCTTACTAAAACCTTATTTTCAAAAATAGAAAATATAATATCTATTCACTGTGATAATCATTGTTTATTTATTGTAATTTCCAGGCTAAAATTAATACTATAACTACACATTAATGTTATCCTTTTTTTTAGAAAATCAATTATAATTTGTCTTATCTAATTGTTTATAAACTGGAAAATAATCGAACTATTATTCTCTTCAACTTAAATATTTTTAATTGTTTCGATTTCAATTTTAATACATATTGTACAATATCGTAGTCAATATGAAAGTTTAATAATACATAAACCTATATACCTATGGGGTATTTTTTTTAAACCATATAGGAATACACATCAGTAAAATGAAAAAAGCTATCCCAAATTGAGATAGCTTAATGTATTATTTCATCAAATTTATTAGAATTTGGAATTATTCCTGATAAATTCTATTGCTTTTGCCAATACCAGTTCTGGAACTTGCTTATGTGGTGTATGCCCAACTCCGGGGATAATATATTGCTCCGCACTTCCACTAACCTGAGTAACAGTTTTCTCCACCTGATCCAAAGTACCATATTCGTCGGCTTCTCCCTGAATAAACAGAAGCGGGCAGATAATATCTTTTAACAGGTACTCTATATTCCAGGATATGTAATCATCACGAGTCCATGTTTCTGTCCATGCTTTGAATAGCATTTCTACCTTATCTCCATGGTATTTCTGAAGTCGCTCCGGCAAGTTGGTAGTCTTATAAGCCTCCCAGGCATCATAAACCCCTTTTAAAGTCACTTCTTCCACAAAAATATGACCCGCTTCACAGATTACAGCATCTACTCTTTCCGGATATTTCGCTGCAGTAATTAAAGCAATGGTTCCTCCATCACTGTGTCCAAACAAAATAGTGTGGTCAATATTGAGTTGTACCAATAATTCATTTAACAGATCTGCTTCCAGCTCCATATAATTCATCGGCCTTATGTGTGTAGGCATAGAATTAGATTTTCCATATCCTAAACGGTCATAGACCAGAACATTGCATTGTACAGCTTCTGAAAGTTTGGCTGGAAAATCCCGCCAAAGCTGAACAGATCCAAGTGAATCATGCAAAAAGACAATGGTTGGTTTATTTTCGAACGAATTGTAATATTCTGTATATAGTTCTTTCCCTTTTACATCAATGATTCTTTCCTCCATCAATTCAAATTATAATATTATATCTCCTACAGCTTTTTAAAAAGAAGGCATTTTTGTTTCTTCAAATTCTTTTAATAAATGAGTAAAGACTGTTTCTACAGGAAGGATATCATGAATCAAAGCAGAAACCTGGCCTATTTCAAGCTCACCATCTTCCATATCACCTTCAAACATTCCGCGTTTTGCTCTGGCTCTCCCCAATGAAGCAACCAATGCTTCTTTATTTCTTCCAGCCTGGTAGATGTCTTCCAGTTCACTGAAGAATTTATTTTTTACCATCCTTACCGGAGCAAGTTCTTTTAACGTAAGATGAGTATCTCCTTCCTGGAGTTCTGTAATTTTCTTTTTCCAGTTTTCATGTGCACTTGCTTCTGTAGTAGCTGCAAAGCGGGAACCGATTTGTACACCGTCAGCTCCAAGAATCATGGCTGCCTTCATCTGAGAACCTAAGGCAATTCCTCCAGCTGCAATTAATGGTTTTGAGATATGTTGTCTAACGTTTGGAATAAGGCAGAATGTTGTAGTCTCATCTCTACCGTTGTGCCCCCCGGCTTCAAATCCTTCTGCTACTACTGCATCCACTCCTGCATCTTCACATTTTACTGCAAATTTGGTAGAAGAAACTACATGAGCGACCTTTATCCCTTCTTTTTGCAAGGTCTCTGTATATGTTTTCGGATTTCCGGCTGATGTAAAGACAATCTTTATGCCTTCTTCCATAATAATCTGAATGATTTCTTCAATATTAGGATACAACATCGGAACATTCACTCCAAAAGGCTTATCTGTAGCCTGTTTACACTTCTGAATGTTTTCTCTAAGGATATCAGGATACATACTTCCTGCTCCAATTAATCCTAGTCCACCACAATTGGAAACGGCTGATGCCAGTCTCCATCCGGAATGCCAGATCATTCCTGCCTGGATAATTGGATATTTGATATTAAAAAGTTCTGAAATTCTATTTTGGCTGGCCTGCATATCATGTAATTTTTTTGCTGAGTTGAAATCTATAAAATTGCTCATGTTGTAAAAATACTAAAAACAAAGATTGTCAAGCACCTATATCCATTAAAAAAATCACTACAAAAGCAACTAAATACCACTATTTCCTATACTGCTCCAGAGCTGTATCTATTAGAAAACTGATCTTAAAAAAATTCTGAACTAATTCGCCTATGTTTTCCTGTATTTTATCCATTTTTAAGTCAACCCAGCCCTGCATTAATGTCAATGGACCGTATTCGACATCTACATTAGGCCAATCTTTTTCATATTTCGCAAATTTATCTCTAAAATCTTGTGCAAATTTCCTGCTGGATAATGTATAATTCTTTAATTCTCTAAGTTTTAGAGCATGGATATTATAATACATCCTTTCTTCCTGAACCGTTTTATCATTGATCCATATTGAAAAGAAAATTCGGCCTAAAGACTCTAAGGGCGACGTCAGGTCTGAGGACCATTCCGGTTTATAAATTTTAAGAGCAACAGAGTCCATAACAATAGTAGCAGATAATTTTAACCCATTATTATCAAGTTTTTCCTGAAACTCTTTTGTTATCGCCGAGTGGAATTTATTCAGATAAAAATCGTAATCCATCTTTTCATTTTTGTAAAGTTATCAAATAATTACATCCACTGTACAGGTACTTAATATCTGTTTACAACTATCACAAGGAATTATTTTATTTATAATCATAACTTTTCAGGCACAAAAAAACCTTCAGAATTTCTGAAGGTTTTGATTTTATTTTTTGATTGATTCTTTCTTCCAGTTGGATTTGAAGTTACAGTTATCATAACGTCCGTCGATGGAGATGAAAGTAGTTGGCAACTTGGAGTTAACAAATTTCTCAACCATTTCGTTTTTCTTTTTATTGAGCGCCATCTGCTTGATTCTGCTAAAGTCTGTTTCCAGAGTGATCTGGTGTGAAGGAATGACATCATCAAGTTTAATGATTTTCACAGCTTTTCTTCTGTTATCTTCATCTTCAAAAGCAGTTGTAATATCTCCTTTGTTCAGACCAGCCAATTCATAGCTGATAGTTCCCGGGATACTTTCTCTTTCAATTTTATCAGAACCGTCGCCACCGGGAATGATACCTGCATTGAATTTAGTTCTTTTATCATCTGAGAACTTGAATGCTGCATCTTTAAATGTCATCTTTCCGTCTACAATTAAACCTCTGATGCTGTCTAATTTTGCTTTCGCCATTTTAAGTTCTTCATCAGTAGGAGTAGCTTTTAAAAGAATGTGTCTTGCATCATATACTTTACCTGATCTCTTCAATAACTGAATGATGTGATATCCGAATTCAGATTCAATAGGATCTGAGATTTCGTTTTCCTGAAGGTTTAATGCTGCAGCTTCGAAAGGCTTCACCATCTGTCCTTTGTTGATGTTTTTATATAATCCACCATTAGAAGCAGAACCTTCATCTTCAGAATAAATTCTCGCCTGGCTTTCAAATGTTTCCCCACCAAGAATATCCTGCTTGATCTTTTTCAGTCTGTTGATAAGATCTTGCTTGTGAGCTTCCGTTAAGGTAGGATACATCATGATCTGAGCTAAAGTAACTTCATCTTTTACCTGTGGAAGCTGAATTTTATACATATTATAAAAGTCAGTTACCTCATTTGGCGTAACGTCTGCTTTATCTGTAACTCTCTGATATTTTGCCTGTCCGTAATATTGATCCGTATCGATTTTCTCGATAGCGTTTTTCATTTCGTAAGAATTTCTGAATTTATAAGCCGCTAATAGTGATTTTTCATCCGGAAATTGAGAAAGCAACTGACGGTATTTTTGATTAGCCTGCTCTTTGATTGCAGCAGAACGGTTTTCAATTAACGTATCTTTTTTTGCTTCGTATACAAGAAGTTTGTTGTTGATAAGGCTTTCAAGGAACTCACATTTATCTGTGTTGCTGGCTCCCTGTTGTTTCCCATAATTCATCTGCTCCGTAACATCTGATTCTAAAACAATTTCATTTCCGATCACAGCAGCAATACCATCCACTAAATCTCCTGGTTTAAGCTGGGCTTTCATCATATTAGAAGAAAATATCATGATGAAAATCCCAAGAAGATAAGTGATTTTTAGTTTATTTGTCATTTTACTATTTTAACAAGTTGCAAATTTAGAATTCTTAACGAAATTCACTCAATTTTTTATTATAAATATTTCTTAAAAAGACTTATTTACTGCAGTTCAACATCAAATGTCGTCAATTCTTTAAATTGTCTCAATCTGCCAAACATATCTGATTCGTTTACTTCTTCTATTCTTTGTGTTCCGAATTTTTCTACAGTGAAAGAAGCCATTGCAGATCCTACGATTAAAGCAGACTTCATTGTATCAAAATCAATTTTACCTTTTTTAGCAAGGTAAGCGGCAAAACCACCTGCGAAAGTATCTCCAGCACCGGTTGGGTCAAAAACATCTTCTAATGGAAGTGCAGGGATTGCAAATACTTTATTGTCATGGAAAAGTAAAGCTCCGTGCTCTCCTTTTTTGATGATTACATATTCAGGTCCCATTGTGTGGATCTTCTTAGCAGCTTTTACCAGAGAATACTCTCCTGAAAGTTGTCTTGCTTCTTCATCGTTGATGGTAATTACATCAGTTTTAGCAATCATATCCATCAAAATATCCCACGCACAATCCATCCAGAAATTCATGGTATCAAGAATCACAAGCTTAGGACGGTTGTTCATTTTTTCCAATACAGATAATTGAACTCCAGGGTGTAGGTTACCAAGTAATAAAATTTCAGCATCCTGCATTGAATCCGGGATTTTCGGGTCAAAGTTCTCCAATACGTTTACTTCAGTAGCTAAAGTATCTCTGGTATTAAGGTCATTGTGATATTTTCCTGACCAAAAGAATGTTTTTCCTTCTTTTACGATTTCAATTCCTTCGATATTTACATCTCTGTTTGTAAACATATCAAGGTGTTCCTGTGGAAAGTCTCCTCCTACTACAGAAACAATACCGGATTTAACGCCTAAAATAGATGAAGTGATCCCAATATAAGTAGCAGCTCCGCCTAAAATTTTGTCCGTTTTACCAAATGGTGTTTCAATTGCATCAAATGCAACACTTCCTACAACTAAAAGTTTCATATATTTTTCAATGTATATTAAAAGTAATTATTTTTTCCATTCAAAAGAGTCCAGCAGGTGTTTCATATCATTTTTGATATAGTTCACTGCAGGAGCCAAAGAGTCCGGTTTCGGTCTCGTATTAAAGTATAAGTAACCAGTCACGAAGTGCTTCGTGCTGTCTGTAATGTAAAATTGAAGATTGGAAGCGCTCTGCCCTTTCAGTTCATAAAAATTCCCGTAAACTTTCTTTTCAGGGTATTCAAAGGATTTTGTATCTATGGAACTGGCTTTAATGGTATGTTCATATACCATTTTTTCAGCTTCTTTGATATGTTCTGCAAAGTCGTTCTGTATCGGATAATAGGTTACAAAAACCTTTGCTTTCATTTGAGGGTAGTTCAGATAATACCAGCACGGTTTTTTCGCTGCGGTAATATTAGCAAAATCCGAATACTCGAAAGTATAGGCACAGTTGTTTTCAAACTTTTGATATTTCGGAGCCGGATATTCCAGACGCAGTTCTCCGTACGGTTTCGGAACCGGGTCTTTTCCACATGAAATTAAAAACAGTGATACAAAAATAAAAATGACTTTTTTAATCATTTTGCAAAAGTACAAATTAGATTTCAGATTTCGGAAGACAAATTTCAGTCTTTCAATGAGTTTTGAATGTAATTTTCCAGAGGCTTCGGAAAGGATTTTTCATGAGACCCCTCAACATCGGTAATCTGGTATTGATTTTCAGTCATAAAACTATTCCAGATATCTTCTGAAGGTACCTCAACCTTAAATATTTCAATGCTTAAATTCTTGTGTGTCAGCTTATGATTAACGGTCTTCGAGCCTGTAATAAAGGTTTCCATTTCATCAGAAATAGAAGTTGGAAATTCAAATAATTTTTTCCAGATAAAGTCATCTTTTCTCTGACGGATAAGAAATTTACCATTTCTCTGAACAAAATAATAGGTTAAAGCAAGATCTTCAGCCTTTACTTTTTTTGTTTTAACAGGGTAATCTGAAATTTTTTGTAAAGAAAAAGCAAGACAGTCTTCATTTATCGGACATTCACCACATAATGGATTTTTAGGTTTACAGATTTCTGAGCCAATATCCATCATCGCCTGATTAAAATCTCCAACATTATCCGGCATTATCAAAGTTGCCAGCTCTGAAAAATAAGTAAAAGCCCTCGAATTTGAAATATCAAAATCGTCTGCAAAGAAACGACTGAGAACCCGGTAAAAATTACCATCAACGGCTGGCATTTTTCCATTAAAACAAATACTTGAAATAGCTGCAGCCGTATATTTACCAATTCCTTTCAGCTTTAAAATTTCTTCGTACTGATTGGGAAATATACCATCGTAATCATTCATAATCTGCTGAGCAGCTTTATGAATATTAATCGCTCTTGAATAATATCCTAAGCCTTTCCAATAAAGTAAAACTTCATTTTCTTCAGCTTCAGCCAAAGTTTTTACATCTGGAAATCTTTTAATGAAATTATTATAATGATTAAGCCCCTGATTAATTCTTGTCTGCTGAAATACAATTTCACAGATCCAGATTTTATAAGGATCTTTTGTCTGTCTGAAAGGCAGATCCCTTGCATTATTGCGATACCATTCCAAAAGCCTGTTTCCTACATGAAGAAACTCTGAAGCTGTATTATTCTTTTCCAAAAACCAATCAATTTAAGTCGCTGAAGAGGTTCTATCTCTTCGCCCTGCATTATTTCAGAAACGCAAAGATAGGTTTATTTTATTTTTTCTTCACAGAATATACAGACGCACCTCTTAACCATTGGTATTTGAGGTTTCTGTCTTTCGCAATAAAACGATACCCATTCAATTTTTTCAGATATAAGTACATAGAATCTTCTTTAAGTTTTATCTTGTGAGGAGATAAAAACATCATTGGCATTTCCAACGTGGAATCTCTTACTGTTTTTACAATTCTCCCTGATTTTACTTTATAAAGGAAAAACGGTTTTCCACGCCCCTTTGAACTGTCTGCCAGTTTTACTTCCGAGCTTGCTAACACCAGTTCACTGCCATCAAAGCATTCTTCTGGACTCATGATATAAGCTTTTCCTTCCTGACGTTCGTCAGCAAAAAGATCTTCCTCATATTGGTCAGGGCTCTGATATTTTTTTTCACAGCTTATCAAAAATACCATCAGGGCGAGTGGCAGGCCAATGGCAAGTTTAATATTCATTTTAATATTCATAGGTATTGGTAGAAAAAAACCGATGTAAAAAATGCATCGGTTTTTATATTTAAAATAAGGTATTATTATTCCTGAGTGTATTGTGCATCCCATTCGTTACCATCATCTCCTTTATGTCCGTCTAGTTTAATAACGAAACTTTTTGTAGGGAAATAAGGCGTCATACGAATATCCAGCCATACTCTGTCTTTGTTTACTCTATCCTGTTCGAAACGAACAATCTTAAATTTCTCGATCAATTTGTCCGGTCCTTTGATGTTATCAAGGAAGGTTACGATTTGTCTTCTTAAATCATCTTCGTTTTTAGCATTCCAGTTTTCGAAGGCTCTTCTGTTCAGGAAATCTAATAATACTTTAGTTACATAGTCGAATACACGAACTACTGAATACGTCTGAAGACCGATGTTGTCTCCTGTAAATAATGTCTTCGCAGAGAAAGCCATAATTTTACCATATTCGTTAACCATTGGTACAAGACCCATTTTTTCCAACTGAGAAATTTCACTTTTCTTCAATTCGAATTTTACAGCGTCTACTTCGTTGATATTACCGTGTTTCTTACCTGCCGCTACCTGAGACATTAATGTCTTGTGGATTTTACCTGCTAATGAAGTGGATGGTGGAAGTTCTACGTTTTCTTCTTCTCCTACTTCTTCAGCTTTTCCACGTCCTACTAGCCAGTTACACGTCATGATCACGTTACTTCTGTGAAGTTCTCCACCTGTAAGGTTGGCAGAATGGAATAAGTCTACAACGTCATCCGGTTTATCAAGGTTAGCAAAGTCTGTAACCATCATCACTTTGTTCTCGTTACAGATTTTAGCCCACTTTTCAACAACTTTATTAGATCCTAAGTATCCAGGAATAGCAAGAAGTGAGTAATTATCTCTAAGGTCTAAACGGTCGTAGTAATTTTTGAATTCTTCAGCAATGGCATCAATGAATAAAGGATTATCTAAGTCTGAAACCTGATCAAGGCTTGCATTCACAATACTTACGTTATCCACTTTATCCAATTCTGTATTTTTATAGAATTGAGCTACGGTTCTGTAGTTGGTTTCTAACATACGAACTGCATCCAGTGTATTTTTCAGATTTTTCTTTAAGTTCTGATCAGCCTGTTGTGCTTTGGTTTTGCATGTATCTGCCATTTTATCAGCAGATTCACTACCTTCCAAAAGGTTTACCCAAAGGTTAATCTTTTGAAGAAGTTCTTTTCTTTCTTCTGATTTATTGTTATCGTTAAGGAAGATTTCTTTCCTAGCTTTTCTTGTTGGGTTCATATTGGCGATACCGTCTACAACGGATTCAACAAAGCCAAAACCTCCCAATTTATTGAGCTCTGCAAGCGGGTTGCCCTTTGGCTGCCCCGAGTGCTGCTGCTGTTGTCCCTGCTGCTGGCTTTCTTGCGCCTGTAATTTGCTATCCATGATTTAATGTAAGTCTTTAATTATTTTTCAAGTTCTTGTGCTACTTCTTTCAATACTTCGATGAACGCCGCTCTTGTCTGGTCGTTCTCCAGCATATTACGAAGAATTTTATTGGTTTTCAACTGACGTACAATTTTGTTGTACTGCTCCTGTTCCATGCTCAGCTGCTGAAGATAGTCAGATTTCTGAGTAAGGCTTTTAGGAGTAAAGTCTCCAAGATTTTGAAAACGGAATTCTTCGTCAACCAATCCTCCGTCTTCTGTTTCATGCTGTACTGCTACAGAAGGTTGAAAGTGTCTGAACACATCTTCCACAGTTTTTAATCCTGTTACAATTTCAGGGTTATAAGATTCTTCTGTTGTAAGCTGGCTTACTATCAGTGATTTATTTTCCTGTATTTCCTGAATAGCTTCATTAGCGTCTACTTTTACTTCGTTTCCGCCAACACCATAATTAAACATTGCCATATTATTATTATTTTGAGATTTACTATTTTGGTTTGGATCTGTCTTTTAGTAATTTACAGATAAATCAAATAAATTACGAATCCAAAGTTTAAATTTAAAAAAAAACTGTAACATACAAAATTTTTCTTAAATTATTTAATTTCCCCTACATTTATTCAACATAAAATCAACATTTTACAATGTCACTAAGCTATGAAAAAATAAATAAACTTAAGCGGGTCAGAATTAGAAATTAATATTATTTGGTCAGAGGATAGAAAAGGAGAATAGAAGTTACACATATCAACGCTTAAAATCTTGATATGTATAGAAAAAAGGTCATTAGAAATGTCTTAAGTTCTGTTTTAATTTCAATAACTGTCTTTTTCCGGGTCCTGACATCATTAAAAAACGAAATACCTTATGCTGAACTTATATTAAAATAAGAACTTCTGCAACCTGAGGAAGAAATTTTCTTTATATTTAAATCAAGAAAACAGAATATGAAAGATGTAAAGATTGCATTCAGAAAACCCATATATCCTGTTTCAGAAGCATTAGAACAGTATTTGGAAAAGCATAACAGAACTACCAAAATTAAATTTCTGTATGAGGATTTATTACGATTCACAGATAGTGTAAATATTCTGGACAAAGAGGGCAAAGATACTTTATGGCTCGGTGTAATGTATCCTGAATACGAGTTTAAAGAAATAGAGGCTAATTTAAATAAAATTTATACCCTTCTTCATTCTGATGGTGATGAAGCTACTTTACCTTATCTGACGGTGGATACAATCGACTTCTGTACTTTCGGCAATTCTAAACCTTTTCGAATTCGGGTAAGAAATATTCTGAATGATAATTACACTAATTTTTATATTAAACAGGCAGATGCTTCCCGAATATACGGACTGGAACTAGAAGATCTGCTTTCCCCCAACCGAATTAATTTCCTGATTTATAAAAACACTTTGATAGAAGAACATATCTTAGGAATTCCCGGTGATGTGTTTATTCAGAAACATTTACCTCAGTGTACAGAGTTGGAAAAGGCGCAGATTTCTAAGGAATTTGTAAAATTCAATGAACGTTGTCTCATTGGCTTACTCGGTGATATGCGTTCTTATAATTATGTGGTCATTCCCATACACGACTTTGATCAGGTTATCTATAGAATTCGCCCCATCGATTTTGACCAGCAAAGCTATGAAGGGAATCTGAAGGTTTATCTTCCCCAGTATTTCAAAGAAAATAACTTGATGGTCACTATGGTATTGGAAAAACTAAAGCCAAATTCTATAGAACAGTATCGTAAAGAGGTGCGTTCACAAATTGTAAAAAGAGTCACCAGCAGCAAAAACAGGTTTGATGAACTTATTTCTATTATGAAAAAGGAAAATATTGCACCGGAAGCTCATATTACAGAACTCAAAACAGCTTTGCAAAAGCTTACCTATGATGTCAATTTCAAATATTGCAAAACGATGGGAGATATTATAGAAACCGGAATAAAATTCGTTATCCGGAATTATAAAAAAGCATATTAAGAAAGAATCCGCCTCATATTCGAGACGGATTCTTTCTTTTCTAACAATTCTTTTGGTATTTCTTACCAAATTTTTATTCTGTCCTCAGGAGTTTTATACATTTTATCGCCTGGTTTGATATCAAATGCCTTGATAAAAGAATCCTGGTTCACCAAAGGCCCGAATGCTCTGTACATTCCCGGAGAGTGCGGATCTGTTTTCACCTGGTTAATCATATATTCATTGGTTGCTTTTGTTCTCCAAACGGTAGCCCAACTCATAAAGAATCTCTGATCCTGAGTGAATCCACTGATTTTCCCTGGATTTCCTTTATCTTTAAGATACATTTGAAGAGCATCATAAGCTACTGCTACTCCACCTAAGTCACCAATATTTTCTCCACTTGTAAATTTACCGTTCACAAAGCTTCCTTTTACAGGTTCATAAGCACTGTACTGAGCTGCTAACTGAGCCACTTTTGCGTCAAAATTCTTACGATCAGCATCCGTCCACCAATTGTTAAGGTTTCCATCACCATCGAAACGGGAACCACTATCATCAAAGCCATGAGAAATCTCATGACCGATTACAGCTCCGATTCCACCGAAGTTTACGGCGGCATCTGCTTTAGGATTGTAGAAAGGGGGTTGAAGAATGGCTGCCGGGAATACGATCTCGTTGTTTGATCCGCTATAGTAAGCATTTACTGTTTGCGGAGACATTCCCCATTCTGTTTTATCCACGGGCTTTCCTACTTTATCTAAGTTTCTTTGATATTGCCAAGCTGATACATTTTGTAAGTTAGCATATAATGATCCTCCTTGTTTTGGAGATTCTACTTTTAATTGGCTATAATCTTTCCATTTATCCGGGTAAGCAATCTTTACTGTGAACTTGGATAGTTTTTCCTGAGCTTTTACTTTTGTTTCTGGAGACATCCAGTCGATGTTCGCAATATGGGCTTTGAATGATTTTAAAAGATAATCAATATAAGTTTCCATCTGCTGTTTTGCTTCTGGAGTAAAGTATTTCTCTACATATAATTTCCCGAATGCTTCTCCAAGAACACCATTCACAAGCGTTAAACCTCTTTTGTTCATAGGACGTTGCTCTTTTTGCCCTTGTAGATCTTTTGCATAGAAATCAAATCTGATCTGCTCAAGATTTTCGTCTAGGTTACTTGCATTACCATTAATCAGGTGATATTTCAGGTAGTCTTTCAATAAAGGTAAGTTTTTCTGCGTGATAAACTGATCCATATTCTGGTAGTATTTCAGTTCTCCGATGATTACTCTGTCTGTATTTACTCCTGCATCTTTAAGATATTTTGCAAGATCAACGTTTTTCACTACTCCAGATAATTCAGAAACATTTTTAGGATTGTATCTTAGATTAGCATCTCTGTTCTGCTCCAATGTCAGTAAATAGTTGGCCAGCTGCTTTTCAAAATCCACTACATTCTGTGCCGCCTGAGCAGCGTTTTTATAGCCTAAAACACCGAATAGTTTTCCAACATAAGCCTGATATTGTCCTAATGTTTTAGTATTAGCTTCGTTTACTTTCTGATAGTAATCTCTTCCTAAACCAAGATCCGGACCACCAAGATATACAGCGTTCATTTTGGAGTTTTTCATATCAGCTCCGGCTCTCCATCCGTAAAAGGAGTTATCTCCTATTTTTGTAGCTTCTAAAAGGTATTTCTGAAACTCATTAAGATTTTTAATGGCATCAATTTTTGCAAGATCTGCTTTGATAGGATTTAATCCGTCTGCATTTCTTTTCGCTGTATCCATAAAAGATGCATAAAGGCTCTGGATTTTCTGTCCTTCAGAACCTGCCGTATAGTTTTCGGAAAGGATTTTATTCAAAATATCCAATGAAGCATCATCTACATTTTCTCTCAAAGCATTGAAAGAGCCCCAATTGGCTTTATCTGAAGGAATCTGAGTAGTTTTCACCCAATTTCCGTTCACATAGCTAAAAAAGTCATCCTGTGGACGAACACCTTTATCCATATAAGATAAATTGATTCCTTCCTCTTTTACTTCTTCTTTTGCCGGTGTTGCAACTTTTGCAGCAGCCTCTGTTTTTGTCTCTGTCCCTGCAGTTTTTGCTGCACCACACGAATTTAGCAATACAATACCTGAGAAGGCAAGTATACCAATATTTAGCTTTTTCATTGAAGATAATTTTTGATTATACACAAACTTATCAAATATACAAAGTTTAATGGTAAGTGATGAAGGATAATTGCTAATTGATAAGAATAATAGTGAGTTTTGAGGTTTAAAATTTAAGGGTAAGGGTTAATGGGTTCATTATTTTAATTTTGTATAGGGTTGTTGTATGTGTGTGAATGAACCACCCCGTCAAAAATTCAAAGAATTTTTGACACCCCTCCGGAGGATGGGAATGATGGTAGTCATTCCTTATTGATTTTTGGTTAAAATAGTTCGTATGTGCCGCCCTATTACCTATTACCTATTACCTATTACCTATTACCTAATTAAAAAAACCGCTCATTGCTGAACGGTTTGTCTATTTTACCAGATTTTGATTCTTTCTTCCGGTGCTTTGTATAGTTTATCTCCTTTTTTCACATCGAACGCCTCATAAAATGAATCAATATTAATTAATGGGGCAAAACTTCTGAGATACCCTGGTGAGTGTTTATCAATTTTGATCTGAAGAAGAAGATATTTTTCAGGTGCTTTTGTTTTCCATACAGTAGCCCAGCCCATAAAAAACCGTTGGCTCTGAGTAAAACCACTGATCTTTCCTGGATTTCCTTTGTCTTTTAAATACATTTGAAGAGCATCATAGGCTACCGCTACTCCACCCAAATCTCCAATATTTTCACCATTCGTATGGATTCCGTTGATGAAAGATCCTTTTACCGGTTCATATTGGGAGTATTGTGCGGCAAGAGCTTTTGTTGCTTTCTCAAAATTGGCTTTATCTTCAGGCATCCACCAGTCTACTAGATTTCCGTCGCCATCAAACTGAGCTCCTGAATCATCAAATCCATGGCTTATTTCATGGCCGATGACTCCACCAATTCCTCCGAAATTAACAGCCGCATCAGCCTCAGGGTTAAAAAACGGTGGTTGGAGGATGGCTGCCGGAAATACAATTTCATTGTTCACCGCTCTGTAATACGCATTTACAGTCTGTGGAGTCATTCCCCATTCTGATCGGTCAACTGGTTTTCCTATTTTTTCCAACTTTTTACTATAGTTCCATACAGCAATATTCTGAAGATTGTTATACAATGAACTTCCCGGAATAATTTCTAAAGCTGAATAATCTTTCCATTGATCAGGATAGCCTACTTTTACACTAAATTTATTAAGCTTATCCATGGCTCTTTCTTTAGTGGCTGGTGACATCCATGTTAAATTTTTGATATGAACAGCAAAACTTTTCTTTAAATAATCAATAAGCTCAACCATTTGGGCTTTGGATGCTGCAGGAAAATATTTTTCAACATATAGCTTTCCAAAAGCTTCTCCTATATTTCTGTTAATTAATTCAAGGCCTCTTTTATTCAAGGCTCTCTGTTCTTTCTGCCCAAATAAGTATTTTCCAAAGAAATTAAAATTAATAGCATCCATCTTTTCACTTAAATAGGCCGCATTTCCATTAATTAGATGGAATTTCATATAATCTTTAACCACGGGAAGGTTTTTCTCATTGACTAACTTATCCAGATTTTTATAATAATTAAGTTCTCCAATAATCACTTTATCTGTATTTACTCCTACTTTTTTAAGATAAGCCGGAAGATCTATTCCTTTTACCAGATCCGAAAGCTCAGCCATAGTCTGTGGGTTGTATTGAAGTGTATTATCACGACTCTGTTCATTGGTGAGATAAGTTTTTGCAATACTTTTTTCATACTCTACCACCCCTTTTGCGGCTTCATCTGCATGAGTATATTCTAATTCTTTGAGTATTGAAGCAACATACTTTTGATATTCCGCAAGGGTTTCCGTATTCTTCTCATTGACTTTCTGATAATAGTCTCTTCCCCAAAGCCCTAAAGCCGGAACGCCTAAGTAAATAGCATTCATTTTAGAATTTTTACGATCTGCACTTACAGACCATATGTAAAAATTGTTTTCTCCCTCTCTTGTTACAGCAATCAAATAATTTTGAAGATCAGTAAGGTTTTTAATGGCATCAATTTTACTAAGCTTCTCCTGAATAGGCTTAATTCCATCAGCATTTCTCTTCTGCATATTCATATAAGAAGCATACAGATCCTGAATTTTTTTTCCTTCACTTCCGTCTGTAAATTTGTCTGTTAAAAGAGAATTCAGAATTGTCATAGAGTTGTTATCCGTATCTTCTGCGAGCTTATCAAAGCTTCCCCAAGCTGGTTTATCTGAAGGGACTTGAGCTGTTTTCATCCAGGTTCCGTTCACATAATTATAAAAATCATCTTGTGGACGTACTGAAGTATCCATTGCAGAAAGGTCTAGTCCTTTATCTACAATTCTTACTGCAGTTTTAATAGTTTTAGTCTGTGCATTCACCAAATTCTGAGTGCAGATCCCTGTGAGTAAGAATAGGGAAAGTATCAGTTTTCTCATAGTATTAACTTTATAACAAATAAGTACATATTGATTTACAATTCGTTACACTATTCACGAATAATTATTAATATTTCCCTTCGTTTTACTAAAAATTATACTAAAAGTTACAGTTAAAAATTTCTTTTTAATTCCTAAAATTTATTCCTTGAAAACAAAAAAACCGCTCATTGCTGAACGGTTTGTCTATTTTACCAGATTTTAATTCTTTCTTCCGGTGCTTTGTATAGTTTATCTCCTTTTTTCACATCGAACGCTTTGTAGAAGGCATCAACGTTGATTAGCGGACCAAAGCTTCTGAAGTAGCCTGGAGAGTGCGGGTCTGTCTTCACCTGGTTAACCATATATTTTTCACTTGATAAAGTTCTCCAAACGGTTGCCCAGCTTAGGAAGAATCTCTGATCCTGAGTAAATCCACTGATTTTTCCTGGGTTTCCTTTATCTTTTAAGTACATTTGAAGGGCATCATAAGCGATATTTACTCCCCCTAAGTCAGCAATGTTTTCCCCATTTGTGAAAGTACCGTTTACAAATGTTCCTTTTACAGGCTCATACTTGTCATATTGAGAAGCTAAAGCTTTTGTCGCTTTTTCGAAGTTAGCTTTATCTTCCGGAGTCCACCAGTCTACCAAGTTACCATCTGCATCAAACTGAGCTCCTGAATCATCGAATCCGTGGCTCATTTCGTGACCGATAACAGCACCAATTCCTCCAAAGTTTACAGCTGCATCAGCTTTAGGGTTGAAGAATGGTGGCTGAAGAATTGCTGCAGGGAATACGATTTCGTTATATACCGGGTTGTAATAAGCATTTACAGTCTGTGGAGTCATTCCCCATTCTGTTTTATCAACTGGTTTTCCAACTTTAGCTAATTCTCTGTTGTATTGCCATTCTCCAATGTTCTGAAGGTTTTTGTATAACGTACCTCCTTTAGCTTCAGAAAGAATCTCTAATTTTGAATAGTCTTTCCATTTATCTGGGTAAGCCACTTTTACAGTGAATTTGTTCAACTTCTTAAGAGCTTTTTCCTTAGTAGTAGAAGACATCCATGCTAAATTATTGATATGAACTACAAAGCTTTTCTTTAAGTAGTCGATCAATTCTACCATTTGAGCTTTAGCTTCTGCCGGGAAGTATTTTTCAACGTATAGTTTACCAAAAGCTTCTCCTAAGTTTCCATTGATTAATTCATACCCTCTTTTGTTCAAAGCTCTTTGCTCCTGCTGACCTCTTAGGTATTTACCATAGAATGCAAACTTCATATCTCCTAGTTTTTCACTTAGATAAGAAGCCGTTCCGCTGATCATGTGGAATTTCAGATAATCTTTAATTACAGGAAGATTCTGTGCATTGACCAGTTTATCGAAATTTTTATAGTAATTCAATTCTCCGATAATTACTTTATCTGTATTTACTCCAACTTTTTTAAGATAAGCAGGAATATCAACTCCTTTTACCAAAGCTGAAAGTTCAGCCATAGTCTTAGGGTTATACTGAAGGGTATTATCACGGCTTTGCTCATTAGTTAAAAGCGTTTGTGCAATACTTTTTTCATAGTTTACGATCCCTTTTGCTGCTTCATCAGCATTTTTATATCCTAATTCTTTCAGCATGGAAGCTACATATTTCTGATATTCAGCAATAGCTTCTGTATTTTTTTCATTTACTTTCTGGTAATAGTCTCTTCCTAATCCAAGAGAAGCATCTCCTAAGTAAACAGCATTCATATTAGAATCCTTCAAGTCAGCGTATACTCCCCATCCGTAGAAAATATTTTCACCTTCTCTTGTTACAGAAATAAGATAGTTCTGAAGGTCAGCCATATTTTTGATTGCATCAATTTTATTCAGATTTTCCTGAATAGGCTTAATTCCGTCAGCATTTCTCTTCTGCATATTCATATAAGATGCATATAGATCCTGGATCTTTTTACCTTCACTTCCGTCTGTAAACTTATCTTTCAAAAGAGAGTTCAGGATGGTCATGGAATTGTTATCCGTATCCTCAGCCAATTTATTAAAGCTTCCCCAAGTTGCTTTATCAGATGGGATTTTTGCTGTTTTCATCCATGTTCCACTCACATAATTATAAAAATCATCCTGTGGGCGTACTGAAGTGTCCATTAAGCTAAGGTCTAAACCTTTATCTGTATTGTTTACTGCTACTTTAGCAGCTGTGCCTTGTGCACTCATCGTGTTTTGAGAGCAGATCCCTGCTATTAGAAACAAAGAAAGCGTTAGTTTTTTCATTATGATAACAATTTATACAATATGTATGATTTATTTCTTATTTGTTACTTTTTTGTGAAACAAATTTAAACAAATACAATCAGAGCGCGATAAGAATTTATAAATTGGATAGGCCTGAAGCTAGATGTTGGAAGCTGGAAGTTATAAAAACCATAAAGAATAACTACTCTATTTCTTTATCTTCTTTCAAGTGGTTTAGAGCAACATTCAGTAATATTACAACTAAAAGTACCTTCTAACTTCCAACTTCCAGCTTCCAACCTCTATCCTCCAGCTCCTATCTTCCAGCCTCTAACCTTTTAAGTCGTTGCTATCTCTTTTACATTTCCTGTACGTTTCAGGAATCCCCAAGACTGCATTTCGCCTTTCAATGCTTTTCTTAAACTTTTAAATAATACGATATACATCAGCCATCTATACCCGAATCTTTGCGGAATGATATAGAGCAGATTCACTAGTTTTTCCCGTTGCATAATAAATGCTATTAAGGCAAGGGATGCGTCCACCAAAAGAAAGATCAGATAATAGCTGAATATCTTCCCCCCGTTTCCTGATAAAATTCCTAAGAACATGATCACATCTGCCAATGGTGAGAAAAATGGAATGATATATTGGAACAGTAAAATATTCGGCATTGCCCAAAGTCCTAATCCTTTGTATTTAGGATTAAGGAAAGTTTGTCTTTGTTTCCAGAACATCTGCATGATTCCGTAGGTCCAGCGGAAACGTTGTTTAAGGAACTGTCTTACCGTTTCCGGAGCTTCCGTTACAGCAACAGCTCTGTTTTCATTGGCGACGGTATATCCGGCTTTTAAAATTTTCACGGTAATATCACAGTCTTCAGCCAGTGTATCAGAAGAATATCCTCCTGCTTCAAGAATCACAGATCTATTAAACGCTCCAATGGCTCCAGGAATAACAGTAATTGCATTAATATTGGCGTACGCCAGTCTGTCAAAATTCTGGCTTGTAGTATATTCTATTGCCTGCCATTTGGTCAGCCAGTTTACGGTATTCCCTACTTTTACATTTCCTGCTACTGCGGCTATTTTCTCTTCAGAGCCGGCATTCAGGAATCTTGCGATCAGATATTTCACAGCATCCTGCTGCAGTTTGGTGTCTGCATCTATACAAACTACATATTCAGCATCCGTCTGTGATATTCCAAAGTTTAAGGCTGTAGCTTTTCCACCATTCGTTTTGGTGAATATTTCTAATTTCGGATGATCCGGAAATGCTTCTTTAGCTTTTTTATACGTTGAATCTTTACTTCCATCATCTACCATGATGATGTTAAAGTTCGGATAGGTTTGCTTTAAAAGGTTATTCAAAGAAGAAACAATATTCACTTCTTCATTGTAAGCCGGTACAATGATGGAAACCTTTGGATAAGATTCAAGGATTGGAAACTCACTTAGCTTTTTCTCTTTTTTTCTTTCTTTAAAAGCCCAGTAAGCCATTAATAATAATCTTATCAACCCCAACACAATGAAAATAGTAAACAAGGCAACCAAAAAGTGGCTTACTCCATAGATGATGGTTGCCAGCACCAGATTAAGCTGCATGATATAATAAGCTCTGGTTTTAGGAACTTCAGGCATCAGCTCGCTTTTGCTCTTGTGTAGAATACTGGTAAGATTGGTAAAATGATAGCCTTGTTTTTGAAGGCTTGGAATCAAAATCTTCAACGCTTTTACGGTTTCTTCTCTGGTATCACCACCAGCATCGTGAAGCAATATGATATTCCCTCTCTCCTGCTTAATCCCAGCCATTACCCGTTTTACAATTTCATCTGCTTTTATTCCTGGCTGCCAGTCTTCAGGGTCAATATTTTCCCCGATATCCAGGTAATTTTGCTGTCTTGCCAATGCTACCGGAATAATCTCTTCTGAAGTAGTGGGCTCAGAGTCTGCGTTATAAGGAGCACGGAAAAGAATTGTACTGTGTCCTGTTATACATTCTATCAGTAGTCTGGTCAGTTTCATTTCAAGTAAAGCTCTTTCCGGACTTACTTTCGCCACATTTTCGTGGGTAAAGGTGTGATTTCCTATTTCGTGGCCTTCACGATAGATTCTTTTAACCAGCGGAAGGTTCTTTTCTGCATTTAAACCTACCAAAAAGAAGGCGGCCGGAACATGGTATTTGGACAATATATCTAATACCTGAGGAGTATAAGTTTCATCCGGTCCGTCATCAAATGTCAATACTAATTCTTTCTGTGGAGCACTTCCATATTTTTTTACTTCATAAGAACTTGGATAGGTAATATAGTTCTCATCGGTAATAATTTTCTCTTTCGGATCTACCTCCAAAGCGATTTTCCCATCATGAGGAGTATTCAGAACATCCAATACTTCTCCATCTCCAATGTAATCTACCATGGTCTGTCCTTTTACATTTTCCAGCGTTTTCAAATTCAACTTAGAAAGTCCGGCAAATGTAAGATCCTTATCATAGTAATTCCAGACTCTGCTGTCTTCGCTTCCTAATCTCCACAATGCTGTTCCGGCCAACGGATATTCCGATGCAAAACGCATAGTATTAAAAATAGATGCTGCATCATTGAAAAATACGGTATGGGTATTATTCTTGGAATCTGTATAAGAATAATTCAGATTAAAGGTATTATCATTAAAATCTATAACCGCTTTACTGGCACTTGCTTTAGTGATCGCTTGCATGTACGTTACGGAAGTATTGTCATCTTTGTTGGAACTCCAGTCATATCCATACGCTCCCAGTCCAAGAATGATTTTATGAGGAGAAGTTTGTTTAATAATTTTACCCGTCTGAGCTTCGATCCATTTCTGTGAAGAAACAGGCCCGGCATCACTGCCTGCTGAATATTCATCATAAGCCATCAACACAAAATAGTCTACATACGGATCGAGTCTAGGGATATTGTAATCATCATTATCCGTCATAATATCCATTGTTACCAGTAATTGATTCTGTTTGAATGTTTCTGAAAGCTCTTTCATGAAAGCAATCAGATTTTCATCAGAATTAAGGTTCATATCTTCAAAGTCAATATTAATACCTTTGAAATGATATTTGAGACATTGCTGGGTAAGCTTTTGGATAAGAGCAGTTCTTTTCTTCGGATCATTCAAAACTTTTCCCAGTCCTTCAGCACGGAATTCCTGATTAGAATTATTACTAAGAATAGGCATAGCTGCCACTCCTGTTCTTTTGATAATTTTATATCCTTCCGGGTCAACATTAGTCTTCAAGTCTCCTGTTTTAGGATCAAGGAAAAACCATTCCGGGAAAACCAGATTGACATGTTTGATATTTCGTTTCAAAGACATTAAAGACTGCGGGTCCCATGCTACATAAAATGCAGAACGAATTCCTCCAGGAAACTGAGCCCAGTTTCTATTTTGATTTTTATATCGTTCTGCTCTCGCTTTTTCGATCTTAGCAAGATTGGTATGAATATTTTTTTCAGAAATAAAACTTCTGAAACCTTTATATTCTTTAGAAATTTTATTCTCCTGAAGGTAAGGTTTATTGGCCGTAATAACAGCTTTATAATCTTCTTTGAAAGGAATTTTTGGACTTTTGTCCAGGGTCATCATCAGGCCTAACGCTAGCAGAAGGAGCGCCGCAACAAAAATAAAGATACGGCTGCCCCATTGTACACTTTTCCAGCGTTTCTTGTTGTTGGTCTGAAAAATCTGTTTGGAATTTTCCACGATTTTAAAATTTTAATGAATGATGCTCAAAAAGTGTGAAAAACCCTTCAAAAATTCATTAAAAAAAAATTAAAAAATCAGTCTTATGTTTATTGATTTATTAAAAGTCCTACAAGGTCTTGAATCACTTTTTGGGAAACAAAATTCATAAAATCAACTCTTTCCAGATGAGGCATATATAATTTTGAAGTAACTTCCTGATTATTGATCCGTATCGTATAAAAAACCGTTCCTATATCTTTACCATCTTCCCCTTTTGCCGGGCCTGCCACTCCAGTAGTAGAAAGGGAAATATGAGTATCAAACAACTCCTGGCATCCTTTTGCCATTTCCTGTGCCACCTGCTCACTAACTACGGTAAACTGATCTACCGTTTCTCTGGAAACATTTAAAATTTTTATTTTTTTCTCCGTGGCATAGGCAACCATTCCACCCAAAAAGTATCTTGAACTTCCGCCAACTGAAGTAATCATTTTCGCCAATTCTCCTCCAGTACAGCTTTCTGCAGTTGAAATAGTCAGTTTTCTCTCGGTAAGAATTTCTGCCAGGATATTTTCAATTTTATCTTCAGATGTAGCAATTACATTCTCCTTTATGAGCGGAAGTAATTTTTGAATTTCATCTTCTGTCTGTTGTTTTAAAGCTTCTTCATTTTCTCCTGATGCTGTTAATCTCAACTTAACCCGGGTTCCCACCGGAAGATAAGACAAGGAAATATTTTCAGGAAGGGCAAGCTCCCAATCTTCAATAGTATCGGCAAGAATACTCTCTGGAATCCCTACCACAGAAACAATTCTTGAATGGATGTAATTAAGATTGAATTTCTCTTGTAAATAAGGAATAATCTGGTCTTTAATCAATGGTTTTACCTCATAAGGAACACCTGGCAAACTGTAACTCAGCTTTCCATTCAGTTCCATCATCATGCATGGTGCTGTACCAAAATGGTTTTGAAAAACAATAGATTTTGTAGGAACAAAGGCCTGCTCTTTATTTCTTTCCAGGATATCTGTCCGTCCTCGTCTTTCCATATATCCTTTAAGATGATTAAAAGTAACTTCATCAAGAGCGATTTCATCATTGAAAAACTCTGCAAGTGCCTTTTTTGTTTTATCATCTCTTGTAGGTCCCAGCCCTCCGGTGGTAATGACCAGATCCCCCAATTCAAAAGCTGTACTTAATGTATTTTTAATCGTTTCAATTTCGTCTGAAATCGTAAAGATCTGTACAACCTTTATTCCAATATTCTTTAGTTCAGTAGCAATAAAATTGGAGTTTGTATCTATTGTATTTCCAGAAAGGATTTCGTCACCAATAGTGATGAGGATTGCTTTTTCCATATATGAGATTCTTGAAAAAAAATTCTCCTGCAAATGACGGAAAAATATGCGGCTGCGACAATATAAATTGATTTTTTCTATTTTTGACGGAAATTAGTTAAAGTTATGTCTAAATATGATGATGCCTCATGGCATTATGGCGGTGATTTTCCTGAAGGACTTCCTCAGAAAAACGGAGCAACACACACTGGTATGTTCCTAAATTGGTGCATCCATAATGATCTGATCTCTGATGAATTGAAGGAAGATAATGAAGAGGAAATTGAAAAAGTAAAACGAAGAGAAATTACAGGCGCTGAATTTATCATGGATTCTTGTGACGGAAAATTCTCGGAATATGATCTGAATGATCTTGGAAACAGCTTTGCAAAAGATTATTACGCAGATGATACCGATTTTGGAAACAGATACAGTTCTTTTGCAGATGATTACGTAAATCTTTTTGATACCAAGGCAGAAGAAAACGATTATGAATATGAAACCTTCTATCACATTGAAGATACTTATGAAAATTATGATCTGATGAAGCAGGTCATTGATTATCGTTTTGAAGAATGGAAGGAATATATTAAAGGATAAAAGATAAAGTGCATATTTAATTATTATATTCTGTCATCCTGAATGTAATGGATTGAAATGAAGAATCTAAGTCATACATGTGATTCTTCTTCGTCAGAAATCCAAGATTCGACGTAGTCAATGACATTGATAATGACTATATATTTCTAAAAATAAAAGGCAAATCTGCAATAGTATGATTTGCCTTTCTACTTTCCTATTGATTATGGTTTACCCAGATCAACTCATCCGTATTATAGCCAATCTTTCTGGCTTTTTCAATGAAACGTTGTCTGATGCTTTCCGGGATGGTAGTGGTTCTGGAGAGGATCCACAGATATTTTAGGCTGCTTCCTGCTACCAGAGCATATTGATAATCTTCATCAATGTCAATGACATTATAACCGGCCCATATGGGTTTAAAAAAAGATACTTTAAGCCGGGCTTCAGTGGAATCTTTAACAAATTTAGCTTCCCCAATAGACTCATTCCATACTTTTTTGATATAATCATACCCTTTATTTCTAACCTGAATACTCCCATTAGAATTTTCTGAATATTCTGCAGTGACGTTATTCATGTTTTTCTCAAATCTATAATCAAAACGGGCAATTTCGTACCATCTTCCGAGATATTTTTTAACATCAAAATTCTTTACTGCCACCGCTCCCCTCGGAATTCCTACAGAATATGAATGAAAAGCAATATAGGCTAAAGCTCCCAATGAAACGGGAAGAATTATTTTGTGAAAGGTTTTCATAACAGAAATATTTTGTGTGATTCTGATAAAAACGTCAAAAATAGTGCCTTTGGGTTGTTAAGGAACGATAAATTCTAGGAAAAGACCTTCAGAAAATTATCTTTAAAGCTTCCTGAAACCTCAATTTCAGTATCGTCAGCCAGCATCACTGTTCCGCTTTTATGGTAAGATTTAACGAAAGATGTATTGATGATATGAGAACGGTGAACTCTTACAAAAGGATTTTCCAAAAGATCATCAAAATGTTTCAAAAATCGGCATACCATTTTTTTTGAACCATCCGTAAGATACACCTGAGTAAAGTTTCCGTCTGCCTGAAGTCTTACAATATCCTCTGTTTTCACCACATCAAAACCTTGTAAAGTAGGAAGAATAAGCTGTTGTTTTTCGGGTTTTAATTTCAAATTTTCCAATAGAATTTTATTCCGGTTCAGCTCTTCTTTTTTTTCAAGGCTCTCAACTACTTTATTTACGGCCAGAATGAGTTCCTGAATGTCAATTGGTTTCAGAATATAATAACTTGCAGATTTATTTAAAGCCTGTAAAGAATACTGTGAAAATGCAGTAATAAAAATAGTCTCATAGGAAAATTCTTTCGTAGCTTCCAATACATCAAAAGCGTTCCCGAAAGGCATTTCTACATCTAAAAAAACCAATTGGGGTTGTTTCTCTGCAATCAGGGGTACAGCTTCTTTAATATTTTCCGCTTCACCCAGAATTTCTACCTGCGGGCAGTATTTAGTAAGATAGCTTCTCAATACTTCTCTTGCTATCAATTCATCATCTACGATTACAGCTTTAATCTTCATTGGATTTAAATATTAGGTTGCAGGTATAGGTTGCAGATGCAAATTAGGAATATTTGATCAACCCCGCAATCTTCCTAATGCAACTCATATTCTTTTCCATTTCCAGGCATATATTACAATCAATATCGTGATGATGCATTCCACTGCTGCAAGAAAAACATAGAATAGATACCATTCTGAAAACGATGAAATGCCAATAAGTAGCATCACCACAGTGAAAAAGATTCCGAAAGCAATATTGAGCATCCTGTTGATAGCAGGTTTCAGAATAAGGGAAAGAAATACCATGACGGCTGGTATTGCCAGGGCTACCGCAGCTATTAATAAATTCAATGGAGTATTCAATAGATTATGCCCATCCACAAGCCCCTGAGTTTTCCCGGGAGTATATAACTCGAAGTAATCGCCGTATAAATAACATAATGTAACAGAGGTCCAGAGGCCGGCAAGTATAACCTTAACATTTACCGGAGTGTCTTCTAATTGGATAGAATTATTCATGATATATTAGTTTTATGAATATTATTAACAGATTTATTTTTCACTCCTGCAACCAGTAACCACAGACACATTCCTATTTCACCTATTGAAGCGGGCAATGTGATATATCCTGATATTGCATACTCCGAAAAATCAGAAATCATAGTTCTTCCAAGAACATTCATGATATAACCCAAACAGCCCAGCATTAAAAAAACACCTAAGATTTTGGGTAAAAAACCGGATCTGTACACTAAATAACCGAAGGGAAATAACCAAAGACCCCAGAAAACCTGAACAATTAAAATTCCTTTATTATAATTACTCAGCAGAAGCATCACCTGAGCCTGTAACTGTTTGGCATCAAATACTTTTAAATAATCAGCCCCCTCAACAAGGGTAAGTACAGAAAACTTACTTTGAAGATTAATAAATGAAATAGGAACGCTTATGATCGCAAAAATCATCATCAATCTTGCTGCATTTTTATGAGTTTCTTTTAACAACTGATACAAAACCAAAGGGAGTAATGCAAAAGCAATATAGCAAAGCATACTGCTTGCAATACCCGACCTGAATAGAGAAGCGGATGAAGAAATATGACGAAAAGTAAGTCCCGGATCTTCCCATACAATAAGCTGTGAGGGTACATACATTAGGCTGTAAAAGCCGGTGATGATGACAACAAGATAAATAAATCCTGCTAATCGCGCTGTTTTATTGTTGATATTCATCTGATTAGTTTTATACTAATAAGACAATATTTATATCATTGTGGTTACACTAAAAAGTAATTATAATAAAAAATTTCTTTAGAATACCATTTTGGAAAACTACTGATATTTTCCGTTTTTGAATTTCAGTGTTTTATAGAATGTTTTTGAAGTTTTTTTTTCTTCACATTCTCCTTTTATTTCTTTGTTTATGGAAGTTACAGAAATGGTCTTAATTGTAAGATCTGTA
This sequence comes from Chryseobacterium sp. II3a, assembly GCF_057815135.1. Classification (NCBI taxonomy): domain Bacteria; kingdom Pseudomonadati; phylum Bacteroidota; class Flavobacteriia; order Flavobacteriales; family Weeksellaceae; genus Chryseobacterium; species Chryseobacterium sp. II3a. The sequence continues at coordinate 146,477 of NZ_JBYPZJ010000006.1, read as the reverse complement.
AAATTATTCGTTTTGGATGCATCCATCATGATGTAAGAGTGATCATCTTTAAACTCACCGTTGCATCGGGTATCCCACTCCCCTGTTGTAGAATTTAATTCAAACTGATCAAGAACTTTTTTCAGGGTTTTCCCTTCCGGATAATACATTGATATGGTACCGGAAGCATAAGGGTTGGGCTTACTGCTTCCTACAAAATCTGCTTTTACTCCAAAAGCACGAACATTCGGGCTGATATTATACAGTCCGGTATCAATGGCAAAGCTTCTTAGGGTTATAGCATCAGAATTCAATTCCGTAGGATCAAGATATTTGTTCTTTATGATTCCTTTGCTGTCTGTGATTAAAATATAGTTCTTGACTGTAAAAACATACTCTTCTTCCTCTTGGCTCACAACCACTGGAATGACTGAAATATAAGAGTCTTCAACATTAGGCATTTTCTTTTCAGTACAAAGCTCTTCTTTGATCTTGGTTTTATCCAGTTTCAGGCTTTTAAGAATATGAGTCAGTCTGACACTGTCAATATCCTGGGCAGTTACCATTCCCGAAAACAAACTAACCATCAAAGTGAATAGAAATATATTTTTTTTCATGGTATTGTTTTTATGCCAGATTAATCTGAATAGTGACTAAAACCCCGCTATGATTTTCCTTATCTTTTACAGAACAGGCAATATCTTTTTTATACAGATCATTCAATAGCTGAATTCGTTCCAGGGTATTTTTCATTCCTCTCCCTTCACGGGTTTTCTGATGGTGGGTTTTCTGTTTTCTACTTTCCTCAATTCCTATTCCGTTGTCTTCAATAATGATCTTTAGATATTTATCCCTTTTCTCAAAGTTTAATTTTAAAAAGCCTTTGTCTGTTCTGTAACGCAGTCCGTGCCAGATGGCATTTTCAAGGAACGGCTGTACCAGCATTCCCGGAACCTGCAAACTTTGAAGATTCAGGCTTTCATCTACCTCAATTTCATAATCAAATTTATCTGCAAAACGTGTTTTCTCCAGCGCCAGATAGTTTTGCAGAAGATCCAGCTCCTGTTGAAAAGGAATAAAATCATTGGTAGAGTTTTCCATAACCCCTCTCATCAGTTTGGAGAACTTAGTCAGATATTGATTAGCTTCCAACTCATTATTGGTGGCAATGAAGTGATTGACACTATTCAGACTGTTAAAAATAAAGTGGGGATTCATCTCCCGTCTGAGAGACTGAAGGGCTATTTTTTTATTCTTAACCTGGACTTTCTTCAGGGTTCTGAAAATAAAAATAATGAGACCGGTCAACAAAATCAAAGCTCCGATCAACCCATAATTAAAGATATTTTTCTTACGGATAAGTTCATCTTTTAGTTCTTTCTCCTTTTCAAGCTGAGAAATTCTCTGTTCCGTATCTTCCAGTATCTTATTATCTACCAGACTTCTGTCTTTGGAAACCAGATTAGGAAGTTTCCCAAGAAAATCTCTGTACAGTTGAACAGAAGCATCAACATTTCCTGAAATAGCATATAAACTGTCCAGTTTCTTCACACTCTTCTGAGCTTCCAGCGTATGGCCTTTATCCAAAGCAATTCCATATGCATTTTTCAAAAGATCTACGGCTTCTTTAGGATCATTCTTTTTAATATAAATATCGGCCAGTTCCTGAATCTGATTAACTTTTTCCTGAGAATTATCCTTTACAAAATCTTCCTTTAAAACCTTTTTTTTGGCTTCAATCGCTTTATCAAAGTTTTTATTTTCAACATAAAGATTGGCCAGCTTCTGATTAATTTCCAGTGCTTGCTGAGGAGCTTCTTTTTTAGAAATTTTATAGGCTGCATTAAGGTTTTCTTCAGCTTTGGCAACATCTTTCTGCTGGATATTGATATCTGCCAATTGGCTGTAGCCTATTGCAACATCAGCCTGCTCATTCTCCTTTTTGCTTAAATTAATATTATTCTGAATGGCCTCTGCTTTCACTTCAGGTGCCGGAGAAGAAAGCCTTGCTGCATCATTTGAATTAACGGCCCTGCTTTTTGTACTATAAGACATCTCTGCCGCCATATTGTAATTACTGATAGCCGGGGTAATTTTATTTTGTTTTTCCTGAGATTGGGCTAATCTTCGGGTAACGATTTCCAGATTTTTCTTATCATTTAGATTCTGATAAAGATTTTTAGCTTTAATCAGATACTCTTCACTTTTGGCATAATTTCCCTGGCTGTAATAATCATTAGCCATCCCAACATAAGCATCAGCAACCCCTTTATTGTCATTTTTATCTACTGCTCTCTTCAATTTCGCGACAGCTTTCACTGCCTGCGAAACCTTCGTAGTGTCCTGTGCTGAGAAGTAATTCCCCATCATCAATATTGAAATAAACAGTATTTTAAAAACTAATTTCACGGATTTTAAATCTTTAGTGCAAAGTAAGTAAAACTTTATCGATCAGCTTCTATCCTTCACCAAGTCAAAATATAATTTCACCAAGTTTGCATTTCTCTATATTTACCTGGTAACCAACTGCATTTTAAAAACCGTTTACAATTTTTGATTCTATCGAATAAGGCTTTATGTATATTTGTACTTCACTTAAAAGAGATCATGAAAAAATTTCAGTTCCTATTGGCTTTGGTTTGTTGCTTTGGTGGTATCAAAGCACAGACTTATATTCAAAATGTTAACATAGCTGATGTTATCCATAAAAAAATGATTCCTAACCAAACAGTGATCATTACTGATGGCGTCATTACTGCTATTAAATCCAATAAACAGGTAAAAATCCCTCAAAACTCGCATATTATCAATGGTAAAGGAAAATATCTCATTCCCGGAATGACTGATTCGCATATCCATTTTTTTCAGAGTGGTGGATTGTATACAAGACCCGATGCACTTAATCTGAAAAAACATGTTCCCTATGAGCAGGAAATCAGCTGGGCACATCATCATATGGAGAATTTCCTTCAATATTATTTGCGGTCAGGAATTACTTCTGTAATTGATCCCGGGGCTACCTATAATTTTCTTACACTCCGGGACTCCTTAAAAAAGAAAGAGGACCTTCCTTCTGTATATATGTCAGGCCCTCTTATCACGACATATGAACCGGAAGCTTTTAAAAATCTTGATAAAGACGAACCTTTTAAACTGGCACTAACTGTTGAAGATGCAAAAAAGTATGTTCAGGAACAGCTTCCATATAAGCCTGACTTTATCAAAATATGGTACATTATATTGGAAAAAGATCCTCAAAAAGCAAAAGAGCAGACTAAAAAGCTCGAGCCTGTGATTAAGACCATTATTGAGGAATCCCATAAGAACAATTTAAAAGTTGCTGTTCATGCCACAGAACGCTTTACAGCCGAAACAGCAGTTCTGAACGGAGCCGATTATCTGGTTCATAATATCGAAGATGAAATAGTTTCTGATGATTTTATAAAACTTTTAAAATCCAGAAAAATCGTCCTTTGTCCTACCCTGACTGTATCTGACAACTATTATGATACCTATGGCCAAAAGAAGCATTACAACACCTATGAACTGGAAAACTCCAATCCGAAAAGTATTGGTTCAATCTACGATCTGAAGCATCTGGAAGAGACTGCTGATTCAACATGGATTAAAAAATATAAGGTAAGATTTAATTCACAACAGATGAAAACTTATGTTTCCAAAGTGGATTCTATCCGGGAGGTCAATTTAAAAAGGCTTGCAGATGGAGGGGTAACGATTGCAGCCGGTACAGATGCAGGAAATATAGGAACCCAGCATGCCTCTTCTTTTATGAGTGAACTCAATGCAATGAAAGAAAGTGGGCTGAGCAACTGGCAGATTCTGCAGTCAGCCACAATAAACCCGGCAAAAATCCTTAATAAAGAGGCGCAATATGGCAGTATTGAAACTGGAAAAACCGCGGATCTTGTTCTTCTTAGTGCCGATCCCATTGAAGATCTGAACAATTTAACCAAAATTGAAACTGTTATCAAGAACGGCAAGACGTTCGATCCTCATAAAATACTGAAGATTACCCCTGAGATACTTGTACAGCAGCAGGTAAATGGCTATAATGCACGAAATATAGATGCTTTTCTTGAACCCTATGCGGAAGATGTTGAAATCTATTCATTTCCCAATACTTTGCGAAGTAAAGGTAAAGAAAGTATGAGAAAAACATATGAAGCACTATTTAAAAAGGTACCGGACCTGCATTGTGAGATAAAACAGAGAATCATTAATCATAATACGGTTATTGACAAGGAAAGTGTTTCCGGAATAAAACCTGGTCAGAAGATAGAAGCTACTGCGATTTATGAAATTAAAGACCATAAAATTTCAAAGGTATATTTCCTTTATTAACTATTATCTTTCCCCGTTTACGAATATAAAATATACTTTATAAAAGACAGTTTCTATATGAACTGTCTTTTTTTATGTATCCACCAAGTGAAAGCCTTCTTCCACCAAGTCTTCCAATTTCCGGCTCCAGATCTGCCTAATTTTACATCAGAATTTAAAAGTAAAAACAAGAAATTATGAAATTGAAACATTTTTTATTAATCGGAATTGTAACGCTGGGAAGTTTTGTAAACGCTCAGGAAGTAAAGAAAAACGGAATTGAAGTAACAGGTGTTGCTGAAATGGAAATAGAACCGGATGAAGTGATCTTCAACATCGGAATAAAAGCAGATAACAAAAACGATCTTGCAGACAATGAAAAGAAGATGTTCGATATTCTGAAGAATGCAGGAGTAAAGAATGAGGATATCAAATTCAAGTCGATGTACCAAAACATTTATGCCAAAAACGGGAAGTTTTCTAAGAGCTATGAGTTTAAAGCCAGTGCAAAATCAAACCTGAGCAAAGTATTTGAAGACCTGAACCAGAAATGGGTAAGCAATCTAAGCATCTCAGAAGTAAAAAACACCAAGATTGCAGATTTCAGAAAAGCTGTAAAGATTAATGCTTTAAAAGCAGCGAAAGAAAAGGCAGATTATCTGTTGGAAAGCATGGGCAAAAAAGTGGGTAATGTTCTTGAAATTGTAGAGATTGAAGATTATACCAGCGACACAGTGATGCCGGTTGCCTACAAAAGCAGAATGAATAATGTACAGCTTGAAATGGCAGATGCTCCGGTAGATTTTTCTTTTGATAATATCGAAAACATCAAACTGAAATACAGTATCAAAACGAGATACGAAATCCTTTAACATAACAGATTTAAAAGAGGCTGCCACATTGTTGGCAGCCTCTTGTTTTTTGCCACTAATACACTAATAATCATGAAATTACTCAATCCTATATTTCTATGTGGTTATAAAATATCAAACCATATAGGAACATAGCCAATTGGAAAAAATAATTGTAATAAGCTTTTATAAAACCATTGATGTATTCATGGCAAAAAAGAATAAAAAACTTGTGCCCGTCTACTCACCAAGTGAAAACCTAGCTTCACCAAGTGTCCTCATTCTGGGGTTTAAATACAGGTAATTTTACTTCATAATTTAAAATAATAAACGATGAAACGCTATCTTTTAATCACCCTATTTTCAGTGGTTTTCTTCAAAGCACAGGAAATTAAAAAAGAAATTGAAGTAAAACAGGCAACGGTATTTCTTCAGGGAGCAAAAGTTTTCGGAAATACCAATGTTACTCTTCAGAAGGGACGTAATATGATAAGAATTATCAATCTTCCCAATAATCTGGATGAAAATACTTATAAAATCAATCTAGAAAAAAACACAACGCTTTTATCTATCACTCCGCAAAGTAATTTTTTGAAAGAAGACCAGCTTTCTGAAGGAGAGAAAAAGCTGGATGATGAAAGAAAAAAACTTCAAAGACAGGTAAGTCTGTTAGGAATCCAGATTAAAAATCTTACCGGAGAACAGAATATCATCAATGATAATCTAAAAGTATCTACCAATGACAAATCTACTCCTCAGGAACAGCTTATTAAACTTACTGAGTTTTACAGAAAAAGAATGCTGGAAATCGACAACCAGGTCTTTATACTCAATGAGCAGAAAAGTATACTGGATGAAAGCATTGCCAAACTTAATAAACAATCTGATGAGGAACAAACACATAAAAATACCAATCGAAAAGAATTGCTGCTTGAGATCCTTGCTGATAATGATACAAGCTTAAATCTGGGAGTCAGCTATATTGTTTCTGATGCAGGCTGGATTCCTTCTTACGATCTACGGGCTGAATCGGTAAAGAAACCTCTCGAAATGGTTTACAAAGGAAAAATTTATCAAAAGACCGGACAGGACTGGAAGAATATCAAGTTGTTTGTCTCTACTTACAGACCATCATACAATCAGAACCGCCCTGTTCTTTCGCCATTATATGTTGCAGAATATACAGCACATAATCCAATACTGGAGGTTGCTGATTACCAATCTAAAAAAGAATCTGCATTAATGAATGCTTATCAAACGAGACAGGAAATAGCTGCAAAACCAAGCCAGATTCCAATAGCTTCTGTTTCCGATAACCAGATGAATGTGATCTATGAACTGAATTATAACCAAACCATTGTAAGCCAGGAAAAAGAACAATATGTGATTCTGGATAAAAAACAAATTGATGCTGCTTACAAATACCATACAGTTCCTAAGGTAAATAACCAGGTCTTCTTAATGGCTTTTGTAAAAAACTGGCAAAACCTCAATCTCATTAATGGGGAAGCCAATATCTATTTTGAAGATAATTATATCGGAAAAACCAATATTACCAGCAATTATGTGAAGGATGAATTCCCAATCTCTCTTGGCGTGGATGAAAGAATCACGGTAAAAAGAATCAAATTGGAAGATAAAGCTTCTCAAAAACCGATGAACTCAAATAAATGGGAAACTGAAACCTACCAGATCAGCATCAGAAATAACACCAAAGAAAGTATTGAACTGGAAGTACTGGATCAGCTCCCAATCAGTGAAAATTCTAAAATATCAGTGAAAGCTATAGAAACCGGAGGCGGAAGCCTTGATGAAAAAACGGGAAGCATTCTTTGGAACAAAAATATAAGTTCCGGAGGTTCTGATAAGATCAATTTCTCTTATGAAGTTAAGTACCCGAAAGAAATGCAAATCCAATATTACAACAGATAACCTATAAAAAATAATAATATGACAACTTTAAAAATCTTAGCCATTACAGCAGCTTTTTTAAACTCCGGGGCAACAGCTCCTCTTAGCTGCTCGAAAAGTGATCAGGAAAACAGAAGCTCAACCATACAAAATGCTTCTGTACCTACAGCAAGTACAATATCAAAGGATAATAAAATCCAGGTGGCTCTTTTACTTGATACTTCCAACAGTATGGATGGATTGATTGACCAGGCAAAATCAAGACTCTGGAACATCGTGAATACATTAACCACCTTAAAGTACAACGACCAGAATCCACAAGTTGAAATTGCCCTTTATGAGTATGGAAATGACGGCCTTCGGGATGAAAACTATATCCGCCAGGTCACTCCTCTTACCCAGGACCTTGATCTGGTTTCTGAAAAATTATTTGCCCTAAGAACCAACGGCGGAAGTGAGTACTGTGGGGCTGTGATCCGCGATGCTGCTACCAATCTGAACTGGGATGGCAATGAGAAAAGTATGAAACTTATTTATATTGCAGGTAATGAACCTTTCAACCAGGGAAAGATTGACTATAAAGAAGTGATCTCAAAAGCAAAAAATAAAAATATTTATACCAATACCATTTTCTGTGGAAGCCGTGAAGAAGGAATCCGGGACTACTGGCAAAACGGTGCCACAACCGGAGGTGGAAAATACTTTAATATCGATAGTGACAAAAAGGTTATTTATATTGAAACACCTTATGATATCAGAATTTCCGAATGCAACGCCAAGTTGAATGACACCTATATATATTATGGAAACCGTGGTTCTGAATATAAGATGAAACAAATTGCCCAGGATAAAAATGCAGAAGTACAATCTGTTTCTAATCTGGTAGAAAGAACTGTTTCTAAATCTAAAAAGAATGCTTACAAAAATGAACATTGGGACCTGGTAGATAAAGCGGAAAAAGATGACCACTTTATTGCCAACATGAAAGAAAGCGAACTTCCTGATGAATTGAAAGGAAAAAGCAAAGAGGAAATTAAAAAGTCGGTGGCCATAAAATCGGCAGAACGTGAAAAAATTCAAAGAGAAATTGGAGAACTTTCTAAAAAACGTCAAACCTATATTGACGAGGAAATGAAAAAAAGAGGAAATGATGATTCTGATGATCTTGGAAAGGCTATTGAAAACTCTATACAAGAATTAGCTAAAAAGAATGGATATAGCTTGTAGCAAACGGTTTAACAAGCTGTGAAAATAAAGTACACTTAAGTTTTGAATCTTTTGATTTTCCTGCTTTAGTGTACTTATTTATATTTAGGCGATTATAAACAACATCATTGCCATTGTGAAGAAGGAAGAATCTAAGGCATGTATGAGATTCTTCCTTCGTCAGAATGACAGAGTCATATATAAAAAACGTTCTAACGTCCAAACTTAAAATATCTGGATAATAGATGTTTTTTACCCTTCATAAACAAAGAAGCCATTTCCATTCCCGTTACTGAAAAAGTAATTCCGTTTCCTCCAAAACCCAACACAAAGTAAGAATTTTTGAATTTGTGATGTTCACCGATATAAGGAAGTCCATCCTTCGTTTCTCCAAAAGTTCCTGCCCAGACAAAATCGGGATAGAAGTGATAATCCGGCTTTATTTTCTTCAAATTTTTTAAAATCTCTTTTTCTTTTTTATTGAGAATAGCGTCGCGCTTTTTAGCATTATAAAAGTCTTCATCTCCCCCGCCTATCAATAATCTGCCATCATCAGTAGTCCGCATATACAGATAAGGATCATCAGTATTCCAGACTAAAGTACTGGTGATATTTTTAAATTTATCTTTATCCACCTCAGAAACCACAGCATATGTACTTTTTAGATTAACGAAATTTTCTTTCAATAAATTTTTGCTTTCATAGCCGATACAATAGATGATTTTCTTCGCTTTAATCTGAAAACCGCTGTCAACTTTAGCTATATTAAAACCCTTATGATATTCTACTTCCACCATTTCAGTTTTATCAAATATCTTTAATCCTTTTTTTACATTATGCTTAAATAACTCATGAGCAAACTGAAAAGCGTCAATACTGCCACCTTGCTTCGATAGGATTCCACCATAAGTATTTTCAAATCCAAACTCTTTCACAACCCGATCTGAATTGAGCCACTGAACATCAAATCCTGCCTTTTTCCTGGCTTCATATTCTTTCTTTAGCCATTCAACGTCTTTTTTCTTCGAAGCAAAATACAAGGATTTTTTACGTTTAAATCCTGCATCAGAGTGTATTTTACCAGCTAGTGCTTCAATGATATCAATCGCCTCTGAACATGATTTATAACTTGCAATGGCACCTTTTTCTCCTATTTGTTTTATTAATTCATAAAGGGGAGTATCTATTTCGTATTGAAGCATTGAAGTGGTAGCAGAAGTACTTCCATTACAAAGCTCGCGCTGATCAATGAGAATAGTTTCATACCCGTCTTTTATCATTTGATGGGCAATAAGACTTCCTGTAATTCCACCACCAATAATTAAAACATCACAGTTTTCATCGGATTTTAAAGACGGATAAGTAGCGATCAGGCCATTTTTTAAAAGCCAAAAAGGTTCATTTGATTTGAGATCCATATTGATATTTTACATTAAAAATAACAATATTTATACCTTTTTTAACAATTTATGAAGAATCTATGGTTTAATTATTGTTGTGCTATTAAATTCAAACCACCATAAAATATTTACTATGATAACAATTATTCCAGAAGCCCCGGAGAATGTTGCGGCTTTCAATGCAACCGGAGAAGTGACGAAAGAAGATTTTGAAAAATTGGTAATTCCGCGTGTGAAAGAGAAAGTAGACCAATTTGGTGAGCTGAATTACTTGCTGTATTTGGATACCGATCTGGATAAGTTTACCATGGGAGCATGGCTTGAAGACCTCTTGCTTGGATTAAAAAACCTTGCAAAATGGAACCGGGCAGCCATCGTTACAGACAAAGAAGGTGTCCAGAATTTTACTGAAGTTTTCAGTGTTCTGATGCCGGGAGAGTTTAAATCTTTCCCAAAAGAAAATTTATACAATGCCCTTTATTGGTGCAAAAACGGTGATGAAGTGGAAGCTTAATCAGCCTAATACAATGATAAAAGACTGTCTTTTTGAGGCAGTCTTTTTTATATATCCCAATCAATACCAAACAGATACGTAAAAATACCTAATGATAAATTTGGTACATTCTACTGTAATTATATCCCATAATGGTGAGTACATTTGTAATGTTAACCAACAAATACTTACACCATGTCAACATTCAAAACAAACATTATTGCAGGACCACTTTGGAGCAATGACGAAGCACAAAAATTAGGACCACGCATTGCGGCCGCACACTTAGGAAAATTTACCGGACAATGGACGACCATTGTAGAAGGACAAATGAGCGTTATAGAAGTAGAATTAAATACTGAACCAATGGGCAGTACAGAATATACTTTAAACGTATTGGCAGGTCCTATCTGGAGTGATGAAGATGCTAAAGCGATCTGTCCAGCTATCTGTGCATCGTACGGCGGTACATGGAATGGACAATGGACAACAGTTGTAGAAGGCAAAATGAGCGTTTGCAGCTGTGTATTCAAATTCTAAACTGAAAAGAATAATGTATTAATTTAAAAAAGCTGTCTCAAAAGTCAGTTTCCGGACTATGGGACAGCCTTTTTTAATACTTTAAGTTTTGTACTCTCGATTCAAGAGAGTACTCTTTTTTATTTATCGCAGGAAACACATTCTGCAACAGCTTCTTCTTCATGAACTATTTGTGAACCATAGAGATACATATATCTTACACTGATGGCAAACCCAATAAAGGTCATTCCTACTCCTACCAATGAAGGATAGTTGTACGGCAATCCATATTCCAAAGGAATTCCACCAAAAAAAGCTCCCATTGCATTCGCAATATTAAAACCTGCCTGCATAAATGCGGCAGCCATCATTTCACTTTTCGGAGCGGCTTTCATCATCATAATATTAATAGGTGCTGCAATAGACATTGACAATGCACCGCACATAAAGGTCAATATGAAAGCAATATTCTGATGCTCGGAAAGTAAAAATACACCCACCAGAGAGATCATCATTAAAAAAATCAGAAGTGCACAAGTCTTTTCCGGGCCTAATTTATCTGAAATAATCCCTCCGGCAAGATTACCAACAACCATTCCGGCGCCGGCAAGAACCATGACATAAGCCATCTGACTGCTCTCCACTCCGGAAATCACTGTCATTAAAGGGGTAATATAGCTTAACCATGTGAAAAGTCCCCCAAATCCGATGGCTGTAATTGCCAGCACAAGCCATGACTGCTTCTTTTTCAGGAATTTCAGCTCTTCCAGGAAATGGGTATTTTGATTGGCCTCCGTTGCAGGGAGCCATAGCTTTAAAAATAACAGAGCAAAAACACCAATCAAAGCTACAATCGCAAAATAGAGTCTCCAATGGAAAGTATGTCCGATATAGGTTACCAGAGGAACCATTACCAGATTGGCTACAGTAAGTCCAGTGAACATCATCGATATATAAAAGGCCTCCTTCCCTTTTCCAGCCATTTTAGCCGCGACCACTGTTCCCACCCCAAAGAAAGCTCCATGAGGAAGTCCAGACATAAATCTGATGATCAACATTGTTCCATAATTGGGAGCAATAGCAGAAAGGCCGTTAAATAAAGTGAAAAGGATCATAAAAGCAATCAGAACCTTTTTAGGAGGAAATTTCACTGAATATCCGATCAGAATGGGCGCTCCAATTACTACTCCCATAGCATAGGCCGAAATCAGGTGCCCTGCCTGCGGAATCGTAATTTCAAGTGTTTTTGCGATGTCCGGTAAAAGTCCCATAACGGTAAATTCCGTAGTTCCTATTCCCAATCCGCCAATCGCAAGCGGTATTATTCGTTTATCAATCTTCATTGTATATTCTTTTCTGAATTAATATGTTAAAATTAAAAATGGTGAGCCATCTTTATTTTTGAAAGTGCAAAATTCGAAAGAAATATTGGATTTCACACCTCTTTGAATGATAAAAATTTGCTCCATATTAACCTTTTTATTTAATTTTATCTCTACAAACTATCAAATCAGAACAAAAATGAAAATTCAGAAAGAGACCATTGCGTTTGAAAAGGGAAAATCGTTCAAGATATTCGCTCCCAGTCTGAAAAACTGTTTTTTCTGGCATTATCATCCTGAAATAGAACTGGTATATGTAGAAGCATCCAATGGAATCCGGCATGTTGGGAAAAACATTTCCGGTTTTACAGACAGTGAGCTTCTGCTCATAGGGGCTAATGTACCCCATCTTAATTTCGACTATGGTATACAGACAGAATGTAAACAACTGGTCCTGCAAATGCGTGAAAACTTTCTTCAGGATATTATTCTTCCTGTTCCTGAATTTGAGAATATTAAAAATCTTTTAGAACGTTCTTATCTGGGATTATCTTTCTCTGGAGAAACCAAAAAGATTGTTGTTGAAAAACTTCAGCTCCTTAAGAATAAAAATTCCTTTGAATCCTTAATGGGATTAATTGAAATTCTGCAGATGTTGGCCCACTCCACGGAGGTACATGAGCTGAATAAGGAAGATACAAGGATCAAATGGTTTCTGAATGACAAGATCAGGATGGGAACCATCTATGATTATATTCATGAAAATCACGATAAAAAGCCCAATGTGAATGAAATTGCCCAAATGGTCAGTTTAAGTACCCCTGCTTTTTGCCGGTATTTTAAAAAGCAAACCAATATGACTTTCACAGATTTTGTCAATAATTACAGGATCAATCAGGCTAAAATATTCCTGTTAAAGGATTCTTCTGTAACAGAGGTTTGTTTTCAGGTAGGTTTTGAAAGCCTTTCCTATTTTAATAAACTGTTTAAACAGCATACGGGAGAGACCCCATCAGAATTCAAGAAAAAACATTTTAAGCCTATCGAGATCAATGGACGGATTGGTGTGATTAATAGAGAGTCTTCCTGTAATAAAGGGTTTTGATATGATCCCAAGATTTATATTTTATAAGCTTACCTGGCTGCTTTTATTTTCCCACAGATGACACGGGTTTTCACAGATGTTTGGGAATAATTTTGATATCTGAATGTTATAAACCACCCCGTCAAAAATTCTTTGAATTTTTGACACCCCTCCAGAGGAAGGGAATGATGGAGATCATCCCTTATTGATTTTGGTTAAAATATTTCGTATGTGCCGCCCTATTAACTATTATTACAAAAAAATAACCGCCCATTACTGAGCGGGCTATATTTTAGTGAATATGTTTTTCTGCGTGGTAAGAACTTCTTACAAGAGGAGAACTTTCAACATGTCTGAAACCTAAGCTTCTTGCAAAATCACCCAACTCATCAAATTCCTCAGGAGTAATAAATCTCTTTACAGGAAGGTGTTTTTTAGTTGGCTGAAGGTATTGTCCAAGCGTGATGACATCCACATTAGCATTTCTGATGTCTTCAATGGTCTGGAAAACCTCATCTTTAGTTTCCCCTAAACCAAGCATTACCCCTGTTTTGGTTCTTCTTTGCCCAGCTTCTTTTAAATATCTTAAAACCTCAAGGCTTCTTTCATATTTTGCCTGAATTCTCACTTCTCTGGTCAAACGTTTTACCGTTTCCATGTTGTGAGAGATCACTTCCGGAGCTACATCTACCAATCTGTCAATATGTTTGGTGATTCCCTGGAAGTCCGGAATTAATGTTTCCATTGTGGTTCCCGGAGAGATTCTTCTTACAGCATTTACTGTTTCTGCCCAAAGGATAGATCCCATATCTTTCAGATCATCACGGTCTACCGAAGTAAGAACGGCGTGTTTAATCTTCATTAATTTGATAGAACGGGCCACTTTTTCAGGTTCATCCCAGTTTACATCAAGCGGTTTTCCTGTTTTTACTCCACAGAATCCACAGCTTCTTGTACAGATATTTCCTAAAATCATGAACGTTGCCGTACCTTCTCCCCAGCACTCTCCCATATTCGGGCAGCTTCCGCTTTGGCAAATAGTGTTTAATTTATATTTATCAACCAAGGTTCTCAATTCCCTGTAGTTCTTTCCGGTAGGAAGTTTTACACGAATCCACTTTGGTTTTTGAACGGTAGTATCTTGAACTAAATTTTCCATTTCTAAAATTGAAGTTCAAAGTTAAGGAATTTTTAATGGAAACCATCAACCAGAGAAATTGATGAAACTTATAATTCAAAATATCATTGTACATTTAGGCTTAAAACCTATCCCATGAAAAAGTATTTTCTCCTTTTATCAATTACTGTCAGCACTTATTTTTTTGCTCAAAAACAGTTCCAGCCTGAAGGCTCTACCGTTCTTCAAACCGTAGATGGAGATTTGGATGGCGATAAAATTCCTGAAAAAGTAATTGTATATAATACCAAAGATCCGGGTGACCTTGGTGAAATCCGGGAAATTCAAATCCTGAAAAAGGTTAATGGACAATGGACGGTTCTTGAAAAATCAACCAATGCCATTCTTGATAGCGAATCCGGAGGTATCATGGGAGATCCCTATTCAGGAACCAGTATAGAAAAAGGAATTCTAATCATCAATCATTTTGGTGGCAGCAGCTGGAAATGGCAGTATACCGATAAATACAGATTCCAAAATGGGCATTTTGAGTTGATAGGCCATACTTCAAGTTCAGGAAGGCCGGGAGATTATATTCAAAATGTAGACTTTAACCTTTCTACAGGACAGATTAATTTTAAAAATGATGTTGATAATACTAAAGAATATGGCCCTTCTCAGAAAGAAACCTACATTAAAAAAGGAATAAAAATCAATCTTCAGAACAGAAATGATAAAAGTGTGAAAATCATACTTCCTAAAACAAAGCAGGAAATTTTTATATAATTAACTACAAATACTCGAACTATTTAACTCTATCTACCTATGTGGTTCAAGAAAAAATTTAAACCACATAGATACATAGATTCTATATGTGAAATTGCACACGCATCATTTTTCATCCGTGAATTCATGACATTAAAGTAGGCAGTATAAAATTTTATAGCAGATAAAAGCCCTGCGCCTTAAAACATCCTCATCGCATAAAAACTTAGCGTCCTTGCGTTTTCCAACAACATTCTCAGTTATCTTCAAACTCATTATTTTTCAAGAGCTCGGCAAGAACTTTTTTAGCACGCATCACACGAACTTTTGTATTGGCAACGGAAATTCCCAGTTCTTCGGCTATTTCCTTGATGCTTTTTTCTTCAAAAAAACGAAGCTTAATGATATCCTGATAATTGGCATCCAGAGATTCAATGGTTTTAATGATCTTCTTTTGCTCTTCTTCAGAAATCAGCAGTTCCTCAGGAGATTTTGCATATTGATTTTTTACCTCATCCAGATTTTCAACAGCGTCTTCGTTTTCACGGTTTTTTTTCCTCCAAAAATCAATTACGGTGTTTTGAGCAATCGTCAGAATCCAGGTCTTAAACTGAAAATGCGGATCGAACATATCCAATTTTGATAATACTTTGGAAAAAACATTCACTGTAATCTCATCGGTGTCATTTTCATCTTTTACTTTTTTCATCACAAAAGAGAAAACATCCACCCAAAAAACATTGATGAGTTTAGTCTGGGCCTTCTGGTCTTTATCTTTGGCCTTTTGAATGAGCAGGAATAGCTGTTCGTCGTTCATTAATAACAAATATAGATTATTTGGGTTGAAAATGCAAAGACGAACCCCATCGGTATTGAATTTTGCTTCGCAATTGAAGGGCCAGTCAGGAAAATAACCGTTTTATTTGTTATCTCAATGCTTTTTATCATTTCCCACCTTCCCCTTTCAACTTTATACTTCTGAATTTATTATCTTTGCAACTTAAAATTTTAAAGAAAAAATCAATGAATTCCTTTATAGAAGAACTGAAATGGCGTGGTCTGTTTGCTGATATGATGCCTGGAACCGATGAACAACTGAATAAAGAGGTAACTACTGCATATATTGGTTTTGATCCAACGGCCGATTCTTTACATATCGGAAGTCTTATTCAGATAAAAATTTTAGCACACTTCCAGCAGCATGGCCACAAGCCGATTGCTTTAGTAGGTGGAGCTACAGGAATGATCGGTGACCCGTCCGGAAAATCGGCAGAGAGAAACCTTTTGGATGAAGAAACGCTTTTACATTATGTAGACTGCTTAAAGAACCAGCTTTCAAGATTCCTTGATTTTGCAGGGAATGAACCGAATAAAGCGGAACTGGTCAACAACTACGATTGGATGAAGAATATTTCCTTCCTGGATTTTGCTAAAAATGTTGGAAAGAACATCACGGTAAACTACATGATGGCTAAAGATTCTGTAAAGAAAAGATTTTCTGGAGAATCTGGTGCAGACGGGATGAGTTTTACAGAATTTACTTATCAATTGATCCAGGGATATGATTTCCTTCACCTCTATCAAAACAACAATGTGAAGCTTCAGATGGGAGGTTCTGACCAGTGGGGAAATATCACTACCGGAACAGAATTAATCCGTAGAAAAGCCCAAGGAGAAGCCTTTGCATTAACAGTTCCTTTGATTACCAAAGCTGACGGATCTAAATTCGGAAAATCTGAAAGCGGAGAAAACTACTGGTTGGATAAAAAGAAAACTTCACCATACAAGTTCTACCAGTTCTGGTTGAACGCTACAGATGAAGATGCTGAAAGATTCATCAAATTCTATACGTTCCTTGGAAAAGAAGAAATTGAAGCATTAATTGAAGAACATAAAACGGCTGCCCACGAAAGAAAACTTCAGAAAAGATTAGCTGAAGAAGTAACTGTTTGGGTACACGGAAGAGAAGAATACGAAAAAGCGCTTAAAGCTTCTGAAATTCTATTCGGCCGCTCTACAGCTGAAGATTTGGTAAGCCTTGATGAAGAAACTTTCCTTGAAGTTTTTGATGGAGTTCCACAAAAAGAAGTAGCAAAAGCTGATGTTTTAGGGGTAAATATTATTGATCTTCTTTCTGAAAAATCAGGATTTCTAAAATCTAAGAGTGAAGCTCAGAGAGAAATCAAAGGAAACTCAATCTCTGTTAACAAACAAAAAGTAAATGATACTTATACAGCTAATGAAACAGATCTTATTGATGGCAAATTCTTATTGCTTCAAAAAGGGAAAAAAAGCTATTTCATTGTAAAAGTTATTTAACTTTTAATACCTTATAAAACCGGCGCTGGGATTCATTTCAGCGCCGGTTTTATATTTTGAAAACTCAATTCTTACTCTATTTTGAATATTCCCGAAAGCGGTTGGCTCTTCTGAAAGTTCCCAGATCATTAAAACGGACCCCATATTTTTTCAATACTTCCTGTGCCTGTTTTCTTCCGATATGACGGACATAAAATGTCTCGTTGACTACAAAATGATGAATGCTGTGTGTCCATCCGAAAAAGAAGCAAAACACCTGCATAGGAAAAGTCCACCACACATTAAGTATCTGTGTCTGTTCTATAACATTCCCCTCTTCCACATCACCAAAATAATGCATATTAGAAGTGATAAAATGTAAACAAAACTGACGAAGCAAATTGGGAAGAAAAATCGTATAAATAATCACCTGTAAGCTGCTTAATGTATTTTCAATATAAGAAGGGAAACTGAAGTCTGTCTTCATCTTTACATTGATCCAGTGCAATAGTAAATCTGCAAAAAAGAGATACAATATCACATGAGCA
Source organism: Chryseobacterium sp. II3a (assembly GCF_057815135.1). Lineage (NCBI taxonomy): Bacteria > Pseudomonadati > Bacteroidota > Flavobacteriia > Flavobacteriales > Weeksellaceae > Chryseobacterium > Chryseobacterium sp. II3a. Next base: position 128,643 of record NZ_JBYPZJ010000006.1, on the reverse strand, counting down.
AATATGGTCAGGGGAATCAAACCCAGAAATGTAATCAGTTTCAAGGTGGAAGAGGTTTCATCTTTAAGGTTTCCGTTCTTTACCTCCGCGTCCATATCCTTAAACATTTGCTGAAGACGCAAAAGTCCGCCTAAAACAATATCTGCAGTCGTTAATAATCGTTTAAACGACCAACGTTCACCATTTGTCACTCCACGTTCTTCCACATCGTGTAATGTTCCTGAAAATTTATGGTGATGGTAATGCAAAGTACGCCTGATCCAGGGATTGATTGTCAAAGGACGTAAAACCCAGACACTCAAAAGCATAAAATGATGTACGGATTTTTGTTTTTTAAAATAAAGCCAATGAATAAGATCATGTTCAATCTCGTGAAGAACTCCCATAAAAAAGGCATTCATAATGATCATCAACCAAGTTGGAATAAGAGCTTTATACCAACCTACAGATGCAGCAATAATGGCAATAATTGAAAGTAAAAATATAGAAAACCCAATGCTGTTCTGTCTCTTCAATAGAGGATATTGTTCTTTAAGCTCCTGATAGGATTGATTAATTTCTTTCCTTATCTGTCTCGATTTCTCCTGATGTTTCACTATTTGGTGATTTTGTAATCAAAAATAGCAATTTCCAAGACAAACGTAAACATAAATCATTATTTTTTCTAAACCAATATAAAAAAGGGACTGCCAGAGAAATAAGCAGCCCCTATCCAATATTTCGAAAAAGTTACTTTAATGATGGAAGTAAATATTAATGGCAGTATATTTTTTCGATTTAATTATCTGATCAACTTTCCAGTTCGTTTTTCACTTCTTCAGCGATTTTTTTCATGCTTAAAAAGCCTGTTCCCATTTTAATGAAGGTAATAGTCACTTTAATGGCCCCTCCTGTCTCTACAGCAGTAGCATCTGCAACAAAATAATCAGCTTTAGACATTGTAGTTCTGACTGCATTGAGAGAATTTTTCTGTACCCCGTTGGCTGATACAAACTTTTTTTTCAACAAAACATTTTTTACAGCTGTTAGAGCATCTTCTTTATTTTTTTGTTTCATGATAATTTCAATCACGACCGGGTCTTTAAAGGGGGAAAAAGAATAGTTTGAAAAGGCTAACCCCGAAATCATCAGGAAGAATAAGCCAAACACAAAAATTGGATTTTTCATACTTTATTTTTTTATATTTTATGAATATCTGATATGACTTATCTTTATTTAATCTGTATAATTTCGGTAAAGGTATTTTTATCCGTTTCTATTTTTACAATATAATTTCCTTCTGCATAATTCTGTAGATTAATACTGTATTTTCCTCCAAGCGAAATAAATGAGCTTTTATCTTCAGCAAAAATCTGTTTTCCAGTCATATCATAAATAGTAACTGATTTTATTTTATAATCCCCCCCCTGATCAATCCAAAGTTTCCCATCTTTTACAGGATTAGGATATACCATTAAAGATTTTTTTAATTTACTTTCCTCAGTAGCTAAAACATTATTGTTGGTATATTGAAAAATTGAAGGTAACGCTTGCGGGACTGGTAATAGTAGATTAGCTACTGAAAATGCTGCTATCAGTTCTCTGTTATTTTTATACCATGCGTAAGCTGTTATCTGTGTGGTGGTAGAAGCAGATCCAGCTACGCTTACAGTGACCGTACTTTCTTTTTTTATTCTCAAAACATTGGTATAGGTACCAGCCGGAGTTTTCAAAGTTCCATATCCGTCTGCAGTAATCATACTATTAGTATCAGTAATTACATTATTGACTGTGGATGAAGAACTATCTGTAAAGGACTGCAAATAAGTGGTTGGGAATTTCAATTCAATCGAAGTATCTGTATAGGTAACTGTAATATCATTAGCGATGTTCCTTGATCCTAATGTTTCAAATTGTGTACTGGTCAATTTGAATAAATTTTTAGTATCATTTTGAGTGCCATTACTCTCCAGATTGACGGCATACATATTTGCTGTTGGAAATGATGCACATTCGGGTACAGATGAAGAACAATTTCCATAAAGTACTCTCACCCCACCTATTGTCCCTTGTATGTTAGAAAAGTCCCAGGTTACATTGGCCCCTCCATTACCTGGATTATAAACTCCCTGATTAAAACTAACTGTTGTATACTGAAAGGTACCCTTAATAATATCTGCACTTGTCATTACAGGTTGTGCATTCATTGGTATGCTAAAAAGAATACAAATGATGTTAAAAAGTAAGTATTTTGTTTTCATATTAATTGTTTTTGTTATAAATCCACAGACACATTCTGAAATCAGTATTCAATAATAAAAACCTATTGCTTATCCAGGAAAAAACTAAGAAAATGGAGAAAGTATATTCACGTTTGTTTAAACTTACAAAATGAGCACCTATAGAATAAAATTTAATTGGAAAATAACAGGCTCAGATTTTTTTCAATCACAAAATTCTGATAATTAACACTTTAAAATTTAACGAAGAATTGAAATATTTTGCATTGACAAGAAGTTTAAGCAGAATGATATATAACAAACAACCGATCAGAATATATCTGTGGAGTTACCAGATAATTTTTAAAGTTTTTAAAATAATTTTTTCATTTGTTTTTTTACCTTCATTACTTCATATTGATTTCAATCAGTCCCTCATCAATTCCCTGTATATTTTTATCTGTAAAAATATCTTTTGCTTTTGACTGAATATTATCAAGCAATTTTGATGTACTGCCAGTATGCATAACAGTAATACTAGATGAGGCTGAGTTGTATTTCATATTGGAATTGGTTACTCCTTTTGACTCTGTTATAATATTATTTAGCTTTTTAAGGTTAATAAGATCTATTTTAGAGATTTTTATCACTGTTTTAGAAGAACCTTCTGATGCTTTATCTTCAGCCTGCTTATTTTTATTCTTTTTACCAAACAATGAAGTTATTTTCCCTCCGGTTTTAGAAGCTCTATCAGCTGTATTAGCAGCATTATCTGCCTTATTTACCATATTGTCTATTTTATCTAAAAAGCTTTGCGCTTTTATCATTGAGATGCTGCTTACTGAGAGAGCAATACTCAGGAATATTATTTTTTTCATAACTGTTTTTTTAAGATTCATAGAAAATTCTTATTAATTATTTTACAGTACAAATTTTGTTTAATTCACCTTTTCAAAAAACAGTACTACTCAATTTTTTATAAAAAGACATAGAACTTTTTATAAAAAATCAATCCTTCAAAACACAATAAACAACTGTTTTACAAGTAAATACAAAAACAAAAACAGATTCCAAGTATTGTACTACAATATGACAATATTGAAACCCATTAATTTTTAACTTTGTATTATTCAGCTGATTGGCGGCAGTCTAATATGAAGAATCATTATTAAAGAATCAAATAAACCATATTAAGAAAGCTACCCGAAAAAAAGTGATCAGCGGTATCATGGCAAAAAAAACAAGATTTTAAAATAATTCAAAAATGCAATCCTATGAAAACACAAGCAAAACTTACTTTAAAAAAATTATCAAGAAAGACACTTTCAGTAATAGTTGGAGGAGAAGCCGCCAATTGTAATGGCAGCAACATCCCAAATAATGAAAACGGAGATGGTGGGACAAACAATGGAAACGGATGCGGAAGTATTATTGGTCTTCCTAATTCTGCTAATGAATAACTAACAAAATTATTATCCTTATTTATTTCTGAATCTAAAGGATATTCCTTAAAACAAACTAGAAAATAATGAAAACACAAACAAAATTTAATTTAAAAAAATTAGCGAGAAAGGCACTGGTAAAAATAACTGCCGGAAATACGAGCATCAATGATAATGGATCTATTGGAGGCGGAACAAATAACGGAGGCGGATCAGGAAATGTGATTAGCCCTTGTTTAGTTCAAATTTCAAAATGCCTTACTTACAACAAATGTAAGGATCTATATATTAGCCATTGTGAATAAAAATTTGAATATAATAAAGCATCAGTACTTTTATCTTTGAAAAGAACCGGAAAAAATGAAAACACAAACAAAATTTAATTTAAAAATTATTAAGAAAGGAACTATCAATAATAGTTAGAGGTATAATACATCTTTCATGTTATGACAACATTATATCAAATAAAGGGAATGGGGATGGCGGAACAAATAATGGAAATGGCTGTGGAAATATTCAAGGTTGTGATGGGTAATCTCCTCTTCAAAAAAATGGTCTAATTAGTAAATACCCTAATTGAAGTCACAGATAAGAAGAGTCCATTCAAATATATGCAGATTGATCGCTCTAAAATAGAAAGACACAAAGATAAAGTTGATTTTACTTTTTTCTTAAACCAACCATCAAAAATCTTCATTTAGCTTGTTATCAGCATTTAATTTCTCAATATATTGAAACGGGGTCACTCCCGTTTTTTCTTTGAATGTTCTGGCAAAAGAAATCCCACTTTTGTATCCCACTAAATCTGCCAGCGCCTGGGTTGTATAATTTCGCAGTTTTTTATCCTCGGAAAGTACTTTTAGGATATAATTAATCCTTAATTCATTGGTGTACTCACTAAATGTTTTTTTCATATATTTATTGATGGTCTGCGAAAGATAAGTTGTATTTGTATTAAGCTTTTTAGCAACATATACCTGGTTATATTCACTTTTAAGATAAAGTTTTTTTTCCTCAAGCTCCATCAGCTTTTCTATAATCTCTGCTTCTTTTTCATTGCTTATCGTAAAAGTATTTCTGCTTTCAGCAGTTTTTAAATTATTATTCTTTACCTCCAGCATAAGAACCTCCAAACGTTTTTCAATATTTTTCTTTTTCCGCATCTGGTATAGTAAATATATAATAACCCCAATAGCCAATAGAGTTAAAATAATAATAACCAACAAACGATTTCTGATTACGGAAGAACTTTTACTTATTTCATCATTCAGATTTTTAGAATTGATTTCTCTGTAGATATTAGCTATATTTTCTTTTTCTTTCTCAGAATTTTTTTGGTACAAGTCTATAAATTTATTATTATAAAATGCTGCAGAATCTGTTTTTCCTTCTTTCTGATAAATCTTGGACAAATAATTTTGTGTAAAGATATAATCTGTGTATAATAGGGAGTCTCTTTCCATGATACGAGATATTTCAAGAAAATTGAGTTTGGCCTGTGCATATCTATCAGACTCATAGAAGTTGACCCCAAGATTATATTTAAGATTGAGAACTTCATCTTTGTGTTTCAACTGATCATAAAGACGAAGGCTTTTCAGATAATACTCAGTCGCTTTACTGTAATTTTTCTTTTTATTATTAAGAGTTCCCAATTTTAAATAGGTTCCTGCTAAAAGTTTATCATCTTTTGTAGTACGAAGAATCTGATTAAAACTTTGCTGGGCACTGTCTGCATATATTTTGTTTTTTTGAGGATCAGAAATGTATTTATCTGAATACAAATGTCCAAGGTTAGAAAATACAACATTATAAATCACTTCAAAATTCTGTGGTTCGTATAAATGTTTATTGACTTGTAAAAGAGAGAGAACTTCATGGGACTCTGTAATAGCCTCATCAGTCTGTTTTATATTGAGTTTTACATAAGCTATATTTCCTTTTATTTTTATATGCTGCTTTATGTCATTGCCTTTTGCAGCAAAAAAATCCGCCTTTATAAATTTCTTTAAAGCTTCATTAGGCTCCTGATTAGCCATATCAATATTACCCAGAATATTATAAATCTGAGCCAGACTCACATAATTTTCTTCATTTTCCGGGATTCTATTGAGATGAGTATTACATTTTGAAAGATAGCTTTTTGCTTCTTTTTTTTTACCCGTAATGGTCTGTAAATACATTTTGGCCGAATATCCGAATGCCAGATCAACATCATTCTTTGAAGCGAGTATTTTATCTACATATATCAAAGCACTATCTGTTCCTATCTTTGAATACATGGAGAACTTATCTTTATAAGCTTGAATATCTTTATCACTTTGAGAAAACAATAAACATGATCCTATTAAGAATAGAAATGAAATATTTTTTTTCCACATCTCTTGTTTTTTATTAAGGTTACACCAATATACTTAATTTTACTATCAAAATATAATTAAAAATCAATACATCTTTATAAATCCATATTTAACAAAAATAGCGTTGAGATGAATCTCAACGCCACTTTTTATTTTGAAAGTATTATTAGTTTTTAAAATACATAACTTGCAGAAGCTGATAAATACTGGCCGCTGGAAGTTCCTTCTTTTTTCAGTTCACCATCTACCCAGATCTGAACTTTTAAAGTAGAAGAGGCATTAAGACCTACAGCATTTACCGCTACATTTGCATTATAAGCACCTTTTTCTGAAGTAACTTCAGGGCTTGACCAAGTTGTTCCGCTAAGGCTGGAAGCAGTAGTTGGATTACCATCAATTCCATACACTGCTACGTCTATATCAGCTCCTGAAGAAGCGATTGCTTTAAAAACTACTTTGTGACTCTTCCCTGCTCCATTCACGTTAGGGGTATCATCATCATCTTTACTGCAAGAGGCAACAAATCCCATTAGCATGGTAGCAAGAAGCACTACAAATGTACCTTTCAACAGCTGGTTTATTCTTGTTTTTTTCATAATCTTTTTGTTTAAATTTTAGTTACTTTATTTGATATTCTATGATTAGTGATTTCGTCTCTGCAAAGCTATTAGAGTCCTGAAACTTTATCAATCCAAAAAAAGGAGTATTTTTTTCTACCTAAATTCTGGTATTTTTTATGCTAAAATTTTTAGTTAAATTCAGCGTTTATAAAAAATACATTCTACAGAACTGATACCTGATGAAGAGATTACTGATCCTGTTAAGCATATTACTATCTTTTGGTGTACCATCACAACAATTGATCCCCCTTGATGAAAAGCCTTATTTAGACAGCTTACAAAATATTATAAGAAATAGCAGAACTCCTGTGGCAAAAGCAAATTCTACTTTTCTTTTATCAAATTATTACAGAAATATCGATTCTCTACTGAGTAAAAAATATCTGGAAAATGGAAAAACACTCATCAAAAATGACGCTTTTCTCTCCGCTAAATATGATTTCTACGAAGCACAATATAATCTGGACAGAAATAAGGCAAAAGCTGCCATTTTTTATCAAAAGGCAATTAAAGCTTTGTCAAAAATTAAGAATGAAGAATCTGATCTCCTTCAGGCAGCAGCATGGTATAGCTATGGAGTCACCCAGAAAGACAAGGAAGGCTATCCTTTTCTAGTAAAAACCATTCTTGAAAAAAGTATTCCATTAGCTAAAAAGTATGAGAACAGCAGGAATCTTGGCTTTCTGTATACCCAGCTCGCCGTCATCCTTACTTACAATGCAGAGTTTAAAAAATCTGAGGATTATAATACTAAAGCCTTGAAAATTCTTGAAAAGCAATACCCTAATTCACCTGAATTATTTTTTACCTACTTAAATTTAGCCAATAATTTCTGTTATCAAGCCAAAGGAGATGAAGCTAAAAAGTATTTAGATAAAGCTGATGCACTCATTAGCCCTCACCCCGATTCCTCCGTTAATGCATTTTATTATTACGCTCAAACACTTTACTGTATTACCAGACAAAAGAATCCGGAAGCATTACCTGTTATTGAAAAAGGTCTTGCTTATGCTAAAAGATTTAATCAGAATCTACTGGCACAAATGTTTTATTTCAATAAGTATGATATCTTAAGAAAATTAAAAAGATATCCCGAAGCAAAAGGTGCTCTGGAAGATATTTTAACCGAAAAATCTCTTGCCCTTGATCTTAATAACAGAAAAACAATTTATAAGCAGCTTTCTTCTTTACATGAGGAAATGGGAAATACCAAGGAAGCATTAGTCTGGGAACAAAGATATTCTAAACTCAACGATAGCCTGAATACTGAGAATGTAAAGCTTGAAATCAATAAAATTGAATCTAAGTTCAATGCTGCGGAAAAGGAAAGAAAAATAGCTACTTTAAATGCAGAGAAAAATCAAAAAGAACTGGAAGTTAATAAGAAGAACTCCTATTTATGGGGATTAAGCCTTATTTTACTATTAATGATAAGTTTGCTGATCTTCCTCTATATCATTTTTAGAAAAAATAAAAAAATCTCTGAGCAAAAGATTAATGACATCAAACAAAAGGAAGAACTTTCTTTAACAAAAGCTATTCTTGAAGGAGAAGAAAGAGAAAGAGAACGTATTGCAAGAGATCTTCATGATGGTCTGGGCGGGATGCTAGCAGGCGTAAAAATCAATTTCTCCACATGGTCTGCCAGTCATTTAGATCCTGAAAAAGATCAGGAGTTTTATAAAATTTTAGGACAACTGGATAATTCTGTAGGGGAACTGCGGCATGTGGCAAGGAACCTGATGCCTGAATCATTACTTAATTTCGGGTTGGAAACCGCCTTGAACGACCTTTGTGAGTTTTACAATAGAAAAGATATTGAAATTGATTTCCAGGCGATCAATATTGAAAAGAATCTGCCCTTAAATATCCAGCTTAATATTTACAGGATTGCACAGGAATTGCTGGCCAATGCTATCAAACATTCTGAAGCCAGCAGTATCTTATTACAATGTTCCCAATCTGAAAAAGATTTTTTTATTACTATTGAAGATAACGGAAAAGGATTTGAAAGCGGCAAAGAACAAAAAACAAAAAGTATGGGACTCCGTAATTTAAAGAACAGAGTCGATTATCTGAAAGGAAATATGGAGATCAGCTCTGACAATCAAGGTACAACGATTAATATAGAACTCAACATAGATGGAGAATGAAAAAATAAATATTGTCATCGTAGATGATCACCCTATCGTCATTGAAGGACTGAAAATGATGCTGCAAAGCCAGCCATCTTTCAATATTCCGGAAACCTTTACTTCCGGTTCAGAGATTATCAGCTTTATTGGCCGCAATAAAGTTGACATTATTCTTTTGGATATCACATTACCCGATGCCAATGGAACAGAACTTTGCAGGGAAATCAAAAAAATATCTCCTGAAACCTCGGTGATCATGTTCAGTAACCGTTCTGAAAGAAGTATTATCATGCAGGCTATCCAAAACGGCGCTAGCGGTTATCTTCTTAAAAATACATCCATTGAAGAATTGGTAATCTGTATCAAAGGAGCATTATCCGGAGATATTGTTTTTTGCAATGAAACCAAACAGATCATTAGCAGACCTTCTCAAAATGAGCTGCCAATTCCCAGGCTTACTAAAAGGGAAAAACAAATCCTGCATCTTGTTGCACAGGGCAAAACAAGTAATAAGATTGCAGAAGAGCTCTTTCTCAGCCCGCTTACGGTAGATACTCACCGAAAAAACCTACTTCAGAAATTCCAGGCTAAAAATTCTACAGAACTTGTGAACCAGGCCATAGAATATAATCTGATTGAAAAATAAAAAAACCGCTCTAAGAGCGGTTTTTTTGTTATATAGAATATTTTATTTAGTATTCAAGGAAACTATAAGCAATCTTGACAACCTGATTATCACCTTTCCCTGTAACTTTAGCAGTTTTGGCAACTTCTCCATCTATCAAAAGAGTAATTGTAAGTTCCGAATTCGCTTGTGGCAATACAGCATTAGCTGCAAAATTCAGTTGTGCCTGGCTGGAGTTCACAAACATTTCATCGCTCTTCCAGTTTTCTTTTAAAGGGGCAGTAGGAGTACTATATATAGTATTCTGGGCAGTTCCTACCTGAGTTACTACAGAGATGAGCTCTGATCCTGTAGTTGCTTTGGCTACAAATTGAACCACATGATCCTGAAATTCATCATCGTCATCTTTTTTACACGAATTTACAACAGTAATCACTGAAAATAACAAAACGAATAAAGAAGAAAGTCTAAGTAAACTTTTTAAATTGTAAAATTGCTTCATTTCTCCAAATAGATTTTTTAATGTTCCAAATATAGGTTTTTTATTAATATAAAAATATCTTTAATAAAAAATTTACAACATTTTTTTACAATAAATATCAAATTAATAAAAATAAAACCAATGTTGAAAAACCTAATAACACAACGTAATTTCCTAATTATTAAACATAAAATACTTTTATATCCTTAACTATTTCCATACTGATAAAAGCCAGCCATAAAAATAGAATTATGGTGCTTTTAAATAAAGATTGGTTTTCCTTTTTTATTTCTAAAAATGATTTTTCAACACCTTTACAGGAATCCTAAAAGTTAGGATTTACAATGTAATTTATTAATTATATTTGCTGTATGAATTTAGATTACATAGTAAGAGAGCCGGAAAATATCACCTCTGCTACCCCTATACTTTTTATGCTTCACGGCTACGGCAGCAATGAGCAGGACCTCTTCAGTTTTAGAGAGACCCTTCCCAAAGATTGGATTATCGTTAGTTTCAGAGCACCGAGAGATACTCAGTTTGAGGGATATTCTTGGTATGATATTAATTTTAATGACCCAGAACATTTCATTAATGTTCCCCAGGCTACAGAATCTTTAAATGCTGTATTGGAAAGTATATTAAAAATAGTCAACAACTACGGTCTTACTGAAAGCAAGGTGCATTTATGCGGGTTCAGTCAGGGAGGAGTATTATGCTATGCTCTTGCATTAAAATATCCTGAATTATTTACCAATATTGCCTGTTTAAGTGCTTATACGGAAGAAAAGATTCTGGATGGAATTGTAAAGGATAAAAAGAAACTGGAAAAGCTAAGATTCTTTGTATCTCACGGTACAGATGACGCTGTAATTCCTATTGACTGGGGAAGAAAGGCTGCTGAATTACTTTATGATCTTAACTGTTATTTTACCTTCAGAGAATATATGAGCGGACATGGAGTGAACCAAAAAAATTATATGGATTTAATGGACTTTTTCTCTAAATAGGCAGAATCCATATTTAAAATAAATTCAATAAAACCAAACACATCATTGCTGTTTATACAAACATTCCTGTATTTGGAATGTTTTTTTATTATTATAAAGATAAATTCAGTAAATTCAGTAAATGAAACTAAAGCTACTTTTACTGGGTTTATTGTTGGGTATTTTTGTCCATGCCCAGAACTCCTTCCGGCTGGTCAATACTCAAAAAGCAGTGATCCCTTTCCAGCTTATCAATAATCTGATTTTTATTCCGATCAATATCAATGGAGCCAGCCTTACCTTTATGGTGGATACCGGAGTAGCAGAAACTATCTTATTCAGTTTAGACAATAAAGAAATCCAGCTGAGTAATGTGGAAAAGATAAAATTTTCCGGACTTGGAGGAAGCTTAAGTATAGATGGGTTAAAATCTGACCGTAATATTGGCAGAATTGGGGATGAGGTCGTCAATATGTCTATGTCTCTTTATGTGATCCTGGATGAGGAATTCAATGTTTCTTCCCATGTAGGAATTCCTGTAAATGGGGTTATCGGTTATCATTTTTTTAAAGATCATCCTATCACCATTGACTATATTTCTAAAAAAATAACGATTTATGAGAATGCAGATCTCTTAAAAAGAAAAATCAGAAAATCTGATGAAATTCCAATCAGTATTGAAAATAATAAACCTTATCTTAATGCTGATGTAGAAATGACCCGCGAAAAGAAAGCTTCAAAACTTCTGATTGACCTTGGAAACAGTGATGCTATATGGCTTTTCCCTACCCTTATCAAAGATTTTGTTTATAACCGCCCCAATATTGATGATTTTCTGGGCCGTGGATTCAATGGGGATATTTACGGTAAAAGAAGCAGGATTCATAATTTTTATCTTGGTGATTTTAAATTTGAAAAACCTCTTACTGCTATGCCCGATGAGTACTCTATTCAGCATGTAAATCTGGTAAAAGATAGAAAAGGTTCGGTAGGTGGTGAAATCATGAGACGGTTTTCCCTCATTTTTGATTATCCCAACAATAAACTATATTTGAAGAAAAACAGAAACTTTGATGATCCTTTTCACTTTAATATGAGCGGCCTCGATTTTAAACAGGATGGATTGGAATGGCAACAGGATCGAGTGAAAATTGACACTCAACCGATGTCTGGCACAACCAATTCAAATGAAGTATATAAAGATTCATTTCAATATAAATTCAGCCTTAAACCGTTATTTTCTATTGCAGGCGTGAGAAAAGACTCACCGGCTTATGCAGCTGGCTTAAAAAAGGACGATAAAGTGATCAGCATCAACGGGGATAAAACATCAGACATGACTTTGGAAAAAATCCTTGAAATCATGAAATCATCCGAAGGACGAAGTATTACTATGATTATTCAAAGGCAAGAAGAAAAACTGACTTTCCATTTTAATTTGGAAGACCCAATTCCTTATCAAGAATAAATAATATGACAACCGAAGAAACAACTTTAGACAGAATAAGAACCCGGCCAAGATTTAAGATGTTTACCCATCTTACTAAGGAAGAGTATGCAGAAAACCTGAAAAAATACCTTGCCGAACATAAAAATGAATTCTCCGGTAACATCAATAAAGAAGTTGCTACCATCTGGGTGGAAACATCCAATGACAATTACTGGAAGCCTCGTCTTGCTTTAAGGGTTGAAGTAGAAGATGATGAAACGGTAATACGTGGAATTTTTGGACCTAGTTCTGCTGTATGGACCTTTTTTATGTTCCTGTACTTTTCCTTTTCCATTTTTTGGATGACATTCTTTACTATGTATTACGTAGAAAAGCAAATAAAAAGCGCTGAATACCCTTGGGCACTGAGCGCTTCTTTTGTCATGTTATTTTTTATTCTTCTCACTTACATTGCCGCAAGATTCGGACAGCATAAGGGGAAAGATGAAATGCTTAAATTAAGACAATTTGCAGAGGAATCTACTTTACAATTCGAAAAGAAGATTATTTAGACAAAGTATCTGTAGGTCTTTCATTCTGGATAGGTGCAGCCATTGCCTTTGCTGATCTAATAGAATCGGCCACTTTTTCTCTGTTGGCCTGTTCTTTCAGCATTTTAGGAACATCCGGCTCCAATAATTTTGTTAACTCTTCTACTGATATATTATTAGCATTCGGATCATCCAAAAGTTTCTTCCACGGCCTTCTTCCACCCCAATTATAATCCCCAAATACCATTACTGCAGTACCTCTTGCTTTTGTAGTAGCACCACCGGGATTCAGAATCCAGGTATCAGCATAGGAATACAGCCATTGGGCATCTTTTCTCAATAATCTCAAACACGAGTGTGAGGCAGGATATCCGGGAAGTGTATATTCATGCCATCCAATACCACCTATATTGTGAATATTAAAGTTGTAAGGAAGTTTCCATTCGCTGCTTACTGTAGAAATGGACAATTTCTTTTTCCAGTTGGCAAAAGTAAGACCTCTTGTAGTCTGTGCAGTTTTTTTACCCATACTCGTTGGGCCCCATTTCACAAGACCCCCATTAGAATATACAGCATAAGCCTGAATTGGATAAGAAAAGATTACAAATTTCTTGACACCACTTAATACATCAAGCTGCATAGGAAACGGCGAATATGCCATCAATGTCGTGTCTATTTTAGCAGGAACTACTAATGTATCAGCATTCCATTTGCTTTTGGAATCCAGTCTGTTTAACGCTAAAATTGCATAACGTTCCTTCTCATCATATTTTTTACTGAATTCTGCATATACAGAATCCCGCATCTTTTTATCTTTTGGAAGGACAAAGGCATTATAAAAACCGTTCTCCTGCATCATAGGCGGAACAGATTCTTTTTTCACCACAGGTACAGAATCTTTCTTTATAGAGTCTTTTTCTGCTTCCTGAGTTTCTGATGAAGAAACAGTATCTTTAAAAGTATCACTTATTTTATCTATTTCTTTTTTACAAGAAACGAGGAACATTGCACATAAGCAAGCATATAGAAATGATTTTTTCACAAATATGTTCATTATAAATAAATTGGTATTTCAGTTTTTCTACTCAGTACAAATATCAGACCTAAAGATGAAATAACAACTATCATTAATAAAAATACCGGGAAAATACGGAAATATGAAAATTATGGAGACACTGCCATTTTTTGAGAAAGTATTGCATTTATCCTTAGATTCTCATTCTTACTATCTGTATTCACCCTCTTTAAGGCCTTTCCATGAAACATTTCGTATATTATAAGACCTTTGTCAAAAAAGCTAATTTTCTCAACAGAGATCATATTTTTGGGGATATTTGCTCCAAACCATAATTCATCAGATTTTTGAGCCCAGGTTACCTCATACAGAACTGCATTAGGAGGATAATCAGAACTAGAATTTGCTTTTGCATATTCGAATGCAATATCATTTCCGTACAAGGTTGACATTGTTTTTATCTTGGGCTGAATGGAAGATGTAATAGGTTTCATTAAAAGCGGGTTTTCTTTCAGTTCATCACTTTGTTCAATAGATGCTTCCAGATTAAGAATATTCTCAGCATCCTTTTGACAGGAAACCAATAATACAAAAGCAAAAAATAAAAATAAACTATAGTTTTTCATTTTGTCTGATTTTTTTAAGTTGAGAAATTAGGTATAACGGTGACGTGAAAACATAGTCACGATTGGCTACAGGCTTATGGCACTCAATACATTCCTGCTCAAAATTTGGTGTATCACCTCCATAAGGTTTTAGATCAGCACCTTTCCATCTCGCCCAGTTCCAGCCTTTCGTTTTTGAATATTTTTCAGCATCTTTAACCATAAATTCAACTGCTAAAAACTCACCTGAAGAAATACTTCCATCTTTTTTCAACTGCTGTTTCCAAACAGTTTTTGCAAAGACAGTTCCATCCGGCCAAGGGTTTACTTTATGATCCTGAATTGCTTTTACAGCAATAGTATTCCCAAAAATAATCCGCATCGTTCCGTTATCAAAGCGATCTGTTGTACTGATCGCTTTCCAGTTTCGGTAATCCGGAAAATAATGCTGTCCGTTTGGCGCATCTTTTACATGAGTGTTTTTCAATTCTCCTTTTACCCAGGAATTGTATTGAATCTCCGCCTCTTTTATTTGTGAATCATCTGAAATTTTACGAGGTGTGAGTGATAAAGCATAGTTCTTTAGTGTCTGGATTTGCTCCTGATTTAATTTTGCTGAGGAATGAACAGCCGCATAGCTTGGAAGCGGCATTTCTCCTGACAAAACTTTATTGAGTGCATAGTAAATCGTTGAATTTTGCTGTGCTTTTGGCCAAGAATCCCATTGAGAGAAATCTAATACTTTTCTAGCCTCTGTAATGTGTGATGCAACCAAAAAATTAGCCGGTGTAATTTTATCATACCATCTTAAATTGGCTTGTGAGGAATGACAATCAAAACATGAGCTTCTCAAAATGGCATTCACTTCTTTTGGAACGTTGGTTAGGTTTTGTGTTTTTGTTCCATGATCAATTTTTTCAGGTCGAAAAAACTGTAAACCGACAAATCCAGCAAGCAAAACCAAGATCAGTTTATTCTTATTTTTCATGAGAGAATCATTTTTAATTTATTTAAATTCTAAATTCAAAGTTATGGTAAACCAATACCTTAGCTCATTAAACAATCAATGAAAAGGAAAATTTAACCCTTAAAAGCGAATATTTCCTTGTGAATAAATCCGTAATTTTGAAGCGAATTAGAAATTCCCTCTTCATTAATGAAAAAGATCAATCTTTATACGATCACTTTTTCCGCCATAAGTATTGTGATCCTGCTTGTC
This sequence comes from Chryseobacterium sp. II3a, assembly GCF_057815135.1. NCBI lineage: Bacteria > Pseudomonadati > Bacteroidota > Flavobacteriia > Flavobacteriales > Weeksellaceae > Chryseobacterium > Chryseobacterium sp. II3a. The sequence goes on along the minus strand of NZ_JBYPZJ010000006.1, from coordinate 112,974 downwards.
AGTTTTTTTTCTTTCCGATATTTATATTCTTCTTCTAAAAAAGATGTTTTCAAAAGTACTTTTGAGGCGGGAAAAAGAGAAGCTCGTGAAATTGGTAAATTACTAGAATTGCAGCTTAAGCAAGGTCTTTCAGAAGAAACCGTCATTCAGAATCTTCAAAGCAGTATTGTAAATACCGATACACAAAGCGGGTTTATTTGTATGTATAATCAGAAAGGTATTGAGCTTTGTCATCCTAATCCGGCTTTAGTTGGCAAAAAAGTTGAGATCAACAGCTCAGAATTTATTTTAGATAATAAGCCATTTGATTTTCTGGACATATTACATTCGGGAAAAGCCAGTACAGGAATACATCATTTTAATAAAACATCAAAACGCGCTTCCGAAATTGTAAGTTTTTACCCTGTAGAAGGCAGTGACTGGATGGTAGCCTCACACGCCAATATTGATGTAATAGAACAGCAGATTTCTGATTTATATTTAACCTTTCTCATTGTATTTTTAATTGCCACTTTATCCATTCTCGGAATAAGCTTCTTTCTCATTCGAATGATCTATAAAAAATATGAAACTCAGAAAAATGATGAGATTAAAAACCTTAATGATGAAGTTAATACTTTAACGGCTATCAATACTCAGCTGCATTTAATTCATGAAAAACACAAAGAAAATAACAATGACTTTTTAAGGGAAGAATCAACTGATGGTTTAAAGAAAAGAATCATTACCTATCATAAAGACGAATTAATATCTTTAGAAATCTCGGAAATTGCTTATTTCTTTCTTGAAAATAACATTGTTTACATAAAGACATGTTCAGGAAACCAATATTCTATCAACTCTAGTCTGGATGAACTGATCAAAACGTTAGATCCGCAAATGTTTTACAGGGCAAACCGGCAATTTATCATTAATGTAAAAGCCATTAATAATATTCTTGTGTATGGTAAAAACCAATTAAAGCTAATGGTAAAACCTGAAAGTGATGAAATGATACTCATCAGTAAGAATAGAGTTTCAGAATTCAAAAAATGGCTGGAACAGTAAACATTTTTCCATTTCTTTCCTCCAAAATTTAAAGCAATTTATTGGTTTTGGCATAAGATAAAGCCTCTGCAATATTGCTTACTCCGATTTTTTCAAAAAGTTTTTTACGATGAAATTTCACCGTATCTGCTGTAATAAAAAGTTTGTCTGCAATTTCACTGATCGTATGACCACTGGTGTACAGGCTTAAAATTTCATATTCTCTTGAAGATAATTTTAGCTTTTCACTTTTCTCCCATTTATCTTCTATGAGATCATATTTCCAGATCTCATCAGAACCTTCCTTGCTGAGAACTACATTTCCGGAAGAAGTATTATTAGAAAGGGAAACAGCACACAGGGCTTTCCATACCTGCCCATCTTCAGTAAGAAACATAGGGGCAAGCTTATGATTCACCAAGATCATATTCTTTTTACTATTGATCAAATTAAAGTCATAGGAAATGGAATACAGCTTCCTATCCTCTATCGGAATAGTATCAAAAAATTTAAATCCTGCTTCATTGATCTTAATCAACATTTCAACATCCTCCGGTTTTACATTCTGAAAATAGAAGGCGTAGCCAAGATTCTTTACTTCCTCTGAAGTTTTGCCACATAAAAAAAGTGGATTTTCTGAAACATATTCAAATCCTTTAGTCTGGTAGTTAATAACGTATAAGCTTTGATAGGTAGTTCTGGCAAGTGCCTTTACAGCCTCAAGATAATCTCCTGCCTGGCTGAAATCTATGTCAGCATCTTTACTGACCTCATTTTTTTCGTTAAAAAACCTTTTAATCTCTTCCATATTTTTTTTAAGCTTTTCTCACGACTACACTAAAGGATAGTTTTTAGCTTTCATACCACAAATCTACACAAAAGTGTAGCAATTCTCAAAATGGCGTGATATACATTTGCAAATGATTTGCATGATTGTACCATTCTTCTAGAAACACCACCATTAGGAACTTCTGGAAGACATAGCTAACAAGCGATCAGAAAAAGAACACCAACAATGTCATCAATAACCATGATATAGAAGTTGCCAAAAATTCGGTCTAACTAAAGTTGATTCGTCAGGTTTTTATCGTAAATAACTCAGACAATGACACCTAATTCAGACTAAATATTAAATAATTGACCGAATAAAAAAGCAACATCAACGATCAGCCTTTTAAACAGCATAAATCTCTGCTTTAAATTACAAACTGATCAGCCACCATATCACTGATTTTTACTATTACTGTCCCACAAGGCAGTAATTTTTTTTATATCATCCTCTCCTTCTTTTCTATTTATCGAGAGTCAAAAATCCTTAACAATTATGCTCCAATTGCCTGATTGAAATAAAGCATTCTAAATCTAAAATAATAAAACGTCCAAAGTATTAACCAAGGCAAATTGGCAATCAGAAAAAACAGAATATCTTCTCCACTTATTTTTTGCCCTTCCGCAATCATAAAGAAATAATAAATGATAAGAAGGATCGGAAACAAAAACCAACATAAGAGAGTTTTCATTTTATTCTGAAACGGTCTTAAAAATGAAAGAAAGCTACTGAAAGAAGCTATACCAAGAACAAAAATCCAAAAAATCACAAGACCGTAAGCCAAACCACTCATATCACAGTTTCTTGGCCGTCCTTCTATTCCCGGTTTAGTCAGGTTCATAAATATAATCAGAAGAATGGTTGAAATAACCGTTGAGAAAAACCAGGTCTTCAATATTGATAATAATATGAACTTCTTTTTTGACATCACATTCTATTTTACATGCTAAAATAGTCATAAAATGGCAGATCATTTTATTTATCCCAAAATATTTAACCCTTCCTGTTAATCATCATTCTCGTCGCCAGAATATGCTCACAAGGCCCCTGTCTCAATCCGTTTGCTTTATAAAAACTACATTGACAGTCTCCATCAATCAAACGTTGATCTCTATCGATAGAAGCTTCTGTTTTGTGAGTGAAATTATTCTCTTTGATCGTTCCCCGAATATTGAGAATATCATTCTTTACACTATAATCAATTTTCACCTTTCCTTCCGAAATCAACCAATCAGCTTTTTCCTCTAACGGACTTGAGAAACGAAGCTGTTTCATATCCAAAGGCTCCTGAGTCAGTTCACGAACCCTGTATAATCCCGAATTAAGATCATAAATGACTCTTCCCGCCTGTGTATAAGAGGTAAGCGAAGATGAAATGACAGCTGTATCCAGATTCAGTTTTTTTGAAAGGTCAGCAGTAGTTCCGAACCATGTTTCCTTTAAAGCATTAAAAACTTTTTCCTGAGTCAGTAAATCCACATGACCTCTTGGAGCCATTAGATCAAAGTTTCCTGCTTTGCTCCAGTCATTGGTAGTCCATCCTGAAAGTCCTAAGGTAAAAGACATGTCACCCAAGTCTGCAATATAAAATGAAGGCAGCCCGTTTCCTAATAAGACCACTCTAAAATTTTTAGCTATGGGAATCAATCTTTCGAGAATCAACAGCCTTCTTCTCCCCCATATTCTGATCGTTTTACTTTCAGGTCCTTTATAAATAGAACGGTGAAAAGTTAGCACCTCGTACCATGGCTCAAAAACAGCCTGAATCGGTTTTCCTGGTTCAAGAATAAAACGCAGTGCTCTCGGCCCTTTTTTCTCCTTAAATCTTCTTAAAAACTGACAGATACTAAAAATATCCATCGGATGAAGATCGAAAGTGGTTGCCGGCAGAGTCATTGCAGAACTTACCTGTAAAAATCCACGGACCCAGGAATCCGGCAAATCTATTTTTTCTTCCTTGTAAAGTTCTTCGTTTGTGGTAAGCGCTTCAAAACCTGAAGGATCAATTTTAAACTCGGTGTCCTTATAATCTCTTATCTTTTGGAACTCATTATACAGCGCGGCTGAATAATCAATATTGGTAGTTCCACATTTAAGCTCATTGATTTCTGTGAAAACATTGTAGCTACTACTTAGTTTTCCGTAAGTAGATTCGTCCTGACTGAAACATTCAAAGAAAACTTCATCGGGATGAACTGTAATCACCGGATCTAGCACAAACCATGCGTCTTTATCTTTCTCGTACAAGTAATCAAAGTAAGCCTTTTTAGCAGTATTGAAAGGACCTAGCACTCTGTTTTTTTCTTTATAAACATGATCCAGTTCTCCTCTTACTTCAGCCATTCTTTTTCGGACTTCTTCTATCTGAAATTCCGCCATATAATCACTCAGCCAAAGTTTTTCCTGTTCTGCAGCCCATGCTCTGTATTCTTCTCTATCCTTTGGTTTGAAACGAAGATCGGAAACCACTACATCATGCAAAGCTGAAATCGCTTCCCGGAAAGGGATCTTTTTATTAAGCTTCCCTACAAAAAATGTAGGATCTCTTTGCAGATCAGGTGAAAAGCTCATCTGCGTACTCGTTGCAGAGTTCGTAACTGCAGTATCTTTATGAAATTTATAATCGAATAACATGGCTTAAGAGATTAATTGAAGATGAACATTCAGTTGAGGATAAATCATTTTCAGCTCAGAGATAATATTGATACATTTAGCTTTATCCTGAATGGCTGTTGTTGCTGATAAATCGTCTAAAATTTTACTGACAGTTTCAGCTGATTCTATATTTTTTCTTCCTTCCTTTTCCAGAAAAGTGAAAATTCTGTTTTTGGCAGTTCGTGCTCTGTTTACCCTTGAAAGTACAGACCGGAAATAAAAACTTAATTCCTTAAGCTTTTCAGAATTATCTGCAGCATATTCTTCAAGATAAGAGGTCACGAAAAGCTGGATGTTCTGACTTGGATGCTGGCTGAGTTTTGTAAGATACTCTAAGCCCTGCTCTTTTTTGAAAAATTTCATGATCAGGTTTTTACCAAAACTCTCTACATCAGAACGTACAGAATCTACAATTCCTACTAAACAATCGGTATCCCAATCTTCATCGGTGAATTCAGTTTGGAAGAAATGAAAAGCAAACTCTCTGCTATCATCCCATTTTGCATCTAAAATTCCGAGGGCATGGCTGCGGTCTGATTTAATTCTTCCCACATTGTTTTTATAAAAACTCCACGACCATTGTCTCACTGCCAGGAATTCATGATTGGCAAGGGAAATAATCTGTTTTAAAGTGAATCTTGTATCATCATTCACTTTTTTAAGCAGTTCGAAACCAAAAAGCTGATTTTTCACACTGTTGGCAAAGATTAACCTTATGATCCATTTTACAGGAATCTCATCAATGGATTTTGCGACCATTTTACCCAAATAATCTCTGAATAGCTGATGTGAATTTTCAAATTTTTGCTCGATCATCAACACATCAAACAATCTTCCGGTAGTTCGCTCCTGAATTTCAGATTGTGACTCAAACTGATCATTCAATGACAGAATATTTTCGACAACATCTTTATGGCTGGTAGACAGCAATTGAAGAAGCTGCGACCAATGATTCCCAATTTCTTCTTTCGGATACTGCTTTAAAAGACTAATTCCATTTTCCCTGATAGATTCATTTTCATTGCTTAATAATAATTCAATAATTGACAATGGAATTTCTGTAACAGGATATTTCCCGGATTTGGAAAGTAAAATTTCACTGGCCAAAAGCCTGTTATTATTCAACGGAGAAGTCAATAATTGAGCAATAATATCCCAGCTGATCTCAGAAAAATTAGAATAAGCCGTTATTTTGAGTTTTTTGGTAGCTGCATCAGCAATTTTATCATTTTCTTCATTATTTTCCAGGGCAATCAATTGTATGATTACTTTTCCAAGCACCGCTTTTTGCCTGTCTTCTGATAAAGATGCTTTTTGAAGTAAATTATTGATGAATTCATTGGACTCTCTTCTTGAGTTCATGATCAAAATCGTGAGAAAATCTGTAGAAGAAAGAAAATAGTGTGTATTATTCTCGATATTCACTTTCGCCCAGTTTCTTGCTTTTTCATTTTCTGAAACCAGCACCAATGCTACAAAACTTTCATTTTGCCTTAGTTCTGTTTCTCTTTTCTCCAAAGCATCAAAACCTAAACTTTGAGGATATTTTGAAGATTTATTAAGCAGCAGAACCATCATTTCAGGTTCTATTCTTTGTAGTAAATCTTTGTAATTCGCATGAACAGAAAGATTTTCATAAGCAAATTTCATAACCAGATCCATTTTCCCCTGCATCAAAAGCTGAATGTACGCTTCCGGCATCTCATCCCAAAATTCAGGATACAATTCAGGTCTTGAAAAATTTGATTCAGTCCCTATTACAATGTTTTCCTGACTAGGCTGAGAAATGGTTTGCTTTTCTTTATTAGAACCAAAAATATTTTTAAATGTACTAATGATATTATCTAATGCTCCCTGCTGTTGATTTTTTGTGGAAGAAACTGAATTTTTATTTGTTCCGGAGTCTATTTTTGTGACCTTGTTTTCCTGATAATAATAATCTGAGCTCCAGAATTCTTCTTTTTTAAGATAAAACTGAAGTTTCGAATCCATTTTACGGGTTGTATCATTCCCGAAAAGAATGCTAGTAAGCAGTAAAGACTGGTAACATTCAGGGAAATCAACTACAGTGTAATGATACCTGCTGCTCTGCCAGTCATAAGTTCCATAAGTACTTAAAGGTCTCCTGTTTGCAGGAGTGTAATCTGCATCGGAATACTGAATAAGAGCATTGACTGCAAACCTTATATATTCTTTTGCTTTATTTTGTTTTCCAAGATCTTTTAAATAGTAAAAACTATTCTTTTGGAAATAAAGTTTAGTGAAATTTGAAAATGCCAAGCGGCTTTCATTATTAGAAAGCTCTTTTCTTACGTTCACATACCCTCCGAACTGATAAAAGTATTGGTCCTGATTCCAGGAGTCTTTATCTAAACTTGCTGTCCTGTTGAATGCTGGTGTTTTCTTTTCAAATAGAAATGAAAGCATTCCCAGAATCTGAGCATCATCCCTGAAACGAGCAAGCTTGTATATGGCCCGGATAATTCTGAAATAAGGTGATTCAAATGGAATTTGCCACAATACATTTTCAATCACTTCAACCAACGAAGGATAAGCCTTTGATAAAAGATAAAGGGAAGTCAGCTCATCTGTTTTTTCTTTTTTGTTGAATTTTTCAGCATAATACTTTTTCATGCTGTTATAGTCTCCTTTATCAATTGCGTATTTTATTTCTGCAGGCAAGCTTTCCAGCAATTCTGAAGCAATTTTTTCCAGTTCTGAACCTTCATTAATTGCCAAAAGAGCATCAAATGCAACATTTCTGATGTATTGCTTATGTCTTGTACTATGTGCAATGCTATGAAGAAGTTCAGAAGCCTGAATTATTTTTAATCTTCTTATTGCAAAAACAGAAGCATACAGCTGCATTTCATCCCCTTTTGTAGCCAATTTCAGAATATAAGGAGCAGCTTCTTTGATTTCCATTTGGGCAGCTTTCCAGATGACGCGGGACGTTTTCCATTCTGTTCTGAAAGAATTGATTCCCTGTGTGGCATCCTCCAGACGCTTCAGTATTACTCCTTCTTTAGAGTCTACATTCAGTGTTTCCAATGAAGGAAGCTCTACGAATACTTCCACTTCAGACTGATATCCTTTATTTCTCTTTTCTTTTTCGAGTTGGTCAAAAATATGCTCAGCTTTTTCTCTGGAAACAAATTCAGGTGTTTTCGATCCTTCTTTCAATGCAGCTCCCCGCCTTCCATAACGGAAATTGACAATGAAAGCATCAGGATTGATTTCACAAAGATCGATTTCGTAAACTTTATCTGATTTTCCCTCGTGGAAAAAGAGTTTGGTTTGTTTGATGATTCTCATCTATCTTATGGCTTAAGATGTTGTTATTATGTGTTGGTTCAGGCTAAAAAATATTCCACCAATCGGTCTTATCTTCTTTTGGTGTTATTATTTCTTCTTTAACTTCGGAAACTTCAATTATTTCTACTGTTTCAGGAATTGGTTTTCCACTTTCTACAATTGGTTTACCATGTTTGGCAATAATTGCATGTAATTTATCTTTGAAGACTGATGCTTTGGAAGGATTTACCATGTTGACAAAATTGATATACCCTTCAATGGCATTGATCAGGTGAAATGCTTTTCCCCAGGTTTGGTTCTGCCATCCATTGACTTCAATATTGTGTAAAAGCGCTCTGAACTTCCTTAGCTTTTGTCTCTCAACATTCAGTTTTTCATTCACCACAATTCCGGTTACTTTCTGCTGGTGCTTTTTTCTCATGATATGGAGCTTATCAGAATGAACCGTAAAATTTTCGCCGTTGATAACCTGTTTTACAAAATATAAAAGCTTATTAATATGATCTTCGTTGGCCTGATCAGTAGAGAAAGTAAGATCATCCGCATAGCGTGTATACACAAACCCCAACTTCAATGCTAAACCCTGTAATCTTTTATCCAGTTTATAAACAATAAGATTGCTTATTGCAGGACTGGCAGGAGAGCCCTGAGGTAAAAACCGGTCTCCTTTATGAATAAAATATTTAACACCATCAAGCAATGCTTCTTCTGTGTGAGCCTGGGTACAGACTAAGGCAAAAATAGTTGAAAGTTGTTCCGAGTATCCAAGCTTAGCAAATAAACCTTTCACTCTCTTATAACTGATTGATGGGAAAAAATCCTGAAGATCTATATTGATAATGATATCTTTACCAAGATGTGGTTCTGCGTTGGTAACAATTGATTTTTGAGCAGTGAAACCATGCACCATCTCTCCTACCGAGATCTTATTCAGAATATTTTCCAGAATCCACTGCTGGAAACTTTTCAGCTGTGACTTTGGAGCAGAAATTTTTCTTTTTCCGCCCGATTTTTTAGGAATCTCAAAAATGTGGTAATGAGATTTTTTTGAAACCCTCCGGTGAAAGGCCAAGTATTTTATTACTGAAAGACTGAAGCCAGACTTTTGACTGAAATCTAATATATTTTCAAAGACAGGAAGCGAGAACTGAAATAGCTTTTCTGAATCAGACTCAGTTTGATGAAGCCCCTTCGAAACGTTTTCACCAAGATAGATGACTTGCTGCTCTTGCAGCTGCTTCCAACGGTCAGCTTTATCCTGTCGTTTTTGTTCGTTTTTTTGTTTGGTAACTTCTCTTTTGGCTTTGGCTTCCTGCATCCGTTTTTTACGCATTTCACGAAGCATTGCTTCCTGATTGCCATACTTTCGGTCTTTCGCCAGTAATTCTTGTAATTCCTGCTGTAAGACGGCTTCTTTTTGGATCAGCTGTTCCGGCAGAGAAGGAGTAGATGTTTCCTGCCAGAAACCAAGCCTTTTCATTTCTTCCAAAATATAGCTGTCTTTGGAAGATGCTTTTATGCGATCATAAATCTGTTGTCTGGTGAGACTTTGTGACATGGGTGTTTTTTTTATAAATAAAAAGCCCTACAATTGAATAGGGCTTTGTTTTGATATACCTTCGTATCTTCTGAGAACTATATCTATCAACTCCAGAAATGGTACTAGTGCGTACCTTTATTTTCCCGGAAAATGAACTGAAAAGGCACGCACTAGTACCAATTTCACCATTAAAGATAGTATGTAGTGCAGTATGCTAAGCAATTTCACATCGATGACGAAACATCATCATTTCTTAAAAAGAAAAGCAAGGATCTATCTTTTCCAAATATATAAAAAAAATGATAATAGCATCAAATCTCATTGAAATTCTTTGTTTTTTTAGATGAACATTACAATGGAGAACCCAATATGGCTTGAGAATGTTTTAAAGGTACACAAATCAGGTTGAAAATATTTAAGCAAGAGTTTGTAAAGGACTAAGAATAGCAGGGAGTATATAGGATTTGCAACTCAGCATAGAACATCAAAAAACGATCTGTTTCATTCAAGATTTTGGACTCATTGATACCTTCTGGGATTGATTTGATGGATCCCTAAATTTTGATTAATTCTATACACTTAACAGGTTTTGAAGACCTGTTAGGTTGTTAAAGTTTATAAACAAAAAAAGTCTTCTATTTCTAGAAGACTTTATGCGATCCGGACGGGACTCGAACCCGCGACCTCCGCCGTGACAGGGCGGCATTCTAACCAGCTGAACTACCGGATCAATTTTTTTAAAGTAAATTGAGAAAACTTCTGCGATCCGGACGGGACTCGAACCCGCGACCTCCGCCGTGACAGGGCGGCATTCTAACCAGCTGAACTACCGGATCAATTTTTTTTTAAAGAAATTGAGAAAACTTCTGCGATCCGGACGGGACTCGAACCCGCGACCTCCGCCGTGACAGGGCGGCATTCTAACCAGCTGAACTACCGGATCAATTTTTTTAAAAGTAATTGAAAAACTTTATGCGATCCGGACGGGACTCGAACCCGCGACCTCCGCCGTGACAGGGCGGCATTCTAACCAGCTGAACTACCGGATCATGTTTTTTGTGTGAAAGAACGTCGTTTCTTTTTCGTGGTTGCAAAATTACACCTTTTTTTATTACCTGCAAATTATTTTCAAAAAAAATGCCTCCCAATAGTGGAAGGCATTCATTATCAAACTTATTTTTTTATAAGTGTGCGCTTAATTTTTCAGCGATTACCTCTTTTGGAGCTACACCTACTAATTTATCTACTACTTCTCCGTTCTTAAAAATAAGAACTGTAGGGATATTTCTGATACCATATTGCATTGAAATCTCTTGGTTGTTGTCCACATCCACTTTCCCTACTACTGCTTTTCCTTCAAAATCGGAAGCTACTTCTTCAATGATTGGTCCTAACGTTCTGCAAGGTCCGCACCATACTGCCCAGAAGTCTACCAAAACTGGTTTGTCTGATTTTAATACTGTATCCTGGAATGAGCTGTCTGTAATTTCTAAAGCCATTTTTGTTTCTTTTATTTTAATTAATATTATTTTTCTTTTTCAATTCTATTGAGTGTTCAAAATTACGACTTTTACATCATAAGACTATCTATGCTCAACATTAGTTTTTTCTATAGCATAGTCCTTTGAAATCTCTTTTAAAGCATCTACTAATGCATCTATATCAGCTTTTGTAGTCATATGACTAAAAGAAATACGTAACGGCGTACAATGATCCATTTCGTCCTCAGAAAGTACCATCATCATCACCATTGACGGTTTAGATGCTCCGGAAGAACATGCACTTCCCTGAGAAATAGCAATTCCTTTCATATCTAGCTGAAGTCCTATTAATGGGTTTTTATAAGGCAGTAAGGCACTTAAAACCGTATAAAGACTGTTTTCCTTTTCAGCGCTTCTTCCATTGAATTTTATGCCAGCAACTTCAGCAGATAATCTTTCGATAGCATAATCTTTAATTTCCTGCATATGCTGAGTATATTCATTCATATGATCCAGAGAAAGCTCTAAAGCTTTTCCAAGTCCAACGATACCACAAACGTTCTCAGTTCCGGCTCTCAGACTTCTTTCCTGAGGCCCTCCGGTAATGATTCCTTTCAGCCCTGTGGATTTTCTAATGTAAGCAAAACCTGCCCCTTTTGGACCGTGAAATTTATGAGCACTGCATGAAGCGAAATCTACAGGAATATCGGAGAAATCAAGATTCATGTGAGCCATTGTCTGCACTGTATCTGAGTGGAAAAGCGCATGATGTTCTTTGCACAGTTCAGCCACTTTTTTAAGATTAATAGTGTTACCAATCTCGTTATTGGCATGCATTAAACTTACCAGAGTTTTTTTATCTGAAGCTTTTAGTAATTCTTCTAATTTATTAAGATCAATATCTCCTTTTTCGTTAGGACGGATATAATGTACTTCTACTCCTTTTCTCGCTTTCATATCAAGGATACTTTCAGAAACACATTTATGTTCTAAAGGCGAGCTGATGATTCTTTCTACTCCAAGGTGTTCTACCGAGGATTTAATAATCATATTATTGGATTCTGTTCCACATGAAGTGAAAATGATTTCAGCAGGAGTTACATGAAGATAGTCTGCAACCTGTCTTCTTACATTTTCAATAAGGATTTTGGCTTCCTGTCCAAAGCTATGAGTTGAAGACGGGTTTCCAAAGTTCATCTTCATCGTACCAACCATTGCATCTATAACTTCTTCAGCAAGCGGAGTGGTTGCGGCATTATCTAAATATATTTTATCCATTATTATTTTGAATATTTTAATTCTACAGAGGTAAAGTGGTAATTGGCAGGAACGGCAAAAACGAACCACGGATTAGAAAGCACCTGAATTTCCATTCCGCCGGAAGGTTCTCCAGCCGGAACTTCTACATACAGCACATTATCCTTTACAGATACTCCTTTAATCTCATTGATGGTATGACTGCCAGATCTGAATCCTCCAAGATTGTATACAACAACGGTCTTGTCTTTTGGAAATTTCGGATAATTGGATGCAGGATCTTTTCCCTCTTCTATAAGTTGAAAACCACCTTTACCCAGAGCAAGGTATTCTTTTTCATCTTTAATAATCCTGAAACCCGATTGTTCGGTACCCCCTTGAGAGCTGGTTACAAGAAGTTCTGCTTTCTGCTGCATATCAGACAATTTTTGTTGGGATGATGTTGTTGCGCAGCTCATCAAGATAGCTGTACATGCCATTAACAGACTTTTCATTTTTTACACTTTTATCACCCAAAATTAGTGAAAAAATTGGTAATGTCCCTCATTTGCCCATTTCAACATTGGCTTATCCCCGGAAGTATCACCAAATGCAATAATTTTGTCATACTTAGAATCGTTGATTTCTTCCTTTATTCGTACCAGCTTTTCCTTTCCGTTACAATTTTTCCCGATAAAATTTCCTGTGAAAACACCGTTCTTGAACTCTGCCCGCGTAGAAACAAGCTGCATTTTCAATACTTCAGCAAAAGGTTTTACCCAGATATCTAACGAAGCGGTTACTAATAAACTCTGTGTATTATTCCTATCGATATTTTGAATAAAATCCAGCGCATTTTCTCTTACAATTTTAGGATAATGCAATTCAAAGAATTGTTTGGATTTCAATTCTATTTTTTCCTGAGACTGTCCTTTTAAAATAGATCCGATAAAGCTTTTCTTTACTTTTTCTGTTTCAGCCAGTTTAAGCTTCAATAGAATGAAAAGGGGTACATGTCTTAAAAATTGTATTCTGTATTTTGTAGAATCATAGAATTTAAGATACATAAACATGGTATCCTTATACGTCAGGGTTCCGTCAAAATCAAAACAATACAACTTTTTCATTTTTTAAAGCTTTAACTTTTTAAATATAAATTCAGGGATATTCCTGATAATCATCATAATGACACTCCAAATCGGCAAAACATATGCCACGTTCTTTTGCTTTTTGAACGCGTTATAAATACAGGCAGCTGCTTGTTTAGGAGTTGCTGTTAATTTAGGGTTTAAAGGCAGACCTTCGGTCATTTTAGTTGCCATAAACCCAGGTTTTACAGTCAGTACATGTACCTTTTTACTGAAAAGATAGTTTCTAAGCCCGCTCAAATACGCTGTAAAAGCAGCTTTTGCACTTCCGTAAATAAAATTACTTTGTCTTCCTCTATCTCCTGCCACTGAAGAGAGTCCGATGATGGTTCCTGATCTCCTGCTTTCAAATTTATGGGCAAAATAGTTCATGACCGGAATCAATTTAGAGTAATTGATATTGATAATACGTTCTGTATTCTTATTATCATACAATCCTTCCTCTGTTCCTTCGCCTAAATATCCTACCGCACAAAATAATACATTTGAATTGATATAATCAAATTTGTTATAATCAATTTCTTTCATCAGGTCCAGCTCTATGACTTCGGACTGCTGCAGAAATTTCACATCAATATGTCTTGCAAACCTTTCTGTAGTTTCTTTATTTGAGGTAAAAAGATAGACTTTTTCAAATTTTTCTCCTTCCTGAAGTGCTTTTTCCACAAAAGCCTGTGCCACTTCAGATGTACTTCCCAGAACTATCATTATGAATTGTTGTTTAAAATTCTTTTGTGCTGTAAAGACACAAATTTAGGACTTCGAATATTTTTCAGGTAGTTGGTTAATGATGATCTGCTCATGCTGTCTTTGGTAAGATAAATTCTTCCCCCGAACTCCTGAACAATACTATCCAGCTGATCTACCAGTTTTTTCAGTTTTGAATTGACTTTAAAATCCAGCGCCAAAGTATACCCTTCCACAGGGAAAGAATTGTAAGCCTCCGGATTATTCTTTCCAAAAAGCTTTAATACGGCTAAGAATGATCCATTTCCACTATTGGCAATGGTTTCAAGAATTCTCTTCATTCCTTCTTTTCCTGCTTCTTTCGGAATCACCATCTGATACTGTATGAAACCTGATTTCCCATAGATCTTATTCCATTCATTAATGGCATCTAAAGGATAGAAAAATGTTTCGTAGTCAATAAAGTTCTTCACTTCTTTTTTGGATTGTTTTTTATAATACAGCCAGTTGAAGATCTTTACCGTAAGGGCATTCAAAACAAATCCCGGAAAATAAAAAGGTACTGTAGGCTGTAATTTACCCTTTAATCTTAAAGGAGATTTTGACATACTCTGAGGCAATTCATGCTGAAAAGCGTGCTCACCTCTCATCAGAATACTTCTTCCTATATTTTTTCCTTTCTGTAGACAATCGATCCACGCTACGGTATACGTCCAGCTTTCACTTTCCTCAAACAGTTTAAAGATTTCGTCAAGGTTATCTGCTTTGATACTTTCCTGGCGGATATAGGCAGATTCAATATTTTTAAGCTTAAATTTTGCAGTCAGAATAATTCCTGTAAGCCCCATTCCACCGATAGTAGCCCAGAACTTTTCTGAATTTTCTTCTCTTGAACAGGTAATAATTTCCCCGTTTTCAATCATCAGTTTAAACTCAATCACATATTCTGAAAAACAACCTTCTGCATGATGGTTCTTTCCGTGTACATCAGAAGCAATCGCTCCTCCAACAGAAACAAACTTCGTTCCTGGTGTTACATAAAGGAAATATCCCTGCGGAACCGATATTTCAAGCACGTCCGAAAGCAATACTCCGGATTCGCATTCTATAATTCCGTTCAGGCGGTCAAAGCTGATGAATTTATTTAATTTTTTGGTAGAAAAAATGCTTTCACCCAATGAAGCATCTCCATAACATCTTCCGTTTCCCCTTGCAATAACTTCATTGTGGCTGAGTACGAACTCTTTTATGTTTTTGAAGCTGTCCTCAGATCTCATTTCTTTTTCCACTACCGGGAAATTACCCCAGTTTGTAACTTTCTGTGTGAAATTTGGCTTCATTTCTTAAAGTAAATTTGAATTAAAAATGTGGCCACCCAAAGTAATAAAGTAACCTGTATATAACGGTCTCTGTACACAATTTTTGTGGGAGATTCTGTTCGGTTGTACACCAATGTCTGCTGCAGATATCTTAAAAGAGCAAATACAACGAAAACGACTGTATAAAATACTCTTTCATGGAATCTTGCCTGTACCTCCGGTGAAAGGGTAAACATCAGATAGCAGACAATAGCTAGTGTAATGGAAATAGACAGTGCAATATCCGCAAACTGTACATTATATCCATCCAAAGCCTTTCTTGTTTTACCTGAAACCTGAGCATTAATAAGCTCTCCTCTCCTCTTTCCAATAGCTAATACCAGTGCTAATACAAAGGTCAGCAAGATCGCCCATTGGGAAATACTGATCCCAGTAATATAACCTCCTGCTAAAACCCTCAGGACAAATCCTATGGCAATGATAAAGATATCAATGATCGGAACATGCTTCAATCTGAATGTATACGCCAGATTCATCACCACATAAAAAGCGATAATAGTTGCAAATTTCCATAATGGCTGCTGGAAATACATTTGGGCAACACCTACAAAAGCTATATCAGCAATCACCAATCCGATGAGGATTCCTATTGCAGTAGATTTCGAGATGGCCCCACTTGCCAGCGGACGCCTTCTTTTCTCTGGATGCTTACTATCTGCCTCAATATCATTATAATCATTAAGAATATAAACAATGCTTGCAGCCAACGAAAAGATGATAAAAGCAAAGATACTTTTGGTAAGTAAATCAAGATTGGTAATATTACCAGAAAAAAATAGAGGGACAAATACAAAAAGGTTTTTCACCCATTGCTCTACACGGAGCAGTTTTAAATATTTTTTCATTTATGTTATTTCAATTGCAAAAATAATAAATTCAAAATTGACAGGCATAAAAATACAAAAAAAACCGCCAGGGCGGTCTTTTACGAAAATATTTATATGTTAAATTAATTACTGCCCTTGCTTGGCATCGTTAATCATTTTTTCATTTGCAGTAATTGCGAATTCAACTCTTCTGTTTTTAGCTCTTCCTTCGTCTGTATCATTGCTTGCAACCGGCATATTTTTCCCTTCACCTTTTGTGAACATTCTGCTTCCTGCCAAGCCTTTTCCTACTAAGTAAGCTTTTACAGCATCAGCTCTTCTCTGAGAAAGTGCCATGTTGTACGCATCTTTACCTACGCTGTCTGTGTGACCATAGATATTGATATTAGTATCTGGGTTATCTACCAATACTTTAGCTAATTTATCTAAGTTACCCTGTGCAACAGAAGTAAGGTTTGAAGAGTCGAAAGCAAAGTTTACAATACTTTCATTCATGGTAACTTTAATACCATCACCTACTCTTTCTACCTGAGCACCTGGTAAAGTTTCCTTAATATCTTTTGCCTGCTTATCCATTTTGTTACCGATAACGTTACCTGCAACACCACCGATAATACCACCTAATACAGCACCAATAGCACCGTTTCCACCTTTTCCTACATTGTTTCCAAGGATACCTCCCAATACAGCTCCTGAAGCGACTCCTACAGCTGTACCTCTTTGTTGGTGATTTGAATTTTGAACGGCTTCACAACTTGTCAATAATAATGCTGATGACAAGAAAAGAGCTCCTACGTATGTTTTTGTAAATTTCATTTTTTTTATCTTTTATGTTATTTTATTATTTCATTCCGGTTCTTTCGAAATTGTAAACAACTTTTACACTTCCACCTTCAAACGGAACGTCTTGCTGAAGAGAAAACTGATCTGTACTTTGGTTGATTACTGATAAAGTATACCCTGCAATATTCTGTTTTGCTTTTGTACCTGCAAGAACTTTTTTAAACATAAATGTATCACCATTCTTGATTTCAAACTTGATAGGCTGTGTAATGGCTGGGCAGCTTCCTCCTCCATTCAGAGTATAAGCACCTGTCCAGTTATTAGGAATTAGTCTCCAGTGGCTTCCTACGAAACACTGCGCATCTGCCCCTTCGTCAAAAGGCTTAATTTTATACCCTTTATCGTAGTCTATGCTCACAATCTGCCAATCTCCTTTTAATTTAAGAAAATCTGCTCTTTGATTCTGAGATGTAGCTGCTTTATTCACAGAGGAACAAGACACTGCAAAAAGTGATGTTCCTAACATCCCTGCAAGTAGTAACTTTTTCATTTTGTTGTTTATTATTTTGTTACAATAAAGTTACAAAAAACCGTGCCAAAATTGTATTTAAAAAATAAAAAAGTCCGAAATTCTTCGGACTTTTTTATTAGCTATTTAAAAATGAATATTTTACTTATTTTTTTTATAAAGCAAAACTGTGTGATATTGTCGATTACTCTTTATATCATTCAGTTCTCTATTTATTAAAACGGCTTCCATAATCATTTATAAATGATTATTTTTTAACTGCTTTACTTGCTTTTTTAACAACAGGAGCTTTGCTTCCGCTATAGAAGTTATTATACGCGTATTCAGCTGCTTTTTTCACATCTATAACACCTCCAGCAGCAGAAAAATCAGCGAAACCATTTGCTGTACTTGGATTGCTTGATTTTTTTAATGCTTCAATGATCTGAACTGGCGTAAGGTTTGACATATAAGCTAATAGAACAGCCGCAGCTCCAGATACTACCGGAGAGGCCATAGAGGTTCCATCTAGATACTCATATTTACTTCCTTTAACAGTAGAATAGATTCTTTCTCCCGGAGCAAAAACATCCACCATTTTTTTATTGAAGTTGGAGAAGCTTGCTCTAAGAGCATTATCATTATTAGTACTCGCCCCTACCACAATCACGTTATTAACAAATGGTTTTTCATCATTAACATTTTTGTAGTTCGTAGGATATGCCAAATGCTCTGCAACATCTTCATTTTCGTTACCTGCTGCTTTTACTAAAAGAACGCCTTTATCTTCTGCATATTTGAAGGCATCCCAAACTACATTTTTCCCTGGAGAAACTGGTTTGCCAAAACTCATATTCAGGATTTTCGCCCCATTATCCACAGCATATCTGATGGCATTTGCAACATCTTTATCTCTTTCATCACCATTAGGTACAGCTCTTACCGTCATAATTTTAGCGACCCTTGAAGCAATTCCATGCTGAATTTCTTTTCCTTGCGGAAGTCCAGCAATGATTCCGGCTACGTGTGTACCATGTTCTGCATCAGGTCCTTCGTAATGATTATTTCCGTAATTCTTTTCTGAATAGTCATCATAATTATCTCCTACGATGTCTTTTCTGGGATCATATGAAAGGTCGTATTGCTTGGCTGCCGGTGCATAATGATCGATCGCCTCTTTCATATCCTTTTTCATCTTGGTTTCAAAATCAGCAGAAGATACTCCTTTAAAATCCGGACTTTGAGAAACTTGGCTTAATATTTCCAAAGCAACGGCATCCTTTTGATCTGTAGGCTTCTTAATGGCTGCGATATTTTCAGCCGTTACTGGTTTTCCAGCCAACAGCTTCACCATATTAGGGATAAGCTCATTGATCATAGAATATGTTCTGAAGTTTTGCTGAGCCTCAATACTTTTCTTTGTGAAAAGATCTTTAGCTTTCATATACATAGCAAAGTCTTCCGGCATTTTAGCCTGATTGTCTTTGTTCTTTGCAGAGTCATTTCCTTCAAAAAGAGGTTTATATTTGGCAACGACTCTTGTTACTTCCATGTTATCAATGTCGATATCACCATTTTTTCCTCCAATGAAGTTCCATCCGTGAATATCATCAATATATCCGTTTCCATCATCATCCTTACCGTTTCCAGGCACTTCATTAGGGTTACTCCACATATTCTTCACCAATCCCGGATGATCTACCTGCACTCCACTATCCAAAACTCCAACAACCACTGTTTTAGGCTTTAATCCTTTTGATTCCAAATATTTGTATGCATTTTCAGTATTGACTCCATATACTTTTGAAGTAGCAAAATCTTTGTGATACCACATCATCAGATTTTTATCTTCATTAGGGTCAACACTTTTAGCTTTCGACTCCTGTGCAAAGGAGAAACCAAAACCTGTTAAAAAAACTGCAGCTAATAATACCTTTTTCATATACTGATATTTGTTTTAAAGTCATATATAACCGTCATTTGCTGTTATAATAGATACCGAGCGCAACGATTTTATATTAATGTTTTATATTCTTTACGTAAACAAGCGATTCAGGGCCTTTGTTACAAACAAGATCCAAAATCGATAAATCTTCTAAAAATCCGAATTTGTCTGAGAAGGTCTGATAATAGCTTTCCATTTCAAATTCTGTAGGTTGTTTGGCAGAAAATTTTTCTCTGAAATTTATTCCTTCCGGATTTTTGATATATTCTTCATTCAAAGAGTGTGCCTTTTCTGTTTTCAATATCTGTTGGATGATTTCTAACCCTTTAAGGTTAAAGTCCAGAAGAAACTTTTCTTTGAGATCAAAAATCTTTCTGAACTTATCTTCATAATATTCGAAATAAGGCGAACTCTGATAAGCTGTTTGAATTGATTTCCAGTGAAGTGTTCTCCAATCTTCCCTGTAAGAGATTTCAATATCTTTAAATTCTCTTTTCCCGTTATGGTTGATAGGGATAATCAAAGATAATTTTCCATTGGCCCCATAGATATTAGCTCTGTTTCTATAGGTTTGCTTTGGAAAGTTTTCAAACTGTTCCAATACTACTTCATTTTCAGCATCTAAAAATACTGAAAACCATGAAACCGGTGGCATATAAAATACCGGCAATAAAACATTCTTCATATTCATAATACAAAAATGAAGTATTTTTTCAAATACTTCATTCTATTTTAAGTTTAATTTTATTTATAACTCGTCTTCTGTTTTTTTCTTTTTGAATAATTTCACAAAATACTCCCAACCGAAGAATAATATTAAAATCATTGCAGCAATCCACCAGTATGAAGTTTTATTGGCTTCTCCTGTGTTAGTTGCTTTAAACATTCTTTCCCAACGTATCTTGAATGGTGCCTGATATGTAGAACTACTGTCTGCAAAGGCTCCCTGAAGGCTCATCCATGTAAACATTGGTTTTCCAACGATGTTTTCTTCCGGAACGAAACCAAAGAATCTTGCATCTAATGAAGCATCTCTGTTATCTCCTACCATCATATAATAATCCTGTTGGATCGTATATTGATTGGCTTCTTTTCCATTAATAAAGATCTTTCCGTTTTTCTTTTCTAAGCTGTTATGCTCATATTCGGAAATAATCCACTGGAACATGGGAAGGGTTTCATTATTGATAGCTACTACATCTCCTTTTTTAGGAATTCTAACCGGGCCATACCAATCCTGGTTCCAAGGTTTATTAACCGGGAAAATAGATTGTGTTGTGTCTATTTTCGTTCTGGCTTCGTCTTTATAGGCTATTGCTGCTTCTCCTTTTACTGAAACATCTTCTTTCATGTCAACTACATGAGGAAGTTCTTTGATCTCTTTAGCAATCTTATCGGTCAACCCTTGAAAGCCATAAATAAATCCGCCGTTATTCTGTTGTATTTCCTGTACTGGTAAGAAACCATAGGCTTTATATAATGTAGGAATGTCTAATTGACTGTCCGTTGTTACAATATATCTGTGCTGTACTTCCTGATCACCTAAAACAGTTTCCGGTTTTCCGTTTACGAAAAGTCTTCCGGCTCTCATTTCAAAGGTGTCACCTGCTGTAGCTACACATCTTTTTACGTATGGATCTTTTCTATCAATTGCAGTATGAACTGAATCCTGAGGGTAGTTGAAAACTACTACATCGTTTTTCTGCGGCTTATTGAACTGTAAGATTCTTGTGTAAGGCAGTTTTACTCCATCCACATAAGATTTTGGATCATCTTTTGGATTTCCTTTTACTCCAGTGTCCATAATGGTTCCCTGAAGGAAAGGTATTGCTACAGGACGCATTGGAAGTCTGTATCCATAGCTCCATTTGTTTACGAAAAGAAAATCTCCCACTAGTAGGGTTCTCTCCATAGATCCTGTAGGAATCCCGAACGGCTGGGTTACAAAAACGTGAATAATCGTTGCAAATACTACTGCGAAAGTAATAGATCCCAAAAATGTATCTTTCTTTTTTGCTTCTTTTTCTTCATCCGTAAGGTACAGCTCATTGGCATTTTCATCTTCCAGCTCTGCATCTTTGGAATAATTGATGGTTGCCATATAGATAAACGGAAGAATCACTGTAAGGATTTGATCCTTGAAAAGTGTTTTCCCAAATTTCTTCACTAAATAAAGATGAAAAACAGACATCATGATGGGTCCTACAATCGGAAGATATGAAAGGATGGCCCACCATTTCGGATGTTTTGTCTCTTTCAGGATAATAAAATAGTTATAGAAAGGTATAAATGCCAATAAAGGGTTATACCCCATTTTCTTAAACAACTTCCATGTTGAAATCCCCATTAATATGGATAAAATGAGGACATACACTGTATACGTTAAAAAATAATTCATAAATTTTTTGTGCCTGTTCTTATGATATAAAATGATAAATGATGAGTAATAAATGATTACAGCGGTCTGCCATCTACAATTTACTATTCATCATTTTCGTATTGGTCTGCAATTTACAGAATTTGTTACAATTAAAGCCCTAAAACGTCCTTCATTCCGAAGTTACCTTTTTTGTCTTTGATCCATTCGGCAGCTACTACCGCTCCCAATGCAAAGCCATTTCGGTTGAACGCTGTATGCTTGATCTCAATTTCATCTACTTCGCTTCTGTAGAAAACACTGTGTGTTCCCGGAACTTCATCTTCACGAACCGCAAAAATTCCCAGTTGACAGCCTTCTGTTTCCTCCAGCTTCCATGCATCAAATTTCGGATTATTATTGATAATCCCTTCTGCTATGGAGATGGCTGTTCCACTTGGAGCGTCTTTTTTATGGATATGGTGAATTTCCTCCAACTGACAAGAGTATTCATTAACATTCTTCATCAGATCAGCCACCTTTTCGTTTAAAGCAAAAAATAAATTAACCCCTAAACTGAAGTTGGAACCATATAAAAATGCGGTATCATTATCTACAGCCAGTTGTTCTATTTCTGCTTTTTTATCCAACCATCCAGTGGTTCCGCAGATTACCGGAATTTTATTTTCAAGGCAAGCTTTGATATTGTCGTATGCAACTTCCGGCAGGGAAAATTCAATCACAACATCCGGATTGTTAAGATTTTCAGCAGTTGGGGTTTCCTTTAGGCGGGCAACCACTTCATGACCTCTTTTCTGTGCGATCTCATCAATGATCTTACCCATTTTACCGTAACCAACTAATGCTATTTTCATGTAATCTTTTTTATTTTGATTGTTACTTTCCACCTTTCGGTTTTGTGTATTTATTCTGTATTAAAATCTATAACTTAAAGCGAATCCTGTTTTTGGAGCATCAAATCCATATTGATCCTGGATTACTGACGGCTTAAACGTTAAATCAGGGTCATGGCGGCTTTCATAAAGGTGTGCATCTACGACAGCATCTACAATATTCAATATATAGATCAATCCCGTAATAGCAATTGCATAATCTCTTTGCCTTTTTGCTCTATCCTGGGCATTTCCCAGCGCTCTCTTATCTAACCATGGACGTGCGTCTACGAATTCGTTGGGCGTACCGTTTAACTTGGCAATATAGTACTCTCTGTATTTCTTATATTGATTATCATTCCATACCGCAATACCTACTCCTGCTCCTACAGCTCCCCAAACGATTGGAATTTTCCAGTATTTTTTATTGTAGAACTGTCCTAAACCTGGTAATACTGCCGAATACAGTCCGGCTCTTGTAGGATTCAATTTTACGGTAACCTTTGTTGGTCCATTGGCTTTTTCAAGATCTTCAATGATCTTGGCTTCCGTTTTGGTTGGTTTTACCACAGGAAGTTCCTCTTTCGGAGGTTTCTGTACCCGAACCGTATCAATAGGTGCAACTTGTGAGTAAGCTACTGCAGCAATACACAAGAAAAATGTGAAAAATATTTTCTTCATTTATTTAATATGGGATAAAATATATTCCAGCTCTTCTTCATTTTTGAAGTCCAGAACAATTTTACCTTTTTTACCATTTCCAGAAGCCTTGATTTCTACTTTTACATCCAGGATGTCAGCAATGGTCTTCTGAGCTCTTTTATAGTTATTGGATAACTCCGCATTTGCTTTTTTAGCAGCTGGAGATTTTGGATTTTTCAATGCTGCGGCAGCTTGTTCGGCCTGGCGTACATTCAATTTTTCTTTAATAATCAGATCAAATAAAATCTGTTGATTTTCTTCACTTTCAAGGCTGATGATTGCTCTACCATGCCCTGCAGAAATCTCACCGCTTCTGATAGCATTCTGAATATCCGGATTCAATCTTAGCAATCTGATTGAATTGGTAATGGTACTTCTGTCTTTACCTATTCTCTGGCTAAGATTTTCCTGTGTAAGACCTATTTCTTCTAAAAGCCTGTGATAAGTAAGGGCAATTTCGATGGCATCAAGATCTTCTCTCTGGATGTTTTCAACAAGAGCCATCTCAAGAAGTTCCTGATCATTTACCAAACGGATATAAGCAGGAACAGTTGTTAATCCTGCAATTTTACTTGCTCTGTAACGTCTTTCCCCGGATATGATCTCGAATTTCTCACCGTCTTTTCTTAAGGTAATCGGTTGGATGATCCCTAAATTTTTAATAGACTGCGCTAATTCTTCTAATGCTTTTTCATCAAAATAAGTTCTCGGCTGCGTTGGGTTCGGATATATATCTTCAAGCGCAACTTCTACAATATTTCCCACAAACTTATCAGCTCCCTCATCAGTAGCTGAATTTACAGTTGCTTTGGATTCTGCACTTAAAATGGCGCCCAAGCCGCGTCCCATAGCTCTTTTTTTGTCCTTCATAGATATAATTGATAAATGATGTTTGCGAAGTGATGACTAGCAATCACTTTTTGGCCATTTATTATTAATTTAATTCTTTACTAAGTTTTCGTTCTTTAAAAGAACTTCTTCAGCTAACTGAATATACTGAACAGCACCTTTGCTTTCTGCATCATAGTTCAGGATACTTTCTCCGAAGCTCGGTGCTTCACTCAGTCTTACATTTCTGCTGATAATGGTTTCAAAAACCATTTCCGGGAAGTGAAGGTTTACTTCTTCCACTACCTGGTTAGACAATCTTAATCTGCTGTCATACATGGTAAGCAGAAGGCCTTCGATTCCAAGATCTTTGTTGTGGATCTTCTGAACATTTTTAACGGTGTTCAAAAGTTTCCCAAGTCCTTCTAATGCAAAATACTCGCACTGGATCGGGATAATCACAGAATCTGCTGCCGTAAGCGCATTTACTGTAATCAAACCTAAACTCGGTGCACAGTCGATAATGATATAGTCATAATCATCTCTTACACTGGCCAAGGCTTTTTTCAGCATATATTCACGATCTTCTTTGTCTACCAATTCGATCTCTGCTGCTACCAGGTCAATGTGTGATGGGATGATATCCAGATTCGGCGTTGCCGTTCTTTTGATACATGCTCTTGTATCTGCACTATGCTCCAGTAGATTATAGGTGGAATACTGAACATCTTCTACTCCCAAACCAGATGTAGCATTGGCCTGAGGGTCAGCGTCAATGATCAATATTTTCTTTTCCAATACTCCTAATGCTGCTGCTAAGTTTACAGCGGTAGTAGTTTTCCCTACTCCACCTTTTTGATTAGCAATACCTATGATTTTTGCCATTATTAGAACTTTAAGTTTCAAAAATACACTTTTTTCTTTGCTCCCGATAGATAGAGAAAATCAAAATTGAGTTAAAATATTGTTAATAAGCAATTTAACAATAAAAAAAATTATCCACAAAAAAAATTCTTTGTGGATAACTCTTAAAAATTGATTTTTGATATTAATTATCAAACTTCATGGAGATTGGAAACTTGAAGTAACTTCTTACAAATTCTCCTTTTTTGTTTTTGGCAGGAACCCAGGTTCCTTTGCTTGAAATTGACTTCACTGTTCTGATGGCCTCATTGTTAAAATCGGCATTGGTTCCGTTAGCTTTTACCCCTGAAATTGTTCCATCCATTTCTACAATGAATGTAACCGTAGTTTTTACTATTTCTTCTGATTCGAATCCCGAACCATCGAAATTATTCATTACTTTATTTCTGAAAGAATCTATTCCGCCTTTAAAACTGGCTTCTATCCCAAGTTCTCCGGCTTCTGCAATTTTGTTTTTATCTACCGGCTCTGAAATTACCGGCGGTGCAGTATTGATAACCGGCCCTGAAACAGGTAATGTTGAAGGAACATGGGTATTAGGTGTTACCACATCTCCTTTAAAATTATTGGTAAAGCCTGCTACAGCATCATCCGGAATAGGATCTTTTTTTACGTTATCCTGAGCATCTTTTGATGGTGTAGGAACTGTACTGTCAAATGTTTTTGTATTAGACGCAGCAGCTGGTTTTACTGGAGTAATTTTTACAGGCGGATCTTCTTTTATGATTGGAATATCTTTAATTATACGTGTTCCATCATCACTCGTTCTTTCCACTACTGCATCTGATTTAAATGCAGAAATTACAGCTGGTGTAATGGAAACTGCAGCCATTAGACTTATTCCTATAAAAAGTGCTTTAGTTAATATTCTATCTGATTCGTTTCTTAATACATAGGCACCGTATTGCTTGTTTCTGTGCTCAAAAAGAACTTCGTTGAAGCGAAATTCCTCGTTTTGATTCTGGTGTTTCATCACTATTACTATTTAAACTGTTAAAAAATGTGATTATTAGTTTTATTAGTTCTTATCGATAAGCAATGTTTCAATATCAAAAGATCTGCCAGAATTTTACCAAAACAACATAATATTATAAAATTTTATGAAAATGTTTAAAATTTAACATTTTACCTATTGAAAATATACACCTAAAATCCATCGAAGTGTTGAATTACATAAAAATCATCAGTAACATGATCAATGGTATTAATAGCCCCAGTGCATTGATCACAATGAGAATAACCGAGCTGATCTTTGCTTTCTTATAACTTTTAGCAGCAAAATATATAGCAGCAATACTGAACAGTAGACTGCACACAACAAATAGCATCAGCAGAAAATTACTGCGGATATTTATTGGAAATGCTAAATAAACACTTAGTAAAACAGCATATGCAATGGTAAAGTATAAGCTAATTACAATATTGTCCAGAAAACGCTGGGGTATTTTATTTTCTTCCATTATTTCATTTACGCTTTTGTCTTAAAACAAAAGTATACAAAAATTCAAAACTAAATTATTCCTTTACAATTTAAACCTACACTTATAAATTGTAAGTATTTAATAAAAGAGGATTAGAAAATGGGTGTTGCCAAACAAAAAAGGTAAATACCTCAGTGTAACCATATCAAGGTTTAAAACCTTGACATGGTTGTATAAGCAAGCTAAAATAAAACGAAAGATCACTCATTTTCAGACAAAAAAAAGAGACTATCAAATCTGAGAGTCTCTTTTCTTTATATGTTCTAAGAATATTAGAATAATTCTTTTCTGATGATGTTCTGACTTCTTTCAGGACCTACAGAAACTAAGTATACATTGATTCCTAAATATTTTTCAATAAACTCGATGTACTTCTGAGCGTTATCAGGAAGTTCGTCATAGCTTCTAGCTTTTGTGATATCTTCCGCCCAACCTGGTAAATCCTGGTAGATTGGCTCATAGTTGTATAGTTTTTCTGTTGACGAAGTGAAATAATCGATAATTTTTCCGTCTTCAGTTTTATAATGCGTAACAATTTTAAGGTTTTCAATTCCTGTAAGAACGTCTAGTTTAGTAATTACAAGGTTATTGATCCCGTTAATCATACAAGCATGCTTTAAAGAAACAAGGTCTAACCAACCTGTTCTTCTTGGTCTACCTGTAGTAGCCCCGAACTCACCACCAATTTGTCTGATCTTTTCACCTAATTCATTGTCTAATTCAGATGGGAAAGGTCCGTTACCTACTCTTGTACAGTATGCTTTTGCAACTCCGATCAAGTTTTGAAGTGATGTTGGCGGAACTCCTGCTCCTGAACACACCCCTCCTGTAGATGGAGAAGATGAAGTTACGTATGGATAAGTACCGAAATCGATATCAAGCATCAATGCCTGTGCTCCTTCAAACAAAACGTTTTTACCGTCTCTGATTGCTTCGTTTAATTCTAATTCAGTATCAACGATTCTATCCTGAAGCTGTTTTCCGATTTCTAAATATTCATTATAAATTTCTTCAACATCTAACGCCGGTTTTCCGTAATATTTTTCAAAAAGAGAGTTCTTAACTTTTAAGTTTTTCTCAATTTTATCTCTTAAAATCTCAGGGTTTAATAGGTCAACCATTCTGATTCCTACTCTTGCAATTTTATCTTCATAACAAGGTCCGATTCCTTTTTTGGTTGTTCCGATCTGAGTTCCGCCGTGTTCCTCTTCACGGTAAGTATCCAAAAGGATGTGGTAAGGCATGATGACATGCGCTCTTCTGCTGATAAAAATGTGGTCTGTTCTCAAGTTTTTGCTCTCGATCTGACCAACTTCTTTAATAAAAGACTTAGGGTTTACCACTACTCCGTTTGCAATGATACATTTCCCTTTGCATTGAAGAACTCCTGAAGGAAGAAGGTGCAGAACGAATTTTTCATCACCAACATAAACCGTGTGACCAGCATTGTCTCCTCCTTGGAAACGTACTACATAGTCTGATTTTGCAGATAAAACATCCGTGATTTTACCTTTACCTTCATCTCCATACTGAAGACCTACAACTACATAAGTTGACATATTTTACTTTTGTTTTAAGATTCGTGCAAAATTACTTTTAAAAAAAATGACAGCCAAATTATAGGGGATATTTATTTTTGGATTGGGTGAAAATCATAGGGTTGAAGGTATTAAAATTATTTAATCCAAAAATAATAAAGTCATGTCGTATAATTTTTTGAAATAAAAATTTGTTTACTTTTGTTTTGTGGAAAAACATGGTCAAATAGAAATAAAAGTTTCTGGAAAAATTGGAAACGTAGATATAAATCCTGATAACTTTGATATCAAGGAAATAATTTCTATATTAAACAATGTTGATGACTTGTTATATTCTGGAGATAAAAAAAATAGGCCTTTAATTTCTTATGATATTAAAGAAGGATCTGTTAGAA
Source organism: Chryseobacterium sp. II3a (assembly GCF_057815135.1). Lineage (NCBI taxonomy): Bacteria > Pseudomonadati > Bacteroidota > Flavobacteriia > Flavobacteriales > Weeksellaceae > Chryseobacterium > Chryseobacterium sp. II3a. The sequence continues at coordinate 84,498 of NZ_JBYPZJ010000006.1, read as the reverse complement.
ATATTTTTAAAACCGGCATACAATATATAGTTAGTTTTAATGCTATATTAGGTTTAATTTCGCAGACTAATACTATTGATTATTTAGATTTAGCAACAGCTAAAGCTATTGAAAACCTTCAAGATTTAGCAAAGAAAAAAGATTTTGCTTTTGATATAACGACATCACTTGAAGAGTCTAATAGTATTCGAATTGATAAATTCTCTGATTTTAAAAGAACAGAAGCAATTTGGGCTGAAGCAGAATTTTATTTTTATGGAAAAATAACTAATGCAGGAGGTAAAGATAAAGCTAATATTCATTTATTGACTGATGAATATGGAACAGTTAGAATTCAAACTCCAATTTCATTCTTAGAACAACAAGAAGAAAATATTCTATACAAATCTTTAGGTATAAGAGCTAAAGGTAATCAGCATTCAGAAAACGGGGAAATTGATTTTACAAATTTAGAATTCATTGAGTTAATTGATTATAATCCCATTTTTGATGAAAATTATTTGAAAAAATTAAGAGATAAAGCAAAACAATCTTGGCTTTCAAATATTAATCCTGATGAATGGTTAAGACAAATAAGAGGAAGCTATGAAAGTTAATGGAGTTTTACTAGACACTAGTTTCTTTATTAGGTTTTTAAATGATGCAGATCCATTATTTAGAAATGCTTTGGAATACTATAAATATTTTTTAAACAATGACATCAAAATGCACATTTCAACAATTTCAATTGCTGAATATTGTGTTGGAGGTTCGATATCAGAACTACCTTTAAGAAATTTAGCTATTCTTCCATTTAATTTGAATCATGCTATTAAAACAGGAGAAATTGCTAAAATAGTTTTCACAAAAAAAGGAAAATTAAAACTAGCTGAAAGAAATATAATTCCAAATGACTCAAAATTATTTTCTCAAGCAGATGTAGAGAAAAATACCATTTATTATTTGTCTTCAGACACCGAGAGTATTAAAATTTATAATCTTCTCCAAGAAGAAGGACAAAAGCCAAATTTTAATTTTATAGATTTAAGTATTCCACCAAATGAATATTTTGGTTATTTAGATTTATAGATACTTTTAAGTTTTGATTAACAAAGCTTAAGAACAATTACCAATCAATTGTTCTACCATCTTATCTCCAATAAAATACTCATCATCCAAAATTGAAAACACTAACAAAGTCTCATCATAATATTTAATGGAATTGTTGGAAATTATAAACTCCCTGACATCAAAATAAAATAGCTTACCACTTAAACATTCTTATGAATTCATCACAAAAATCAGCATACCTTCCCTCCAACCTCAACAAAGAGTCAGACCTGTTTCACACTCTATTCACTCCACAAACCGCAAAAGCCACCCTGCTCATCGTTCACGGCATGCAGGAACACAGCGGAAGATACACAGAAATCGCAGAGTTCTTTGCCAGTCACGGGATTGCAGTGCTGACGTATGACCATTTGGGACATGGAAAATCTGTAAAAGATAAAAATGAGATTGGCTTCTTCCAGCTTGAAAAACCGGATGAGAGATTAATTGCCGATGCAGGAATGATGGCAGATCATCTTGCTGAACAATATCCGGATGTTCCGCATTTTATTATCGGGCATTCTATGGGATCTTTTATTACGCGTTGTCTGCTTCAGAAGGCAAGTAAAAAATTTACAGGAGCCATTATTACCGGAACTGGTGGTCCTTTGCCGGGAATTGACCTATTAAGAGGATATTTATCTTTGGCTAATGTCATAGCTCCAAAACATCATACTTTTTTAAATTCTGTGTTTACTAAGGTCAATAATAAACATTTTAAGAAGGACAAAGACTTTGGTGATACAAGCTGGCTCAGCATTAACACCAAAAACAGAACTGCTTTTGAACAGGATGAATTGTGTGGAATTCCTTTTACCAACAATGCTTTTTATACGCTATTTACGGTTTATAAAAGAGCGACTTCAAGGAATTGGGCTTCTTCTATTTCTCCGTCATTTCCTTTTCTGTTTGTAAGCGGTCAGAATGATCCGATTGGTGATTTCAGTAAGGGGGTGATGGTGACGGTCAATAATTTAAAGGCTGATGGATTCCAGGATGTGGAGACAAAGATCTATCCGGAGATGCGCCATGAAATTTTGAATGAGGAAATACGGGAGCAGGTGCTGAGTGAGATTTATGATTGGATGTTAAGACATTGTAAATAGGTTCTCGCAAATAGAGGCGATGCAATAGTCTTTTTCCCACAGAATACACGGATTTTCACAGATGATTATGTATAAATTCTGCGTAATCTGTAAAATCTGCGAGATAATTTAGATTCTTGTATTTTAGGGATAGTGATTTTGTTATCTGTCCTGATTTTTTCTTGAAATTGAGAATTCAACATCATCAAAAAATTATATAATATAAAGGCTTAAGGCAGAATTATCTGCTGGTTTCAATCCATTCTGAGAAAAGTTTTCGGTAGGTTTCTCCTACTGTCACAAAATCCATATTTCTCATCTGGATTCTGTTTCCATCAATAACTTTGATTTTATCAGTTGCTATAATGTAAGACCGATGGATTCTCATAAATCTGTTTTCCGGAAGTTTCTCTAAAATATCTTTCATATTTTCCAATACCATTACTTTATCATTGATAGTGTGAATTCTGATATAATCTTTTAATCCTTCAATATAAACCACCTCATCAAAGGCAATTTTATAATATTTTCTGTCTGCGCGTACAAAAAGGTGTTCTGTTTGTGGTTCAGGAATAAAAGCCTGCTGCCATTGTATAAATTTCTGTACTCCCTGATAAAAGCGATTGAAGGTAATAGGCTTCAGCAAAAAATCCACCACATGAAAATCGAAAGCTTCCAAAGCATATTCAGCATATGCAGTGGTTACAATAAAATTATGATTCTTATTAAACATTTTCATCATTTCAATTCCTGTAAGCTCAGGCATCTGAATGTCAATAAAAATAAGATCTATATTTTCTGAACCCAGCAATTTCATCACTTCATATACATCACTGCCGGCATATATGATATTCAGCAGATCAGTTTTTAAGGCATAATCATTCAAAAGCCTTACTGCAAAGGGTTCATCATCAAGGATAATACAATTGATCTTTTGTTTCATGAAAATTGAATTTGTATGGATGCTTTAAATGTATTGTCAAGCTGGATGGTTTCCAGTTTATATTTGTCATGATACAGCATATCTAATCTGTTTTTAAGGTTATCCAGCCCAATACCTCCTAATTTATCTGTTTTTTTGTTTCCTATCGCATTGAGTACTTCAAAATTCAAATGCTTGTCGTCTGTAAATATATTGATCTCAATTGGGTTTTGCTCTGAATATGCACCATGTTTCAAGGCATTTTCTACCAACGGCGACAGAATGTAGGGCGCTATCCTTTGTTTTTCATCTTTAATTCCCGACTGCCATTTTACAATATTATTTTCATAATGTCTTAATTCTTCCAGTTCTATATAGGCTTTTATATAATCCAGTTCTTCTGACAAGGCAATATACTCCTTCTGTGCCTCATAGGTAGTAAAACGCATGATGCTGCTCAGTTTTTCAATAGCAGAAAGGGATTCCGGTGATTGAAAGTGAACCATTGAATAGATATTATTTAAAGTATTGAAAATAAAATGAGGATTGATCTGAGCTTTAAGAAATTTAATCTCCGTATTTTTCTGTTCTTCCAGAATAACCTTATTATATTCTAAAAGCCTTATGACATGGATAATTAACCATAAAAATGAACTAAAAATAATAGGTCTGCTGCTATACGCAAGATTGTCGAAAAGATAACTTCCTAAAACCGGATTTGTATAATTCACCTGCCCCAGCCACCAGTCTGTAAAAATCTGTTCAATGACAAAACGAGTTAATGTAAAGAACAGATAAGTAATGATAATTCCTACTAATAGTTTTATCCATTTAAAATCTGTGAAGATTCTTGGCATTACCACAACATAATTAAAATAGAAGGTGAGTACAAAGACTACAGCATAGGTTTTAAGGAACAAATCCAGTTCCGGCATTTCAAAAGAAAGCGGTTTCCCTATCAGCATAAAGTATAAGATCAGCAGCCAAAATAAGACGTGCAGCCCAATCTCTGTCTTTTTATTCAGATATAGTTTTCCCATATCGGTTATAATTTTTTTGTAAAAATAGGTTTTTATGAAAGAGCTCCGCTCCAGGTTTGTCGACAAAATAGGGAGGAACGTCGATAAAATTGGTTTCAGCTGGCTCAAAGCTGCAGTTTTGCTGAAAAACAAAGACAAAGATTATGAAAACTTTACTTCTTCCAGCGATACTTCTTCTATTCATCAATACAATGAATGCACAGGAAAAAGAAACCAACAATGAAACTTCTTTAGAAACTGTTGTTATAAAAAAACAGAAAAAAATTATTGAAAGAAAGGTAGACCGTCTGATTTATAATGTTGAAAATTCTACAGCTTCAACAGGAGGCAACGCATTGGACGCTTTGAAATCTGCCCCGATGGTAAGGGTACAAAATGAAACAATTTCGATTGTGGGTAAAGGTGAAGTATTGATTATGATTGATGACCGTCTTCAAAAGATGCCCGCAAGCGAGGTAGCCGCTTTTCTGAAAACGATTCCTTCAGATAATATTAAAAGCATTGAGGTGATCACTTCTCCTCCAGCAAAATATGAAGCGGAAGGAAATAATGGTATTATCAATATTAAACTTAAAACAGCCAAAAGCAATTCATGGAATGCGAGTGTGGGAACCAATTATACGCAACGATTTTATGCAGCAAACAGCGTACAGGGCATGTTTAATTATAATCATGGAAAGCTTTCTCTACAATCTTCCGTGTATATGGAACAACAAAAATCCCGATCAAGCTCCCAAAGCAATACTTATTATCAAAATGAATTGTGGGCTATGGATACTCAGAGCGCCAGCAAAAATAAAAATCTGGGAATCAGTTTAGGAGCTGATTACAAAGTTACAGATCAATGGACAACCGGATTAAAATACCTGGGAAGTTTCAGTACAGAAAATGGTTCAAGTTCGCCGCTTACTTCAAGAATTAATTATCAAACTTCTCAACCTGATTCTTTTATTTCTTCTGACACTCAATCTTCCAATAAACCTAACATTAACAGTTTGAACTGGTTTAACACCATAAAAATGGACAGTGCTAAAACTGTACTTACTACAGATTTTGATTTTTTTGAATATAAAAAGGATGATGCAAGAGATTTCTACGGAAGTGAACTTAATTCTAAAATGCAAGTGCTTCCCGGGACTTATTTTTCAGCTTTAAACTCAAACGTGAACAAAATCCGTAATTATTCAGGAAAAGCAGATCTGGAAACCAAACTTTCCTGGGCAGACTTTAATTTTGGCGGCCGTTTTTCTTTTACCCGTACTGATAATAATTTTTTAGCGTACAATAAAGAAACCGGTGTTCCAGTCCTTAATACCGATCAATCCAATACCTTCATTTATAAAGAATATAATGAGGCTTTATATTTTTCATTAAGCAGAAAATTTAATAGCCATTGGGAAGCTAAACTTGGATTACGTGCTGAAGCAACCCAAACAACCGGGTTTTCAGAAACCCGTAATCAAACTGACAAAAATGATTACATCAAACTGTTTCCAACAGCTTATCTTACTTATACGATGAACAACAACCATTCTTTTTCATTGAATTACAACAGAAGAATCAGACGTCCGGATTTTGATTACCTGAATCCATTTGTTGTCCGTTCAAGTCCTTTTTATTATTCCGAAGGCAACCCTTATCTGAAGCCTTCTATTATTGACAATGTTGAGTTTTCTTATATCAAGGGGCAAAAATGGACTTCTTCATTATATTATTCGAAAGTTTCAGATTTCGGTCAGGCATTATCTATTTTAAATCCGGAAACCAATGTGACCAGGAATACTCCTGTAAATTATGCAAACACTTACCAGATTGGTTTTTCCACCTCTTATAATTTCAGTGCTGTAAAATGGTGGAACAGCTTTTCAGGATTCAATGTTAATTATCAGAATGTAAAATCTAAAGTTCCTTACACCGCTTCTATTGATGGCTACAATGCTTATCTGTATAGTAATAATGACTTTACTCTGAATAAGAAAAAAACAATTTCTCTGAGTGTCAATTATGGGTTACAACTTCCGGGCAGATACCAAATTTTCCATATTTCCACAATGAATATTTTGGATGTGACAGTAAAGGTTCTGTGCCTTGATAAAAAATTCTCTGTATCTCTTACCGGAACTGATCTTCTGAACAGACAAAGACCTTTGATCTCCTATCAATCCAATGGTATTGAAACCAATTTCAGAAACAATAATTATACAAGAGGGTTCAGACTTTCATTAAGTTACAGATTCGGGAATAATGATCTGAAATCTAAGGATAGAAATTTTGGAAATGAAGAGGAAAGAAACAGGATGAATCAATAAGCTTCGAATATTCTTAATTTAATAAACTCTCGCAGATTCAGCAGATTCAATTATACAGAAACATCTGCGAAATCTGTGAAATCTGCGAGAAATAATTTATTCCAGAATGACTTCCCTATCAATTCCAATCTCTTCCAGAAAAACTTCATCATGTGAGATCACCATCAGCGTTCCTTGATAATCTTTAATAGAATTGGTCAGAATTTCTACATTTTGCAAATCAAGGTTATTGGTAGGTTCATCAAGGATGATCATATCTGGAGCTTTATTGCTGACAGAAAGTCCGCATAAGAGAAGTCTCAAACGCTCTCCACCACTTAAAACTCCGCATTTCTTGTCCCAGGTTTCCTTACTGAATAAAAATCTTGCAAGCAATGTCTTCACTTCCGATTCCTGTAAAGCACTATCATTGAACGTCTGTACAAAATCATACAATGTGAGATCATTATCAATCAGAGAATATTCTTGATCTATATAGAGACTATTGAATTCAGCGCGGTTAATATTTCCAACAGAAGGCGGTATACTTCCCAATAAAATTTTGATGAGAGTCGTTTTCCCTGAGCCATTGGAACCTTTAATTGAAATTCGGTCTCCACTTCGTACTTCAATATCCATATTTTCCTTCCAGAGCTTTTCTTCTGCATAGCTAAAATTAATACTTTCAGCGGTAATCAAAATTTTCCCTGTATGCAAACCGGAATCGTTGAAATTAACTTTCATCTGATCAGAATTCCTTACAGAAGAGCGCAATTCCCTCAAGTCTCCTGAAATACCTGTAATCTTTTCAGCATGTACACTCTTCAATTTTGAGGTATTTTTCTCCGCATTGTTCCGAAGTGTATTCATCATAATTCTGGCGACTCCGGATTTTTCTTGTTTCTGTTTTCCGCGGGCATCCAGTTTCTGTTTGCGTTCTATGGTTTCACGTTCTTTCTCTTTAGCTTTTTTTAAGGCACGTTCCTTAGCGTGAATATCATTTTGTAAAGCCTCCTCTTCCACTTCTTTTTGTTCTGTGTAGAAATCATAATTGCCACCATAGGAAGCTATTCCCTGATTGCTTAATTCAAAAATTGTATCTACAAGGTTCAGCAATATTCTGTCATGGCTCACCATTAAAACAGTGGCATTTACTTTTTCAATAAGATCATATAGCAGCTTTCGTCCCTCTAAATCAAGGTGATTCGTAGGTTCATCCAAAATAATGATATCAGGCTGATTGATCTGAATTCCGGCAAGGAAAACTTTAGTCTTCTGCCCACCGCTTAAACCTTCTAGTTTTTGGTTTAAATCAAAATCTTGAAGATTCCAGTATTGTAATGCGTTCTGGCAGCGTTCTTCAATATCCCAATCGTCATTCAGAGTTTCAAAATACCGTTCATCTACTTCCCCACTCGTAATTTTTTCAAGTGCTAAAAGCTTCTGATCTATGTTCAAGCATTGTGCAATGGTTAAATGATTAAAGTTTCCGAACATTTGGGGAACATAGAAAATTTCGCCCTGAACGTTTATCGTTCCCTCTAAGGGTTGTATTACATTTGCTATGATCCTCAGCAGGGTAGATTTCCCCATGCCGTTACTTCCTACCAAAGCTGTTTTGGTATGAGAGGGTATTGTTAAATTGATACGATTAAAAAGGAGATTTCCTCCCGGAAACCCAAAGGATATATTTTGCAGTAAAATCATGATTTCTTTCTTAATAAAGGTTAAACACCGGCAACTCGTTAGTTACCGTTTCGTTGAATCTGAAAGAAATTATATCCTACATGTCTGTATTTATGGGTTTTGAGAGAACAAATATAGTACAAATCTACGATTAAACACAAAAAGATTTTAATGAAAAATCTAAAATCCGTAACTTTGCCAACTACTAAAATTTTTTATGGAAAGTATTAAAGTTCACGACAAAACTTTCGTTCCTTATTTAAAGGATGCCGAAATTCAGGAAATTGTAAAAGAGACAGCATTAAGAATTTATGAAGATTACAAAGACGAAGTTCCTGTTTTCATTGGTGTTTTGAATGGAGTTATCATGTTCTTCTCAGATCTTTTAAAATATTATCCTGGGGAATGCGAAATTGCGTTTCTTCAAATGAGTTCTTATGTGGGAACTGAATCTACAGGGATTGTTTATCAGAAAATGGAACTTACAAAAGATGTAAAAGACCGTCACATCATTCTTGTAGAAGACATTGTTGATACAGGAAATACGGTTGAAAGTCTTTTCAAATACTTCCAGGAAACACAGCGTCCTAAATCTGTAAAACTGGCAAGTTTCTTACTGAAGCCTGAGATTTACAAGAAGGATTTCAAATTGGATTATATTGGAAAGGAAATTCCAAATAAATTTGTTCTTGGTTATGGATTGGACTACGATGAATTAGGAAGAAACCTACCTAATTTGTACCAATTAGAAGACGGACAAATCAATCATTAAATGCCTATAGCTATTAGCTACTTGGCTTTTAGCTTTAAATATTCAATCGAAATAAAGTAAAATATTAACTAAATAAAGCTAAAAGCAAGAAGCAGGTGCTCATTGCTGGAAGCGAAACAACATTATGATAAACATTGTTCTGTTCGGCCCTCCAGGAAGTGGAAAAGGAACACAAGCTCAGAATCTAATCGAGAAATTTAATCTAAAGCAGATTTCAACAGGTGATCTTTTCAGATACAATATGAAAAACGACACTGAACTAGGAAAACTGGCTAAGTCTTACATCGATAAGGGAGAATTGGTTCCGGATCAGGTAACAACAGATATGCTGATTGATGAGATCAGAAAACCTACTGATACTAACGGTTTTATCTTTGATGGTTATCCAAGAACAACTGCTCAGACAGAAGCATTGGAAAAAATCGTTAAAGAAGAGCTTAATGATGAGATCGACATTTGTCTTTCATTAATCGTAGAAGATAAAATTTTGGTGGAAAGACTTCTGAAAAGAGGAGAAACCAGCGGTAGATCAGACGACAGCAATGTAGAGATCATCGAAAACAGAATTAAAGAATATTATACTAAAACAGCAGAAGTAGCAGAGCTTTACAAACAACAAGGAAAATATGTTGAAGTAAACGGTGTAGGAGAAATTGATGAGATTGCTCAAAAACTTTTCGCTGAGGTAGAAAAAATTAAATAATCGAGGTTCGGGATACGGGATACGTATTTTCGTCCCGTAGCTCGCAACTCGTAACAAATACTATATGTCTAACTTTGTAGATTACGTAAAGATCCATTGTAAAAGCGGACACGGAGGTGCTGGTTCTGCCCATCTTCGCCGTGAAAAATATATTCCTAAAGGTGGCCCTGATGGAGGTGACGGAGGTCGTGGTGGACACGTCATTATGAGGGGAAATGCTCAGGAATGGACTTTACTTCCGCTTCGATACACCCGTCACATTAAAGCAGAACGTGGTGAAAACGGAGCAAAAAACCAGCTTACCGGTGCTGACGGTTCTGATATTTATATCGATGTTCCTATTGGAACGATCGCTAAAAATGAAGAAGGAGAAATTATCGGTGAAATCCTTGAAGACAAGCAGGAAATTATCTTGATGGAAGGAGGAAAAGGGGGAAGAGGAAACGAATTCTTCAAATCTTCTACCAATCAAACTCCAAGATATGCTCAACCCGGAATGGATGGGCAGGAAGGATACATTGTCTTTGAGCTTAAAATTTTAGCCGATGTAGGATTGGTTGGCTTTCCAAATGCCGGAAAATCTACACTCCTAGCTTCTGTTTCTGCGGCAAAACCTAAGATTGCCAACTATGCCTTTACCACTCTAACTCCTAACCTAGGAATCGTGGATTACAGAAATTACAAATCTTTTGTAATGGCTGATATTCCTGGAATCATTGAAGGAGCAGCAGAAGGAAAAGGATTAGGACACAGATTCCTTAGACATATTGAAAGAAACTCTATCCTATTGTTTTTAATTCCTGCAGATTCTGAAGATCATTTCCAGGAATTTAAGATTCTGGAAAATGAATTGAAGGAATATAATCATGAACTTTTAGATAAAGATTTCATTGTTTCGATTTCAAAATCCGATCTTTTGGATGATGAACTGAAAAAAGAAATTTCTGCCGAGTTCCCAGAGAATAAACAACCTCTATTCTTTTCCGGAGTTACCGGAGAAGGTCTTGTAGAACTAAAAGATGCTATTTGGAAACAACTGCATGGATAAGAAAATAATTACAGTTTTACTTTTTGTAATTCATCAATATTACTTCTCACAAAGTAATCCTTCAAAAATAGACAGCCTCGGGACAATCCCCGAGGTTGAGTCTTTTATAAGATCTTGTTCCAAAAGCAAAGATGATTTTCTCTCTGAATTTACGTTGAAAACAATTAAAGATTTTGACAATGAAATTATTTCTCAAAAAATTAAGAAAAAAGCAAAAATCTTAGGGGTCAACAAAAGTTTTTACAAAGGGGATTTCAATCATGATGGCAGGACCGACCTCCTTTTTATAGGTGATAATAAAAGCTGTATACAAACTTCCATGGGCCAAAAAAAAGAGACTTCCTGTAATACCAGTGTGAAGGTAATCTTCGATTTGGCATCAGGATATGTACTTAAAGATGTGATGCGCCGTTATCGTGATTTTACTATTCCCAAAGTCATCAAAATTGATGGAATGGATTATATTAACATCTACTATAAAGATAACAGTATGTTTTCTAATACACCCGAAAAAATGTTATCTAAAATTCTAACCTATAAATTTGATGATTTCATAGAATACAATCCCAAACCGAAAACGTATTCTGTTAAACAGATTTCTTATAAAGCAGGGCCATGTTACGGAACTTGCCCTATATTTGAATTGGAACTCCATAAAAATAAGTTTTCTACATTCACAGCACTTGCTTTTAACTTCATAGATGATAATGATCAAGTTGCCGCCGCTAATGCAATCGGAAATTTAAATAAAGGTAAAAATGAAGGAGTTTTTAAAAGCCAGATAAAGCCTTCAGATTTTGCTGCTATTGAAGAGCTATTGAATTATATTGACTTTCCAAACCTCAATAACAGTTATTCAATCTCTGCAACTGATAATCCTTCCTCTACTCTTACGATTGTCTACAATACTGGAAAAATAAAGAAGATTGAGGACTACGGATTAGTAGGAACTTATGGGCTTAAAAAACTTTATAAAATCTTGTTCAACCTAAGATTTAATCAGGACTGGGAAAAGATACCATAAAACTCTTTGGAACAATTATTGAAAGAGTGTCTATAAAATTGTCAACTATGAAATATGTACTAAGCCTTTGTGCTTTTATATTTTTATTTTCCTGTACTTCTCAGAAAGTAAATTCAAAATATTCTAAGATAGAATACCAGGCCACTCCATGTTTCGGATTCTGCCCTGTATTTACAATGACCATCAATCCGGATAGAACGGCTATTTTTGAAGCGGAGCACTTTAATTTTTCCGATAAACCTTCAAAAGACGAATTTTCTAAACCCCGCGAAGGAACTTTTAAAGGAACTATTAAGGAAGAGGATTATAATAAGCTTATCAGTTTACTGGATGGTTTAGAGGTAAAGAATTTAAAAGATAAATACGGAGAAAAAAATATTACAGATTTGCCTACCTCTTATTTAAGAATCAACTTTGCGGATGGTACATCAAAGAATGTGGAAGACTATGGAAAACGAGGAAGTGAAAAGCTTTCAGAAGTCTATCATTTTTTTGAGAATCTGAGAAAGAACCAACAATGGACCAAGGTAAAATAAAATATCTAAGTTATATTCAGAAAAACAATTCCTTTTTAGATTTAAAAAGGAATTGTTTTTTACAAGCCTTCCAGCCATCAATTTCGAAATAATCTTAAAATATTTAATTAAAAAATATTCAAGTCTCCCTTTCCTTACTTATAACGATCTACCTATCAAACCGAATTTATTAAGTTCTTAAATTTTTAACCTACCTTTGCAAAATGTAATTCTTTCAGACAGAAGGAATTTTTATTTAAATTTTAAAATAATTCATTTGAATTTTACAGACTTAAACTTAATAGAACCTATTGCTAAGGCAATCAAGGAACAAGGATATACAACTCCAACCCCCATTCAGGAAAGATCTATCCCTGAAATTTTACAAGGCAAAGACTTTTTAGGCTGTGCACAGACAGGAACAGGAAAAACAGCAGCGTTTGCAATTCCTATTTTACAGAATCTATCTAAAAATAAAATACCGAACAAAAATATAAAAGCCTTAATCCTTACGCCTACTAGAGAATTGGCGATTCAGATTGAGGAAAACATTCATGCTTACGGTAAATATCTTCCGCTGAAGGAACTTGTTATTTTCGGAGGAGTAAAACAAGGTAACCAAGAAGCTGCTATAAAAAAAGGGGTTGATATTTTGGTCGCTACTCCCGGAAGACTTCTTGACTTCATTGCACAGGGCATTATCAGCTTAAAAAATCTTGAAATATTTGTTCTTGATGAAGCAGATAGAATGCTGGATATGGGATTTGTACATGATGTAAAAAGAATCATCAAGCTGTTACCACAAAAAAGACAAACCTTATTCTTCTCTGCCACAATGCCGGGAGAAATTCAGAAACTAGCTAATTCAATATTAAATAATCCTGTGAAGGTAGAAGTTACACCTGTCTCTTCTACAGCAGATACGATTCAACAATCTGTTTATTTTGTAGAAAAGGAGAACAAGCTGAATCTTTTATCTCATATTCTTCAGAGTGATATTTCAGATTCTGTATTGGTATTCGCCAGAACAAAGCATGGTGCAGATAAGATTGCCCGAAAGCTTCAAAAAGACAATATCTCTGCAGAAGCGATTCACGGGAATAAATCTCAAAATGCAAGACAGAATGCCCTTAATAATTTTAAATCTGGGAAAACAAGAGTTCTGGTAGCTACTGATATTGCTGCAAGAGGAATTGATATTGATGAGCTGAAATTCGTTATCAATTTTGAACTCTCTGATGTTTCTGAAACGTATGTACACAGAATTGGTAGAACTGGTAGAGCCGGAGCAGAAGGAACTTCTATTTCTTTTGTAGACGGGCTGGATCTTCTTAATCTGAAAAATACAGAAAAACTGATCGGAAAGAAAATTCCTGTTATCAAGAACCACCCATTCCATACGGATGATCTTGTAGCACAGAAAAGAGATTCTAATAACAAACCTGTTGCTGCAGGTGGTGAAAGACCACAAAGACCTAATAACAGCTCCAGACCCAATAATAATAGAAATAAAAAGAAGCCGAAGCCTTCAGAAACTCCTTCTACTGGATTTAAAAAGCCTAAGAATAAGAATTTCACCAGAAAAAAATAAAAAACAAACCCTCTCAAAAATGAGAGGGTTTGTTTTTTTATTTAACCGTTTACAAATATTTTCTTTGCATTTTCAGTTGTAACCCTATCTATCTCAGAAAAGTCTTTACCATAAATATTCACCATTTTTCCAGCGACCAGATCAAGATATGAGCTTTCGTTTCTCTTTCCCCTGTGTGGAACCGGAGCTAAATAAGGAGAATCTGTCTCCAATACGATTTTATCCAAAGGAATTTCACTCAGAAACTGATCTATTTTCCCGTTTTTAAAAGTTACTACTCCACCGATTCCTAAAATGAAATTCAGATCGATGGCATGCTGGGCCTGTTCCAGATTTCCAGAGAAACAATGGAAGATTCCTCTTAATTTAGGATGTTTTTTTCTTTCCAACACTTCAAACGTTTCATCAAAACTTTCTCTGGTATGGATCACAATTGGCAGGTTCTTTTCTATGGCCCAATCAATCTGTTGTTCAAAAGCTTTTACCTGAATATCCAAAGTTGTTTTATCCCAATACAAATCAATCCCAATCTCCCCTATTGCAGGAAAATGCCTTTGATCGAGATAATTCTTAACGATCTCTAATTCTTTTTCCCAGGATTCCGGTTTTACATAACAAGGATGAAGTCCCATCATTGAAAAAATTTGTCCTGGATATTCAGTTTCCAGCTTCAACATTTTCTCATGGGATTCGGAATCAATAGCCGGGAGATAAAACTCTGTGATTCCTTTATCTAAAGCTCTCTGAATAGCTTCTTTTCTATCTTCATCAAATTCTTCTGCGTATAAATGGGTATGTGTATCAATCATTTTATTTACAATTTTAATAGATCTTCATAAGGGTTTTCAAGGCCGAGTAATATTCCGAAAGCCGGTTCTGTCTTTATTCCCTGTTTTTTAAGCTCTATTATTTTTTGTTTAAATTCTTCTCCTTTTTCCTGTAATATTTTGTGTTCAGCAATCATATGAAGATAAGCATTTTGCTGAATCGTAGGTTTATTCTGTCCGAAAATCTCAATGGGAAACCCATCCAGTATAAAATTTAATGTAATGGACTTTTCACCATTTACAATGGGGTATTTCACCTCTACATCATAAGGAATAAACCGACTAAACATTAAATCATCCAGAAAATCTTCCTCAAACCTTAAGTCTACCTCAAAAATGAGGTCCAAATCACTTTCTTCTGTATCAATTTCAATAGGAATGGTCCCTGCTAAAATTGGGGAATATTCTTTTAGTTTTTCAAAAATACGGTGTTTTGTAAGAAGTGCATATACCCTTCTTTGTTTGTCATTTCCTGTTTTCAAATAGTCAATCTTTGTAAAATCAATCATTTGAATATAGTATGTTTTACTTTTTTTCGTTGATTTTCAATTCTCTTATCCAGCTTCTCTCTGAATTCAATAAACTTAGGATCTTTCACATCATTGGTTCTATGCTCCAGTGCTCTCATGATCTTAAAGTTTTCTTTTATAAAATCTTTGGTATCTTCTGAGAAATAAGAATCTCCGAACTTATCAAAAATATAATTAACGGCTTGGCTGCTCGGATGGATCATATCTTCTTTATAAAAGCGGTAATCCCGGAGGTCATCCATCAAAATTTCGTAAACAGGCAGATAATGACAGTCCTCAAACATGGATATTGATTCATGAATGGCAGTAATTAACTTAGATTTACTCAGTTGATTCTCCACCATCCCGTCCTTGGTATGCCTTACGGGAGAAACGGAAAATAAGATCTGAACTCCTTCTTTGCAGATATCTTTAAGTTCCAGAATAGTATTGTAAATGGAACCTGTAAGTTCCTGATGAGATAATAACCTTTTCTCAAAAAACTTCTGCGGAATTTTATGGCAGTTAGCCACAAGCTTTTGTTTGGGAAGGAATTCATAGATGAAAGAAGATCCATACGTAATGATGATCCAGTCTGCTTCCTGAAGGAAGGCGTTTCCTGTCTCAATGGCATTATTGATCTTGTCTAAAGTCTGATGAATATACCTTGTATCAAAACTGGTATGATGATCTAAAGAGATATATTCTTCATTATAGATAATCAGTTCATCTTCTATATAAAATTCTGAATCATGAAGCCTTTTTACCGCATTATTGATGGAAAAGGGATTAAAAATTGTTCCAAAATGGTTATTCAATGTCTGAAGCTGTCCATCCTTCAGTAGTTCCGTCATTTCAGAGGCAAAGCAGGACCCAATGGAGAATATCCTGTCTTCAATCTCTATCTTTTTCTCTGATTTCGGAATATCAACTTCTGTTCTGAATTTCATTGTATAGATTTTAGCTGGCAGGTAATAGGAAACAGGTAATTCGACTACCTGCTACCTATTATCTGCAACCTTATTTAGCTTTCTCTTCTTAATAAGTAATTTGCCAACTCAATGAACGGCTTTTTCTTTTCTTCAGGAATATCAATTTTCTGAAGATAGCTTTGTCCGATCTCGTTATGTTTTTCGATCAGACGAAGGGCTTTTTCATCCACTTTTGTTCTTCTGAAGATCTTTTCAACCCCGTAGATCTTATCAATATTATCAGTCTTTTTAGAATACCAGTAATCCAGTTCTTTTCTTTCTTCTTCTGTAGCATGTTCTCTTGCCAACAGATAAAGAACTGTTTTCTTGTTCTCATAGATATCTCCGGCATGTTTTTTACCAAACTGCGCCTGATCTCCAAATACATCAAGATAATCATCCATAATCTGGAATGCAATTCCGATGTGTTTTCCGAAATTGAAGATCGCTTTTGCATCTTTAAAATCTGCTTTAGCAATCAATGCTCCGATCTCAAAAGAAGAAGCACTCAATACTCCCGTTTTATAAGTAATCATTCTGATGTAATCATCAAAAGTTACATTTTCCTGGGTTTCGAAATTGATATCATATTGTTGTCCTTCACACAATAGAAGTCCTGTATGGGTAAAGATTCTGATGCACGCTTTAAAAATTTCAGGTTCTAGATCTTCAAAGAATTTATAGGCTTTAAGCATTAATCCATCTCCGGAAAGAATTCCTACATTGATCCCGTGCAAAGTGTGGATTGTAGGCTTATTTCTTCTTAAAGGCGCCTCATCCATAATATCATCATGGATCAGGGTAAAATTATGGAAAAACTCGATGGCTAAAGCTGGTTTTATTGCCTGCTTCAGGTCTCCTCCGAACAGATCACAAGCCATCAGCACCATAATGGGACGAAGACGTTTTCCACCGTGGGAAATGATATAGTTCATCGGCTCATACAGCTCCGTAGGTTTATCTTTAAAAGTGTATTTATTGATGGCGTCCCCAACAATCTGCTGGTATCTGTCTAAAAATTCCATAAAATCTTATAATTTGAACAAAAATACGATTTTTCGAGGCTTTATAAAACAAAAAACTTTGTGCAAATGGTTAAAGTTTTTTGTCATAAAAGAAACTAGCATACTTAACTGAGAGCATTTCTTTTACTTCAATTGATAATATTGCTTAAATAAGCATTCAACTTACTTATAAGGCTTTCCTATACAATACCAATCATGTCTGATAATAGTATCTTTTTTATGAATGGCAAGTTCCAAGTTTCCTGCTCTCTTCATTATCGTATCTCCCGTTTCAACTTCGTTGTAATCGTCGATCCAATTATTATGAACCATAATATTAGATTTTTTATTTGTTATGGGATCATAGCCTGTAATTTTAATCCATGTGTTATCTATACTTGATGCTCCAACAATCAAATTATATTCATCAGGATAGAAAGCTTGTTTTACATTATTGCAATCGGGTTCTCCACATGCAGATAGCAACATTAAAAAGCATAAAAAAACAAATATTTTCATAATTTAATCTAATTGAGGCCTATGCCCGAAATTTCTTTTAAATCAACTTTCAAAAACAAAAAACTTTGCCCAAACGGACAAAGTTTATATGATAATTGTGATTTTTTATCTTAAGACAAGAAAGTTACAATAAGATAAGTGATACCAGCTACTAAAGCTGAAATCGGAATGGTTAATACCCAAGCCCAAAGTAAGCTTACCGTAATTCCCCATCTTACTGCTGAAATTCTCTTCGTTAATCCTACCCCGATGATAGAACCTGTAATCGTATGTGTTGTAGATACAGGAATACCGAAGTGGTCTGTGATAAATAAAGTAATTGCTCCTGCAGTTTCTGCACTTACTCCTTCTAATGAAGTTACTTTAGTAATCTTTGTTCCCATTGTTTTGATGATCTTCCAACCACCGCTCATAGTTCCTAATGCAATCGCAATAAAGGATACTAAAGGAACCCAGATATAATGCTGTGCAAAGTAATCAAAACGTCCAGCAGCAGGAATGTTTAAATAGACTGGATCATGAAGCATTTCGACATGATAATAAATTAAAGCTGCTCCAATGATTCCCATTACTTTCTGAGCATCATTCAAACCGTGTCCTAAGCTGAATAAAGCCGAAGAAGCAAGCTGTAGTCTTTTAAAAGACTGGTCTGCTTTGTGTGGGTTTGATCTTTTATAAAGGTGAACAATAATTAACGTAATAATGATCGAGATAATCATCCCTATGATTGGTGCCATGAAAATGAACAGGAAAATAGGAATTACTTTATCAAACTTCACAACGCTCTGATGGGTAACCTGGTTAAGAGCTTCTTTCGCAGTATCCCAGAATCCAAGTCCTGGCTGTGCTGCTGCTACATCGTGATAATCCATCATAAAAGCATGCATCAAAGCGGCTCCCAGGAATCCTCCGATTAAGGTATGTGATGAAGAGGAAGGAATTCCAAACCACCAAGTCAGAAGGTTCCAGGCAATAGCTGCCATCAAACCGGAAAATATAACTTCAAGCGTGATAAAATTCTCGTTAACTGTTTTGGCAATTGTATTACCAATTTTGAATTCTCCAATAATATAAGCAGCAATAAAGAAAGCTGCAAAGTTCCAAAGTGCTGCCCAAAGTACAGCCTGGAATGGAGTTAAAACTTTTGTAGATACGATAGTTGCAATCGAGTTGGCCGCATCATGGAAACCATTGATATAATCAAAGATTAACGCCAACGCAATAATAACTACAAGTAAAATCGGAAATTCCATTTTTTGCTATGTATTGTTATCTTTTAGGCGTATTTAATCATGATGTTCTCAATTGTATTGGCAACATCTTCTGCTTTATCTGTTACGATTTCAAGATAGTTCAATACTGATGAAACTTTAATAATGTTAATAGCATCATTCGTTTCGAATAAATCTACCATTGAGTTAGAAAGCAAATCATCTGCAATGTTCTCAATAGAGTTTACTTTAATACAAGCTTCTTTCACCTGCTCCATATTCTTAAACCCTTTAAGGTTTTTCATTGCATTCTGAATTTCAAGACATGCTTTGTGAATCAATAGAGAGAAATCTGAATAAGCTTTCATCTCAGGAGACTTGTATAAGAAAATATATTTTGTAGAAGCATAGATATAATCAGCGATATCATCTAATCCTGTTGCCAACGTGTGAATATCTTCACGATCGAAAGGAGTGATGAAATTTTTCCCTAGTTCTACGAAGATTTCGTGAGTAAGTTCGTCATTCTTATGTTCGTAATCACTCATTTTTTTCAACATTGAATCGTCATTAAGATCGAAATCCTTGATTCCAGCGTTGAATTCTTCAGACATTGCAACTAGGTTTTCAGTTACCTTCTCAAAAAGTACAAAGAAGATTTTATCTTTTGGTTGAAAAGCGTGGAAAATATTACCAATTCCCATTTTTTAGTATTTATAATTCGAGTGCAAATTTCTTAAAAAAGGATTGTACCTGAAACTATATAACATTAAGTTTTGTTAACATTCGCTTACCTGCTGATTACCAAATAAAAAAACCGACATTACTGCCGGTTTTATATGGTATAAAAAGAGATTAGTTAGCTACTTCAGCTCTCATATCTTTTCCTTTAAATTTCATCGATTGAATGTTGCTTAAAACATTATCTTTGAATGTTTTTTCAACTTCGAAGAAAGAGAATTTCTCAAGAATCTCAATATCTCCGATTTCAGCTCTTTTCTTGGTTTTTCCACCAGCAGTAGCTTTGTTGATAATATCTAAAACATCAAGTTTCTTTAAATGATCTTTTTTACCAAGATTGAAGAAGAATCTTACCATGTTTTCATCTTTTCTTCTTGGTTTTCCACCACGATCTCTGTCTCTTCGCTCTCCTCTATCTCTGTCACGACCTCTGTCTCTATCTCTATCACGCCCACGGTCTCTTCTTGAGTAATCATCATCTCTGCTGCTTAACTTCTGCTCAACAAGATCGTGTTTATCTTTGTAATATAAAGCAAGGTCCTTCAATTGGAACTGTAACAACTGGTGTACTAATTCTTCTTTCGTGAAGTTGCTTAGATCCGGGATTAAGCTGTCATCAAATTCAAAAAGATCTTCGTGTTCTGTAAATAATTTTTCAAAAACACCTCCAACCTGAGCTTTGATAATATCTTCTCCTGTAGGAATAAACTTTTCGTTAATCTCAATTTTAGTAGAAGATTTGATTTGCTTCAGCTTTCTGCTTTCTTCAGGCTTGATTAAAGCCATAGAAATACCGTCTTTTCCTGCTCTACCTGTTCTTCCACTTCTGTGAACGAATACTTCAGGATCATCAGGTAAAGAGAAGTGAATAACGTGAGTAAGAGAGTTTACATCTAGTCCTCTTGCTGCAACGTCTGTGGCTACAAGGATATCGATATTTTTCAATCTGAATTTCTTCATTACCGTATCTCTCTGCGCTTGAGAAAGGTCTCCGTGAAGGGCATCAGCTGCATAACCGTTCTGCATTAAGAAATCTGCAACCTCCTGAGTTTCCATTCTTGTTCTACAGAAAATAATGGAATACTGGTTCGGGTTAGCATCAATTAATCTCTTTAATGCTTCTTTTTTCTGACGGTATCCTACCACATAGTATTCGTGTGTAATGTTCTTCTTCACTTCGTTGATAGAACCTACTGAAATACGGTGTGGTTTTGTAAGATAGTTTTTGGAAATTCTTTCCACTTCTTTATTCATCGTAGCCGAGAATAAGAAAGTTTGTTTCGTCTCCGGAGTTTCGCTTAGAATGGTTTCCAATTCATCCTTGAATCCCATAGAAAGCATTTCATCAGCTTCGTCTAATACTAACCAATGAATCGCAGAAAAGTCTAAAGCCTTTCTGTTGATAAGGTCAATGACCCTACCTGGAGTTCCCACAATAATCTGTGGCTTATCCTTTAAAGATCTCATCTGATCTACAATACTACTTCCACCGTAAACTGCAGTAGTTTTGATGTCCATGTATTTAGAATAATTCTTTATGTCTTTAGAAATCTGAAGACATAATTCCCGTGTCGGACAAAGCACCAATAATTGGATTTTGCGACTCGTATCGTCAATCATATCCAAAATCGGAAGCGAAAACGCTGCTGTTTTGCCTGTCCCTGTCTGCGCAAGTGCGATCAAATCGCGAATATCTGAAAGAATGAAAGGGATAGTCTGTTTTTGGATTTCTGTTGGGCTTTCGTAACCCAGTTCGCCAATTGCCTTAAGGATATCAGGACTTAAATTGGTTTCCGTAAATAAATTCATTAACTATTTTAAAATTTTTGCAAAGATACAATAAATATTTGACTTGTTTTTGAATAAAGTTTTAAATATACAAACTTAAATTCATAATCTTTTAATATATTTTTAATATTTTAAAAATTAAACGTAATAAAATAAGCTCCAGGTTAAAAATTTGTTAAACATTAGTTTTTTTTATTAAATTGGATTGATTTTTTCTGGATTATTTATGAATTTTCAAAAACAAAACGATGAAACGCAGATTTTTCTTTTTGATATTCTCATTGATAACGCTTGAAATATTTGCTCAAACACCCAATTACCCTACTCGCTGGACTCTGGATAATTGTATTGAATATGCAAAGGAGAACAATATTTCCATCAATTCATTAAGGCTTTCAAAAAATTCAGCTCAGCAGGATCTGCTTCAGGCTAAAGAAGCAAAATATCCCAACCTCAACGGAACGGTTTCACAAGGTCTTTTTTCTCTTAACGGAAATGACGGGCTTCATCTCACCGGAGCACAAACCCAAAGTATAGGCGTCAATTCTTCTATGACGCTTTACCATGCCAATTATATTAAAAATAATGAATCTTCGAAAAATCTACTGGTTCAGATGGCTGATTTATCTGTTCAGGAATCTGAAAACAATATCACCTTAAACATCACTCAAGCCTATCTGAATATTTTAATGAACGAGGAAAATATTATTTCTCTGGAAAGCGTTTTAAAAACCACTCAAACCCAGTTAAAACAAGGAGATCAGCTTTATAAGGCAGGGAGTCTTTCCAAACTCAATTATCTTCAGATTCAGTCACAGGTTGCCCAAGATCAATATAATTTAACATCAGCTCAGAATAATTTAAGAACCAATATTGTTAATCTAAAGCAAATTCTACAATTACCTACGAATTATGACTTCCAGATCGTAAAACCAGACAGTATTATGGTAGATGACCAGCTAAAACCTTTGCAAGAAGTTCAAAGTCTCGCTCAAAGTCAACGCCCTGAAGTAAAATATGGGGAATTGAATGTGGAAAACTCCAATACCAATCTTAAAATGGCTCAGGCATCTATTCAGCCCACCCTGAGTGTAGTAGGAAATATTTCAACCAATTATTCTAATGGTAATGGAAACTATTTTAATCAATTGGGTAACAATTTCTATCTGCCTATCGGATTAAGCCTTGGAATTCCGCTCTACAATAACAGGATCTACAAAACCCAGATTGAAAAATCAAAAATCGCCATAGAACAGGCTAATCTTGATCTTCAAAACACCAAAACAGTTCTCAATCAACAGATCGAACAATCTTATATCAATCTGCAAAATGCGGTATCACAATATGATTCTGCTTCCAAACAAATGGATATCAGCAAACAGAGTTATGATATTGTGAATGCCCAAATGAAAATAGGCAGTATTGATTATGTACAGCTTCAACAGCAACGATTGCTTTACATTCAATCTATTCAAAATTATCTGCAGGCTAAATATACTGCAGTTCTCAATAAACAGATTTACGAATTTTATGCAGGTAACCCTATAAATCTAAAATAAACTATGAAAACAAAGAATAAAAAATGGTTGTATTGGGTTGTTGGCGGCATCATTGTTATAGGTGCAGTCTGGTTTTTCTTCATCAGAGAAAAAGAAATAAAAATCCAACTGGAAACGGTAAAGCCTGAAATGGGAGAAATTTCAAACTCCATCACCGCTACTGGAACCATTCAACCGGTAGATACCGTTGCAGTAGGTACTCAGGTATCAGGAATCATCAAAAATATTTATGTAGATTTTAATTCTACGGTAAAAAAGGGACAGCTTTTAGCGACTTTGGATCCGGATCTTCTCAAATTTCAATCTGAGCAGTACCAATCTAATCTACAAAATGCAAAAAGCAACCTTGCTTATAACGAAATTAATTTCAACCGACAGTCACAACTCTATAAGGTGGGAGCTATCAGCAAAGCAGACTATGATAATGCCACCAATCAATACAATATGGCAAAAGCACAGGTAGGTACCGTAACCGCTCAGCTTTCCACTGCCAACAAAAACCTGTCGCTTACCAATATTTATTCTCCGATAGATGGCACGGTTCTTAACAGAAATGTGAGTGAAGGACAAACTGTAGCATCCAGTTTCAGTACTCCTACTCTATTCAGTATTGCTAAGGATCTGACGAAAATGAGAGTTCGTGCCTCCGTAGATGAAGCTGACATTGGAAATGTAAAGGTGGGACAGAAAGCCACTTTTACTGTAGATGCTTTTCCTGATGAAACATTCAATGGAGAAGTTTCTGAGGTACGGCTCCATCCTACCGTCTCATCGAATGTTGTCAATTATACGACCATCATTAATGCAGACAACTCTGGCTTGAAATTAAAGCCAGGAATGACGGCAAACATTACCATTTACACACAGGTTTTAGAGAACGTGATGAAAATACCTGCTGCTGCAACCACTTTCAGACCAGATAGCCTGGTTATTCAAAAATACA
The DNA here is from genome assembly GCF_057815135.1 of Chryseobacterium sp. II3a. Classification (NCBI taxonomy): domain Bacteria; kingdom Pseudomonadati; phylum Bacteroidota; class Flavobacteriia; order Flavobacteriales; family Weeksellaceae; genus Chryseobacterium; species Chryseobacterium sp. II3a. The sequence continues at coordinate 60,663 of NZ_JBYPZJ010000006.1, read as the reverse complement.
AGATCAGCTCTTCATTTGCCAACACCCACGAAAAAGGACAAAGGAAAAAGCAAGGGGTGAAAAGTGCAGACAAAAAAAATGAAGCCGGAGTATGGGTCATTGCTAAAGACAGTACTCTGTCCCGTAAAAAGATTAAAACCGGAATGGATAGCGATACCGAAATACAAGTTATTTCAGGTTTGGATAAGAATGACAATATCATTACAGGCTACAAATTATTATCTAAAAAATCTTCAGGCGGACAAGCAAAAAGCCCGTTCATGCCTCAGAGAAGAGGTAGTGGAAACAATAAAGGAGGTGGTGGCGGGCCTAGATAATAGGAGTTTCAATATCCGGCAAATGTTAAAAGCGACAAGTCATGACAGAAAAAATTCTTAATATTATGGATCTGAAAAGGGAATTCAGGATGGGTGAAGAGATTGTTCATGCCCTGAAAGGGGTTACTTTTTCGGTAGAGAGAGGAGAGTTCGTAACCATTATGGGAAGCAGCGGTTCAGGAAAATCTACTTTACTCAATATTCTGGGCTGCCTGGATAAGCCCTCCAGTGGCGACTATATTCTTGATGGAGTCAATGTTAAAAATCTTGATCGTGACGAACTGGCTGTTTTGAGAAATCAAAAAATAGGTTTTGTATTTCAGGCATACAATCTTCTTCCCAGAACTACGGCAAGGGAAAATGTGGAACTTCCTCTTCTTTATAACGCTAAAATCTCAACAGAAGAAAGACATAAAAGATCATTAAATGCTTTAGCCGCTGTGAAACTAGAAAGCAGAGTTGATCATCTTTCTAATCAGATGTCCGGCGGGCAACAGCAAAGAGTGGCTATTGCGCGTGCTCTAGTAAATGAACCTGTTATGATTCTTGCTGATGAAGCTACCGGGAATCTTGATACCAGAACCTCATACGAGATCATGGCACTCATGCAAGATCTTCATAAACAGGGACGAACCATCGTTTTTGTAACGCATGAGCCAGATATTGCCACTTTTAGCAGCAGAACTGTAACATTAAGAGACGGAAAAGTAATTAAAGACATTAAAAACGATAATATAAAGTCAGCCAGAGAGGCCCTTGACAATCTACCTGTCAATGATGACTATCAATAATTTTCATTAAAAGTCTACTGAAATGAACCTATCCAATCTCTTTAGAATCGCCTGGAAAGCGCTTTTAAGAAATAAGCTTCGTGCATTTTTAACGATGCTCGGGATCATTATTGGTGTTGCGTCGGTAATTGCCATGACTGCCATTGGTGAAGGTTCTAAAAAAAGTATCAGCGACCAGCTTTCTTCAATGGGTTCCAATATGATTACAATTCGGCCTACCAGCAATGTGAATGTTTCAGGAGGAGCAAGAATAGGAGCTTCCGGGCTACAAACCTTAAAGCCGCAGGATGCTGAAGCCATTTCCAAAGGTGCCCCGGATGTTTCTTATGTTTCTCCGGCTGTACAAACCAATGGACAATCCATCAATGGACCTAATAACTGGCCTACTCAATTGCAGGGTGTCAATGAGGAATATTTTCAGATCAGGGACTGGAATGTAGCCAATGGCAACCTTTTTACCAGAAAAGACGTTACTTCTTCCAATAAAGTCTGCCTCATAGGACAAACTGTTTATACGAATCTGTTCCCCAACGGAGAAGATCCAATAGGAAGTGTTATAAGATTCAATAAAGTCCCTATGAAAATCATTGGAGTTCTTTCTCCAAAAGGATCCAATGCATTCGGGCAGGATCAGGATGATGTCATTATTGCCCCTTTTAATACGGTTCAAAGAAGATTTTTGGGAATTACTTATGCACAGACTGTTTATGCTTCATCTACGAATGCAAACACTTCGCAACAGGCTACTGATCAGGTCTCAGAAATTTTACGAAAACAACATAAGCTGCCGGCTGATGGTAGTAACGACGATTTTAGTGTAAGAACCCAGGCGGAATTGATCTCTACCATGAGTTCTACCAGTCAGCTTCTGACTGTACTGCTTTCGGCAATTGCAGGGATTTCACTTATTGTAGGAGGGATCGGGATTATGAATATCATGTATGTTTCTGTCACTGAAAGAACTAAAGAAATAGGTTTAAGAATGTCAATTGGAGCCAGAGGAAAAGATATTTTGTATCAATTTTTGATTGAGGCTGTGCTCATTAGTATTACCGGAGGAATTCTGGGAGTTATTCTGGGAGTTCTCACCTCGGAACTGGTCACTTTTTTCCTTTCATGGCCAACCTTCATTACCGAATCATCTATTATCATTTCATTCATCGTTTGTGCTGTAACCGGCGTATTTTTCGGATACTACCCTGCCCTAAAGGCATCAAAACTTGATCCTATTGAGGCATTGAGATATGAATAGTTTTATGTAAATTTGGATAGCGTTGCCAGGTACGGTTTTCGAATTTCAGGATAATCAAATTTGGGATTGCAACTTATAAAATTAATAAACACCAACAAAATATGTCAGCCAGCATTTCTTCCAAAACCTTCGATTTTCTTAAGAAACTAAGTAAAAATAACAACCGTGATTGGTTTAACGAAAATAAAAATCTATATACGGAATCTCAGTCAAATGTCATTGAGTTTTTAGATAGTTTGATAAAGGAAATGTCTGAATTTGATGAAGAGCTTGCCAAGATAGACAGTAAAAAATCATTATTCAGAATTTACAGAGATACTCGGTTCTCCAAGGACAAGTCACCTTATAAAACCAATTTCGGAGCATCTTTGGGAATGGGAAAAGGAAATCAAAAAGGCGGGTATTACCTTCATATGGAACCTGGCAAGTCTTTTCTGGCTGGTGGAATTTATATGCCTGAATCTTTTGTATTGAAAGAAGTACGAAAAGAGATTTCGCTGTATGGTGATGATTTTCTCAAAATTTTAAATCATAAAGATTTTAAAAAACACTTCCCTGAGCTGGATCAGGATGATAAATTGAAGAAAGTTCCTCAGGGTTTTGAAAAGGAAGATCCTATGGCAGAATATCTAAAGCTTAAAAACTTTATTGTAGTATACCCGCTTAAAGATGAAGAGGTTTTAGATAAAAATGCGGTAAAGAATCTCACTAAGATTTTCAAGCTTATCAAACCATTTAATGATTTTCTAAATACGCCTTTCCAGGATTAAAGCTTGCTGAATAATATTCCCCACAGATTTTCAAGATATTCTTGGATGAAGAAAAGTAAGTTGTATTATTTGTGAAAAACATTAGTGTTTTAAATTCTGCTCAGTTCGCTGTTCTATTTAATACTTGCAATAAAAAGCCTACCCCATAAGGCGTTTCTGTTACAACCTCAAAATAGAGTACCACTCAGGTTCCTACAAAACAACACACAAAGTCTACCAATTGAAAATCAATCCATTATATTTAACATTTTTTAAGAAAAGTTTTACATTTTTGCTTATCTTTGCTGTTCGTCAAAAAGCTAAGGATGTCTTTATACCAAAAAATTGCAGAAAAGCTACAATATATAAGTCCGGATTTTTATAAAAAAAGATATTTTAAGACTCTAAACAATCTTAATAAAGATAATTTTTCGGAACGCAATGTAGAACCGGAACTGGTATGGATCAAAGAATACCTTCCCAAAAACGCTGTGATATTGGATATTGGTGCCAATGTAGGAACTTTTCTATATCAATTGGAGAACAAGTTGAATCATGAGCATATTTATGCTTTTGAGCCTAATAAAAAGCTTTATCTCAGGTTAAAAAGACTATTTCCAGGGATGCGTGTGCTTCCTTTAGCACTTTCTGACGAAAATACGATAGCGGAATTCAAAGTTCCTATTATCAACGGAAAAACCATTGCTTCCCGCGGTACTTTAAATACTTCTTATAAAGAAAAAGGCGAAGAGAAAAGCTATACTGAGAAGGTTAAGGTTATCAAACTAGACGAATGGGCAGCCATAGAACACTTCAGCAGACTGGATTTTATTAAGATAGATGTTGAAGGCAATGAAATAAAGACTCTTTCGGGAGCCAAAGAAACCATCAAACAATTTATGCCTACCTTAATGGTTGAGATGGAACAAAGGCATCACCAAACACCCATATGGAATGAAATCTCTGAAGTGAAAAGCTGGGGATATGAAGTAAAGTATTTGAACAGGAACAGCTTTACCCTGGAAAACCTTACAGAAGATATTCTATTACAAAATACAAACGACGAAAAAAATAAAACTCAGTACATCAACAATATTATTTTTATACCTAAAAACCCTTAAAACAACTTTATGAGTGTAGTAGCGAGACAAGGCTTCAAATATTCCATTATCGGCTATATTGGTTTTTTGCTGGGCACAGTTTCTGCAATTTTTATCTTTCCCAATGACTTTGAATTTTATGGAAAACTCCGCTACATTCTTCCTACTGCTGAAATGCTGGTTCCTTTTGTAGTTCTGGGAATCTCCTATTCCAATGTAAAGTTTTTTCACAAGGTAGAAAAAGATGGTAAAAAACAGAATATGCTTTCTCTGTCATTGCTTACTGTTTTTATCAATTTCCTTATTTTCACTGTTGTATTTTTTATACTTCCGTTTTTCTATCCTAAGTTCAGACATTCGGAAGCCTGGAAAATAAAGGAAATGATTCTTCCCTTAATTTTAATCCTTTCGTTTTGTGCCATTTTCAACAAATACACCTCCAATTACAAAAGGATTGTTGTTTCTAATATTTTTGATAATCTGCTTCCTAAAATTGCCAATCTGGGGGCCTTTTGTTTATTCTATTATTTTGCTTTATCCCAGAAAATCGCCTTTGCATTCTTCTTCGGAACCTTCACTTTAATGCTTTTTGGATATATTTATTACAGCAATAAACTGGAAAAGATCCAACTTGATTTTAATACGGACTATTTTAAAAAGAATGGTTTCTGGAAAGAGTTTTTCAACTATAGCTTCTTTGGTTTTTTAGGAACTTTTGGAAATTACCTGGCCATCAACAGCTTTATGATCGGAGAATTTATGGGAATGGAAGAGGTAGGAATCTACTCTGTTTTATACGCCTTAATTTCATTGATCTCTATTCCTCAATTGGGATTATTTAATATTTCTGCGCCTATCATCAATAAAACACTTGCTGACGGAGATATGGAAGAATTAGACCGATTCCATAAGAAAACTTCTCTATCACTCTATTTTCTAGGAGCTGTTTTATTTTCATGCATTATGGTAGGGTTCCCTTATCTTACAGAGTTTATGCCCAAAAACGGAACCATGCTTAGAGAATATGAACCTGTAATCTGGATCTGGGGCTCTGCAGTTTTAATTGATCTCGCAACAGGGTTTAATGGTAATATCATTTCACTTTCAAAATATTACAGATTCAACATTCTGGTTATGCTTTTATTAGCTGGATTAACAATCGGACTAAACTATTATTTCATTAAAAACACAGATTTGAAATTGATTGGTATTGCCTTATCGACGGCAATTTCACTCACGATCTACAATATCATTAAAATCGCATTCAATTATATTGTATTCAAAGTTTCACCATTAACCATTGAAATGATCTTCGTTTCAATTATCTGTACATTGGCTATTACTGTAGCTATTGTTCTTCCTAATTTCAACAGCAATTTTATCAACCTGGTTTATAAACCGGCTGTAGTTTTAGCATTAATCTATATTGGAAATTATTTCACAAAGATCTTTCCGATAGAGGATTATCTGAATGTGAAGTTTATTAAGAGTATTTTTAAGTTTAAATAGATTTAGAAGATAAAAACCATAGAAAGGTACCTCCTTTTACTTCGTAATAAGACTGTTTAATAACTGTTCTAATCTTTTTTGCACCTCTGTCCTACTGTATCTTTTTTGGAAATCAAAATGGGTATTTGCAAGTGCGTTCAACTGTTCAAGAATATTTTCTTTTTCAGGGAAAATGAAATCCAGTTTTGAGGGATAGTTGTTTGGAAAAATAGTGAGTTTGGCATAGGTAATTGCGTCTCCCAGATTTCCTGTCATCTTGGTTTTGCCATACACTTCTTTTAGGCTGAAAAATTCTGTTTCCTGCTGAATCGGGCACCAGAGTACATCTGCCCTCTGCATCCATTTCTCAAAATCTTCAACAGACGCTCTTTCTGAAAAATAGGTTACAGAAATATTTTCCGGTAAATTTGAAGACAACTGTTCAAGCTGTTTCAACTCATGATCCTTTGCTTTTCCAAGGAATATAAATTCACATGCTTTATCTGCATTCATCTCCCGAATCTTTTTAAAAAGGTGATGATAATCTCTCCTCTTCTGAGAAACTCCACCAGGAATAACAACTGTCAGGCATTTATTTTCTGTTTTATCAAAGTTTCTGGCATAAAAAAGAGGTAGAAACTTATATCTGTCGGAAATCAATGCTTCATCCAATACTACCAGTGATTTTGATTGTTGATATACTTTACCGGCATACAATAATCCTTCTTTCCACCACAGCTTTACTCTGTAAATGAAATCTCCTTTGAACACACTTTTTATTAAATCAAACCTTGATGCTTGGGTAAAATTGAGATTGTGTGTAATGACAGCCGTGTTGTATTTCTTTGTTATTACTAAAAACGTGTTGAAAAAACGATGAACAGTTCCGATAATCACAAGATCATATTCTTTGGCTTTCAGCTGATCTAAAATCATAGAACTATCAGACAGAAAAACTTTTGATCCAGTTTCATTGACCTGATCCTTAATTCTTTTTGAAAAATAATAATCTACATTGAAATGTTGGGATCCTTCCATGATATTCATGAAAGCCTGTGCTATTTCTGCATGGGTATCTATTTCTATGTAAGCTATTTTTTTCACTGACTGATTGGGGTATTTTAGGTTTTGGCTAAAGCCAATTGAATTTTTATTTTTTCATTGCAAATGGGCTAAAGCCCATCCCTATTGATGTTTATTGGGTGTATACCATTACATTTTCAACCATTTCTTCTTCAGCATTCTCCAGCGCTGATCATTGACAACTTTTTGTTCTTCCTTTGAAATTTTAAGTTCTAATTTTTTTGACTTACAATTTTCATAGGATTTCACAATATCAAAGAAAAATGATGGAGATTTGCTTTTCATGGCTTCCTTTGAAGAGGCAATATAAGCCAGGAATCTGTTTAATCCTAGAAAATAGAAATAACGGCCATAATAATCTGCCGGTCTTATGGTATAATCAGCTCCTTTTACTTTAATAAGCTTTACATGAAGCTCAGGCAGGACTATTTCTTTCCATCCTAAATGTTCTAACAAAATAGAATCAATATTGTCCCATCCTAATGTTTCCCTTAAGCCTCCCATCTGAATAAAGCATTCTTTCCGGTACGCTTTCATAGGGCCTCTTACATGATGCTTATTAGAATTCCCTTCATATACCCAGTTCCCGGCTTTCTCTACATAGAGTAAACCTCCTACCAATCCATAGTCAGGATTATTGATGAAAGCTTTTTCTACGGTTTTCAGATAGTTTTCAGGAAGAATAATATCGGCATCGAACTTACAAATGATATCAAATTCATCTGTTGATTGTGTTTGCAAGCCATTTTTAAAGGCATGAACCACCTTTGATCCCGGCTGATGTTCAGATTTTTGAAGATTAATGGCTTCAAAACGAGAATCAGCAGCTGTATATTTCCTGATAATGTCAGGCGTACTGTCTATGGAACCGTCATTAACGACTACCACTTTAAAATCCTTACTACTTTGCTGCTGTAAAGAATCCAGAGTGAATGAGAGGTTCTGCTCTTCGTTATGGGCAGGAATAATAATTAAAAACCTCACGGAGTAATTTATAGATGATGAATGATAAGTGATAAATGATGACGAGCATCATTTATCACTTATTGTATTATATTATTTATTGTGTGGCTTCAGCATGTTTTTCGGATCAAGGATTTCATCCAGTTTTTCCTGAGAAAGAATTCCTTTCTCTAAAACAAGATTATATACACTTTTTCCTGTCTCTAAAGCTTCTTTTGCAATCTGTGTAGATTGTTTGTAACCGATATAAGGGTTTAATGCTGTTACAATTCCGATGCTATGTTTTACCATGTTCAGACATACTTCTTTGTTGGCAGTAATTCCTACTACACACTTATCACGAAGAGTATCTAATGCATTGCAAAGGAAATTGATATTTTCCATGATCGCATGAGAAAGTACCGGCTCCATTACATTAAGCTGTAACTGTCCTGCTTCTGCGGCAAAAGTAACTGTTAAATCATTTCCAAATACTTTAAAGCAAACCTGGTTAACCACTTCCGGGATCACAGGATTTACTTTACCAGGCATAATAGATGATCCCGGCTGCATTGGTGGAAGGTTGATTTCAAAAAGTCCCGCTCTCGGCCCTGATGAAAGCAATCTTAAATCATTACAGATCTTTGATAATTTTACTGCAAGACGCTTCGTTGCCGAAGAATAGATCACATAAGATCCGGTATCCGGAGTAGCTTCTACCAAGTCAGGTGCTGAAACAATTGGAAATCCTGTGATCTGAGCTAAGTTTTTAGCACAAAGCGTAGCATATCCAACCGGAGCATTTAAACCTGTTCCAATGGCTGTAGCTCCCATATTTACTTCTACAAAAAGACTTGCATTATTGTTCAGTTTAGAAATATCTTCTTCCAGGGTAGCAGCATATGCCTCAAATTCCTGTCCTAGGGTCATAGGAACAGCATCCTGAAGCTGAGTACGTCCCATTTTGATCACATCATGAAACTCTTGTCCTTTGGCACGAAAAGCAGCTATAATTTTCTCCAGTCTTTCTACCAACCCGATATTCATCTGCAACAGTCCCATTTTAATGGCTGTAGGATAAGCATCGTTAGTTGATTGTGAAAGGTTGATATGATCATTTGGTGAACAAAATTCGTATTCGCCTTTGTTTTTTCCTAATTTTTCCAATACGATATTCGCAATCACTTCATTCGCATTCATGTTGATTGAAGTTCCTGCACCACCCTGGATCATATCTACCGGAAACTGGTCATGATATTTTCCTGCTACAATCTCATCACATGCTTCTGCTATCTTGAAATATAGGTTTTCGTCAAGAAGTCCTAATTCATAATTGGTCTTTGCGGCGGCTTTTTTTACGAAAGCCAGTCCCTTGATAAAATCCGGATATGAAGACAAAAGCTGTCCCGAGATTTTGAAGTTGTTGATTGCTCTTTGCGTCTGCACTCCATAATAAGCATCTAAAGGCACGTTCAATTCGCCTAATAGATCACTTTCTTTTCTGAAATTTTCCATTACAGATATTTTACTGTTTTTGATCGTTTAAAGATAGCAAAAACGCATCGATCCGATGCGCTTTAATTTGAATTATTTTGCTGAATATTTTAGGTTCAAAGCTTGCAGTATAGCCCATGTTTCGGCATCCATAATTCCGTCATAATTTTGTGGACGGAAATGATACTGGAAAGCTTCAATTGTTTTCTTTGTAGCATCATCCCATTTTCCGCTAGGATCTATTCCATATCCGAATTTCTGTAAAGCAGTCTGGATAGAAAAGATAAATGATGGGTCATTATATTTCACCACAATGGTTTCTTCTGCAACAGTCTGATAGTTTGATTTAAGGGCTTCATCATACCACATTCCTATCTGGTATTCATCATATAATTTTTTCCATGGGAACATAGGCCCAGGGTCTTGCTTTCTTGTAGGAGCAATATCTGCATGACCAATAACATTGGTTGCCGGAATCTGGTATCTTGTAACAATATCTTTCGCCAGCGCTGCTACTTTTCTTATCTGTGCATCACTGAAAGGAACAAAAACTCTTTTACCTGTAGAATCAGTAGTAAAGCCCGGATTCACAATTTCAATTCCTATAGAAGTATCATTAAGGTTTTTGTCTGCCCTCCATGAACTTACACCAGCATGATATGCTCTTTTGTTTTCATCTACTAATTGATAGATTTCATTATCTCCGGTATTATTTACCAAATAATGAGCACTTACTCCAGGCTGAGTAAGAACGGTAATAGACTTGTCATCAGGAAGCACTGTATAATGCATGATCAAATAACGCTGTCTGAAATTCTGTGCCATGGCTGGGAAATATGTTTTCACCACTTTATATCCTGCAGGTTTTGCGGATACAATAGAACCATAACTTGCCGTATTATCATTTTTTGCAGGGTCTGCTATATTAGTAGTAAAAAAGTCTACTCCATGATCGCTCACCACTTTTGGTTTTGGAGCTTCCGATGTTTGAGTTTTAGCTACTGGTTTTGGCTGTACCACGGGAGTTTTCGGTTGGTACGTATTTTTTTTCACATTTTTTTGAGGAGCACATGAAAAAACAAAAGCACTTAAGCCGATGATATATAATGTCTTACGCATCAGTTTGGTTTTTTATCAATTTATTAGCTCAAAAATACGTTAAAATTTTCTTGAATTTTATTTGGTAAATAAAGAAATCTGTTCTATATTTGCACTCGCAATAACGGAACAACGATCATTAAAAAATAAACAAAAAGGAGGGTTGCCGGAGTGGTTAACGGAGCAGTTTGCTAAACTGTCGACGCGAAAGTGTCGCAAGGGTTCGAATCCCTTACCCTCCGCTCTCTTATATATTCGGGGCGTAGCGTAGTCCGGTCATCGCGCCTGGTTTGGGACCAGGAGGTCGCAGGTTCGAATCCTGCCGCCCCGACTTTTTTAATGCGCTTATTATAAAGCGAGAATCAACTTCTAAGGGTGCGTAGCTCAGCTGGATAGAGCATCTGCCTTCTAAGCAGACGGTCAAAGGTTCGAATCCTTTCGCGCTCACAAAAACCTCATCATTTTTATGGTGAGGTTTTTTGTTTTTATTCCCATTTTTTAATTTTAAGATTTAGATTATCAAGAATAGAGCATCCCGATTTTTTTAATCGGGACGGTCAAAGGTTCGAATCCTTTTGAATTCACAAAACCTTATCATTTTTATAGTGAGGTTTTTTGTTTTTATTTTTCTTTCTAATTAACCTTCCTAAGAAAATAAAAAACTCAAGTTATCATACTTTGTAAATCTGAAATATAAAGCGACAGACGATAGTGCAGAAAGGTATCAATACACAATAAGCCAAAGAATAAACCCGTAAATCCTAATGACAACCCCCTATAATAATCTGCTGTAAAAATGAAAAAGAGAATGATAGAAATAACGATGAGTATAGTCCATACAATCCTAAATACAGTGTAAGACTTTTCATCATTTTTTATTTTACTATATTCTGCTGCAATTGTTTTCGGGGCATCCTTTTTAAACTGTTGGTTTATTTCTTCTGCGTATTTCATCCTGTTCGTTACAAGGTATGTACCATAACCGGTATTCAATACCAACAACAATGAAATTGGGATCAGCATACCACGTAAGACTGTATTTTCACTCCTTACAATCAAAATAATAACCAGAAGGAGTAATACTGAAACTGAAAGCATCCATTTTCCTTGCTCAGCATCTCCTTTTGCCCAAGCTTGCAGTTGAATAAAATCCATAATATTAGGTTTTAGAATATTGTACTTCGGTAGTTGTTTTGCCAAATTTTTGTTTGAAAGAGTAGTAGAAATGTGATAAGTTTTCAAAACCAAGGTCTAAATAAAAATCTGTTGGCTTTTTTCGCTTGTATTTGATTAAATAATAAGCTTCTTCCAAACGTTTTTCTCTAAGCCATTGTTGTGGCGGGCAGTTGAAAACTTTCCCAAAATCTCGCTTAAACCCAGAAATGCTTCGTCCTGTCAGTTTAGCAAATGCGTCTATACTGATATTAAACATGAAATTATTATTCATGAATTCTTTGAGATCAACAAGGTGGGGTTTGGCGAAATCAAATAAAACATATTTAAGATCCGGATTGCTATCCAACAGAAGTTCTATAGCTTCTCTGATCTTCAACTCCGCCAGCTTTGGGGTTGCCTCTTTAGTTTTGTTGATATATGGAGCCAACGAAATAAAATAGCTGTGTAAGAATTCATTAGGTTCAAAAAAAAGTTTCTGTTTTCCCTGATAACCTTCCTTGATCTTAATTTTATTTTCTAAAGCATAATGCTGGAGTGTCTTACTATCCAATGTAATAGCAATAAACTTATAGTTGCCGGATTTTGAAGGATACTTTATTGTGCGGATCAGCTGGTTTCTCTTGACTAATACTACGGTATTTTCCTTAATAACTGTATTGGTATTATTATCATAAAAAGCGTGAGTCTCTCCAGCCAGCTGAAATCCTAAAAAATGATCAGGATAATATTCTTCGGCTCCTCTCTGCATTTCAAAAATGCAAGAGTATACCAGCTTATCAAATATTATTTCATACACAGGTTCCATCATATGAATTGTAAAGAATTAAATATTTTATTTATCAGCTCCCGCAGCAGCAATTTCTTTATCCTGCTCTGCTGTTCCGCCCGAGCAGCCAATAGCGCCTATCATATTCCCCTCCTTATTCTTTAGGACTACTCCTCCCGGAATGGTAAGCAGACCATCATTAGAATTAATCATCCCGTAGGCATGCATCTCAGCACCAGAGATAATAGATCCCATGATATCGCTGTCAACGCCGAACATCGCTGCTGTTCTGGCTTTTTTTAAAGCAAAGTCTATCACTCCATATAAACTATCCAACCTTGCAAAGGCAACCAGATGCCCGCCTGTATCTACAACTGCTATACTAACTGCTATTCCTAAATGCTTAGCCTTTTCTATCGATGCTTCTAATGCCTGAGTCGCCTCATTATATGTAATATTCATGTTATTTTTTTAAATTTTAAATAAAAGAAGCATGGGCAGGAAATTGCCCATGCTGTTATAAAACCAATTAGCTTTTTGCTGTCCAAGCTTCTGCCTGCAGCTGCTTAACAAAATCCTCAGTTTCTTTAGGATGTACATTTCTAAAGTTGGAATTATCGTCCAAAGCTACATTTACAATACAATCAGCCATTGATTGTGGATCTAGCTGATGTTTTAAAGATTCTGCGGCTCCATCAAAAGCAGACGACGGAGTGAAATTTGTCTCAGGATTATACCATCTGAAAATTGAATCTACACCACGATCATTAAAACCTGTGCCAAAAACACCAGGGTTGCAGGTTGCAATCTTGATATTAAAATCAGCAAGTTCTGTTCTCAGCCCCTCAGCAATAGCCCCCATGGCGTGTTTTGATGAGCAATAAGCTGCCACATATGGAACAGTCCATAATTCTCCCATAGAAGTTGTAAACACAATCTTTGCCGCTTTCTTCTGCTCCACCCATTTCTTAATGAAACCCTGAGCCAGCTCCAGACCTCCGAAAACATTCACATCAAACATGGAACGAATAAGTTCTAAAGGCTGTTCAGCAATTGGCCCTCCTTCCATAATTCCTGCATTGCTTATCAGAATATCTACATCGTACTTGTCTACAACGTATTTGATATCGCGAGAATTGGAGACGTCTAACTTATCAGCGATCAATTCAACACCCAATTCCTTTGCTTCACGGATAAGGTCACTCATTTGGGGATAGACCTGTGCCGTAGCAATTACTTTATACCCTTTTCGGGCTAGATCAAATGCAGCGATTTTTCCAAAACCACTTGCAGCTCCTGTAATTAAAATTGTCTTGCTCATTTAATGTTTGTTTAAATTCTATAACAAAGTTGCTTAAATTATGCAAAGCCAATATTGCCCTACAGCTCTATTTTATATTGTCTGAAAGTCCAATACCATAGATGAATTATTTAATATTTAAAAAGTATAAAGTTTAGTTAAAAGAGATTACTGTTCCACAATGGTAAGTGAATTATAAGCTCCGCTATCTGAAATATCGAATTGGCTGATTGTGCCATCAAATGCTACGGTAACCCATGTAAATGGTCTTAATTTATCTCCTTTATTTAAGTAAACACTCACTGTACATGCTGAACCAACAGGTACTGCATTTGGAGCAGCACCTGTATCGGACGCGTATCCATTATTTGTTTTTACTCTCTGAGTAATGGTACCTGCCTGATTTCTAACCTCCCAGATCGCTTCTGTTTGATTATTTCCTCCCGTGTTGACCTGGCTGGATTGTAATGCAAATGTAAAAGTGGCAAAGTATACGCCGGTTCGGGGAGCGATAAACTCACCAGTGACTGGGTTAAAGTTATCGGTGGGAACACCTGAATCAGAATCTAGCTTTTCTCCCCAATTGGTCAGATATGAGGATCTCCTTTGCATAATGCCAGATTTAGGACCAATCTCTGAAGGGGTACCACTTTCAAATACATACGTATCCTGACTGGTCTTACTCGCCATTACAATAATACGCGGTTTTCCTTTTGGAAAAAAACTAACCCAATTGGTCCCATCTGAAAATTCTAAATAACCTTTCACACCTATAGCAGGGCTTGCAACATATCTTAATGCTCCAGCACCAGCCTGCACCGCCGTTTTATTGGTATTTCCCACTGCCACTGCTCCATTATTTCCGCTGCGTAAATCTACGGCAACTTTTGGGTTGGCAACCAAAACACCAAGCTTTCCGGTGTTATCAACAATAATCTTCCCAGCATCAGTTTTAATTTCAACAGGGTTGGTAGGATTTTCTATTCCTAACCCTATTTGTGCATTGCCCTGCCCTGCCCAGAAAAGCATTAGTACGGATACTCTGATTAAATTCTTTATATTATTTTGCATCATCATTATTTGTTTTTTATAGTTCACTAATACTTAGGTTATTTAGTTTACCATCATTTAAGGTATTTCTTTCGGAACTTATATTGTGCTTTACACTGAATTTAATAGTGTTGCCTGTTTTAAGATTAAAAATAGCATTGCAATTTCCACTTATATAATTACTTACAGCTCCAGCCTGAAATGCAGGGTAAGAATTGATTGTTTTGAATGTTTGAATATTCTCAACATTCCGGCTGCTTTCTATTGCTGTCTCTATATAAGTGTTCTTTGGAATATTGCCATTAGCTAAGGTAATATTGAAAGATACCAGATAAAATCCGTCACGGGGAGCTGTAAAAACACCTGTAGAAGGATCAAAATCACCATTCGGAGTAGTACCCAGATCTACCGTTTCAGTCCATCCGGATATATAGGTTGTACTATTAGCTCCTATACTTTGGGCAGAACTTTTATTGGCGTTGACAAGTGCTTTGGTAGGCGGGTTAAGAGGCAAGGCGATCCATTGTTCACCATCAGAATATTCCAAAAAGCCGCCTGTATTATAGCGTATGGCCCCTGCACCTGCTTCAGCGGGTGTTTGTGTACCGGTTCCTAGACCAATAAGCCCCTTATTGTCCGTTGAACGAAGATCTACTTTGGTTATAGGATTTAAAACACCAATTCCCAAATTACCATTAGCATCTACAACTACGTCATTGGAAAGCTTTGCTGCATCAGGATTTGCCCCATTGTCTTTTGCTGCATCTATTTGTAAAGGCTGTGAGGGGCTAGAGGTAAAAAATCCTACTTGTGCAGCTGTCTTAGATGAGTAAAAAAATAGAATACAGGCAAGTACCTGATATACAATATTGATTTTATTCTTCATAGTAATCTATCTTTTAATGTTCTATAATGGTTAAGTTATTGAATCCGTCATCCGGATTAGTTGGATCTGCAGAATTACTGGTCACTCTGAGCGCTATCGCACCACTTGAAACCAGATTGTGCCATAGTCTTGTTACAACCGTTGTACCAGCGGTCAAAGTAAGTGTAACTGTACTAGAGCCTCCGGCCTGTGTAGATCGGGTAGAATTCGCATCATCTGAAGTCCCTGTCATGGATTGCCCGAAGGTTTTGTAAACACTCGCCAGCACCGTGTTGGTTGTTGTATTATAAAATTGAGATTCTACTCTGCTGCCATCATTAATCACAGCTCCATTAAAATTAAAGGTTAGCAAAAAAGTATATGTACCATTACGGGGAGCAGTGAACACCCCTGTTGTTCCATCAAAATTACTGCTCATATCACGTACCACATTCCAATTGCTGATATTGGTAGCTGTATTTTGCGTTATTGACTGGCTGCTCACTTTACGGGCAACAATCACCACTTTTTGAGGAGCTATATATGCTTTGTGCCATACCGAACCATCTGACACTTCAATTTTTGCTCCTATAGGAACATTTACTACATCATACCTTACAGCTCCGGCACCCGCACCAGCTGCAGTCATGGTAGTAGTACTGAGACCTAAGGCATTTTCTGTTCCCTGTGATCTCATGTCAAGTTTTACAAGAGGTTTTAAAACTCCTACTCCAATAAAACCTGTTGTTTTGTTCACCACAACATCATTGGATATCTGTACTGCAGATAATGTTTCACTGGTTGAATTGTCTTTAGCTCCATCTATATGTAAAGCTGCCTGAGGATTAGATGTCCCTATCCCAATTTGGGCATTCACAAGGTCAGTACATGGATAAATTACTCCTAAGACGAGTATTAGAAAACGAATTTTCTTTTTCATTTGTATAATTGGATTGAATTTTATAAAAATTCAGGTGATTGACTGAAGTAAGATTGGAGTTCTTTACAACAGAACCTGGCTTTTCCATTTGGTTATGGTATTTCTGCTTAACTTAAAATGTTTAGCAAGCTGAGAATTATTTAGCTGATGTTTTTTCTGATAATCCAACATATGAGATATTGTTGATACATCATAAAAACGGTGTCTTTGGTTGAATTGAGTACTTTCTCTGGAATTGGTATTAAACAGAACTTTATTGATGTGTATAACATCCAATACCGATAAATTTTCTTTAGATAAAAAAATCTTACATACCTCTTCTTTTTCAGGATACTTTATATTGATAATATCACTGTATATTTTTTTATAATCAGGTGTGTTTTTCATAATTTTTTTCACATAATTCTGCGGTCAAAAATACTGCATTTACAAGATATAAAGCGACTTAGCGCCATAGATATAATTCGATAACCGAAATGTATTTTCTCTGTATATAAGACTATCTATTGGCTTTTTTTGCTTGTTGATATTTGTTTTGCCATTTATAGAGTGTAGATTTAGGAATTCTGTATTCTTCTATAATTTGTACTTTTGTTTTATTCCCATTTTCGATCTGTTCAAGAATAAAATCCACCAATTCGCGTGTATAAATGTTTTTTCTGTATTGAGGAAGCTTGCTTTTTGTGTTTTCATTACGGATATAATCAGCTCTGGCTGGCGGGGCATAAAGAATCAAATATTGGGAATAGAGCCGAAAAAAATCATACTCCAGCAATATGCTAAATTTCAATAGTATTTCAGTATCTAAGTTCTTTTTCAAAAGCATTGAATTCAATTCATCTTTAGTACATTTTAAAAAATTGCAGATTCTAAATACTTCCATCTTACATTCTTCAATACGTAAACTAATCAAAGAGCCAATATGTATATTTTTTAGATCAACATTCATAGATTAAGCTCATTTTACGGTTATCTTTTTTCATCACTTGTGTTTTTTATTATGTTTTTATCAATAGTTTGACCTTAAGTATTCTTCGGAGTTTTTATCAAAAATTCTATATTTGATTCCTTAATTTCTTTTCGTTATATAAATTTTGTTTTTAGCGTAATATTAAAGTCTTTCTTTGCTTAAAGTGGCCATTCCTGAAATTAGAATCATCATCAAAACAATATTGTACAGTATAGATAATTACTGACTATGCATTTTATTGATGGTATGAAGAGTATAATGTGTGTTTGGATGCAGGCATTACCTCTATGATTACAATTGTTTTACTCATTTCGTTTTTAATTTGTTGACAAATTTGCTTCAAATACCCAAAACCAATATTGCCATAAGGTTTTATTTTATATTTCTGAAAGGTTCATAAGCAATTAAACAGCCTTATCTATTAGCTCAACAGCAAGGTAATCCCGATAAGATTGCTAATGCTTTCATTATCCTTAAAAATACATCCTATCCTTCTATACATATTTTCTTAAGAATTGATGCCTAATAAAACCACTCAACAAACAGAGGAAATGGAGGTATGGAAAAACCTCTCAGAATCAACATATTTTTAGTCTGTTTTTAAGTTTAATTCAAAAAACTCACCATAAAAATGATGAGTTTTTCGTTTATAGATTGCAGTTTATTTCTTCTGAAGATCTTTCTTTTTTACCAGCATAAAGTTAGCATTTGCTTCATTTTTCTCGATGCTATATCTCTCAGTCAATTCCAGGATCCAGCCATCACCTGATATTTTTCCCTCTTCTATCTTTATAGGATTAGAAATTGAGATCTTATCCCAGTTTGAACTCATCAATGCTCCATTTTCAACAGTCAGAATTCCCCATTGATCTGTGACTCTGATATTAGGATAAACGGTTCCTTTATCTTCAATTGGTACTATATTTCTCGGATCAAAAGAGACATTCATCTTTTCGAACTTTATTTCAAGATGAGGCTGGTCAATAAATTTGGATTTATATTCAGCAATACGTTTTTTGGTTTTTTCTTCTCTTTTTGTTTCTTCTTCAATGATTGTTGAACCGTTGTAATGATCAGTTAATCTGCTTACCATTTCTTTTAAATCAGAAGAGAGTTTAATATTGAATGCTTTACTAAAATAATCTGTCAAATCAGTTTTTCCCGTGATTTTTTTATTCCAGCTTTTATCTTTATTATAAAGTAAATACCCATAAACAGGTACTGTGTGGTAAGCAAATGAGCGCACAAATGTTGCATTCTTAAAAAAATCATTAATCCCCTCTACTAAAAAAGCAGCTGTTTGTGTCTTATTTCTACCACTCACTATCACTCCGGTAAATTCCGCCATACCTTCATTAAGTTCCAAAAGGTTTTCACTGCCTTGAGAACCATCATAAATGCTATGTCTGTATTTCCTGAAAGTAAGTGCATTCGTAAGGTGTTCCTGTAATTCTTTTTTTGAAACAGATTGTACTGCTTTTTTCAAGGCTTCAAGTTCTAAACGAAGATAAATTCTACCTTCTTTCTGATCCAGATGATTGTTTTCAACATTGTTTAATTCAAAACCTAATGATGGCTGTATACGATGAAAAGACTCATGGGCCAGTAAACCGATTCTGCTATATTTATTTTTAGGAAGCGGCAGCATAATCATCGCCCACCGTTTCCCATTACAGTCTACAGCGGTATTTGCAATATTAATTTTATCAGGTAAAACTCCCATATAGACATTTCTATCTGCTTTTAAAACATCATTGACATCAGATTCATTGGCAAAAATCTCTCTTGTCTTTGAATCAATTAAAAGGATTGGGCCATAGAGATCTTTATTCCAAAGTCCTATATTCTTTTCAGACTCTGTTTTAAATTCATTATAAAAAGTTGAAATACTATCAATAGAAATCCTCTTTACCTGCCCAGCTAAACTTTGTATACAAAAAAAGAACGATAGGATGAAAATAGCAGTCTGTCTCATGGTTTAATTTTTCAATTGTACAGATCACCAATCTATTAAGTATTATAAGTATCTGTGTCACAAATATAATAAATTAGACTTGTGTTCAGTTCAGCTATTTTATGAACATAAAAAAGCCTCAGAATAATTTCCAAGGCCATTTCTATTTTAAACTGTTTCTTTTATTTTTGATTGGGTTTTAGCAGCTTGTATCTTTTTATTTTTCGATTGCTCCCGTTTCATTTTTCTGTATTCCCAAGGAGCAACGGCTTTTACATCCTGCCAAAGCCCAATCTTATTTTGTTGAGCCTTTTCCTGCAATTTCCCTAAAGAATCATCTTTGGAGTAAGAAAAGTACCACCACCCCATTCCAGCTTTGATAACCTCTTTGGAAAGGTATTTATCATTATCATAATAAATTTTGGCAATAGAACGCCCGTAACGGTCTGTACTGGTCTCTTTGAACTTAACCGTTTTTCCAAATACCTGTGAAGAGGTGAATTGCTTGGCATTTTTTCCAAAGGCCTGCCCGTTTTCCGGACAATCTACTTCTGCCAATCTAAGTTTCTTTTGTGTATTGCCTTTTAAAAGTACTGTAATGGTATCTCCATCTGAGATTTTGATTACTTTTCCGCTTGTTTGTGAAAATAGGATTGCCGGGAAAAGCAAGTTCATCAACATTAATCGTTTCATGTGGCAAATATAGGGATTAAAGGGAAAGTATTGAGACTTTATCAGGAATCTAAATTAAGATTTGATTGAAGCCAACAGATTTTTCTAGCAAAATTAAAACCCCTCGTTATTGAGGGGTTTGGTTTATTTATCATATGATAAAATAGTGCGGGAGAGGAAAAACTAAAACTAATTAGACTCCTCTTAATTTTTTATAAATTTAAAATCCGGAAATCCATAACAAATTGTTTAAAGTAAACCGTCCCACTATAAAATCATCCGGATAATTTTTAAATCCATCTTTCTTTTTACAATTATTAACAGCATCATTTGCGTGGTTTTCATCTAAAAAAACACCAATAATCCTCTCATCATCTAAAAAAGTATTGATAGTATAAGTATGACTAACTTGAAAAATATATTGTAAATTCAATTCTTTTATTGATTTACTCTCTTCATTAATTACATCTTCTTCATTTAAATAATCCCGTCCAATTTCTCCGACAACGCTATTAAAGCCATTTTGCCAATGAATTTTATTTAATTCATATTTTCTAATAGTAAGTCCATCAGGATATTTTCTAAATCCAGGTAAAGTTAACGCTTTTTCTTTTGCTTTTTCGAGCAGTTCTGTATCATCAAAATATCCTAGAAATTTACAAGCTGCGTGAGCTTCATCTGTATAAATATGCTCAAGTGCATATACAAAGTAATTCATATAATTATTAAGTTTTTTTTAAAAAATATGGCATCAATTTATTCCTTCTGTTTCTTTATAAATTTCATAGTTGATGTCACCATTTTAAAATACTTTTTCAAGAATGGAAAGATCTATTTTATGAAAATCATGAGTTCTTATATTTTTAAATTTTAAAAATTATAATGACAAAATTTGTGGATACGCTATTGAACCATAAAAAAATGTAAAATTCCTCTGACAACCTAAATCCATGGTTATTAATCAAGTAAAGTTAACAAAAAAAATTCTGAGAAATTTAATTAAAAATTATCCTGAAATTTATTTTTTTATTTCAAAAAGTATTGTACCTTTGCAACCGCAAAAACGAAGTAAAACTCGTTAATGATGATCTTTAATCGGGGCGTAGCGTAGTCCGGTCATCGCGCCTGGTTTGGGACCAGGAGGTCGCAGGTTCGAATCCTGCCGCCCCGACTTTTTAAACTAAGGGTGCGTAGCTCAGCTGGATAGAGCATCTGCCTTCTAAGCAGACGGTCAAAGGTTCGAATCCTTTCGCGCTCACAAAAAGACTCATAATTTATGTGGGTTTATTAATTTTAATTCCTGAAAGCATTTTGCTTTTTTCAATTAAAACAATGAAGTAAAATTCATTAAAGATGACCTTATCGGGGCGTAGCGTAGTCCGGTCATCGCGCCTGGTTTGGGACCAGGAGGTCGCAGGTTCGAATCCTGCCGCCCCGACTTTTTAAACTAAGGGTGCGTAGCTCAGCTGGATAGAGCATCTGCCTTCTAAGCAGACGGTCAAAGGTTCGAATCCTTTCGCGCTCACTTAAAGAGACAGCTTTTAAAAAGTTGTCTCTTTTTTTATACCCATGAAAGTATATAACCCAAACTTTTACACCTTAGATATTTAGAGTTCATTTGAATACTAATTTTAATGATTAAGTTATGATAAAACAATCAGTTGAAACTTCCTCTGAATTCCAGCGGACTTTGGGCTGTCTTGCTTTTAAACAACTTGCTGAATGACTGAGAATGTTCAAATCCCATTTCATAAGCAATTTCACTGACAGATAAATTTGTGGTGGATAATTTTTCTTTGGCTACTTCTATCAATTTGTTGTGTATATGCTGTTGTGTATTTTGTCCAGTAAGTGTTTTCAGTAAAGTGCTTAAATATTTAGGGGAAATATTGAGCTCATCTGCAATAAACTGTACTGAAAGCAATCCTTTCTCTGCAATCTTATGTTCAAAATATTCATCAAGTAGTTTCTCTAGCTTTTCAAGAATCTGATGATTGCTTTTTTCCCTTGTTATGAACTGACGATTGTAAAATCTTTCTGAATAATTAAGCAGGCTTTCAATCTGTGAAATGATAATCTGCTTACTGAACCGGTCTATATTCGTTTGATATTCCTGTTTAATGTTATCAATAATGCTATTCAACGTTTTTTGTTCCTTTTCGGAAAGAAACAGTGCTTCATTCACTGAATAATCAAAATACTCATATCTCCTGATGCCTTTAGCAAGTGCCGTATTCCACAAAAAATCAGGATGAATAAGCAACAGCCAGCCTGAACGCTCTTCTTTGCTGGTAGGATCAGATTGAATTCTGAAAACCTGGTTGGGCTCCATAAATGCCATGAGCCCGTCATCAAAATCAAACTCCTGTTGTCCATAAAACATTTTACCACCAATTCCTCTCTTTAAGGAAATCATATAGAAATCTAAAATCAGATTTACTTCATCAATGTTAGCGGGCCTTTTGATAGAAGAATAATCAATAATACTGACAAGCGGATGCTCAGGATTTGGTAAACCACGCAATCTGTGGAATTCGCTAATTGTTTTTATTCTTTGTGTCTCTCTTTGCTCCATAACACAAATTTAATTTTATTTTTCTTGTTAATTGCTTATACATTCAATGTTTGTTCTACCAAGGCAATTCATCTCCATTTCTGTCAAAAAATTTACCGGTTGGTACGTCAGATAAAGTGGAAAATTTCACAATTATACCTGCTGCCTGTTCTGCTGTTTGTGTCCCCTGATACTGATTAAGGTTAGTGGCTGTGTAGCCTGGTTCAACGCTTAATATTTTAAAATGGGTATCTTGAAATTCTTTGGCCAGCAACAGGGTAAAAGCATTCAATGCTGTTTTAGAAGAGCTGTATGCATCGTATATCCTATAATTAAGATTTTGAGAATTGCTTTGAACGGACAGGGAACCTAAAGGACTTGAAACATTAATAATCCGTGGTTCATCTGACTTTTCCAGCAAATCAATAAACTGTTGGGTGGTCTGCACAGCACCAAAAAAATTGGTTTCGAAAACATTTCTTAAATTATTGAGATTATTTGCAGACATATTCTGCGGCTGTTCGCCTACAATAGCCGCATTGTTGATCAACACATCCTACTGCTGTTCTTTAGCCTCCAGTTTTTCTTTGGCAGATCTTACCGAATCAATATCCGTAACATCCAATTGAATAAACTCTACATTATCCAATCCCAGTTCGTTTAATTTATCCCGGGCTTCAATTCCATTGGCTTCATTACGGCTTCCGAGATAGACATAATAGCCTAATTGTGCTAACTGTTTGGCGGTTTCAAAACCAATCCCCTGATTAGCTCCTGTAATAAGTACTTTTTTCATTTTTTGATTTTTAAAATGGTTCCACATTGCTCCGACACGCGCAAATGGTTAAAAATAATTTTGTTTCATGTCATCCATAAGTCCGACATGTTCAGGTTTCCAGCCCAAGAGTTCCTTCGTTTTAAAATGGGTTGCAGGGCTGTCAAAAGCTATAAATCTACTCAGCCATTCAAAATGCTTTGCTGTTTCTTCTTCAGACAGGGATGCAACAGGTAAATTCAGTTCTGAGCCAATCAGTTCAGCAATTTCTTTCATTTTAATTCCTGTTTCACTCACACCATTATATACTGCTCCTTTGATTCCTTTTTCAAATGCCAGACGGAATAATCTTGCTGCATCCAAACGATGAACAGCCGTCCACCGATTCAATCCTTCACCAGGGTAGCCTGATAAGCTGTTGATACGAGCCTGCCCGATTATAAACGGAACAAAACCTTTGTCACCCTTATCATGAACCGACGGTGCTAAGCGGATAACGGAAGCATTTACGCCTTTTTCAGCCAATGCCAAAGCTGTAGTTTCGGAAGATCTCGGAAAACCAGCTGAAAGGCTCTCCTCTGTAATATTTCCTTCAATAAGGGGTAATCCTAAGATTCCTGCTGTTACTACAATAGGTTTGTCTGTTCCTATCAATGCCTCTCCCATTGCATTGATCGCATTTTTGTCAATTTCCGCAGCCTTTGCAAATTGAGTAAAATCATGGAAAAAACCCGCGTGAATAATACCGTCTGAATCTTTGGCACCCTGCTTTAAAACTTCCCAGTCTTCAAGATTTCCCCTTAACACTTCTGCACCTTCCTTGCGAATTACTTCTGCTGATTGTTCTGAACGTGCCAGGCCTACGACCTGATGTCCTGAAGCCATTAATTCTTTAACAATCGCAGAACCAATGAAGCCCGAAGCTCCTGTTACAAATACTTTCATTTTATGATTATTTTTATTAGTACAAAGTTCCAGCGAATAAAAAAAACAGGTGTAATCAAATGTCAGATTATTGTATCCAAAAAGGAAAAACTCATAAAATGTAATAGATTTTCATTGATGATATTGTGCAAAAATCTCAAGACAAAAAACAATACCATACAATATTTCAATTAGTTACCATACTCTGATATTTTTATTCCAGATAAAAATCCAACTTCGTTCGTCTAATATGAGGGTTAATAACAAGAGGTTTTCTTACAATAATTATAAAAAGTATCAAGGAACCGATATGTTTGACAATAATTAATGCAATTCCTTATAACTTAATACGGCAGACCAATAATCCGCAGTATTCTAATTTATCAATTGAGTTCATTGTCATACTATATATCTTCGGTGAAAATAAAAACTCAAAAATCTAAAACTTATAAAATCTGCTCTAAAAAGGGCTCATTTTACCCATACATATGATAATCAATAAAATACTAGTAAAATCCAATTAAGATCAACAACCAAAGAGTTCGAAGATAATCCTGCCAAGTTCCCAAAGACCTCGTCATTTTATGGTGAGGTTTTTTGTTTTATTACATTCCGCTTACTTAATTCTAAAACTTAAATCAATAAGGATAGAGTATCCCGATTTTTTTATCGGGATGACAAAGGTTCGAATCCTTCTGCGGTCACAAAGTCTATAGTTCAAGAAAAGTATAAAATATTTCTTCTTTTAAGCATAATTACTCTAAGGTCAAATTTTAAATAATATCACTGCATTTAGCTACAAATCTTTCAAACTTCTGATCTGTATTTTTCAATACGGGTCCGTGACCGAAACAAATAACGGAAGGGTTCAACTCTGCCAGCTTCTTGAGTGATTTGATATTGCGTTGCTGATCCGAGGTAAACATATTTGGAGGAAGCCTCAGGCCTGTTACTGTAGTAAGAATATTCATATTGGTTGCCGCATCTCCGATAATCAGCACTCCATCCCATTCACGAAATAAAGAGATATGCCCAGCCGAATGTCCGGGAGTTTCTATTACCCGAAAATTTCCGATCCTATCATTTTCTGCAATTGTCCTGTCAACTTTATGTCCCTGCCCTGCCCAATACTTTTGCTGAAGCATTGCTACCCAATGTTCCGGGACTGGATAGTCATGAGTTACCATACCTGTTTCGGTCCTAAAAACTTCGTTGGGATGACAGAGTAAAGGAATGTCGAACTCCGTGCATATCTGATCGCTGCACCCCTGGTGATCTGCATGAGCATGCGTCAACACATGCTGATAAACGGGGATTTTCTGGAGAACTTTCTTTATAGTGGTATATGAACTCCTTATTCCGGAGTCAACCAGTACACCTTCAATAATATAGCTGTTGATACTGTTTCGCGGCATCAGTGGAATCTGAAATACTTCAGGAGCAATTTGACGTAACATAGTTTTTTTGTGCAAATCTACAGCACCGATCAGGACGACATAAGGACATTTGTCCTATAACACGTTAGGTTTATGGATTTGTCCCTTAGCCCGTGTAAGTGATCGCTGCGTGATGCCCAAATACGATGCCAGATCCTGCGTTGTTACACGCTGAACAAGCATTGGCTCATCAGAAAGGACGTGACGATATTTATCTACAGCCGATCTATTATTGTAATTCAGCAGATAAAGTTCTTTTTGAATATACTCCTTTTCCATCACCAATTTTATAACTTCATTCCATGCACCCACCTTATCCAGTAAATGTTGATAATCCGGGAAATTTATTCTATAGACTATACTATCTTCTATAGCCCTGATACATCTTCTGGACTTCTCCTGCTTCACAAACTCCTGAAATGAGGTGACAAATTCATTTTCAAACTTAAAGCAGGTTATATTTTCATTTCCTTCTTTATCAATAGCATATGCTTTTACAGCCCCGCCAGCTATAAATCCTATATAACGACAAGGTTCATCTTCTTGAATAAAAAATTCTCCTTTTTTTAGGCGGATTAGCTTAAAGAACTGCGCAGAAAAATTAATTTCTTCTGCTGATAATCTATTTGTTAAGGATAGATAATTTTCAAATATATCGGTCATTTTGCAATTTTTCCGTTTTTTTATTTCTCTTAGCCATCAATGAATCTTATATAAATCCAATATCCAAATCTAATGATTATTATACCTTCTAAAAAAGCAAACGTGAGAAATAGTTGTCACACCAATCAAATTGTTATAATTTTGTTTTCTCTATTTTAATTCAATGAAAAATTTTAAGTTCATTATCGCAAGCTGTGCCTTTGCTTTGACACTGTCATGCAAAACAGCGACTCCCGTTACAACAAGTTCAATTCAGGATGCACCTTATCAGAATCTTGGACGTGACGGAAAAATATATGCTGCGTTTTATCAGCAAAGAGCAGCAGAATATGAAGCATTATGCCTACAGGCTTATAATATTGCAAAACTTCGTCTGGATGAAGCTTTAGCACAAAAATCGGATAAACCATTAGCCATTGTTTCGGATATTGACGAGACCTTTTTAGATAATTCCTATTATGCTGTTGAGCGTTCAAAAATGGGAAAAGATTATGATCAAAAAACATGGGAAGAATGGACGGCTAAAGGGATCGCAACGCCACTTACCGGTTCTCAGGATTTCTATCAATATGCCGCCAGTAAAGGAGTGCAAGTATTTTATGTTACCAATCGTGTAGAACAGGAACGTGCAGGAACTTTGAAGAATCTCAAAAAATACAATTATCCTATTCAAAGTGAAAGCCATCTTATTCTTCGATCTAAAGAAAGCAGTAAAGAAAACAGACGATTAGATATCTCCAAAAATTATAATATCGTTCTTCTGCTAGGTGATAATCTTGCCGATTTCTCTACTCTATTTGATAAAAAAACAGAAGCAGAACGATCTGCTGCTGTGAAAAATTCCGCGAATGAGTTTGGTAAAAAATTCATTATTATTCCTAATGTTGGATATGGAGACTGGGAATCCTCATTCTATCAGTACAAGTATGATTATACCCATCAGAAAAAAGATTCAATGATGTATAATGCAGTAAAAGCAACTCCATAATCTAAGAAACTGTATCTAATCAATTCAAAAGAATATCCAAACCCTCACAATTTTTATTGTGAGGGTTTGGATTACTTTCTAATCAAGAATGTCATACGCTTCACTGGATGAAAATTACGTTTCACCAGCTTATTTTGCAGAATGGGCTTAACTTTTCTCATGATGAACTTCAATTCGTGGTATTTTTACAGGGTAAGCTTTAATCGGGAGACCCTTATAAAAGTTAGTTTTAATTATTATTTAAAGAAACATTGATTAAGCATCAATAAAAATCTTTTTGTGCAAATATTCCTTGTAGCCATTTATGGCTAAACTATACACTTAATCATGTTTGGGTAGGACTGGGTTTTCCAGTCCTATTTTATTTTGTATACTTTAATGTTAAAATAAAGCCCTTACACTGATGTAAAGGCTATTTTATTTTTAAAACTTGAATTCATCTATTCCCGGATCATTCAGAAGAAGTTTTGTACAAACTTTATGATTTCTTGCTGCACCCTGTACCCGCCAGATTGCTGTATATTTATCTCCACTTCTCACCTGCTTTCCCCTGATTGATTTTAAGCCGTTTTCTTTAAAGATATTTTCATATTTTTCTGTTACACCATCTTCATACGTAAGGGTAATCTGATAGATATAGCGGGTACTAATCCTATCGATAATATCCTGAACATATTTGAACATGATAAGTAATAGAAAAACAACAATGGAGCCTATGGTAGCCTCTTGGTAATATCCCGCTCCTATTGTCATCCCCAAAGCAGCACAGATCCAAATGGTAACAGCCGTTGTAAGGCCTGAAACTCTATTATCTTCCTTAAAGATGACCCCAGCTCCCACAAAACCTATTCCTGTGATAATATTGGCTGCAATACGGTCCGGACTTCCTGTCTCTCCCAGATTCATAGAAAGCATGGTAAAAATACAGGCTCCCAATGTCACCAGTATCATGGTTCGAAGCCCTGCTGACTTCAATTGATATTCTCTTTCAATCCCAATAATTCCACCAACAATCACCGAAAATAAAATAGGAAGGATATCATCTAACACGTTCATTGGCTCTGTTTTTTATATGGATAAATGTATTTGATTTTTTTCAATTGGGAAAGAGACATTTTGAACAAAAAAACCGCTGTATAATGACAACGGTTTCATTTATTTTAATCAAAAGATTATTTAAGTTTATAAGAGCTCCCATTCCAAAGATAGGTTTTGGAAGATCGTTTTTTCTTCTCACGGTCTTTATCATCAGTTTCCATATCCTCTACTTTCAGGATAAATGTATTAGGAATTCCTCCTTTATCATTTGGAAAAACATACTCTTCACTATGGTAGTAAGCTCCGGCATCTCCTACATTCATCAATTGTGGAAGCAAAATAAGTTTCTTATCTTTATAGAGAACATATTGATCATAGGCTGCAATACCGCATGCTTCACCAGAAACCATTGCTTTTAAAGTAAATTCTACATCCTGCAACTTATGGCTGCTTTCAATAGCAAAAGAAGCTGTGCTTAACTCTTCTCCTTTACCCGTATCAAAGGTAACCTCATCAATCAAAACATTTCCTTCCATTACTTTTATTCCGGCAATATTCTGTTTATCGAATTCATTCAAATCCTTGATTTTTTTATTTACCGTCTTTGATAATCCGAAAAGAAAATCATATCCATTTTTATTACGATAGCCTACACAAAGATTAGCTCCCCAGACATAGCCTTCAGCAACTGCATCTCCTTTCTGATAGGAGATTTTATACCAATTGGCATTTCTTTCTCCCAATTTCAGGACCGGAATCTCTTCTTCTTTTTTAAGGATCATAATCTGCTGATTAGTCTGTAGTGAATCCAAAATTGGAGCATTAACAGCCGGTTCTTTTCTTACTCTTGTCCAATCTGTAAAGATCTTCTGATTCTTGTTTTCAGTAAAATTAAAAACACCATCTGCATATACTTCATTTTCCTGAGCAGCCAAAAGCTGCATTGTCAGAAAAAATAAAGCAGTCAATAAAGTTTTCATATTTTGTTATTTCGTTTTTTTATTTTTCAAGCAGTAAGCTTACCCATTCTTCTCTCTGCAGCTGCTTCTTCAGGGTAAGACCACTTTCTTTGCATACTTCCAGAATATCATCTACATCAAAGAAACAAAGTCCGGAAAGCAATAATTTCCCACCTTCATTCAATACAGACACATATGTTGGAATATCTGAAATCAGGATATTTCTGTTGATATTAGCCAAAATGATATCGAAATTCTCACTTCCTAAGTTTTCTGCTGTTCCCTGCTCAATATCTAATTCTACACTGTTTCTAACTGCATTTTCTTTTGAGTTTTCTACAGACCATTCATCAATATCAATCGCTTTGGTATCTCCGGCTCCCTGTTGTTTTGCATAGATTGCCAATACAGAAGTTCCACATCCCATGTCTAACACTTTCTTTCCATTGAAATCAATATCCATCATCTGCTGGATCATCAGGTGTGTGGTAGGGTGATGCCCTGTTCCGAATGACATTTTAGGCTGAATGATAATTTCGTGCATTCCCGGTACAGACTCGTGGAATTCTGCTCTGATCAATACTTTATCATCAATGTTAATGGGTGAGAAGTTTTTTTCCCACTCTTCATTCCAGTTGATGTTGGGCATTTCTTCAAAAGAATATTCAATTTGTACATTTTCATTTTCAAAGATCGGAAGTGCTTTAAGCTGATCTTCATTAAATAAATCGGTCTGGATATATCCTAAAATTCCGTGAATTTCCTCTGTAAAGCTGTCAAAACCTATTTCTATAAGCTCTGCCATTAATATCTCGTTCCAAGGTTGCAATGGAGAAATCTTGAAATTGAATTCTAAATAATTTTGCATGTGAATAATTTGCTGCAAAAATACTAATGTTATTACGGTTAAAAAAATAGAAAGGGTAAGTTTTGGATAAAGTGAAAGGATTTTGTGCTGTATTGAAAGGCTAAAGCTCGCTTCAATTCATTTTTATCTCTCGCGGATTTCGCTGATAACGCAGATTTTTAGGCTTTGGCTAAAACCGTTGGAATGGCAACATTATTAAGAAAGCGGGCTAAAGCCCGCTCCTATTGAATTTTTAACTATCATTTAAAATTGAAACAGTTGTATTATGACAGCTTTAAACCTTAAACTATCTTATGGATTCGTAGAGAAAATAGAACCATTAGCGATTAATGCTCTTCTGTTCATTTTCAGGATATCTCTTACCCATTCTGCAAAGTCTTCAGGTTGTAATACTTTATCGGGATTTCCATCTGTAAGTCCACCTTGGATGCTCATATCAGAAGCAATCGTGCTTGGCGTCAATGTAATGACACGGATGTTTTGTTTTCTCCATTCTGCCATCATAGACTGAGATAAAGAAACTACTGCTGCTTTTGAAGCAGCATATGCTGACATATTCGGACCTCCTTTTAATCCTGCAGTAGAAGCAACGTTTATAATATCTCCTTCTCCTTTAGCTTTCATAAATGGATGAACAGCTTTAGCAGCATAATAAACTCCAAATAAATTGGTTTTGATCACCTGTTCCCAAGTTTCAGACGGCATCTCTTCAATCGTACCGAAATCTCCGATTCCTGCATTATTGACAAGGATATCTACTCCGCCTAATTGCTCAGCTAAAGTTTCAATTCCTGTTTTTACAGCGGCTTCGTCATCAATAGAGAATATCGCATACGCTGATTTTACTCCTAGTTTCTGAATTTCTTCAACTGTATTTTTAAGATTTTCTTCGTTTCTTCCTGTAATGGCAACGTTCACTCCTTCATTAGCTAAAGCTAGTGCTACAGCTTTTCCCAGTCCTCTTCCACCACCTGTTACAATGGCATTTTTTCCGTTTATATTCATAGTGTAATACTTTTCGTAGGACAAAGTTACGAAAGAACATTTTTATGGAATGGAAAGAAAGGATATTTAATAGTTTTTTAATGGTTTGGATAGATATTGCTCCTTTTGACTTCTACCAACTTAATGAAAAAGGATAAGTTTAGGCTAAAGCCTTTGGAATGTGGTATTATTAAGAAAGCGGGCTAAAGCCCGCTTCTATTGAATTTTTACTTAAAACATATATTCAGGTATTTTTTAACAACTTTAAACCTCAGCAAAAAAATAAAACCGGCTCATCATGAGCCGGTTTATCAATCTAAAAAAAGTATAGTAAAAAATGAAAGGCTTAAGGAATCTGGATGGCGTTCTGTACTTCAAATTCTTCTGAAGCTGAGAACTGATTTCCATACATATCAACCGCTCTAACCTCAACTTTATGTTTTCCTAAGGCTAATTTTTTAGGGAAATCTGCTTCCCAGATGTGTTTTGACATTTCAGGATTGGAAGGTCTTCTTCCCTGTAAAATTTTCTCTGTGGTATCCCATTTGAAAACGGAAAGAGCAAAGTTTGGATCTATGGTTTCATCATATTCCATTTCTTCCCATTTCCCATTGTCTATTCTGTACTCTACTTTGTCTTTTTTACTTCCCATAAAGAAGTTGGCCAAGACTTTTGCAGAGGTTTTTGATGGGAACGGAATCACTTTCGGAACGTATAATTTGATCTGATAATCTTCCGGTTTTCCGGCTGTTTTGTATTTTACTTTGTATTGATTATCAGCAAAACTGATGAAAGAATAGCCTTTTGCTGTTCCGTCTCTCATAGTTGAAGTAGGAAGTCCTGCTTCATCAGCGGTTCCGGAGTACCAGTCTCCACAAGTGGTTCCTACGTTGTATTCATGCAATTCTTTAATGCCATTCCAACCTGCTTTTTTTCCATAGAAAATCTGCTGTTGGATATGGGTATGCGCCGATAAAAGCAATACATTCTGGAAAGGATTCAGGAAATCGAATAATTTCTGACGGTCTGCATTTCTAAAGCTGTCTTCGTTGTTATGCTCCAACGGAATATGAAAAGAAACTACGATCAGTTTGTTTTTATCAACCAATTTCAGATCGTTTTCAATAAACTGAAGCTGATCTTCACGGAACCCGCCCCAATATCCTTTTCCATCTCTTGGATCGGGATAAAGAATATCATCAAGGATGATGAAGTGTACATTTCCGTAGTTGAATGAGTAATTGGCAGGTCCGAAATTAGATTCAAAGGTTTCATCTGAAAGCTTATCGTCTTTGGCATCGTAATTCATGTCATGGTTTCCCATCACATTATACCAAGGCAATCCTACTTCTTTCATTACATCAGCATAAGGTTTTTGAAGGCTTAGATTATCTCCAACCAAGTCTCCCAAACTGATTCCCAACACCGCATTTTTCTTGGTATTTTTCACTTCATTAACAATTCCTCTTTTGAAATAATCCAGTTCTTTCTCTGTATAAGGCTGAGGATCTCCAAAAACCAGAATATCAAAATTTTTGTTTTCGTTCTGCTGGTAAAGTGGAAAATTCAATTCTTTGGGAAGTTCACCTGTTGGAGCAACTCCTTTATATTTAAAATCAGCCGGAGAACCTTTTGGTTTATGGTGATAGTAAAACTGTGGCAGGTTATTACTGTTTAAAGCAGTTTGATATCCTGATGGTTTGATGACAAAAATAGTCTGATCCTCCTGAACCGGCAGGCTGTAACGCCCGTTTTTATCTGTTAATACCACCTGAACACCATTAGAAACCGCCACTCCTTCAATTCCTTTTTCCCGGTTTTCTTTCTTTTGGTTTTTGTTACTGTCTTCATATACATATCCTGAAACGGAAGACTGAGAAAAAGCCATTGCTGAAACCAACATGCACGGCATTAAAAGTTTTATATTGATACTCATCTTTTTATTTTTTTCTTGATTATACTTATTTACTCCACCAAACTTTTACATTGATATCATCTCCGCCCATCTGTTGAACTGCAGCCTGGTAATTATCTTTATTCAATACTCTTGTATTGGTTGGATACATTAATCTTTGAGGAAGCTTTCCATCATTTAAAAGTCCGCCATTATTAGGAAGTTCCGGGAAACCTGTTCTTCTTTTTTCAAACCATTGCTGTTGATCTACAAAGAATAATGAGATGTATTTCTGAAGCATAATTTTCTTCATATCTCCGGTTCCGAATGCTACTACCGGGTTGTCAAAATAGTTGGCAGGCACTACCGCTCCCCATTGTTCAATGGCTGATTTTACTCCATTTTCATAATAGGTTTTCGCACTTCCCTGGATAACTCCTTTAAATGCTAATTCTGCTAAAGTAAACTGAAGTTCAGCATATGGATAGACGAAAATTTTCAAAGGTGCTTTTGCCAGGTTTTGATTAAGATTGGAAGGCTGATAATTGAATACAGTTCCAAATTTATATCCTGTTGGAGCTCCTATATATCCGATATTAGCATTTGTTTTCAGGTCTTTTGCCTGAGAGAAAAACATGGCCATACGCGGATCATTGTTTGCTTTCAACGTTTCTACAAAGAATTCTGAAGCAGCTCTTCCTGTGGTAAAATCCTGAGGTCTTGCAATAGGAGTCATTAATGGAAAAATTCCTGTAATATCTACCTTTACGCCATCTGCATTACTTTGGAAAATAGGATATACTGTTGGATTATTAATAATTTCCTGGATTCTTGCTTTTACATTCACTTCTCCATCTTTATTCAGAATTCTTGTCAGTAATCTCAGAGAAAGAGAATTACAGAATTTTTTCCAACCGAGAATTCCGTTGGCAGCATCAGAATCGGCTTTAAAGAATAAATCACCCCCGGTAAGCGCTTTCGTATTTACAAAAAGAGAGTTGGCTGTTTTCAAATCATCCAATAACTTGATATAAATATCTTTTTGCCTGTCAAATTTCGGGTACATAATCTTATCATCCAGCTGTGATGCTTCAGAAAAGGGTACATCTCCATAGGTATCGGTAAGATTGGAATAGATCCATGCATTCAGGACCATTGCAATAGCCTGATAGTTTTTATCCCCTTCAGAAATTGCTGCTTTTTTAAGATCATCTACCTGTTTTAACCAT
Source organism: Chryseobacterium sp. II3a (assembly GCF_057815135.1). Taxonomy (NCBI): domain Bacteria; kingdom Pseudomonadati; phylum Bacteroidota; class Flavobacteriia; order Flavobacteriales; family Weeksellaceae; genus Chryseobacterium; species Chryseobacterium sp. II3a. The sequence continues at coordinate 26,344 of NZ_JBYPZJ010000006.1, read as the reverse complement.
CGGTAAGAGTTATCCCAGAAGCCATTTCCTGTTTTTTCTGTTAAATAGTAACGGCTTAATGAATTTCCTTCATTTGGGAAATCAAGAGAAACCTGCATAAGATCAAAATTAAGATCGTTAGCTCTGTTATATCCTACCGCAGACATATTATACTGGATAGGAACCAGTAGAGCACTGGCAACGGGTACATTAATTCTACTGGTGTCTTTATTAATCTCATCAAGACTTCTGTCACATGAAACAGTACTGCTCATAAGAGCAAGGAATGAAGATATATAGATTAACTTTTTCATTTTTTCTGATTTTAAAATTTAACATTTAACTGGAATCCTATTGTTCTTGCCTGAGGCAGCTGTCCCATCTCAACTCCTGGTGTAATAGTGGAATCATCCAATGTGGCGGCTTCCGGATCAAATAATGGGAACTTGGTCCACATCCAAAGGTTTCTTCCGAATACCGCAAGGGTAATGTCTGTAAGCTTTAAAGGTTCTACAATTGATTTCGGGAAGGAATAAGAGATTCTGGCATCTCTCAGCTTAAGGAAAGAGGTGTCAAATGAGTTAGTCTCTACGTTTGCTCTTCTATAGTAATCTCCGTAATAGGCAGAAACCGGAATGCCTTTGGTATTGGGAGAAAAGGTTCCGTCAGGATTCTGAACAACGCCCTGACCCACAATTAAACCTCCCGGATTGTCTCTTCCTACAAGCGTATGGGCAAGCTTCCCCTGTTCAGACATTTTGTGATGTGAGTGGGAGTAAGCAATTCCTTTGTACTGACCGTCAAATGAGAAACTCACGGTAATATTTTTATATCTGAATTCGTTCTGAAGACCTGCTCTCCACTTTGGATATGCATTTCCAATCTTTTTCATTTCTGTAGACTTTGCCGTTAAGCCGTCTTTAGCATCATAAACTACCTGTCCGTCCGACGAATACACCAATCCTGCTCCATACATATCTCCCAAAGAGCCTCCAACTACAGCATCATAAAACACTACACCACCTATACTTCCCATCGTATAAGGTTTTCCATTATACTCTTCCGGAAGGGAAAGGATTTTGTTTCTGTTCATTGACCAGTTAGCATTTACGCTCCATGAGAAGTTTTTATTTTTAATCGGATAAGCATTTAAAGTCATTTCAATCCCTCTGTTTCTCAACTCACCGGCATTGATGATCCTCTTATTATATCCCGTTTCATATAACATCGGAATAATAATCGACTGATCTTTGGAATTGTTCTGATACGCTGTGAAGTTGAATGTCAGTCTGTTTTTCAGTAATGTAAAATCCATCCCTCCTTCAATATTGGTAATCATTTCCGGCTTCAGGTTTGGATTCGGATAAAGTAACGGAGATTCCACAGATCCTACAAAGCCACTGTTTTCATAATATTTATCAAGCATGTAGGTATACGTATCATTTCCTACTTTGGACCATGATAATCTCAGTTTCCAGAAGTTTAAATTGTCTGATTTTAATTTAAAGATATCTGATAATATGAAAGATGATGATACAGATGGGTAAAAATAAGACCTGTTATGAGCCGGAAGCGTACTGCTCCAGTCATTTCTTGCCGTTACATCCAAGAAGATCATGTCTTTATAACTGAAGTTTGCCAGTGCATATACACTGTTCACCTGATTATCATTAGGTTTTGGCAGCTTATATTCTACCTGCATGGCATTAGAAAGCTGATACAATCCTGCTTTATTAAGACCATTTCCTCTGTAATCATTCATAGTATATTCATGATACCTGATATTTCCTCCGGCCGAAGCTGTTAACCCGATATTTCCGAATTTATTTTTATAAGTGAATAAGACATCATTATTAAGGTCCATATATCGGATATACTGTTCTCTGTAATATCCTTTGGCATAGTTGGCAGAACTCCATGGCCTTCTTTGAGTACGGAATTCATTATTCCATTCCAAACCGGTTTTATAGGCTACGTCAAAGTTTTTGGCTATCTGATAGCTGATATTGATATTTCCGGTAATTGTTTTTTTATTGGTTCCATTCAGGTTCTCATAGGCAATCAGATAAGGATTATCAATATAAGAACTGAAAGGGTGAATCTGATCTACCTGATCCTGCCCTTTCTTCCAAATAGGTCTGTACCAGGCAAGATCGACGTTTGGATTCTGGAAAATCATGAAATAAGAGATGGACTGGTTGTTATATCCTGTTGCAGGAAGGTTGTCACTTTTCGTCTGACTAAAGTTCACTTTAGTTCCTATTTTTAATCTGCTGCTTAGTTTATGATCTAAGGATAAAGCCACGTTGAACCTGTCTAAGCCTGTATTAGGCATCATCCATTCATTTTTCAGATAGCTAAGGGATGTCCTGAATGCCGTAGTTTCATTGGAATGCTCTACGGATAAACTGTTTGAATAGTTAGATCCTACCTGCCAGAAGTCTTTAATATTATTTTTATAAGGTCTCCAAAGCTGTCTTTCCAGGCTTTGTCCTTCTACATTGGGATCATATTGAAAGTAGTACTGCCCGTCAAATTTCGGTCCGAAGGCACTACTCGTAGAACCTGTATTCACTCCATCAGCTGAAGCTCCGTACGAGTAATAATAATTTCCGTTTTTATCTTTCTGCTGAGTTCCCTGTCCATATTCATATTGATAATCCGGCCATTTTAGTACGGAATCATAACTTGAATAAGAATTGAAGGCTACCTGAACTTTTCCTTTTTTGCTTTTACCGGATTTAGTGGTAATCATAATAGCTCCTCTTGAACCTCTTGAACCATATAATGCGGATGCTGTAGGCCCTTTAAGGATAGAAATGGATTCTATATCATCAGGATTAATGCTGTTAAAACTATCCCCATAATCAATAGGTAAATCACCACCTGAGCCCGCTCCATACGCTGCAGTTCCGGTTCCTGTTTTTTTTCCACTCAAAGGGACGCCATCCACAACAATCAAAGCATCATTATTCCCCATATTCATGGAGATGTCTCCACGCAGGGTGATACGGCTTGTGCCTAAAGGTCCTGCTCCGGCAGTCTGAATCTTTAACCCGGCTACTTTCCCTTCTAAAGCCTGTGCCCAGTTATTATTCTGAGTTCTTAGAATTTCCTCAGAGTTAACAGTCTGGGTAGAGTATCCTAAAGACTTGTCATGCCTTTTGATACCCAAAGCGGTCACTACTACTTCGTCGAGTCCTTTAACCGTATCTTTTTTTGCTTTCTGCTGAGCCGTTAGATTGGCACTGAATAGTCCTAACAGTGACAAAACCAACAACTTTTGTGTCTCTTTACGCATATCCTTTTTGTTTGCGCAAAATTAAACCGACATTATGAGTATAATTTTAATAACATTTTAACGTTTATTAAATGTTTATTGAATACTATATTAAGTATTCCTTAACAACATTAGATAACATACTTTATAACAATCACTTAAGAAATTAAGAATTTTTAACACTATTTTAAGGTTCTGTTTATTTGTGTATCTTTATTGTCTTGCCCTGAGATAATAGTAGAAAATCTCAGGAAAAAAGATCTAAGCTATATGAGTTAAGTTTAAGAATAATAGACTGGAAATCTTTTTTAATTATTGTATGGATACCACTACACAATTAAAATGCAGTTTTGAACTATTAAGTTTTAACGCAACGCTCGCTAAGATTTTATAAGATACTGGGTGATTTTTAAGAACGCAAAGGCGTTTCACTCAGCAATTACTGAGTAAATGTCCTTAGCTGAATGTAGTGCCTTTGCGAACGAAATGAGCGTAGTCAAAAAGATATCTTTGCCCTTTCTGCGTTTACAAAAAACACTTATTTTTTACCACTAATGCTCAAACTATTATTAATCTGGTTTCAGAATTTTATGTCCAGTTTGGATGTTAAACCTTAACGCAACGCTCACTAAGATTTTATAAGATACTAGGTGATTTTTAAGAACGCAAAGGCGTTTCACTCAGCAATCATTGAGTAAGTGTCCTTAGCTGAATGTAGTGCCTTTGCGAACGAAATGAGCGTAGTCAAAAAGATATCTTTGCCCTTTCTGCGTTTACAAAAAACACTTATTTTTTACCACTAATGCTCGAACTATTATTAATCTGGTTTCAGAATTTTATGTCCAGTTTGGATGTTAAACCTTAACGCAACGCTCACTAAGATTTTATAAGATACTAGGTGATTTTTAAGAACGCAAAGGCGTTTCACTCAGCAATCATTGAGTAAGTGTCCTTAGCTGAACGTAGTGCCTTTGCGAACGAAAATGAGCGTAGTCAAAAAGATGTCTTTGCGCTCTCTGCGTTTACAAAAGACACTTATTTTTTACCACTAATGCTCGACTATTATTAATCTGGTTTCAGAATTTTATAAAACAAAAGTCCGTCCTTGAAAGGACAGACTTTGGAAAATTATGGGTTCTTGTTTGCTTGCTATTATTTATTTTTAAGCTGTTCAGGAATGTTTGTGGTTACAAAGCCTATTCCTTGCTTTTTCAATTCATCATATACAGCAGCATCATTTACGGTCCATGAATTGGTGATCAATCCTAACGTTTTCGCTTCAGAAATCCAGGTTGGGTTTTTCTGGAAAACGCTGTAGTGGTAATCCATACCATCCAGTCCTTCTTTTTTGATCTGCTCTGGTGACAACTCTCCGTTCAGATACTGAACTTTAAATGCTGGAGCTATTTTTTTTATTTCCTTGCAGATATTCAGGCTGAAAGAAATAAATTCACTTTGAGATTCCAGCTTCATATCTTTAATCATCTTAATAGTCTTCTGGGTAATCTCATTTTCGATTTCAGGAGTTTTTGCCGGCTTGATCTCCACGATCAGTTTTACAGAAGTATCTTTTTTTCCTTGCTTCAGATAATCTTTTAAAGTAGGAAACTTTTCCCCGTTTGATAATTTCAAAGCTTCCAATTCCTTGAATGATGTTTCAGAGATTTCCATCTTTCCATGGTGCTCATCATGATTGATAACCAATACTCCGTCTTTGGTCATTCTCACATCAAATTCGGAACCGTAAACTTTTAATTTCTGAGCATTTTCTAATGATTGAATAGAATTTTCAGTTGTAGGGGGCTGAGCCTGGAAATATCCTCTATGGGCAATGATCTGGGTTTGTGCTTTCATTAAAACTGTACTTAAAACTGCTAACCCTAAGATAAAATTTTTCATAATATAATTTAGATAATTAAAACAAAGTCCTCAAACTTTTGATAAAGGTAATTATTATGGGACTTATTAGGAAATATAAAACCACAAAAGAAAGGTCTTACTAGTGTATTTTAATATACTGTCTCTTAAAAACTCTGTCTTTTGTGGCTACTAACTATAACTATTGATTAAAAACTGTATTTCGCTCCAATCTGAATCTGGTATGGATTCCCTGATAAAGGGGCTAAACCGTTACCGCTTACATTTTTTGTATATTCAAATCTTTTGGTCACAGGATCAAAACTTTTGATTCTGTACATTGATACATTTCCATACGATTCATTCACGCCCCATTCTTTATTAAGCAAATTGGCTACATTGAAGATATCTACGGAAAGTTCAAATGCTCCGATTTTATCAAATTTTATTTTCTTGGCAATACGTAAATCCCAAACTCCATAAAATCCGTTCTTACCCCCGTTACGTTCTGCAATTTTACCGTTGTATTCACTCACATAATCTTTCAATGCTTTTCCTACATTAGGATCATCTATTATAGATTGAGCGATATTCGGGAAGATATACGCAAGGTCATTGCTATCCACAAAATCTCCGTTAATATTTCCTCCTGCTGTCATAGAGAAACGTGTTCCTCCGATTCCTGAATATCTGATTCCTAATGTAAATCCGGCAATGGTAGGTGAGTTACCATAGATAACTACTTTATTTCGGAACTGGTTATCAGAATATGACATTCTTAAATCTCTCGGATCTCCCTGAACCATGGTAGATAGCGTTGCTGAATTGGCTACGTTTCCGTTGTATGAAGTATTGTCTTTAATATCAGACCATGTATAACTTGCCGTGATCTCTCCATCTTTCCAATAACGGTAGCTGGTATCCAATACAAACGAGAACTGGTTTACTTTACCATCACTTACCAACTCCAATACTCTTCCGAAGTTCTTATTGATTCGTCCTTCTTTCCAGTCAATTTTTGCACCATTTATCGCTGAGGTAGGAACATACACCCCTCTTCCTCCTTCATTATCCAATGTAAAGAATGGGTTAGCAACCATGTTTCTATCATAATAATAGTAGTTATTCCTACCTAAAGCCATGTAGGCTGCCAATCCGGCTCTGAATCTATCATTAAAGAAGTGGGTATAGGAAATATTCGCCTTATAAACGATTGGGATTTTAGCATCTTTACCCGTATAATTGATGGTTGGAACCTGCTCCTTAGCAAGCGTAGGAATTGAACCGTAATTATTTCTATAATTATTAAAATCCGGTGTTAGCCCAACAGTGGCAGGATCTACATCTACTGTAGCAAGGTGTTTTCCATCAAATACAAGATTATTAATAATCATATAATTGTTGATATCTGAAGAGAATACTCCTGCTCCAAATTTCAGGAAGTCTTTATTTTGTTCGTTGATATTCCATTCAAACTGGAATCTTGGCTGGATAACGAAAGATTTGATTTTATTATCTGTTCTGATCCCCATTTCATCAAGTAATTTCTGGTTGAGCTCTGCTTTTGGATACCCACCATAATCTAACCTCAAACCAGCCATTAAATCTAATCCTTTGGCTATTTTAGTCTGAAACTGTCCATAAACACCAATATTCCAGATGTTAGATCTTACTGACGGATCATCCATTAAAGGAACTTCCCTATAATACCTGTAAGGTTTAAGATTATCAAAATTATCAAGGCTGCTTATCTTTTTATCCGGATCATCCTTGAAATGAAATCTTCCGTTCACCTCACTTCCATACATCGATTTTGAAGTGGTAAACATAAGATCAGCACCGAAAGTATATTTTACTTTGTCCGTATTGTAATATAAGTTATCTACGATCTGGAATACATTATTTCTAAAACTTTCCTGGGCAAAACGGTGTCCGCCGATCTGGATATTTGTAGATCCTGCACTAGATGCCACTCCTTCTACAATAGCTCTTGGTACAGGTCTTCCTAATTCATCATTTTGATAACTGTTTTGGAAGGTATACAAATACTGAGCTTTCAATTCATTGGTTAAATTAGGCTTTAGGTTTGACCTTAGAGTCAATAATAAGCTATTGTCAAGGTTTTTATCATTCCCGTAAGATTCAAAGAAATTGATACTGGTATTATCTCCTAAACCATTTTTATTAAGATCATAAGTGAAATTATTTCTCAATGTCAACAAATGCTTTTCACTGATCTGCCAGTCTAAACGTAAAAATGCAGCATCAGAGTTTCTTACTTTATCAAAGCTTCCAAACTGAGGCGTATTTCCTACTCCATACTTATCCCTTGCAATGTCTAAAAACTTATTAAGCGTTTCTGTTGTCGTATTAAATCTCTTTTCATCCTCCTTAGACCTGATATCTGCAATAATCAAAGGTCTTGAATCTAACTGATGATCCCATGCTACGAAAAAGTGCAATTTATTTTTGATAACCGGTCCACCCAAAGAGAATCCGAACTGAGAAGTAGAGAAATCATTCTGTCTTTTGTTTCCTCTGATGTCATAAGGGCTGGAAAGCCAGTTGGCTCTTAAGTATTCCCAGGCACTTCCTGAAAATTTGTTTGTCCCTGATTTGGTTACAGCACTTACCGTTCCGCCACCGCTTCTCCCCAAGGTTACATCATATTGGTTGGTCGTAATTTTAAATTCACGTACTGCTTCAATGGAGATAGAGAAAGGAGCCCCGCTTCGACTGGTTGTAGATCCTGCAGAAGTTGGGTTTTTAGCCGTCATTCCGTCAATAGTAAAGTTAGTAGAAGATCCCAGCTGCCCGGAAAGATTTCCTCCTTTTCCACTTAGAGGAGACAGTTCCGTAAGATTGGTAAAGTTTCTTCCATTCACAGGGAGGATACCAATATTCTTTGCAGAGATCGCTGTAGCAGCCCCCAGGTTTCCGATCTTGTTCTTCAGGTTTCCGGTAATTCTTACTTCTTCAATATGCTTTTCATTACCCAAATCCATGTTTACAGTCACCTGATCACCAAAGTTTACATTGAACCCTTCTTTCTTATCTTCATTTACAATAACTGTATATGGCCCGCCAAGAGGGATCTCCTTAAAGATATATTCCCCTTTTGAGTTCGTTTCTGTTTCCGTTCTAAACCCTGTAGATTCATTGACGATGGTCACTTTCACTTTTTCCTGAGCGGAACTTCCCGGTCCGGTTACTTTTCCTACGATGGAAGCCTGCGTAGTCTGTGCATAAGCCATTGTTCCTAATCCTAAAAACAATAACCCGAGTACAATCTTTACTTTTCTCATGACATTAAATTAGATGTGCAAAGGTATTTTGACTTTAAGAGGCTTCTGTTTAAGGGAGTTTTAACATTTTTTTAATTAAATCGGAACGTTATGTTAAATAATTTTAAACAACTGTTTTATTTTATACAGGATCAGCAGATTGAAGCATGTTACGGATTATTAATTTTCCAGTACTATTTAATTCCGTTATTTTTTAAATGAAATTATTTCATGGTTCTGAGTTTTTATATTTTTAACGGAGAATTCGCAAAGGCTTTTATTTTGATGAGTTGTATACGTTCGCAATGGCGTTAATACTCAGCTAAAGGAGCTACAATATATATCCCTATAAAGCCGAGAATTCTATTTAAAAATGCTTGTGTATTCTTTTCCATTTAAAATTTTCGCTTCAAATTCCCGCTACTTTAGTTATTTTTGCTCAAAAGATATAAATCTGATGTCTGAAAACATTCAACAAAAAATAGAACAGCTCCGCAAAGAGCTGCACCAGCATAACGAAAGCTATTATCTTCTGGATACTCCTACCATTACAGATTACGAATTTGATATGTTACTGGAGCAGCTTCAGGATCTGGAAGCCAAACACCCTGAGTTTTATGATGAAAACTCTCCTTCAATGCGTGTAGGAGGTGGTATTACCAAGGTATTTCCTACAATCCAGCATAAATTCAGAATGTATTCTCTGGATAATTCTTATGATTTTGATGATCTGGAAGACTGGGAAAAAAGGATTATTAAAACCATTGATGACCCTGTAGAATTTGTGGCAGAACTGAAATATGATGGTGCCTCTATTTCCATTCTTTATGAAAACGGGAAGCTTACCCAAGCTGTGACTCGTGGTGATGGTTTTCAAGGAGATGAAATCACTCCAAATGTACGTACCATATCGGATATCCCATTGACGTTAAAAGGGGATTTCCCTTCACAATTCTTTATGCGCGGTGAGATTTATTTAACAAGAAGGAATTTTGATAAGCTTAATCAACTTCGTGAAGAGGAAGGATTAGATCCATTCATGAATCCTAGAAATACAGCAAGTGGAAGTTTAAAAATGCAGGACAGTGCTGAGGTAAGAAAACGTTCTCTTTCTTCTGTATTATATCAGTATATTTCTGATGAAACTCCTGCGGAAACTCATTGGGAACTATTGCAAAAGGCGCAAAGCTGGGGATTCAAAACCTCACAACAGGCAAAACTTTGCAAAACATTAGATGAGGTAAAGGAATTTATTACATTCTGGGATACCGAACGTCACAATCTACCTTTCGAGATTGATGGAATTGTATTAAAGGTTAATTCTTTACAACAACAAAGACAGCTTGGATATACTGCTAAATCTCCGCGTTGGGCTATGGCCTATAAATTCAAAGCTGAAAAGGTAGAAACTGAACTTCAAAGTGTTTCTTACCAAGTGGGAAGAACCGGTGCCATTACTCCTGTTGCCAATTTAAAACCTGTTCTGTTAGCCGGAACGATTGTAAAAAGAGCATCCCTGCACAATGAAGACATCATCAAAAAGCTTGACCTTCATGAAAATGATTTTGTCTATGTAGAAAAAGGAGGTGAAATCATTCCCAAGATTGTTGGGGTAAATACAGATAAAAGAACTGATGAAAGCAGGGAAATAGAATATATCAAACACTGTCCGGAATGTGGAACTGAACTGGTAAAAATTGAAGACCAGGCCATCCATTTCTGCCCGAACGAACTTCATTGCCCACCACAGGTGGTAGGAAGAATGATTCATTACGTTTCTAGAAAGGCTTTGAACATTGATAATCTCGGAAGTGAAACCATCGAACAGTTATACAGAGAAAAACTGATTGAAAATCCAGCTGACTTTTATGTGTTAACTAAAGAACAACTTCTTCCGTTGGAAAGAATGGCAGAAAAATCTGCTCAGAACATCATCACAGGAATTGAAAAATCAAAGGAAATTCCATTTGAAAAGGTATTGTACGGAATTGGGATCAAGCATGTAGGAGAAACTGTTGCTAAAAAACTGGTGAAAAACTTCCCTACGATTGAGGAATTAAAGAATGCTTCTGTAGAAGAACTTTGCCAGGTAGAAGACATCGGAACTAAGATCGCAGTGAGTATTGAAGAGTTTTTCAAAAACACTGAAAACCTATTGATGATTGAGCGCCTGAAATCTTACGGAGTACAGCTTGAAAAAGGAGAAAGCACCAATGAAGTATTATCTAATGTTTTAGAAGGAAAGACTTTCCTTTTCACCGGAAAATTATCTCTATTTACCAGAGAAGCTGCCGAAGAAATGGTAGAAAAACATGGTGGAAAAAATATTTCTGCGGTTTCTAAAAACCTTAACTATCTTGTGGTGGGAGAAAAAGCGGGAAGCAAGCTGAAAAAAGCACAGGATATCGGAACTATTGAAATCCTGGATGAACAACAGTTTCTGGATTTGATTGAGAAACAGTAAAGAATTTACATCCAACTTATATGATAACAGGCTGCGAATAGTTTTCGCAGCCTTTATTATTTTAAAAGCCTATAAAACACTCAATATCAAATAGAAAAACAGCATTAAAAAAAATATCAAAGTAATTCTTTAAAAGTTTACATTTGTTGAAAATTAAACTAACCCATGAAAAAAATTTACTTAGTCCTTCTCATGACTATGTTTTCCGCTCTGCAAGCGCAGATTGTTAATATTCCTGATGCCAATTTCAAAAGTATTCTGCTATCTAATGTACCTAATGCTTTTTTGGCCTATGATCTTATGAATAGTCCCACTATCATTGATAAAAACCATGATGGAGAAATTCAATTATCTGAAGCAGCCAATATTACAAAACTGAACATCCAAGTAATTAATTTTCCGGCTAATTATTCTCAACTGTTCAACAACCTCGTTTCAATGGAAGGAATACAAAGCTTTACCAATCTGACTTCTCTTGATATAGATGGTCTTCCATTATTACAAACCTTAGATTTGAGTAATAATACCCTATTATATAACCTGGAAGTTAGCAGATGCTATGTTCTTTCATCATTAAACCTTCAAGGGTGCAGCCAGCTACATGATATGGATATCTTTTACAGTAAGATAGCTTCCATTAATTTATCCGGACTAACCAACTTATATCAAGTGAATATGTCGCTATGTCAACTTGAGAATATCTATTTGAATAATAATACGAATCTCAACTCCTTAAACTTAGCAGTGAATAATCTGCAGACAATACCTATAAATCAAACCCCTAATTTAAAATTTCTGACCCTTACACAAAACCAAATCAACACACTTGATTTCAGTGGTTTTCCAAAGTTAGAAGCCTTGGGGGTAGGTACCAATAAGTTTACCACCATTGATTTGTCACAAAATAAAAATCTTACGAGCTTTTATTGTGAGAAGAATCCTTTTCTTCAATCATTGTTCATTAAAAATGGAATTCATAACTTCGATTCTACTTCTATTAATACTTCAAGCTTCGCAGATACTCCAAACCTTGTTTACATCTGTGCTGATGATTTTGAAATTCCTAACATTATTTCTTTATTACCATCTGCAAATACGTGTGTTGTCAACTCATACTGTTCATTTACTCCTGGAGGTACATTTTACAACATCCAGGGAAATACAAAAGTAGATGCCAATAATAATGGCTGTGATGCCAATGATGCCAACAAAGCTTTCCAAAAGTTCAGCATAACAGGAGGTGGAATTACAGGAACTATGATTGCCAATACATCCGGAGATTTTTCTCTTTCAGTACAGCCAGGCAGCCATACAATGACTCCTATTCTTGAAAATCCTGCGTACTTTACTATTTCCCCTTCAAGCATTACTGCCACTTTCCCTCAACAGACAAGTCCATTTATTCAAAATTTCTGTATAACTCCGAATGGTGTTCACAATGATTTAGAAACAGTAATTGTACCTGTAACTGCAGCTTCACCTGGCTTTGAATCAAAATATAAGATTATTTACAAAAACAAAGGGAATACCACACAATCAGGTACTCTTGTATTTAATTATAATGAGAATATTACTGATTATATAAGTGCTACGCTTTCACCCACCTCTCAATCCTCCGGAACATTGAACTGGAATTTCACCAATCTTCTTCCTTTTGAAACAAGAGAAATCACAGTTACTCTAAAATTAAATACACCTACACAAACTCCTGCAGTGAATGGTGGAGATATTCTGCATTATACAGCACAAATCAACGGGGCTACAGATGAAACGCCAGCTGACAATAATTTTTCTTTAAACCAAACGGTTGTCAATTCTTTTGATCCTAATGATAAAACCTGTCTTGAAGGAACTTCTATTGCAAAAACTCAGGTTGGAGATTATGTTCATTACTTAATCCGATTTGAAAATACAGGAACAGCCAATGCCAGAAATATTGTAGTAAAAGATGAAATTGACACTTCAAAGTTTGACATTTCTTCTTTAGTTTTGTTAAACGGAAGTCACAGCTATACCACAAGAGTAACAAATCCCAATACTATAGAATTTATTTTTGAGAATATTCAGCTGCCTTTTGATGATGCTAATAATGATGGATATGTAGCTTTCAAAATAAAGACAAAATCCACTTTGAATACTGGAGATTCTTTCAGTAACACGGCTAAAATCTATTTTGATTACAATGCTCCTATTGTTACCAATACCTATACAACAACTATTGCAGGTACATTGGCTACTTTGGAGGTCCAAAATGATAAGACTACTGTAAGTATTTATCCTAATCCGGTAAAAGATATATTGTATATCAAATCTACAGATGAAGTCATTAAAGCTGAAATTTACGATGTAGCTGGCAGAGTTATTAACTCTATGGGGGCAAAAGGAAATTCTATAAATATTTCAGACCTCTCTAAAGGAAATTATCTGATTAAGCTATTCTTAAAAGATAAGATTTCTGTTCAGAAATTCATTAAAGAGTAAACTTATAAAAACTTCTATATAATAAAGGCTGTGAATAATTTTTCACAGCCTTTTATATTGTATAGAAAATCTGTTTATTTAAAAACAAGAATCGTATAAGGATTGTTATCGCCTGTTTTAGGAGTAACTAATCTGATGTGTTCTTTATTCTTATAATAGTCTACATAAGAATCTTTGGTAATCGTCTTCCCTTTTTCAATCTCTTTGAATCCGGACTTCAGAATGATTGTCATATATTCATCATATTCTTTTTTAGTTTTGAACTCATATTCAATCCTATCATCAGATTTGTCTTCATATTCAAACTTTCCGATTTTGGATTGGTAATCCGCTGATTCATATTCAGCCAACACAAATCCTAGACCTTCTGTTTTATCATAAAATTTGTAGTTAAGACTTTTCATTTCCTTTTTAAAATCAGCCATTCCCAATTTGTTGAGTGCTTTTAACTGTTCTAAAGTAAAGGTTTGTGCAGAAAGTTGAAGGCTTAAAGTTATACAGAATAATACAGCTAATAAACTTACGATTTTCTTCATTTTGTTAATTTGGTCACAAATATAAGAAATAACACACCTTTCAATTTATTTTTAGCCTAGCCATTCTTCTATATCTTGATTGGCTTTATCTTCGGTAAGGTATGATCGATTCTTATATTCTTCCCTTGCTTCTGCTATCCTATCTTTTTGGGCAGCATTAAGAACATATTCGTTCTGATCTAATTCAAAATCTAAAAGATTCTGAATTTCTTCAACGATTCTGACTTCTTTTAATTGAGCAATGCGATTGATTAAATCAAGTTTTAAGTCTGACGTGTTCATCATAAATGAATTGATAACCAAATTTATAAAATTTTATTCAGCCTCTCTTAAGATTTTTAAATTTTCCGTTAACCTACAGATTATAAGGACTTATTCTGCTATTCAACAGCTCCAGTAGAACCTTTGCTTTCACATTCAGCATATCAGTCTGAATACTATAGCGAACTCCTTTAAACTGCGGAAATACTGTTAAAGCCATCTTGTCTATGACATTCTCATTTTCTTTAGGCTTCTTCATGATCACATAAATATATTCTGAAGTTTTAATCCCATAATGCCGAACATCTGATATAAAAAACAAGGCAACATCGTCAAAACGGATCAACGTAGGTTTTCTTAATACATTATAAACAATAATCTGCTTATCCGTTACTGTAAGTAGAGGTTCTGTTCGCACCAACAGTAATATAGAATACAGTATTCCAAATGAGAAAAGAGTAATCCCAAGAGAAAGCATGACGATTACAAAGAGACTTTCATTTTCGAAGTTAATTTGAGAAAGGCCTATCGTAAAAACAGATGAAATAATCAGCAGAATAATGCTTTTAATTTTATTGGAATAAAAATGATGCTCTTTCATATGCTTTCTCGTTTCTATATTTGAGATAATTCAAATATAGAAAACTTTAAGCAATGGGAAGTCTGAAATAAAATGTACTTCCATTATTCAAAGCGCTGCTTACTCCAATTTCACCATTCTGTTTTTCAATAAAATTTTTAGAGATAGCCAATCCAAGACCGGTTCCGTTCTGATGTTCACCTGGAACCTGAAAATAGCGGTCAAAGATCTGACGGTGATACTTTTCATCAATTCCACTTCCTGTGTCAATAATATTAAACTGGATAAAATCTTCTACTCTTTGTACAAGAACTTTAATTTCTTCATCCTGAAAAGAATGTTTTACGGCATTGGTCAGGAAGTTATTCATTACCCAGACGGTTTTGTCAAAATCAGCGGTTACAAAATCAGTATCTTCCAACTGGTATTCTGTGTTAATTGATATATTCTTTTGTTCCGCCAGTTTTTCCACGTTTTTCACGGCGGTCTGTACAATTTCCTTAGGGGAACATTTATCAACGGTAAGCCTGATATTTCCGGATTCTACCTGTGAAAGATTAAGAAGTTCACCAGTGATATCCAATAAACGCTGTCCATCTTCATTGATGCTCTTCAATAGTTCCTGCTGTTGTTCATTCAACTCACCGAATTTCTGATTTCCAAGCAGCTGTACACCCATTTTTATAGCAGAAATCGGAGTTTTCAACTCATGGGAAATGGTGGCAATGAAATTGGTTTTAGCAAAATCAAGTTCTTTAAAAGGAGTAATATTTCGCAGTAAAATTACTTTCCCAATATATTTTTTCTCCTTCTCCCCTGTTTTTACAATATTGATGGGAACAATATCCTGTTCAAAGTAGTTTTCCTTATTGTCTCTCACAATCTTAATGGGATCCTTTACCGGATGATCGATATTTTTCAGGAGTTCCCGCATCAAATCGTTATTAATGGCAACTTCATGGGCTGTTTTTCCAATAATATCTTCTTTGTGAAGATTGGTGATCTTTAGAGCTTCATCATTAATCATATAGATAAAATGATTTTCATCCAGACCAATCACAGCATCATGCATATTATTTACCAAAGTTTCGATCCGCTTTTTCTCCATCAGCTGTTTGGAAAGATTACTGCTTTCATATTCCTGAAGCTTTTCTGCCATCACATTAAAAGAATCTGCAAGGCTGTTGAATTCTTCACTTCCTTTAAAATGAACCCTTTCACTATAATTTTTATCTGCAATCTGTCTGATACTGAATGTTAACTGATTGATAGGCTCGGCAATGGTTTGAGGCAGATTAAACAATAAAATAAAAGCAATCAGAAAGCAAACCGTTCCAAGACTTACGATCCAGAAAGTGGCATTTCCGGCTGTAATAATAGCAATATCGCTTTTACGCTCAATGCCTTTCATATTCAAAGACATGATCCTGGCCAGATCTTCCCGAATCAGCTTTTCTTTATTGGTTGTAGGTTCTTTTAAATAGCTGTTGAAATGCAAATTAAGGTTCTGGGTAGCTTCTTTTTCTCCAAATTCGGTAAGATTTTTTTCCTGTAACTTATTGTTCTTTTTAAAATCTGCTATGGCCACCACACTGTCTGTGCTGATATGATCCAATGCCAGAAGCATATTCTTAGAAAATTCAAGGCTGTTATAATTGGCTGTAAGAATCTTTTCTGTATCAGATTTCAGTTTATTAATATATACAGAACCTATTACGGAAAGCAGAACAATCAGTAAAAATAAAAGGCCAACGCCTAGAGTAAGTTTCGTTTTAAGTTTCATATGAAGATCCTTATTGTTTTTTAAAAGACATATGCAATCGCGTCATCTTTATCTGTGCTTGTGTTTCCTAATCATTGCGATTTCATTACTTTTAAGATAAAATAATAATATCTACCTGTCTTTCGTTCAGTCTGTTCATCAAAGTGTAGATCCAGCTGTACCCGAACAGACGCTGCCAGAGTTTTGCATGCGGTTTCCCGATACAGACTGTGGTAATATTATGGGCAATCACATATTCCAGAATTCCGTTATGAACACTGCTTTCTTTGATCCTTACAACCTTGGCTCCCAATTCCTGTGCTAAATTAAAATTATTAATCAAAAAACGCTGCTTGTCCAGTGCTATTTTTTCAGGGTTTTCAGAAGGTTTCTGAATATAGAGAACCGTCCACGGGCTGTTATAATAACTCGCCAGTCTTGCCGTTTTCCGGATGATGGTTTTAGCAATCTTCTCATTGCTGCTGATACAGGCCAGGAATTTGATGGGTTTGAAATTCTCAGTCTTAATTTCAGTTTCCACCTTCCTTTCCACGTGTGTTGCCACTTCTTTTAATGCAAGCTCACGAAGCTGAAGAATATGCCCGCTTTGGAAAAAGTTACTGAGGGCAGTATGAATTTTTTCTTTTTTATAAATTTTCCCTTCTTTCAAACGGGTAAGTAATTCATCCGCAGTAAGGTCAATATTTACAACTTCATCAGCCAGCGCCAGAATTTTATCCGGAACACGTTCCGCAACTTCAACTCCTGTTATTTTCTTTACTTCTTCATTAAGACTTTCAATATGCTGAATGTTCATCGCACTGATGACATTGATTCCGTTATCCAGAATTTCCAGTACATCCTGCCATCTCTTTTTATTTTTAGAACCTTCCACATTGGTATGGGCCAGTTCATCTACAAGAACCACCTCCGGATGTTCATTGATAATAGCCTGGAGGTCCATTTCCTCCAGGTTTTTGCCTTTATAAAAGACTGATTTTCTTTCAATTTCCGGAATACCGTCTACCAAAGCTACCGTTTCTTCACGGCCATGGGTTTCTATATAACCAATCTTTACATCAATGCCGTTTCGTAAGAGAGCATGGGCCTCTTGCAACATTCGGAAGGTCTTTCCAACACCTGCACTCATCCCTATATAAATTTTGAACTTCCCTTTTCGGGACTTTTGGATGAGTTCTAAAAAATGTTTTGCTGATGACATTGATTTTATTCTTTTTAGTTTTATTTTAAACACTTTTGACTAGGGTTAAAACCACACTGCTAAACTTGTTGTAACAAAGAAATTTCCCTTTCTGAAATCATCATTTTTCGCAAAAATGGCATCCTTTGAGGTAAAACCTCTTGCTTCTGTACGGAAAACAACATTTTTAAATATAGCATAATCTACGTTCAGTGAATATCCGAAGGTTTGAAAACCATTAGGAGTTCCTGTACTGATAATCACTCCATTTTTATCATTGTAATATTCCAATCTTCCTGCCAATGCCCATTTACTGTCCACCTGATATTTCGCCTGTATATTGGGGCTGTACCAGATATTATACTGTTCACTTCCTTTGATCTTCTGTTCAGCACCGATATCAAATCCTAATAAAGCTGAAAACTTTTCTGTCAGCTGAAAACTTCCATACAAATCATGGAAATAACGCATTCTTTTCTCGTCTTTAGCTTTATCATTTCCTATGAATGAGCTACTGTTCAAAGTTATTTTATCATTGGGTTTGTATGTTACCTGATGTCCAAAAGAAATACTTTGGTTCCCTTTCACTTTGGCAATGCGCTGCCAGCCATTCAATACCAATCCGCTTACAAACCATTTTCCGTTATCTGAAGTATAGGAAATCTTAGCTCCGGTTTCAAAATAAGGCGAATTTTCAGCAGCGAAGCTTCTTGTCAGGTTAATATTATCTTTTCCAATGGCACTTTCCCAACCAATATGAGAAGGCATAATCCCGGCATCAATCCATAGGTTTTTATTTTTGGATATTTTGATTCCTACGTTGGCTTCATTAATATATCGTAAAGCCTCCTGTTCCGCCGCCATATTATCCTGTGCATAAGTTCCGCCCATTAATGCAAGATTGGCTCGGATATTCTCACTCTGATAATTGGCTTTTATCAATCCTAAATTAAGATTTACCTCATTATGCCTGTTGTACGAGTATAAAAAGTTCTGACGGAGATGATTTCCAGGTTCATTAAAATCATAAGTATAAAAGAGTTCCGCATAAGCAGAAAATGTAACTTTAGGTTCTGTCTTTAATGAATCTGATGTTTGCGCTTTTGAGAAGAAAACGCCCAATAGCAATCCTATAATAGTATATTTTTTCACGTTAATTTAGAATTATTTGAATACAGGACAGAAAGTATATTCCTCTGATAAAGTTAACCATTAAGAAAGAATTAAGAAATTAAGAAGAAATGGATTATAAGCGAATGATAAGTGGTAATATTTTGAAATTTTAGATTTTCTTGCTTATACTTAATTCTTTCAATATTCTTAATGGTTCAATGTATCTAACAATATTTTATAAATTCTGCCGTACAATTATTTTAATTGTACCATGTCAAGGTTTAAAACCTTGACATGGTTAGTTCAAGATTATTAGATTATTTTAATTGATCTAAAGCGATGTTAAGCTTTAAGACATTCACCTTTGAAGGTCCAAAAAGTCGTAAAAATGGTTTTTCAGTTTGATTTTTAATTAAATTATTGATCTGTTCAACGGAAAGGCTTCTCATTTTAGCAATTCTCTTTGCCTGGTATAAGGCTCCTTCTTCTGAAATATCAGGATCCAACCCGCTTCCGCTTGCTGTAACCAGTTCTACGGGTACTTTAACACTTCCCATTTCAGGATTCTGTAGCTTTAATGTATCTATTCTTTTCTGTACAGTTTCCAGGTATTCTTCATTGCTTGGACCTTTGTTACTTCCTCCACTTCCTGCTGCATTGTAGTTTACTGAAGATGGACGGCCATGGAAATATTTTTCAGATTTAAATTCCTGCCCGACATTAGCATAGAATTTTTGTCCTTTATAATTAATGATCTCTGCATTTCCCTGATTAGGCAGCACTTTTGATCCTGCGTATACAACAATCAGATAAATTCCTACAACAACTAACATGACAAGGCTTAATCTGAATGCTGAAACAATATGATTTTTCATTTTTTAAATTTTAATAGAATAAACTAATCACTACATCAATAATTTTGATTCCGATGAAAGGAACAATAACCCCTCCCAAACCATAGATCAAAAGATTTCTTCTCAATAATGCACTGGCACCAATTGGCTTGTACGCGACTCCTTTTAAAGCTAATGGAATCAGGAAAGGAATAATCACTGCATTGAAAATAACTGCCGATAAGATGGCTGTTTCCGGACTGTGAAGATTCATGATATTTAATTTCTGAAGTGATGGAATAAAGGTGATAAACAGTGCCGGAATAATGGCGAAATACTTTGCAACGTCATTCGCAATACTGAAGGTTGTCAACGTTCCACGGGTCATCAGCAACTGTTTTCCGATCTCTACAATCTCAATCAGTTTGGTAGGATCATTATCAAGGTCTACCATGTTTCCAGCTTCTTTCGCTGCCTGCGTCCCACTGTTCATCGCAACACCTACATCAGCCTGAGCCAATGCCGGAGCATCATTCGTTCCATCTCCCATCATCGCTACCAGCTTTCCTTCCTGCTGTTCCTTTTTGATGTAATTCATTTTATCTTCCGGTTTGGCTTCAGCGATAAAATCATCTACTCCAGCTTTTTCTGCGATAAATTTTGCAGTTAAAGGGTTGTCTCCGGTTACCATTACCGTTTTTACTCCCATTTTTCTCAGCCTCTGAAAACGTTCCTGGATTCCTGTTTTAATAATATCCTGAAGTTCAATAACTCCCCAAACCTTTTCATTAACGGAAACTACCAAAGGTGTCCCTCCATTTTCAGAAATTTTGGTAACAGCATCCTGCGTTTCCTGTGGGAAAAGATTCCCGGCTTTTTCAGTCAGTTTCTTTATAGTATCGTAAGCTCCTTTTCGGATCCTTGTCTCTTCAAAATCTATCCCTGAAGTTCTGGTTTCAGCGGTAAAATCAATATACGTTGGATTAGGAACCAGTAAATCTTCGGATTTCAATGCACTAAGTTCAATGATGGATTTTCCTTCCGGTGTTTCATCAGCTACAGAGCTCAATGCAGAAGCTTTAATAAAATCTTCAAGTTTAATTCCGTTGGTAGGATGAAATTGAGTCGCTTTACGGTTACCGATAGTAATTGTTCCTGTTTTATCAAGCAACAACACATCAATATCACCTGCAGTTTCTACAGCTTTTCCACTTTTTGTGATAACATTGGCTCTTAATGCTCTATCCATTCCGGCAATCCCGATTGCAGAAAGCAGACCTCCAATAGTTGTCGGAATAAGACAGACGAAAAGTGAGATAAATGCCGCAATCGTAATGGGAGTCTGCGCGTAGTCTGCAAAAGGCTTTAAGGTTAGGGTTACAATAATAAAAGTAAGGGTAAACCCTGCTAATAATATAGTTAATGCGATTTCGTTAGGTGTTTTCTGTCTTGATGCTCCTTCTACAAGGGCAATCATTTTATCCAAAAAGGATTCTCCCGGTTTGGTGGTCACTTTTACCTTGATTCTATCTGAAAGCACTTTTGTACCTCCGGTCACTGAGCTTTTGTCTCCACCCGCTTCACGGATCACCGGTGCACTTTCTCCGGTAATGGCAGACTCGTCAATGGTTGCCAGTCCTTCAATAATTTCTCCATCCATCGGAATCTGATCTCCGGCTTCACAAAGAAAAATATCTCCAAGCTTCATTTCAGCAGACATTTTTAAAGCAGTTTCTACCTGAAATCCGGGCTTGTTATCAACAACCAGCTTAGCAGGAGTTTCCTCACGGGTTTTTCTAAGCGTATCAGCCTGCGCTTTTCCTCTTGCCTCCGCAATAGCTTCTGCAAAGTTCGCAAACAGAACAGTGAAAAATAAAATAATAAATACTAAAAAGTTATAGGAAAAGCTTCCCTGGGTTTTATCACCAGTTAAGCTGAACATGCTTACTACAAACATGACCACTGTTCCGATCTCCACCAGGAACATCACTGGATTTTTAAACATAATTTTCGGATTCAGTTTAACGAAAGACTGTTTAATCGCTTCGTTTACCAAATCCCTTTGAAACAATGTTTGTGATTGATTTTTCATTTTTTTGAAAGAGTTTATATCATTAAATCAATAATAACCATCAAGAGAAACCAAATTATAGGGTATAGGATTGGATAATATTATGTAGTGAACGTTTCGGTAAGTTTTAAATAAGTTCCCTAAACGATTCAGCTTCCTTAATGGTTGACTATTGATTTTAATTTTTAATGTTCACAATTTATTTAGAGAAATATTGTATCTGCTCTGCAATAGGTCCAAGAGTTAATGCAGGGAAGAACGACAATGCTGCAATAAGCAGGATAACTGCCAGGGTCATAAAACCAAATGTTGCCGTATCTGTTTTCAATGTTCCTGAACTTTCCGGAATAAATTTTTTCTGAGCAAGTAATCCTGCAATGGCTATAGGGCCTATGATTGGGATAAATCTTGATAATAGTAATACAATTCCTGTTGAGATATTCCACCAAGGGGTATTATCTCCCAACCCTTCGAATCCTGATCCGTTATTGGCTGAAGAAGAAGTAAATTCATACAGCATTTCACTGAAGCCATGGAATCCCGGATTGTTTAATGTCTTCGCTCCAAATTCTGGCAAATAAGCTGTTAAAGCCGTTCCTACAAGGATTAAGAATGGATGGAATAAAGCTACGATCATCGCAATCTTCATTTCTTTAGCTTCAATCTTTTTCCCCATAAATTCCGGGGTTCTACCTACCATCAATCCACTGATAAACACCGCGAGAATGATGAAAATAAAGTAATTAAGAATCCCTACTCCACAACCTCCATAGAAGCAGTTAATCATCATCGCCAGAAGTTCATTCATTCCTGAAAGAGGCATCGTGCTGTCGTGCATAGAGTTTACAGATCCTGTAGAAATTACCGTAGTAGCAATACTCCAATACGCTGATGCAGCGCTTCCAAAACGGATCTCTTTTCCTTCCATCGCTCCAAGGCTGCTGTCGGCTCCCATTTTTGTAATTAATGGGTTTCCACCTGTTTCATTAACAATATTAGGAATGGTAAGGGCTAAGAATCCTACTGTCATCACGGTAAATATAACCCATGATAATTTTCTTTTCTTTAAATAGAAACCTAACGCAAAAACCAATGCAAAAGGAATAATCATCTGAGTGACCATCTCCGTCATATTCGTTATATAATTAGGGTTTTCAAGCGGATGGGCTGAATTGGCTCCAAAGAAACCACCTCCATTGGTTCCCAGATGTTTAATCGCTACAAAAGCGGCTACAGGACCTCTGGAAACATCTATTTTATTTCCTTCAAGGGTTGTAATATGATCTTTTCCTTCAAAAGTCATTGGGCTTCCGTTGATAGAAAGGATTAAAGCAACCAATACACTGATGGGAAGTAAAATTCTAATCATTGACTTGGTAAAGTAGTCATAAAAGTTACCCAATTCTGTAGCTGTTTTTTCTTTGAAAGCTTTAAAAAGGACAGCCATAGCAGCCATTCCCGTTGCAGCTGTTACAAACTGTAAAAACATCAGATAAAGCTGGCTCAGGTAACTTACTCCTGTTTCTCCCGAATAGTGCTGTAGATTACAGTTTACTAAAAATGAGATGGTAGTATTAAAAGCAAGATCAGGAGACATATTCGGGTTTCCATCCGGATTTAAAGGCAGCCAGGCTTGGGTGAGTAAGAGAATAAATCCTATAATAAACCAAACCAGGTTAATCGTCAGCATCGCATACATATTCTGCTTCCAGTTCATCTGGCGGTTGGGATTGATTCCCGATATTTTATAAATAAACTTTTCAATCGGCTGAAAAACCGGATCTAAAAAGGTTTTCTTGTATCCATAAACATTAGCTATGTATTTACCTAAAAATATTCCGATAACTAATGTGATAGCAAATAGGGCTATAATGCCTAAAATTTCTGTATTCATTGTCTTTTAAAATTTTTCAGGTTTCATTAAAACATAACAGATATACACAAAGGCAAGTACTGAAAGAAAAAATAAACTCCACATAATTTTATATCTTATCAAAAAATTCAACTGATTTATATAAAAGCCAGAACAATACTGCAAAGAGCAGAATTAAACTTATCAGCATCATATCTTTATTATTAGAGTTAAAAGAGTAAACAATACGTACGATACAATCAGCAGACTAAAAGTAGAATGCTCCCGTTTTTTCAACGTTTTTCTTGAAATTGTCATTTTTAAATATTTTATTCAGACACTATATGCCAAAAGAAAGTCCAAACCACAAACAAACAAAATAAAACATTGAAATACAATACATTAACCCTGTGCCATAAATTATATAAAAACAGAAAAGCCTATCAAAATGATAGGCTCTTTATTAAAATGATAAAAGACTTATTTCAGTCCGTATTCGTCGAGTTTGCGATATAGCGTAGCAATTCCAATTTCAAGGAGTCTGGCCGCTTCTGCCTTATTCCCTTTCGTGTATTGCAATACCTTTTGGATATGAATTTTTTCAAGTGATCTCATGCTTAAAGAATCACTCTCCGGAACTGCCTTTTCTGAGTAATGAGGAAGACTTTCCGCATCCAGAATATTATCATTCATAAGGATAAGACTGCGTTCTACAGCATTTCTAAGTTCTCTGATATTTCCTTTCCAGTCATTCTTCTCAAGCATTTTATAATACTCCGGTAAAACCTGAATAGATGTCAGATGCAGTTTATTTGAAAATAGATCAACAAAATTCTTTGCCAGCATTTTCAGATCTTCTTTTCTTTCTCTTAAAGCTGGAAGGGTAATTTCAAAAACATTCAGTCGGAAATACAGATCTTCTCTGAAGTTCCCCTGTCTTATTTCTTCTTCAAGATTTCTATTGGTAGCAGCAATCAGCCTGAAATCGGACTTTGAAACCTTAGTTTCTCCCATTTTGATAAACTCACCTGTCTCAAGGACCCTAAGCAGTTTAGCCTGAAGTTCAATTGGCATTTCCCCAATTTCATCCAGAAATAATGTACCACCATTAGCTTCCTCTATCAATCCTTTCTTATCTTTCAAAGCTCCAGTAAAAGCCCCTTGTTTATGACCGAAGAGTTCGCTTTCCAGAATTTCTTTGCTAAAAGCAGAACAGTTAATCGCTACAAAAGTATTTTTCTTTCTTTCACTTCCTTCATGAATAGCATTCGCAAAAACTTCTTTTCCTGTTCCGGTTTCTCCCGTTAAAAGTACCGCAGCATCCGTTAATGCAACCTTTTCAGCCAATTTCTTAGCATGCAGTATTAATGGAGAATTACCAATGATTTGTCCAAAGCCTTTTGATACTCCAGTGGGTTGAACAATTCTTGTTTTATTATCTTTAACCTTCTCCAAAGCTTTATATACCAAAGGAATAATCTTTTCATTATCATCCCCTTTTACCAGATAATCATAAGCACCATTTTTCATCGCCTGCACAGCATCAGTAATATTCCCGAATGCTGTCATCAAAACAATTTCCAGATGTGGATATTTTGTTTTAATAGATTTTACAAGATCTACCCCAAAGGCATCAGGAAGCCTGACATCGCTTAATACAACATCAAAATCATACTGCTCCAGCATCGTCATAGCAGATCGGGCTGTAGAAGCTTCTTTCACGTTAAAATTCTCTTGGGAAAGGATCATACCTAATAACTTAAGGAGCTTGATCTCATCATCGATAATCAGAATGTTTCCTGACATTATAATACTTTTTGGAAGATACAAACTTATTGAAATTATTTGAGGAAAGGTCTCTTATTAAGGAAATTAATTTCATCTCTCTCTTTATTTCAGGAGCATTCTCCCGCTATCCACTCATACTCCTCGCGCCTTCCCCTCTCCAACGCTCACCCTACTACGCTCTGACCTATGCTGCGGGGTAACCGTTACTATCGGGGCTAGGGAGGTTTCTATGAATGATGAATGTTAATGATAAGTGATAAAAGATGATTATTTGCCTACAAAATGAATTCAAACCACTTTATGATGAGTAACCTGCAATGGGTAATGAGTGATGAATAATAAATGATAGATATTTGTATAATACTTTAATTTGTAACCAAATACGATTCATTGCCATTCCTCAGAAACTTAGACAGTGTTATCCACAATTATTTCCATATTCATTTTTTCCATCCTGCATTTAGATCCTTCCAGGATGACAAAAGTGGTGGGACTATCAGAAGTAATGATACCAGGAATTATCCGTGATAAAAGAAAAAGGAAAATTAAAAAACTGATATGAAAAATATAAAATAAACCTACATTCTTATTATAAACATTAAGCATTCAATAGGGACGGGCTTTAGCCCGTTCAAATAAAAAATAATTTTCATCAGGCTTTAGCCAAAACTTAAAGACAAAGTTGTAATAATCCTTTCTTTGAGAGCAGCTTCATCCATTACTCATTACTTATTATTAATTACTCATGTATTGAGTTAGTGGTAGTAGTAGTAGTAGTAGTAGTAGTAGTAGTAGTAGTGGTTATATTGCCTGAGTATTGCGCTTTGGGTATAAAGCAAAAAAAAAGTCTCACACATTGCTGTATGAGACTTTTAAAAAATAAAATAAAAACTGGCGGCGGCCTACTCTCCCGCGTTAGCAGTACCATCGGCGCTGGTGGGCTTAACTTCTGTGTTCGGAATGGGAACAGGTGAGCCCCACCGCTAAAACCACCCTAAAGGT
>NZ_JBYPZJ010000005.1:0-392701 GCF_057815135.1 Chryseobacterium sp. II3a | reverse complement strand
TGATTCTGATTTCTTGAAGTGCTTCTATAGCTAGTTTTTGAACATGAAAGCGGTCTATGACCAGGGAGGCACCAGGAAAGCATCTTTTCGCAATGCGCTTCATGGAGCCTGCCATATCCAAAGTAATCTCTTTTACCATCATCCGAAACCTTCTGTTGATTTTCAAAAGATGCTCTATGACAAAATCACTCTGAGTTCCTTTTATAATAGCGACAATGCTTCTTTTTTGCCCTTTGGCTCTTTTAGAGGTAAGGACTGTATAAAGCTCTCCATCAGATAGGGCTACTTCATCTAAAGATAAGGAATCTGAAAGATTTTCAGGATAAATCACCCATTGATCTGCATGACCTCTGTATTTCCAGTCCTTGTATTGGCTGAGTGTATTTTTATATTGTCTTTGAAAAGTCTTTCCCTTAACTCCAAAGAACTCTGCGATGACCTTGAGGGGAAGAGCTTTAGTATCGGCTAATTTTTTTTAAGAAACCCGCAAAGTCTTTAGTCATACGTGTTCCTTTAGATACAAGCTGCCAATCTCTTTGAAGAATTTCTCCTGATGACTTATCTGTCCATCTTCTTCTTTTCACATGGAGTTTTACAATTTTACCCCTTAATGGATAATCATCCACAACAATCTCAGATAGAAACCCCTTTGATTCCAACTGACGCTCTTTAAACTCTTGTGGAATACTGGTTTTTTCTTCAAAATAGATATGAAGTTCACCATTGTGGTCTTCTGCTTTGAGGATGTCAAAGTATTCAACTAAAAATTCTGGAAGTAATAATTTGAGAAGTTCGTGATCGCTTAACATAATTCAAAGATACATCAACTTAACATTTCCCCCAACTTTTGAGACTGATCCCATTCATGTCTATAAAACTTATTCAAAGTTTATTTATGATATAGACTTAAAAGATATTTATTTCTTGATCCAATCCAGGATATTCGGATAGATGATGCTATCTCTTTTTCTTTTGCTGAAAAATCTTGGAGCATGACCTGTTTTTTTCATAAAAACAAATTTGTGGGGAACATTCATATGAGTCAATGCGGAGTCCATAGCGATGCCTTGGTGCTGATTCACTAAAAAGTCTTGATTTCCCTGAAATAATAGCGTAGGAACTTTGGTTATGTTGGCAATGGGACTCGCTTCTTTAAAGGCTCCGGAGAAATGTTTACGGTCAAATTTAGCTCCTACAACCTTTTGAATGGTAGGGGAAGTATATTTAGAATAAAAGGAATTAAGATATTCAGAGCTGTAAAAATCTGTAGGACCGCTTAACGAAATGATCTTTTTAATCTGATCTGGGTGCTGATAACCATAGAGGAGAGCAAGATGTCCGCCGGCACTTTCACCAAGAATAATATAATTATTAGGTTGCAATTCTGCTTTTTCTGCTAAAGAATTGAACTTTTCAACAGCAAGACCAATATCTTCCAGCTGTTGTTTATAGGTGATTTTTTTCTTTTGAGAAACCAATCGGTAGTTCATGTTGAGACTAGGAATATTATTCTTGAAAAGCATTTTCTGAATCTGAATCATATGTTCTTTTTTTCCCAGCGTCCAGGCTCCACCATGTACAATAAGAACTACAGGAGAATTTACAGGATAATCTTTAGGAAGAAAGATATCCATTTTCTGTCTTTTATGCTCTCCATATTTTAAGTTATAAATCTTTTGCTGTCCATCAGGGCCTACCCAAACTCTGAATTTCGTATTACAGGATTGCAAGAGGAAACTAATGCATCCCATAACGAAAAAATGGTACCTGAGAATGAGCTTTTTCATAGATTAAAAGTACAGAAAAAGAAGCTGTAAAGCTAAAGAAAACAGATGATTTATATAAGGTTTTATTTTGTTCTTCAGAATGTTAAAAAGCTGTTTTTATAACACTTCTTTATACAAAGCATTTGCATAATTATACATGGATCTGTTGTACCTGGGTAAATGCTTAGAAATTGCTTTTAAGGTGATCGATAAAGCTTCCTCATATTCCCCGGCTGAAGAAAGAGAAAGCGCTAAAAAAGAATCAACAGCATCATTCAGATCATCTGAATAGTTAGCTTTTTCTTCTCTTAAAATATGGATGCTTTCCACTATTTTTCCATTGTTTCTTAAGGTACTTGCCAGCTGGATCCTCGCTCTTCTTCTTCGTAAACCTGAGAGTCCTGAATTTAACGCGGCTCTGTATAAGGGTTCAGCTTGTTTTTCATTCCCGGTTGAATCAAAGGCACATGCCATTTCAAAATCTGCAATTGCTGGCGAATCTGCAAGGTTGGTTATATGCTCCTTGAGCAATTGAATAAATTCTTCGTTGCTTATTGTTCTAAGCTTCTGCCAGATATCTTGTAATCGCGACTCCCAATTCTCATCCATTGTATCAATTTTAGACAAAGATATAAAATATTGAAAGCGAAGTATTGCTTTATAATTCTTAAAATTATTGTTACATTATGAATCAGAAAATGGAATTAAATATTTATTTTTGCTGAACTTAACAAAGATTAAAAAAACATTAAAATATGGCATCAGGCTTTTTTGCAATTTTAGATGATATTGCAGCATTGATGGATGATGTAGCGGTTACGAGTAAAATAGCTACACAAAAAACAGCAGGAATTTTGGGAGATGACCTGGCTGTAAATGCAGAAAAAGCCACAGGCTTTCTTTCTTCCAGGGAACTTCCGGTATTGTGGGCCATTACCAAGGGTTCCTTTATCAATAAGTTGATTATCCTTCCTATTGCGTTTTTGCTCAATTGGCTTTATAAACCAGCCATTGAGATCATCCTGATTTTGGGAGGTTTATACCTTGCTTTTGAAGGGGTAGAAAAAATTATTGAATTCCTGTTTCACCGTTCCAAAAAAGGACATGAAGTAGTAGAAGAGAGTAAAGAAGATGAAAACTCTGAGGTTTCTGAAAAAGCAAAAATTAATTCAGCCATCAGAACAGATTTTATTCTTTCTATTGAGATTGTAATCATTGCTTTGGGAACAGTAATCCAACAGGAGCATCCACTTATTACGCAAATTCTTACCGTAACTTTTGTTTCATTTATTGCAACAGTAGGAGTTTACGGAATCGTAGCATTAATTGTAAGAATGGATGATGCTGGTTTTAAGTTAATCAAAAAAAGCCATGATAAAGGATTCTTTTCCAAACTTGGACATCTTTTAGTAAAAGCATTACCGGTAATTATCAAAATTTTAGGTGTTGTAGGAACAATTGCCCTGATTTTAGTTTCAGGAGGAATTTTCGCTCATAATATCCATTATCTGCATGAATTGCTTCCAACATGGCCAGATATTTTAAAGGAATTCACCTTCGGAATTATTGGTGGGTTGGCTGCTGTAGCTGTTTTCACTATAGGAAAATCAATCTATTCATTAGCTACGAAAAAATAAAGATACTTTTAGATAATAAAGAAATCCTATACTATTTTCAGTATAGGATTTTTTTTTGATTAATAATTTTACTTCATATTGGTTTTGATCAGCTCAATTGCGGTGATAATTTTTGATCCAAACATATCCTTTGCCCAGGTTTTAGAACCTTTTAGCCTTTCTAAAATTAAGAAAAGAGCCAGTCCTTCCTCCTGTGACCACCATTTTTTATTCCGTCTGACCCCATCCAATGCTATGTTTTTATCCATCTTAGCACCTTTAGGATGGATCAGCCATAAGTACATGGAATATTGTCCCATCCCTTCCATGGTAAGGAAAATATCATCTATCTCTTTTAATCCTTGATATTGATCTTTAAAATACTTTGTCTGTCTGTCTTTAATTAAGGTTAATCCCTTTATAAGTTGTTCTGTATTCAGTTCCTTATCACTAATACTATTATAAAGACTATTTATTTCGGACTGGTATAGATCAAGATAATCTTTATTTTCACTAAAAATAGCCTGAATCATGTCATCATTGAAAGGGACTTCAAAATTATTTTGTTTTTCAAGTTGGGTAATATTCTTTCCAAAGTTTTGCATTTGTTGAGTATGGGAAAACTCATGGAGGAAAACACCTGTGATTAAATTATCCAACCCCAGTTCCTTGCTTTCTATTCCTGCTTTTTTCCAGAAACTCGGTAAAGGCATTACAAAAAATGATTTTTGGTCCAAAGGGGCTTCTGATGCAAATGACATAATTCCTACGGGAACAGTCTTTTTATTAGGTAGGGTAAGGGAATTGTGATGAGGCTTTTTTTTCCAGTTGTATTTGAGATTTAGGAGATTATACCCTTTTATTGACTGACCTTTAGGAATGGTTACCGACGAGGTGGAGTACACATAGGTTTCATCGAAAAATACAAAATGTACAGGGTGAATTTTGTCAATTTTATAAATGTCTTTATACACTAATGACCATGCAGAAAACCACTGATTCACTGCAGTATCAAACTCTCTGTTATCATTTTGTTGTCCAAATGCTTTTAATGAGACTATAAAAAGCAATAAAAAAAATACTGTTCTTTTCATGTCCGGACTTTTTTAATAAAGAACTAATATACAAATAGATGAAATAAAAAAAGAGACCCTAAGGCCTCTTTTATATTAATTGAATAAATCTTTTACTTTATCAAAAAAAGTTTTCTCCTTTCCGGAAGGTTCTGCAACCATTTCTCCGCTGGACATCTGCTTTTCAAAGAAGTCTTTTTGTTCCTTAGTAAGCTTTTGTGGCGTCCAAACATTGATATGAATAAACATGTCTCCTTTACCATAGCTATCAATACTTGGAAGACCTTTTCCTGCTAATCTTAAGATTTTTCCGGATTGAGTTCCAGGATCAACAGTAATTTTTACTTTTCCGCCTACGGTAGGAATTTCTTTTTTAGTTCCTAAAGCAGCTTCAGCAAATGAAACATACAGTTCCTGGTGAAGGTTGTCACCTTCTCTCTTAATTGTTTGATCTACTTCTTCCTCGATGATTACTAATAAATCACCCGGAGTACCACCAAACGGAGCATCATTTCCTTTTCCTCTTACATTAAGCTGGATTCCGTCTCTTGCTCCTGCAGGAATATTGATTGTGATTTCCTCTTCATCTTTTACCAGACCCTGAGCATTAGCTCCGGCAGGAATTTTATCAGCAACCTTACCGATTCCCTGACAAGTACTACAAGTAGTCTGAGTCTGCATTTGACCAAACATAGTGTTCATTACTTTAAGCTGAACACCGGAACCGTTACAGGTAGGACAGGTTTTTGAAGTGGCACCTTCTGCCATCTTCATTTTTTTTACTTTAATGGTTTTGTGAGTTCCGTTTACCATTTCTTCAAGGTTCAGCTTGATTCTGATTCTTAAATTAGAACCTTTCACCTGCTGACGGCCTCCACCGCCGCCGCCGAATCCGCCGAAACCACCACCGAAAATATCTCCAAACTGGCTGAAAATATCCTCCATGTTCATTCCGCCTCCGAAGCCTCCGCCTCCGAAACCACCATTTCCACCCATTCCGGCGTGACCGAATTGGTCATATCTGGCACGTTTCTGATCGTCGCTTAATACTTCGTACGCTTCAGCTGCTTCTTTAAATTTTTCTTCAGCCTCTTTATCCCCTGGATTTTTATCCGGGTGGAATTTGATGGCCATTTTACGGTATGCTTTTTTTATCTCGTCGGCAGATGCAGATTTGCTGATCTCAAGAACCTCGTAATAATCTTTTTTTGACATGACAATTTAATAATTGATTGTTGATAAATGATAAAAGATATTGTAAGCTAATAAGTGAAACATTCATCAGTTATCACCCATCATTTATCATTTATGAATTTTAGTTTCCTGTTACTACTTTTGCAAAACGGATTACCTTATCATTCAAAGTATATCCTGTTTCAATAACATCTACGATTTTCCCTTTCAACTCTTCTGATGGAGCCGGAATTTGAGTAATAGCTTCATGGAAGTCTACGTTAAAGCTGTCACCAGCATTCACTTCCATAGCTTTTAATCCTTTTTCAGTAAGTTTATTTTTAAATTTCTGATAGATAAGTTCCACCCCTTGAAGATCATTTGGATTTCCGTTTTTAGCGATTTCTTTTAATGCTCTTTCAAAATCATCTAAAACGCCCAGCATAGAAACCATCATATCCTGGTTAGCATATTGGAAGAATTCCAATTTCTCCTTAGAAGTTCTTTTTTTATAGTTCTCGAATTCAGCATATAATCTGATGTAACGGTCTTTTTCTTCTGCCAAAAGTTCCTCAGCAGATGGAGTAGCTGTCACATTGTCCTGAGACGTTGCCTCATTCTGAATGTTGTTATCTTCTTGATTATTGATGCTTTCTTCGTTAATATCCTGATTTTCCATAATTCAATATTTATTTACAGGATAATTCGCAAAGACTCTGCCAAAGGAAAAAACAGGACATTTAGGCAGTAAGCTAAATAGATTTATTACCGTATGGATTAGTTTTATAAATAATAAATGAAAGTATAGTCAGCAGCATTATCTTTCCAGTTAAGAAACCGATACCATAGTTGTTTAAAGAATTAAGCTGGAAGATGATTATATCTGCGATAATATAGATGAGATATACTGCAATTATAATTGCAATATAAAAAATACTTTTTTTCATAGTAAATAAGTAGGCAGTGATCATATATCACTGCCTATAAAATTTTATTTTGTAACGGTTGTCATAGTTGGAGTGTATATACCCAATGTAAGAGCAGCAATTAATCCATTTACAAAAGTTTGTTTTGTTTCCACAGTATAGTTTTCAGAATCGCCGGCCATCGCTCTTGAATCTGATACTGAAATGGGAGCTAAGCCTTCAATTAAGTAATGATTCCATTGGGTTACTTTCTGTGTACCTAATGCTCCTTTTCCTACCACACTTGTGTAAGAATAGCAAGATGTTAATGCAATTGAGGTTACCATTACAATTGTCATCATTTTTAGTGTTTTTTTCATTTGTTAAATCTATTTAAATTATATCTGATTTTAAACTATAAGAAGAAACACCAATTTTATGCCGTTTTTGATTGTAAATGTCTGAATATTAATTATTTAAATTATTTATTTGTTTTTAATTTATTTTATCTTTTATTTAAAAAAATATTCAATGATTTTCTCCAAAAAATGTCTGATATAGTAAATATAAATTTAAAATAATGATAATTGCCGAGATAGCCCATACACAAACTTTCAGGAGTGGTTTGTTCACAAATTCACCCATTTTAGCCTTATCATTGGTAAACATGACAAGAGGAACTACGGCAAAACTTAGCTGCATTGATAGAATCACCTGGCTTAAAACCAATAATTCTGTTGTGCCTTCTTCTCCATAAAGAATAGCAACAATTAATGCAGGAATAACAGCAATAAGCCGTGTAATCAATCTTCGCAGCCATGGTTTTAATTTAATATTTAAAAAGCCTTCCATCACAATCTGTCCAGCTAGAGTTCCGGTAAGCGTTGAGTTTTGTCCGGAAGCTAATAGAGCAATAGCAAATGCAATACTTGCCATTGAAGCTCCTAAAATTGGAGTTAACATCTTATAGGCATCATGAATATCAGCTACATGTTGATTTCCAGTAGTGTGGAAAGTAGCGGCTGCGAGGATTAAAATGGCTGCATTAATAAAAAATGCCAGCATCAGGGATACTGTACTGTCTAAAGTTGCAAATTTAATGGCTTCTTTCTTTCCTTCAGTATCACGAGAATAGTCTCTTGTCTGTACAATACTGCTGTGAAGATACAGATTATGTGGCATTACAGTAGCTCCTAAAATACCGATAGCAATATAAAGCATAGCCGGATTCTGTATGATTTCTTTTTGAGGAACCAATCCGCCAAGAATTTCATTAAAAGCAGGTTTAGAAATAACAATTTCATAGGCAAAACAGGCAAGAATAATAAAAATAAGTCCACCTACAATACTTTCTATCCATCGAAATCCTTTTGCTTGAAGCAAGAGAATCACCAATACATCTACTGTCGTAATCACAATTCCCCAGGTCAGCGGAATATGGAATAATAGATTTAAAGCAATGGCTGAACCAATAACCTCGGCCAGATCACAGGCAGCAATGGCTATTTCGCAGAATACCCAAAGAATGAAATTGGTCGTAGGATGGAAATGATCTCTACAGGCCTGTGCTAAATCTCTTTCAGCAACTACACCAAGCTTAACGGACAAATGCTGTAGAACCACTGCAAAAATATTGGAAATAAGTATAACTGAAAGTAGGGTATACCCAAATTGTGCTCCTCCGGCAATATCTGTGGCCCAGTTTCCCGGATCCATATATCCCACGGCAATCATTAATCCAGGCCCAGCAAAAGCAAGGTATTTTCTCCAGAAACTGGCTTTTTTAGGGACTTTAATGGAAGAATAAACTTCTGATAAAGAATGTGATGTTTTATCTTTTCGCCAAGCGCTTTTTAAATTGAAATTCATAAATGTTAGAAATGACTAACAAATTTAATTAAATAAATGTAAACACAAACATCAAGACATGAAAAAATCCCGAAAATCACTTTCCGGGATTCAATTTTTATTGATTCTAAAGATTATTTAGAGAATCTTACAGACATTTTTCTGTCCGCAGCTCTTTCAGCATCAGAAGCTTTTGCATCTACTTTAGCAAACTTACTTCCGTACCCTTCTGCTCCAAGAACCTGAGCTCCAACTCCTGCTTTTGCTAAAGCAGCTTTGATATAATCAGCTCTTGCCTGAGAAAGTTTTACGTTGGAAGCTTCATTTCCTGTCTTATCAGTATAGCCGCCAATTTTGATTTTTGCATCAGGGAAAGCTTTAAGAATAGCTACTAAATTATCAAGCTGCCCTTGTGATCCAGCTTCTAATTCAGTAGAGCTGCCCATTTTAAAGTTAACATGGTCGAAATCGTACCATTTGTCTTTCAATGCTGCATCGTCTGCCGCATTTTTGTATCCATCAGTTTTCAGGAATGCAATCATCTGATCTTCCATACCTCCCTTGTAGCCTTTTAGCATTACACCGTTAAGGTCAATGTTTTCATCAGTTTTAGCTGTAGGAGCAGCTGTTGTAGCTGGAGTAGAAGTCGTTGCAGAAGCTGTATCTACAGATGTTCCTGTAGAGTCTGAGGTAGAAGTCATCGTGGTAGTCGTTTGCTTCTTCTCACACTGTTTCCAAAGGAAATAGGCAGCTGCAATTAATAATAAAAGCGGAAGCAACCATTTCCAGATTGAGCCTCCGCCTTGATTATTATTGTTGTTATTTTCAAATTGTTCTCTTATTTCTCTTGCTCCTTCACTTACATTTTCTCTTGCTGTAGCAACACCTTCAGCGATGTTATCCTTGGCAGTAGAAGTTACTGAAGAAACTGTTTCTTTCGCTTGACCAAACCAATTTTCAGCTCCTAATCCAAAGGAAGCTAAAGAAAGTCCTGCTGGCAGTAAAGACGAAATAATGCCTTTCTGATCATTCAGTAAGCTGGAAATACCTGAAGCACCCAAATTATTGTCTGCTGCATATTTTCCTACTGTGCCTACTGTAGCCCCGGTAACCAGGTTTAACAAAGAACCTGCAGAAGTGTTGCTGATTCCTGAAAAACTGGCAATGGAATTAACTAGTCCGCCTACTTTATCTCCAAAAAGAGAAGATAATAAATTGGTAATAATAGGGTTACTAGATGACCCACCTAATAAATTTCCTAAAATTCCGCTTGAAGAGGCTTTCGTAATAGCATCCACAACACCAGGATTGTCTGCGTTATTGGCTAATCCACCTACTACAGCAGGTAATAAGCCACCAATTGCTTTAGAAATTCCGGATTCGCTTTCTCCAAACTGTGATGCAGCCTGTGAAACCAAAGCGGGACCTAATTGTCCTTTAATTAAATCAATGACATTTAAAGACATAATAAATTTTTTTAGATTAATGTTGAGATAAATTTAAACAAAAATCCGTCTAAATGTCATTTTTTTTTCAATAATTGTTGAAAAATTAACGAAATTTTCTAAAATCGTTAAAATTATTAATACGCTTTTGCGAATAATACACGTCTCTTCGATGGTTTTCCAGAAATCAAAGAAATACCTTCTTCAATATCATCATCTAAAGGAATACATCTGATTGTTGCCTTCGTTTCGTCCTTGATCTGTTCTTCTTCTTCAGCTGTACCATCCCAGTGTGCATAGATAAATCCTCCTTTTTCTTCAAGAACTTTCTTGAATTCTTCGTAAGTATCTACTTTAGTGACATTATTTTTTCTGAATTCAAAGGCTTTGTTATAAATATCTTGCTGAATCGTTTTTAATAACTCTTCAATATAAATATCTATTCCTTCTATAGAACGAACTTCTTTAGTAAGATTGTCTCTTCTCGCAATTTCTACAGAATTGTTCTCAAGATCTCTTGGTCCCATAGCAATTCTTACCGGAACACCTTTCAATTCATATTCAGCGAATTTCCAGCCTGGTTTGTTCTGAGTATCGTTATCAAATTTTACAGAAATACCTTTTGCTCTTAATTTAGCCTGGATATCTAAAGCCACTTCACTGATCTGGGCTAATTGCTCTTCTCCTTTAAAGATAGGAACAATCACTACCTGAATTGGAGCCAGAGTTGGAGGCAGTACCAATCCGAAGTCATCCGAGTGAGTCATAATTAAAGCTCCCATCAAACGGGTAGATGTTCCCCAAGATGTTGCCCATGCATGTTCTATTTTTCCTTCTTTGTTGGTGAATTTTACATCAAATGCTTTTGCGAAATTCTGCCCTAAGAAGTGAGATGTTCCTGCCTGAAGGGCTTTACCATCCTGCATTAATGCTTCAATACAGTAGGTTTCATCTGCTCCTGCAAATCTTTCAGAAGGTGTTTTTAATCCCTGAACTACAGGAATTGCCATAAAGTTTTCTGCAAAATCGGCATATACTTTATTCATTTTTTCAGCCTCTTCTACAGCTTCTTCTTTTGTAGCGTGAGCTGTGTGTCCTTCCTGCCATAAGAATTCTGCTGTTCTAAGGAACAGACGGGTTCTCATTTCCCAACGTACAACATTAGCCCATTGGTTGATAAGGATAGGAAGATCTCTGTAAGACTGGATCCAGTTTTTATAAGTATTCCAGATAATTGCTTCAGACGTAGGACGAACGATAAGTTCTTCTTCCAGTTTGGCATCCGGATCTACGATTAATTTTGAAGGATTATTAGGATCTGTTTTTAATCTGTAGTGAGTAACTACCGCACATTCTTTTGCAAAACCTTCTGCATTTTTTTCTTCAGCCTCAAATAAGCTCTTGGGCACAAAAAGCGGGAAGTATGCGTTCACGTGACCTGTTTCTTTGAACTTTTTATCCATTTCATCACGCATTTTTTCCCAGATTGCATAGCCATACGGTTTGATTACCATACATCCACGCACTCCTGAGTTTTCAGCTAAATCAGCTTTTACAACCAGCTCATTATACCATTTGCTGTAATCTTCGCTTCTTGAGGTTAATTTTGCCATTATCTTTTAAAATTTTTTTAACTTTTGCACATTATTGTTATCTAAAAATAAAAATCTATTTTTGATAGATTTTTTAATCAGTATTGGTACATTTTTGGTACAGATTGCAAATATAATTTAAATTAAAAATTTTTACGTTATCATGAAAAGAAATATACATAAAAATTTGCTTGGGCTGCTAAAATCTAAAGGGATATTAGCAATCTCAGGCGGATTATTGCTTATGTCTTGTGGTGCTCAGATGGGAGGGTATAGCGAGACAGATGGGGTATATTATGACCCCAATAAGGATACGCTGCCAGAAGGAGTTATCATTAATGGTGGCGGAAACAGAGTAGGAGATTACTACGACTACTATCAGGATTCTAATGTTATTCAGAATGCACAGACGAATTCCAGAGAACAGCAAAATAAATATAATGAATGGAGTGATGTAGATCCTAATTGGGGAAATGCAACCAACTCTGACTGGGGAATGTATGCAGGATCTCAAACCAATTACTATGACAATTCCTGGGGATGGGGATCTCCTTGGGGTTGGGGAGGATATAATCCATATTGGGGCTGGAACCGCGGCTGGGGCTGGGGTGCTGGTCTTTCATGGGGTTGGGGCGGATCGTTCGGCTGGGGCTGGGGAGGCTCTTTCGGATGGGGAAGCCCATATTGGGGATACGGATATTCTCCATACTGGGGTGGATACTATGATCCATTCTGGGGTGGTTATTATGGAAATCCTTACTGGGGATACGGAGGTGGCTACTGGGGCGGACATAACAGAATTTATATGAGAAGTGGTAACAGCGGCTCAGGAATGAGTAATGCTGTATACAGAACAAACACTGCCAGAAATAACAACGGATTCAGAAATTCTAATGGATTTAGAAACTCTAATTCCGGTGGTTTCAGAAATGAAAACGGCGGTTTTAGAAATGAAAACGGTGGCTTTAGAAATGGTAACGGCGGATTCAGAAATGGAAACTCTGATGGATTTAGAAATGGAAATTCAAATGGAGGTTTCAGAAATTCAGATTCTGGTGGATTCCGTAATTCTGCACCTCAACAGCCAAGATATAATGGAGGTTTCAGATCCGGTGATTCCGGAGGTTTCAGGAACAATGGCGGATTTAATAATTCCAGCGGTGGTTTCAGATCTGGTGGTTCATCAGGCGGCGGTGGCGGCTTTAGAGGTGGTTCATCCGGCGGGGGTGGCGGCTTCAGATCAGGAGGCTTCAGATAATATTCAACTTCATTAAAAAACTATTAAAAAAAATAATGTTAAAAAAATCTTTAGTATTAATGGGTATTTCTGCTGCATTTTTTGCACAGGCTCAAGATGTTTCATTAATAAGAAATACTGTAGATGTTTATTCTAGTACTCCTATGGTGGGATCTGCCAAGTTTAATGCTATGGCAGGTGCTAACGGAGCACTGGGAGGTGATGCGAATTCATTGCTGACTAACCCGGCAGGTTTAGGAGTTGCTATTTCAGGAGAAGTTTCTGCAACCTTATCCGTTATGGGGAATAAAAATAGCTCTTCCTTGGGTGGAAATAAAATGGATTTTAGCAAGACAAGAGGCGATTTAGGAAATGCGGGAGGTGTAATTGCTTTTCCATTAATGACTGAATCAGCATGGAAATTTATTAATATCGGGGTTAATTTTTCAAATCAATCCCTTGATAATATCATACAGACTCCTGGAAATGCTAATATAATAGCTGCTTTACCTGATGGTGCTGCTACATTAGACGGACATGCCTATTCAAGATATGGGAATTTATCCAAAATGAGTTTCGGTGTTGGAGCCAATTATAATCATAGTGTATATATTGGAGCAGGATTGAATTTTTTCAATGCTACTGTAGATCAGTATGATAGATTAGGCTTAAAGATGAATAAAAATAATTATGTAGATGTTTTTGACAGACAGGATACTCCTTATTCGGAAAGATCCTCTGGATTCTCAGCTACAATAGGGGTAATTGGAAAATTAAGTCCCAATTTCAGATTAGGAGCATCTCTTGAGACCCCTACATTCTGGAATATAGATCGTGACTTCAGCTTTTACAATAATCCGGATTATGGAAATGGGATAGGTTCTGAAAACAGAAAATTTACTTCACCGCTTAAAGCTACAGTGAGTGCTGCGTTTGTTGCCAGTAAAAACTTCTCATTGAACGTAGATTATACTCTAGGTCTTACAAAACCAGATTATAAAGTATATGGTAATGTTGAAAGGGATCTGAATTCTTTCTTTAAAGAGAATTATAAAAATATGTCAGAGGTAAGAGTAGGTGCCGAATATAGAGTACAACAGCTGAGATTAAGAGGTGGATATTCCTATTTATCCAATCCGGTTGATGCTCTTACGGTTAGCAGATTTGATAATGCAGGGAATGTAGCAGATCAATCTTATAGTAATATGATGTTAAGCGATAGAAACTTACTTTCATTTGGTATTGGGTATGATTTCAAATCATTCTATATTGATGCATCCTATCAAAATGTAAGTTCAAAGTACAGCAATCCTTTTATGAGAGGACTTATTGGAAATGATTACGATAGTGCTTATTATTCATTAGATTCAAAATCTATCTATGAAAGTGATGCTTATGCAGTAAGTGAAGTTAAAAACAGCAGAAACAACTTCTTCCTTACCATTGGTTGGAAATTCTAATTCCCATAGATATCATGGAATAAAAATAAAAGAGGCTGTCTCAAAAGTACCCCTCTCTTGGACTCCTGTCTGACAACTTTTGTCATTTAGAAAATTCTCAGAGCATTAGTTTACCTTTTGAGACAGCCTCTTTTTTATGCTTAAAAAATAAGTCTTTAATGATGGTGGAAAAGGTGCATCATCAGAGCAAGAGAAACACCTAATACGACAAGTCCTATTTTAACCCAATCAATATTGTGGTTCTTATTGCTTTCAAAAATAATCACCGATGAAATATGAAGGAAAATTCCACCTACAATAGCCAGAAAATAAGGTTGAAGATCTGGGTTGAAATAATTTCCTAATAACATTCCCATAGGAGAAGCTAATGCAAAGAGAGCAACAATTAATAAAGAAGGATAAGTTGATGAACTCTTTGATTCTCCTTTTCTATTGAATAAAAATGCGCCCAAAATAAATGAGATAGGAAGATTGTGAAACACGATCCCTAAAAGGTAAGGTGATAACTCATGTTCTTCATTGGCCAAGGGAATCCCTTCAATAAATGCATGAATAAAAAGTCCTACCATTAAAGCCATGGGTAGAATATTATGTTCATTGTGGTGATGGAAATGTCCATGCTCAAAACCTTTGGTAAGCGCTTCCAAAATCATTTGCAGAAGAACTCCTGCAATGACGAATATTCCCAGACTGCTGCCTGCTGAAGAAGTATATACCTGAGGGAAAACTTCGTTTAGGCAGATGGTGATCAGGAAGCCTGCACTTAATACCAATAGATTTTTAGCCAGCTTTTCCTTTTTACCAAAGTGTTTCCCCAGAAAAACTCCGGCAACTACACTTAAAATCAGTAAAAGTACTGTTATCATTATTTTTTCTTAAATAAATTGATACAACGGGGGGAGGTCTCTT
Source organism: Chryseobacterium sp. II3a (assembly GCF_057815135.1). NCBI lineage: Bacteria > Pseudomonadati > Bacteroidota > Flavobacteriia > Flavobacteriales > Weeksellaceae > Chryseobacterium > Chryseobacterium sp. II3a. Next base: position 377,677 of record NZ_JBYPZJ010000005.1, on the reverse strand, counting down.
TATTAAACTCATTCAACTGATAATCACCCCAGATTTTTATTCTTTCAAAACCACAATCCGAAGCATAAGCATGGATGGCTTCCAATGTGTGAAGTTTCACTTTTTCAAAGAAATGAAAAGACTGGCCCTCTGTTTGAAAACGAATATCTTTAATAACATGTCTGCCTTCGATTTTTTTCAAAATCTTAAAATCGATATTTCCACGGGTAATAATGTTTTCGGCAACCAGAGTGTTTCTTACATATTCCTCATTCAGATAATCCAGAACAAAATATCCTCCAGGTTTTAGTGCATTATATACTGATTGAAAAACTTTTTTATCATCATTTTCATTGTCAAAATAACCGAAACTGGTAAACAGGTTGAAAACAGCGTCCATAGGATCTGCATCAATTGGGTTTCGCATATCATGAACCTGAAAAATCAGGGTTTGATTTTCATACTGTTTATCAGATTCAATACTTTGTCTTGAAAGATCCAGACCTAAAACATCGTACCCTAATTTGTTGAGAAAAACAGAATGTCTTCCTTTTCCACAGGCAAGATCAATGATCCTGGATTGAGGCGGAAGCTGTAGATCCGCAGTAAGTTTTGTAATGAAGCTTTCAGCTTCAGTATAGTCTCTGTTGCTATAAAGCAAATGATAATAAGGGGTATCAAACCAAGATTCAAACCATTCCATAATGCAAAAATAACTAAATTTGTGGTCTTAAAAGCAAAGTATTTTACAACATAGAAAGATTGAAAAATTCAATTGAGTAATGAATTGGATAGTTAATCTTTTAATTATTAATGCTTTAAAACTTTTAATTCAAAATTATGGACATAGAAAATCTACAAATACAGATTAAAACATTCTTCGGATTAGAACAAATCCTGGCAGAAGAAATCAAGAAATTAGGCGGAAGAAAGGTAGAAGTGAAAAACAGAGCGGTTAACTGTGAAGGAGATCTTGGTTTTCTTTATAAGATTAATTATTCTGCAAGAACAGCATTAAAAATCTTGGTTCCTATTCATCAGTTTAAAGCTTTCAACCAGCACCAGTTCTATGACAGGTTATTCAAATTTGAATGGGATGAATTTATGGATGTAGATCAGTCTTTTTCTATTGATGCTACGGTAAATTCTGAAACTTTCAAACATTCTCAGTTTGTGACATTAAAAATGAAGGATGCAATTGTAGATTATTTTCAGGATAAATATAAAAGACGTCCCAATGTAGAGACGAGAACTCCGGATATCAAATTCCATCTTCATATTGACAGAGAATTGGTGATGATTTCTATGGACTCTTCTGGTGATGCGTTATTCAAAAGAGGGTATAGAAGAGAGCAGGGAGAAGCTCCGATCAATGAGGTTCTTGCCAGCGGAATGCTGCAACTGGCAGGCTGGGATGGAAAAGGAAACTTTCTTGACCCAATGTGCGGTTCCGGAACACTGTTGATTGAAGCGGCGATGATTGCCATGGACCTTCCGGCTCAGATTTTCAGAAAAAGATTCGGATTCCAGAACTGGAAAAATTATAATGCTGATTTATTCTCGAAAATTAAAGAATTCAGAATCAATAGAGTAAGACAGTTTGATGGAAAGATTGTAGGGTATGATATTGATGCAAGAATGCTAAATGCAGCCAGAATGAATGTGGAGGCGGCAGAAATGGAAGATGTAATAGAGATCAAAAAACAGAATTTCTTTGATTCTAAGAAAGAACTTTTCCCATTATTGATGGTATTTAATCCACCTTATGATGAGAGAATTTCCATCAATGATGATGATTTCTACAAAAAGATAGGAGATACGTTTAAAACAAGCTATCCAAATACTTTAGCATGGTTGATTTCATCTGACCTGGAAGCCGTGAAAAAGATAGGCTTACGTCCTTCAAGAAAGATCAAACTTTTCAATGGAAAGCTGGAGACAAGATTCCTGCAGTACGAAATGTATGAAGGAACGAAAAAGATTCATAAATTGGAGGATAAATCTTAAATATACCTTTAGATGTCTTGGAATATTCTTGAGATTTTAGGGTTATTAGCAGATGCTGCTTCAATTGTGGCAACTGAGCGGGTGAAGGATTCAGAAGCTCGTGCCCGAAAAAAGGATAAGAAAAAAGATAAATATTTTACAGAGAAAGTTAGCGCAGGATTTATTCTTGCTGCTGCTGTTCTCTTTTTTATTGTTTTTCATAAGCCTTTGCCGGTAGGTGATCAAACCACAGCTTTAATTGTATCTTCTTTAATAGGAACAGCCATCTCAGCTTTACTGTTTTTTCTTCTGAATCTTATGGAGCTTTATTATTTTAAAAGTATTTTTAAACTGCTTATTTTCAGCTGTTCTGTGATTGCATTTTTTATTGCTTTGGTAATGTTTGTTTACTATGAATCCGGAGTGTTTATCTAAGATTATTAAAATTAATTCTCCCAATAAGCTGTTAAACTGTTTGTGGTTTCCTTTCCGAATAAGTAATTTTGAAAAATTTTCAATTTGAAGCCTAGTATTTCCATTATTGTTGCCATTTACAACCGAAAGGACGAACTTTTCGAGTTGCTGACTTCTTTGACCCAACAGACTGATAAAGAGTTTGAAATTATTATCGTGGATGATGGTTCAATCATTGATCTGAAACCTACCATTAAGAATTTCGAAGAGATCCTTGATATTAAGTATTTCAGGAAAGAAAATTCGGGGCCGGGGCTTACTAGAAATTATGGTGCCAAGAGAGCTGCCAATGAATGGCTGGTATTTGTAGACAGTGATGTGATTGTTGAAAAGGATTATATCGAACATATTAAAAAAGATATTCAGACAATTCCTTGTGATGCATTTGGAGGAGCAGATAAAGCTCATAAGGGTTTTAATCTGATGCAAAAAGCAATTTCATATTCCATGACTTCTGTTTTTACGACGGGAGGAATCAGAGGAAGTAAGAAAGCGGTTTCAAAATTTCAGCCCAGAAGTTTTAATATGGGTGTGAAAAAAGCTGTTTTTGAGAAAGTAGGCGGTTTTTCTGAAATGAGAATAGGAGAGGATCCGGACTTGTCTATGACCCTTTGGGAAAGCGGATTTACTACTGCTTTTTTTGATGATATTGCAGTATATCATAAACGTAGAGTAGACTTTGGGAAATTCTCCAAGCAGGTGTATCAATTTGGTTGTGCAAGACCGATTCTTAATCAAAGGCATCCGAATTATGTAAAAATATCCTTTGCATTTCCTACCTTATTTATGTTAGGATATATCATGGGATTTGTGGAATATTTTATTCTAGAAAAAGGATTTATTCTTGCTTTCTATGGATTGTATACATTTTTGGTGTTTTTCCATGCTTTATTATTGACTAAGAATATTAGTATTGCAGGAATGGCGGTAATTTCTACTTATATTCAGATGTTTTCTTATGGATATGGATTCCTGAAATCCTGGGTTCTGTTGAATGTTTTCAGGATGAAGCCGGAGGATGCATTTCCGCACCATTATTACAAAAATAACTAGCTGCCTGTTTTAAGGTTCCTTTCAATTTTTTTGTTGGAAAACGCTAAGGCGCGGAGGTTTTTTTATATTGTATGTTATAAGGTGTAAGGATTTTATCTCCGATAAAATTGATGGGGGTTAGATTTTCTCGCAGATTACACGGATTACGCAGGTTTTTTACCTATTTTGGAATAAACATAAAAATGGATTCAATATAAATGGGCTAAAGCCCATTTATAATAAAAACAAAAATTCCATTGGCTTTAGCCAAAAACTAAAGAAGATCTAATTTCATAAGACTAATTCTAAATCTCACATATTTTAGTCATAACTAAAAAGAGTAATGGAGTTTGTATTTAAATAAAAATAAAGAAGGCTGTTTCATTGAAACAGCCTTCTTTTGTACAATAAAATTTAGGATATAGAGATGTTTTCATGGTTAAGAACTCCTACTTTCAGCATACATTCTTTCATTTTATGGTAAGTTCTTTTGATGTCGTGGTCCAGACCAATAGAAAATCTGATTAATCCATCAGAAATACCAATTGATGCACGTTCTTCTTCCGGAATCTCGGATGATGTAGATTTTCCTGAGCAAGAGAAAAGGGTTTTATAGAAGCCTAAGCTTACAGCCAGATAGCCAAGGTTTTCGGTCTGCATCATTTCCATAAGTTCGTTGGCTTTTTCTGTAGTTCCTGCATCCAGTGTTAATAATCCTCCGAATCCGTACTCTTCATCAATCATGCTCTTCATCAGTTCATGATTTTTATGAGAAGGTAATCCCGGATAAGATATTTTTAAACCATCCTGCTCAAATCTTTCCGCAAGATAGAGAGCATTGTGACTATGTTGTTTTATTCTGATATGAAGGGTTCTAAGGTTTTTAAGGATGCTGGATGCTCTTAAGCTGTCCATGGTAGGTCCCAACAGCATACATGCCCCGGAGTTTACATTTTTAGTGTCATCAATAAATGCCTGAGAGCTGCAATATACACCTCCAACAGTATCACTGCTTCCATTGATGAATTTTGTTAAACTATGGATCACAACATCCGCTCCGAATAATTGTGGAGAAATAGAAAGTGGAGAGAATGTATTGTCTACAATCAGTTTTAAATTATGTTTTTTACAGATTTCAGAAAGCTTTCTAAGATCTGCTACTTCAAGTAGAGGATTGCTTACACTTTCGCAATAAATCACTTTTGTATTGGGAGTAATAGCAGCTTCTATAGAATCAAAATTATTGATATCCACAAAAGTAGTGGCTACATTGAATTGTGGTAAAAAGTTTTTAAGGAAAGCATAGGTTCCTCCATAAATAGTTCTGCTCGAAATAATATGGTCACCGCTTTTGCATACCTGCATCAAAACCGAAGTGATAGCTCCCATTCCGGATGCTGTAACGTTGGCAGACTCTGTATTTTCCATTTTGGCTAAAGCCTGAGCCAGATAAAGATTCATAGGTGATGAATGTCTGGAGTACAGGTAACATCCTTCCGCATTTCCTTCAAAAGTATCAAACATAGTCTTTGCAGAAAGGAAAGTATAAGTGGAGCTGTCAGAAATAGAAGGGTTTACTCCTCCGAATTCACCGAAATACTGAAGATCCTGGATCTCGTTGGCTGCGTTAAAATTTTCCATAAGATTGTTTTTATTTTACCAGCCTAATTTGCGCTATTTTCCTAATTATTACAACATATATTTGAATTTATAGATTATAAAACTGCTAAATGTTGTTTATTTAGAAAATATAATTGCTATCTTCGGAAATATTAATTTTTTACCAAAAATTTATCTATGGAACTTGATGATATTGATAAAAAACTATTGTTGTTTTTGCAGGAAGACTGTAAACAAACTACCAAAGAGCTATCCGGAAAGCTTGGTTTATCGGTTACAGCTATTTATGAACGGATTAAAAAGCTTGAAAATGCCGGTGTAATTTCAAAATATGTAGCCTTATTGGATAAAAGTAAGGTTCAGCGTAATTTTATCATTTTATGTCATATAAAACTAACGCAGCATAAAAAAGAATTTGTTCTGCAGTTTGAAAAAGAAGTGATGAACCTCCAGGAAGTAACGGAATGTTTTCATGTAAGTGGAGACTACGATTATATCCTTAAAATAGGAGTAAGGGATATTGAAGATTATCGAAATTTTATGCTAACGAAACTTACGACGCTTCAACACATCGCAAGTACGCACAGCTCATTTATGATTTCTGAAGTAAAAAATACAACAGCAATTGTTTTGTAAGAAATTATATGAAAATACTAATTGAGTCTTCTATCATTACTCATTGCTGATTACTCATTATTGATTATTAAACCAGCACTCCGTTTTTAGAAGCAATAGGATCCGGTAATTCTGTTTCTCCTGTCATTTGAAGAAGGTCAATTTCGATAGTTCTACAGATGGAGAGCATTGGAACATCAAACATGAGGCCTGCAAAAGGGTTTTCAGAATAATCACCTACCAGTTCCATAATAATATAAATCCATCCGATAATAATACAGAAAGGAATAGAGGTCCAGATTCCCCAGTCACCCAATTTTGCAAATTCATTCACAAGCCCAAGAGGAAGTAAAGTGATAAAAAGAATGTTGAAAACAAATGCCGTACTCGCAAACTGTCTTGGAGAAGGGAATTTTTTGATTCTTTCTGCCTGTCCTTGAAAGCCATAGAATTCATTCAGACTATTCTGTAGCTGTGTCTGATTAAAATCTGTAATGGCATTCATGTTTTTTAACTCATTGATATCTTTCGCCTGTTGGGAGATCAGGTAGGTTGCAAAGTTTTTATAAGTGTTTTTCAGTTCATATTCTTCTTCTGAAAGGTATTTATGCAAGAAAATAGGAGCTCTTCCATAATCAGGAAAACCTGCCTTAATCAATCTGTTTCTTCTAAGGTTGATATTTCCAAATTTATTATTTTCACTACTGATATGCTCCCATTCTGTAGGAACTAAAAGCTGCTCACGGAAAGTGTATAGCCATGCGATATGACGATTGATAATCTTTTTTTTGCGATCTTCGAGATCAAAAATACCTATTTCTTCGTTCTTAGTATCAAAAGCCTGTACCATAGACGCAAATGAACGACTGGAATTCACAATACCACCCCATATTTTTCTTGCTTCCCAAAGCCTGTCGTAAGCCTGGTTATTTTTAAAACCTACTAAGAAGGCTTCTGCAGTACCTATAAGTGCTACCGGAACCCATGGTATGGTCATCCAATGCCAGTTGAAGAAGTAAAAAAGTATAGCAATCAACGTGCACCAGATAGAGATTAAGATAAGATGTACACCGGATAGATTGAGAACTTGTTTATAATTGACGTATTTAGTAGTGATCATAAAGATAAATGTGTTTTTGCGTGTATAGACAAAATAAGTACCAAACTTTTTAAGAGTTTATCGGGGAATGCCTGTTATAAATTTAATTTCAGTTTTTGTTTAAGTATAATGTTCTCGGATTGAGTTTGATAAATCCTAAATAAAAGTAATGAAAAAAAAGCATAAAAAAACCTCTAAATAATTTTAGAGGTCTGATTTTATATGGATTTAATATTGCAACATTTCTTCAATCTTCCTGGAAAGCTTTTCAGCATTTGGAAGCATTTCTTTTTCCAATACCAGATTGATAGGAACCGCTGGTACATCTAAAGATCCCATGGTTTCTACCGGAGCATCCAAATATTTAAAGCAATTCTTGGAAATTCTGTGTGCAAATGCTTCTGCAAATGAATTGTTAAGCTGTTCTTCGGTCAAAACAATACATTTTCCATGTGCTTTTACTCTTTCGAATACTAGTTCTTCATCTAATGGAATTAAAGTTCTTAAATCAATCACTTCTACTTTTCCATTAAAGTTCTTGGCTGCTTCTTTCGCCCAGTAAACTCCCATTCCGTAAGTTACCACTAATAATGTTCTGCCTTTTTCTGTTTCATCTTGATCAGCTTCTATGATAATTTTTCCTTTTCCGAAAGGTAAAACATAATCTTCAGCAGGTTCAATGGTTTTAGCATCTTCGGTTCCCGGAACTTTACTCCAGTATAATCCCTTGTGTTCCAGCATAACTACTGGATTCGGGTCGTAGTAAGCCGCCTTCAAAAGACCTTTGAAGTCTGCAGCATTACTTGGATATGCTATTTTGATTCCTTTAATATTGGCAAGAATACTTTCAACGCTTCCACTATGATAAGGACCACCACCGCCGTAAGCTCCGATAGGAACACGGATAATATTGCTTACAGGGAATTTTCCACCACTCAAGTAGCTTGATTTTGATATTTCGGTAATTAATTGGTTGATCCCTGGATAGATATAGTCAGCAAACTGAACTTCAACGATTGGTTTCAGCCCTACAGCACTCATTCCGGTTGTAGAACCAATAATGTATGCTTCCTGAATGGCCGTATTGAAAACTCTTTTGCTCCCAAACTTCTTTCCAAGAGTTACTGTTTCTCGGAAAACCCCACCAATTCTTTCACCTACATCCTGACCATAAAGAAGGGCTTCGGGATGCTTCCACATCAGTTCCTGTATAGCATGAATGGCGGCATCTACCATTACGATCTTCTCACCATTGGCAGGTTCACGTGTTCCTGTCTCTTCTGTAATCGGAGTAGGAGCAAATACATGCTGCATTACTGTCTCAGGCTTTGGCTCTTCTGCGTTTTTAGCTTTTTCAAAAGCTTCTTCAGCTTCAAGGCGGGTCTTTTTTGTAATTTGTTTTAAAAGATCTTCATCTACACCTGTTTCCAATAAATGTTTTCTAAGAATTTCTCCTGGATCTTTGGCTCTATGTTTTGTTAAATCTTCTTCATCTCTATAGAATTCTCTTCTTACTCCTGAAGTGTGGTGCCCAATCAATACTGTCTTTGCGCAAACAACCAAAGGTTTTCTTTCTGTTCTTACAAAGTCTACTGCTTTCTTCATAGCTTCGAAACTCTCCACAAAATCAGTTCCGTCAACTCTCATTCTGCTTAATCCGGTGAATCCTGCTACGAAATCGTAAGCATCACAGGTTCTGGCTTCCTCTTTGGTGACAGAGATTCCCCACTCATTATCCTGAACAAGGAAAATAATAGGAAGTTGATGTAAAGCTGCAAACTGCAAAGCTTCACTTACTTCACCTTCTGTTACAGAGTTGTCACCAAGACTGCAGATCACAACAGGATTATTTTCAAACTGCTGAAGTTCGAAATCCTGAATATATTTTATTCCCTGGGCAACACCTGTTGTAGGAATCGTCTGCATTCCAGTTGCAGAACTTTGGTGAATGATTTTCGGTTTATTTTCATCTCTGCTGGAAGGATGAGAGTAATAGGATCTACCTCCGGAAAAAGGATCATTAGCTTTGGCTAATAATTGAAGCATCAATTGATAAGGTTCAAACCCAATTCCCAAAAGAATACTTTCGTCTCTGTAATAAGGGGAGATCCAATCTTCCTTTTTGAGTTGGTAGGCGGTTGCTAATTGGATGGCTTCGTGGCCTCTTGAAGTACTGTGGACGTATTTACAGATGTTTCTGTTTTCCTCATAAATGTCGGCCATTGCTTTAGCAAGCATCATATGATTGTACGCTTTAAGTAAAATATCCTGAGAAACTTTTTCGTGAAGTGTATTTTCCATAGGAAGCAAATATATATAAAAAAAACAAAATACTAACAACTGTTAGTATTTTGCAAAAAAAATATGAATTTGTTGATTATTCTTTAATGATTTTTTTAGAAATAATGTCATTACCGGTTTTTACTTCTACGATGTAAATTCCTTTTGTATAAGCCGATAAATCAATGGTTTCCTTATCACTTTCGATTGTTCCATTACGTAATTTTTTACCGGAAAGATCATAAATTGTGAAGGTAGATTTTTTAGGAGCTTTCAGGATGTTTATTACATCTTTTGTAACAGAAGGAGCCACAGCTAAACTGCTTAAAACTCCCGCTTTAGACTCTTTCGTTCCTAATACTTCGTTATATCCGGTTACTATAATAGAGTAGTCTTGAGGAGTATTTTCGTTATCATTGTTTTTAAGAGTGCCTTTATTGGAAATTTCAATTCTGTAAGTTCTTCCTGCTACAGGAGCGTCTACTATTACCTGTTCAACGTTATCTACGGTATTGTCTCCTTTTAAAGCTGTCATTGGACTGTTGTAATCAAGTCTCCATGGAAGGTAGATAGTGTTGTCCGTAACATCAATAATTCTTACATCCAAATCATTTATTAATTTGGAAATTCTATTGTTATGTAAATTTTGTAAAGATGTATTGTTGTCAACGCTTGGGTACTCAGGATCCACCCATGAAATTGTGACTTTTAATGGTTCATTTCCGGAAGCAATAACTGTTTTTTTGTTAGGAGTTCCGCTGGTCAATGTTTCATTGTTGAAAATAATTGTGTTATTGGATTTTCCTACAAGAAGTTCTGCACCTTTTTTTGCATTAATAAAGCCCCAGCCAAATTGAGCATCAGGTCCAGCAGCGTTACCTGCTTCCAAGGCAGAATGAATCATTAATGTTTTTGCAGATGCTGCATTTAATAAGGCTCCAGAAAATAGCTGTTTGTTAATCTGGGTCCAAAGCCCAATGATTCCTGTAACAATAGGGGCAGAATAAGAGGTTCCGCTGCCAGTTTCCACGCCGCTGTTTCCTGTTGAATTATTTTGAGTGGTAGCACTCGCCACATCTGTTCCGACTGCTGTAATATCTGGTTTGATTCCACCATCATCTCTAGGCCCTGCACTGCTGTAATTAGAGTGAATAACATTCGCAGCCACGGAATATCTTCCGTCATTGGCTGTTATTCTATCTGCAGCAGCAACAGAAATAATATTTTTAGCTACAGATCCGGGAGATATACAGTCGTACCCTTGAAGACAGTTAACAGGGGGAAGAGTGTATGTAGTGGCAAATTCTACCCAGCTGCCAGCCGCATTTTTATAATATTTTTTAAAATTAGTTGTTTGTGTTGAATAAGCATTGTTTCCCATATTGAAGGAATTTCCAGCAGACTTAACAATTATATAAGAAGGGTCACTATAAACAAGTAAGTCATAAAACTTATCATTAATAATATAAGATCCCTGCATGTCATATGATGTAGTTGAGGGAGTAAAGCTTCCGTTCCATCCCCAAGCATTGAGATTGTTGACCGTTATAACATCCCAGCCGGCACTGATACCATAAGAGTGGTTAGAGATGTTAGGTTCTGCAGTTAAGATCTTTTGAAATACGTTTTTTGATGTTGTTTCTCCCTGTAATATAGAGCTTCCGAAAGAGTATGCATCTATTGTACAGTTGGGAGCAATGCCTTTAAAATTGACTTGTCTTCCACTAGGTGTAAAGGTGTAAGAAAAGTCTCTTGCTCCAATAAAACTGGCTACAGATGTAGCATGATCGCCATAATTAAGGCTGCTGCTTTCTTTATTGGTAATCCTGCTCGGAGCATTGTTGAAAAGAACATGACCAGCATATACTCTTGCTGTACTAGACACAGTGCTTCCGTCAAAGATGGTAAACTTAATGTTTTCACCATTAAAAGATCCTGTTAGCCCCGTAATATTGCCTCCCTGTAAATAGTCTGAATTGGAATTTTTAATTTGGTCCATATCGTGAACTTTATAAAAATAAGGCTGATTGCCATCCGTAAAACCTGCAAGGCTGGCTTTGAGCTCATCGATTTCTTTTAAAGCTTCTGGATCTCTGTTTGAGCTATATTTCTTAGCTATATAGGTATTCAGTTTTTGAATATCCTCTGTTCTTAATTTTTCAAATTCTCTTTTTAGAATTTCATTTTTGTTTTGTGCACTTGTTAAAGAAATAAGCAAAGTACTGATCGAAATAAAGATTTTCTTCATAATATTTGATAGATATTTAAAGGTTGTTGTGTTTTTCAAATATATGAAGGTTGTGTTTTTTTTCCTTTTTTAATGTTAATAATTTGTTTTTTTTGTGCTTAAATTGATTTTTGTTTGGTTTTGTGTTTAAAAAATTTAATTTTTTTAAAATTTTATAGTTTTATTTTCGCTCAGGTTGAGATAGGGAGTAGAAGAAATAAGTTTAAAAAGAAGTTCCAAATAAAAAAAGGATACCAACATGAGTTAGTATCCTTTATAAATTGATGAGTGTTAAACTTACTCTTTAATCACTTTTTTAGCAACAACATCTTTGTCAGTTTTTACTTCAACGATGTAAATTCCTTTAGGATGAGCAGATAAATTAATTGCTTCTTTATCACTGTTGATATTTCCGCTCTGTAATTTTTTACCGGACATATCATAAATAGTAAATGTAGATTTTTTTGGAGCATTTAAGATATTTGTAACATCTTTAGTAATTGAAGGAGCAACAGTAAGGCTGTTTAATGCATCGGCTTTAGCAGCTTCTTTGGTTCCTAATACTTCAGTATATCCTGTTACGATGATTGAATAGTTTTGAGGAGCAGTAGCACCAGTACTATTCTTTAAAATCCCTTTGTGCTTTACTTCAATTTTATAATTTTTCCCTGCAGCTGGAGCATCTACTATAACTTGTTCAACATTGTCTACGGTATTGTCTCCTTTTTGCGCTACCATTGGGCTTGTAGCATTCAGTTTCCAAGGTAAGTAAACTGTACCTGATTCTACATCTGTAATTCTTAAATCTAAATCATTTATCAATCTTGAATTTCTGTTGTTATAAGCAGTTGCATAAGTCAACCCGGCAGTATTAAATGCAGGATCAATCCATGAAATAGTAACTTTTAAAGGAGTAGTTCCTGAAGCTTTAACGGTCTTTGTATTAGTAGCTTCGTTGTTTAGCGTTTCGTCATTAAAGATAACGGAATTATTAGATTTTCCTACTAGAATTTCTGCTCCTTTTTTAGCATCAATATATCCCCATCCGAAATGTGGATCTGGACCTACAGTTCCTGCTTCAAGTGCTGAGTGGATCGTTAATGTTTTAGCAGCTGCAGCATTCATATCTGCATTGTTAAACAATTGCTTATAGATCTGCATCCATAATCCAATAACTCCTGTAACAACTGGTGCAGAATATGAAGTCCCACTACCATAATCATAGGATGTACTTCCAGTTGTATTCTCGGCTGTAGATGCAAGGAATACATCAGTTCCAGTAGTTGAAATATCTGGTTTTATACCTCCATCATCTCTCGGACCCGCACTACTGTAGCTGGAATGTACTACGTCTGAAGCTGCGGCATATTTGAAGTTGTTAGTAGTGATTACATCTGTAGCTCCTACTACAATTATATTCTTTGCAAGTGACCCAGGACCTATACAATCAAAACCTTGTGCACAGTTAGTCTGTGGTAATGTATCTGTACTTGTGAAAAGAACTGGATTATCATTATCATCAAGGTAATATTTTGGAAAAGCTGAAGTACCTGGATAATTAGGTCCGTCACCATAAGAGTTACCTGCAGATTTTACAATTACATAAGTAGGGTTAGCATAAACAATATTATCATAATTTTGATCTTCTCCTAAATAACTACCTTGTAAATCTAATGTTGTATTAGGGCTTTCAAAAATTCCACCCCAAACCCATCTAGGATTTCCATTATCATCTTCATCATAATTCCATCCTACACTAGCTCCATAAGAGTGGTTTGAGATCTTTGGTGCAGCTGTTATTATTTTTTGGAAAACAGTACTTACTGCTGTGTTTCCAGGTAAAATAGTATTGGCAAATCTGTAAGAATCCATTGTAGAATTAGGTGCAACACCTTGAACGTTAAATGTTACAGGAGTAGTACCTAATTGTCCACTAGCAGTAAGACTTCTACTTCCTATAAAACCAGCAACACCTGTAGAATGTCCACTATAGATATTAGTGGCGGCTTCTTTATTAGTAATTCTGCCAGTTGCATTATCAAATGCAGGGTGAGCTGCGTACACTCTACCACCGTCAAAAATAGTGAATTTTATTCCTTCACCTTTAAAGGCTCCAGCTAAACCACTTACTCCTCCTGCAGTGTTAAGAGCATCGGCATTAGCATTAGAATTTTGTCTTGTTTCGTGGCCTTTATAAAAATAAGGTTTACCATTAGGAGAAAACCCTGCTAGATTAGCTTTTTCTTCTTCAATTTTTTTCTGGATATCAGCTGACTTTGCAGTACTTCCATACTTTTTTGCAACATAAGAGTCAAACTTAGCACTGTTCTCCTTGTTTTGTCTTTCAAACTCTCTTTTTAATCCTTCATTGTTTTGCGCACTTAGCATTGAAATAGCTAAAGTACCGACCAAAAGTAAATGTTTCTTCATAATGATTAGTAAATATTAAAAATTGTAACGGCTCAAATATAGGTTAAAATATTTATAAAATTCTATTTAGAATGATTAAATATTGTTTTTTTTTAATATTTTAATCAATGTTTTACATGTTTTCGGATTAAATGTGTTTGATTTACTAAATGTATTTGATTTTTATATTGTTAAATTTATATAGTGTGAGTATTGGGACTTTAAAGACGGTAAATTCGAAAAAATGAAGTAACTTTACATTCTCTTTTGTATAAAAAAGTTAGAAAATTATATGTATTTAATTTTTGACACAGAAACAACCGGTTTACCAAAAAATTTCAACGCTCCGCTTTCAGATTCTGATAACTGGCCAAGAATGGTTCAGATCGCATGGCAGGTGCATGATGATGATGGTAACTTAATTGAAAATCAGGATTATATAATAAAGCCTGAAGGGTATGATATTCCCTTTAATGCAGCCAGAATTCACGGGATTACAACCAAGATTGCTAATGAGGAAGGGCGTGATCTGCAGGAGATCTTAGAAGAGTTTTCTAAGGTGCTTGAAAAAATAAGAGTAGTTTCCGGTCACAATGTTGAGTTTGATTACAATATTGTAGGAGCAGAATTCTATAGAAAAAATATAAAAGACAATCTTCAGGAAAAACCCAGAGCTGATACAATGATTCTGGGGACCGATTTCTGCCAGTTAGGCGGAGGTCGTGGAGGACGTTTTAAACCTCCGAAACTTGAAGAACTTTATGAAAAACTGTATGGGAATAAATTTGATGAGGCCCATAATGCTGCTGCCGACGTAAATGCTACAGCCAGAGCATTTTTCGAAATGGTAAGGATTGGTGTTGTTCCTGCTGAAACATTAAAGATTTCAGAAGATCAGTTAGCCTATTTTAAGAGTCTTTATCCTGATCCGATCAAGCCTTTTAATATTGTTATCAGAAGGCAGGTCGCAGATTTCCATAATAAAAAGAAGCAACAGGATTTTGGAAGTATTGATGAAATTGATTTAGGAAAATATTTCAATTTTAATAATCATAGTGTCTTTTCAACCTTAACAGCCACTTCAAGTATTAATGACTTGATTAAAAAAGCTTCTGATGAGAATTTTCCAGCTGTCGGAATGGTGGATCTGGGAAATATGATGGGGGCGTTCAAGTTTGTTTCTGCGGTAGAAGGAGCTAATGGTGACAGAGCTAAGAAACATAAAGAATATCTGACAAAAAAACAGGAAGCTGAAGAAAATGGAACTGAATTTAATGAAGCAGAACCTGTTTCTGAGCCATTAATCCCTGTTGTAGGCTGTGAATTTTATATTTCAGAACGATATGAACAGAAGCAGTTTACCAAAGATGATCCGGATAGGAGAACTCAGGTTGTCCTTTTGGCAAAAGACTTTAACGGCTACAAAAATTTAGCAAAACTATCAAGTATCGGTTTCTTAAAGGGATTCTATTTTGGAGTTCCAAGGATTAGCCGTGAACTGATTGCTCAATATAAAGAAGGAGTTATTGCTTTGACTTCCGGGATTATGGGAGATATTCCTGATGCGATCTTAAATACCGGTGAGCAGAAAGGTGAGGAGCTTTTTAAATGGTGGAGTGAAACTTTTGGAGAAGATTTTTATGTTCAGCTTCAAAACCATAATCTGCCTGAGGAAGAACACCTAAACGAAGTTTTATTGTATCTGGCAGATAAATATAATGTTAAGATTCTGGCCCAGAATGAAACATATTATACCAATAAAGATGATGCGAATATCCAGGATATTGTAAGCTGTATCAAAGATGGGGAAAAACTTACAACTCCTATAGGGAAAGGCTTTGGAAAGAGAAGAGGATTGGCTACGGAAGAGTATTATATAAAGAACTCTGATGAAATAAAAGAAGCTTTCCTTGCTTATCCGGATGCGTTTGAAGCCTATGATGAATTTTTTGCAAAGTTTAAACCTTATACCTTAAAACGAGACGTTCTCCTACCAAAATTTGATATTCCTGAGGAATTTATCCATGCAGAAGATGAGGTAGACGGAGGGAAAAGAGGAGAAATGGCTTATCTTACCTATCTTACTTACGAAGGTGCAAAGGTTAGATATAGAGATACAGGGATTACCGATGAAATCAAAGAGCGTCTTGACTTTGAGCTTGAAGTAATTGCCAATACCGGTTATCCGGGATACTTCCTTATTGTACAGGATTTCTGTAATGAAGCCCGTAAAATGGGAGTTTGGGTTGGTCCGGGAAGGGGTTCTGCTGCAGGGTCTGCAGTAGCTTACTGTATTGGAATTACCAATGTTGACCCTATTAAATACGACCTCCTTTTTGAGAGGTTCCTGAACCCGGAAAGGGTATCCATGCCCGATATTGATATCGACTTTGATGATGAAGGTAGAGACCGGGTTATCAAATGGGTAATTGAAAAATATGGACAAAGCCAGGTAGCACAGATTATCACCTATTCAGTCTTAGGAGGGAAATCTGCGATTAAAGATGCCGGAAGAGTTTTAGACGTTCCGATTCCTGATACGAACAATATTGCTAAACTTATTCCTTCTACACCAGGGATGAATATTGCGAAAGCATTAGCAAAATATGATAAACTGAAACCGGAGGAACAGATGCTCGTTGATGAGATGAGGTATGTTCTTGAAAGTCCTGATGATTCCCGTCACGGAGTATTGGCAAGTGCTAAGAAGATGGAAGGATGTATCAGGAATACCGGAATTCACGCCTGTGGGGTAATAATTACTCCGGAAGATGTAAGTAATTTAGTTCCGGTAACCATTGCTGCGAAAGATGCTGATATCTTAGTGTCTCAGTTTGATAACTCAGTGGCGGAAAGTGCAGGTCTTCTGAAGATGGACTTCCTGGGTCTTAGAACGCTTACCATTATTAAAGATGCGTTAAAGCTAGTGAAAGCAAGATATGGATTAGATATTGATCCGGATCTTATTCCATTAGATGATGCTAAAACATATCAATTATTTAAAGAAGGAAGAACAGTCGGGATCTTCCAATATGAAAGTCCCGGAATGCAAAAATACATGAGAGAGCTTAAACCTACGGTTTTTGCCGATCTTATTGCCATGAATGCCCTTTACCGTCCGGGGCCTATTAAATATATCCCAAACTTTATTAATAGAAAGCACGGCATTGAAGAAATTGTTTATGACTTGCCGGAAACAGAAGAATATTTAAAGGAAACTTACGGAATTACCGTTTATCAGGAGCAGGTAATGCTTCTTTCTCAGAAACTGGCCAATTTTACAAAAGGTGAGGCCGATACGCTGAGAAAAGCGATGGGTAAGAAACAAATTGATGTTCTTAATAAAATGTATCCTAAATTCATTGAAGGAGGTAGAAAAAACAATCTTAATGAAGAAAGGTTGGAGAAAATCTGGAATGACTGGAAAGCCTTCGCGGAATATGCCTTCAACAAATCCCACTCAACCTGTTATGCCTTTATTGCGTACCAAACTGCTTATTTAAAAGCCAATTACCCGGCAGAATATATGGCGAGTGTGATGAGTAATAACATTAACAACACTGATTCAATTACCATGTTCATGGAGGATTGCAAGAGTATGGGAGTGGATGTTTTGGGACCTGATGTAAATGAATCTCAATACAAATTCTCCGTAAACGAAAAAGGGCAGATCCGTTTTGGCTTGGGAGCGATTAAGGGAATTGGTGAAGGACCAAGTGAAGCTATTACAAGAGAAAGAGAAAACGGAAGATTTAAAAATATCTATGATTTTTTTGAAAGAATACTGCCTTCCCAAATGAATAAAAGGGTAGCGGAAAGTTTAGTGGTTGCTGGTGCTTTTGATGAACTGGATACTTTTCACAGAGGTCAGTATTTTGATATTGATATGGCTGGGAAAACGAATCTGGAGCGATTGATCAGATATGGACAAAGCTTTCAGGAAAGTAAAAATGAGATGGAGCATTCTCTGTTTGCTGATTTTGCAGATGAGGTTCAGATTGAGCAGCCAAAACTTGCACCATGCCCTGAATGGCCGAATATGCATAAGTTGAACAAAGAAAAAGAAACCATTGGATTCTATCTTTCTGCCCATCCATTGGATGAATTTAAATATCAATTCCAATTTATGCAGGGGAGGCTTTCCAAGAAGTCGGTTCTGGAAAAAGAAGAAGAAGAAAAAGCTACCACTGATGAAGCTCCTGTTTTGGAACAAGACTCAACTGATGAAACTACCGACCTTACAGAAATTGTTTCCGATGAATTATCTGTTGGGGAAGAAGAAATAATTGAGGAAGCAACCAAAAAAGCAGAGCCAAAAGGTAATTTCTTATTCCTAAATCTGGATGAGGTAGATGCTTATAAGGAGCAGGCTTTTGCTAATAAACAGGAAGAGCTGTTTGAAGAAAAAAAGAAAGACTGGAAAACACTTCAGAAGGAAAGAGAAAATGGCGGCGGTGGAAAAGAATATACTGTAGCTGGGCTTATTACGGAATATAGAGTGCAGGATGGTTTCAGAAGCGGTGAAAAAGTAGCTTTTGTCACTCTGGAAGATTATTCCGGGTCTTATTCTTTCAGATTGGGAGATAGGGACTATATGAGGCTGAAGGAAAAACTGGAAGTCCAAAGGTTTGTCATCTTTAAAATAAAATTTGCTCAGGTAAAAGATGGAAGAGTCTTTGTCAATGTAAATGATGTGATTGAGCTTCAGGAAGCATTTGAAAGATATGCTAAAAGTATTTCTTTAGTGATGGATGTGATGGATGTAAGACTTGAGGATCTGGATTTCTTCAAGACAGTTCTGGAACGGAATAAAGGAAACCAGAAATTAAAATTCTATATCAAAAATATTGAAGATGATTCCCAAATAGAAGTACAATCGATGAAGCATTCTGTAGATTTGAACGGGGATCTTATCAAAGAAATACAATTACTTAATAAGTATGAGTTCTATCTTAACTAAAAAGATAAAAATATGAATTTAAAAGTGGCCTTTGGTCACTTTTTTTTATTTTAATAAACTAAATGGTAAATATTATTTGAGTTATATAATTGATTTTTTGAAAGAGTTCAGTGTATTGATATATAGTGTTTTATGTTTTCGTTAACAATTGAATGGTATGTGTTAAAGTTAAACAAATATTTAATTTTTATGTAATAATATGATTATTTTGTGTTTTTTTTATTAGTGTTTTAAAATATTTTATGAAATATATTTAAATATTTTATACTTTTACCGCCTAACTATTATTATTACTAATTTATGAAGAGAATTTTACTCACGTGCCTCATCGCTTCTTATTGTGGTGTGTCTGCACAGATAGGGCCGCCGCAAATTGCTAGCCCTAATACCAATAACGGATATGGTATTACTCAAACTTCCGGAACTTATACGCCACTATCTGCAAGTAGAACTATCTGGCAAGCAGGGGATACTATGGCTACTGATTTAGTGTCAGCTGCTATTCCTTTACCTTCAACTTTTACATACAATAACCAGAAATATAACTCAGTTTATATTAGCAACAATGGTTTTGTAACGTTAGGAGGAGCGATGAGTAATGGAACCTATACGGCATTATCTAGTGATATTTCTCCTACTACCCCGGAAGCCGTTTTTGCTGGTTTCGCTGCAAATTTGAAGAATGCCAATACTACAACTTCTGAAATTTCATATGAAACGGTAGGTTCAGTATTTACGGTGCAGTTTACCGATGTACAAGGGAGTTCAGGCTCCGCTTCCCAACTGCTGAATTTTCAGATCCAGATGAATCTTACATCTGGTACAGTTGCTTTAGTTTATGGAAACTGCGTCTCTGGAACTGCTAATTTTGTTGGACAGGTAGGGATAAGGGGCTCTGAAGGTTCTGATATCAATAATTTTACAGGTACAAACTGGAGTGCGCTTACTCCAGGAACTTCTACTACTTCCAACCCAACTTTAGGAACGTCTAATGGAACAAGTGTTCCTGCTTCAGGGTTAACATTTACTTATTCTCCAGGGACATGGCTGGCTGCTCCTACAACCTTTGCTACGCTACCTTTTACAGAAGATTTTAGTGCATGGGCAAATGGTAACTCTACTTTAGATTTACCTAATGCAAACTATTGGAGAACGTGGCCGGCAAGAGGAGATAACTCTTGGAGACAAAGTAATATTTCCAGTACAGGATTTACTTCAGCTTCAGGATGGACTGGGAGCAATGGTGCTGTAACATTAGGAGGAACGGCCGTGGCTCCAGCTGCAAGATTTCATTCTTATAATTGTTTATATGCTACAGGATATATGGATTTGTATATCAATTTATCCTCGGGTTCTGGTGATAGGATTTTAAGTTTTGATTATGTGAATCCAACCGGTACAGATGTCTTAAAGATTCAGCTTTCTACAGATGGTGGAGTTACCTTTACAGATGTCGGCTCTCCTTTTGGTACTACAACAACAACTTGGGTTACCAATTATGTAAACTTAGCATCTTCCAGCCCCAATGCAATCATCAGATTTTTAGCTAAAGGAGATAATGGAAGTGATGATATTTATGTAGATAATGTTAAAATTTCAGCAGTTTCAGTAGCACCTGATTGTACAACTATTACATCACCAGCTAATGCAGCTACGGGAGTAGCAGTAGTTCCTACTCTTAAATGGAATGCTTCACCAAGTGCAACTTCTTACAAAATGAATTTAGGAACTACACCGGGTGGAACAAATATAATGAATGGAGTAGATGTGGGGAATGTTGTAAGTTATACTTTACCGACAGCAACACAATTGCTATATGGTACAACATATTATGCTACTATTCTACCTTTTAATAGTACCGGGACAGCCAGTGGATGTACTGAGACATCATTTACTACAAAAAATATCGGATGTCCTACTGTTTCTGCACCTACTTCATCTGCAACCTCAGTATCCATACTTCCGACTATTACATGGAGTGCTGTAACTGATGCAACAGGATATAAAATCTCTGTTGGTACTACAGCAGGAGGAACGGATATCATGAACAATGTAGATGTAGGAAGTGGAACTTCTTATACTTTGACAACTGCACTTAATTATAATACAAAATATTATTATACAGTAAACGCATACACCGCAACAAGTACATCTGCATCATGTACAGAAAGAAGCTTTACAACTGTAACTTTATGTCCTTCTGTATCTGCACCTAGTTCAGCGGCAACCGGAGTTTCGATACTTCCAACGATTACCTGGAGTGCAATAACCGGGGTGACAGGATATAGAATTACTATGGGAACTACTGCTGGTGGAAATGATATCATGGATAATGTAGATGTAGGAAACGTAACCACCTATACATTTACTACTCCTTTGGCATTCGGTACAAAATATTACTATAAGGTAATTGCTTATTCAGGAAGTACTGTAGGAACAGCTTGTACGGAGAGAAACTTTACAACAAGTACTTTATGTCCTTCAATTTCTTCACCAAGCTCAGGAGCAACTGGGACGTCTTTAGTTCCTACCATTACCTGGAATGCAATAACAGGAGTTACAGGATATAAAATATCTATGGGAACTACTTCTGGTGGAACTGATATTTTAAA
Source organism: Chryseobacterium sp. II3a (assembly GCF_057815135.1). Lineage (NCBI taxonomy): Bacteria > Pseudomonadati > Bacteroidota > Flavobacteriia > Flavobacteriales > Weeksellaceae > Chryseobacterium > Chryseobacterium sp. II3a. Next base: position 356,384 of record NZ_JBYPZJ010000005.1, on the reverse strand, counting down.
TAATGTAGATGTAGGGAATGTTACTTCATATACACATACTACACCTTTAGCATTTACAACAAAATATTATTATACTGTAACAGGATATACCGGAACTCTTACCGGAACGAGTTGTTCTGTAAATAACTTTACCACCCAGGGGGCATGTCCGGTTGTAACATATCCTGCAGCTGGTGCAACACTTCAGCCGATAACGCCTTTAATAAAATGGAATGCAATGCCAACAGCAGCTTATTATACCTTAACAATTGGTACAACGGCCGGTGGTTCTGATATTATGAATAATGTTAATATTGGAAATGTTACTTCATATACGGTTACGGCTCCATTAACACTAGGAACTAAATATTATTATAAAGTAAATACCGATACTTCAACAGCTTGTACTGAAAGATCATTTACCGTGAATGCTAGCCCAGCACCAGCCAATGATAATTGTTCAGGAGCATTGATTGCAGCCTCTTTACCATATACCTATTCGCAGACTGATGGAGCAGGAGCTACCAATGGAGCGGGATTTGTGACGGCTTGCTCAGGATCTAATGATGGAATGTGGTTTAAATTTACCGGAAATGGTAGTGAGATTACTGTAGCTGCAAAAAGTACTACAGCCTGGGATCATAGAGTATCTGTTTACAGTGGAGGTTGTGAGGCTTTTGTTTGTGTAGGAACAGCAGATGAAAATGCTTCAACTCTTGGGAATATTGAAACCTTTACATTTAATTCAGTCGCAGGAACTGTATATTATGTAAATGTGGGATATTATTCTTCGTCATCAGATAGTGCAGAAGGGAACTTTGATTTAAGTATTACAAGTGCCACCTTAGCAACTTCTGAAGTAGTCACTGAGAAAATAAAAGAAATAAAAGTGTATCCTAATCCATTTACAGATATCCTGAATATTTCTGATATTTCTAAAGTACAGTCTGTTTCTGTTATTGATCTTGCGGGAAGAGTGGTAAAAACAATTGAAAAACCATCTTCTGAACTTTATTTAGCAGAATTGAAAGAAGGGATGTATCTCATTGTCTTACATATGAAAGACGGATCAAGACAAGTGGTTAAGTCAATTAAAAGATAAAACCAATTAATATAACAATTTAAAGCAGTGACTCAACAGTTGCTGCTTTTTTTTAATATTTTTTTAATGTTGTATTGAAATTATTATTAATTTGGTAAACACATTAACACCTTAAAAAATATACCATGAAGAAAATCTTACTTTTGTGCTTACTGATGGTAAGTGTATTTTTAAGCGCTCAGATTACCTTAGGACAAGGAAGCACTACGATCGGGAAAGTTCCGGTTGATACCTATTGGGATTATTCCTATTCCCAGCAAATATTTACAAAACAAGAAATAAATGCTAATGCTGCAGGAAACATTACAGGTCTCAAATTTTACCTAGACCCTGCTGGAGACATTACAAACTCATCAGATTGGGTTGTTTATTTGGGGCATACCGCTAAAACTGAATTTGCAGCTGATGATGATTGGATCTCAGCCTCAGATCTTACAGAGGTATATGCAGGTGCCGTAAGCAATCTAAACGGAATGGTAGAAATTACTTTTGCTACTCCTTTTCCTTATAATAATACACAGAATTTAGTGGTTGCGGTTCATGAAAATAGTCCTGCGTATGATGATGAGCGAGTGTTTTATGTACATAACCTTAATAATGTATCAGGCAGATCTATTGGGGTAAGTAGTTTTTCAGATGTTGATCCTTCAGATCCTGGCTATGGTAGTTTATATGACTATAGATCTGTTGTTACTTTTACAGGGTTAACCCCCAGTACAACCCCAGCCTGTACTTCTCTGATGTCACCAGAAAATAATGCAGTTATGGTACCAGTATCTTCTAGTATTAGCTGGTATCCATCATCTGGCGCTACAAGCTATAAAATATCCATAGGAACTACTCCAGGAGGGTCTAATATTGTAAATCAGCAAACGGTAGCCACAACGAGTTTTACTCCATCAACTCCTCTTTCTTTAGATACTACTTATTATGTAAGAGTTGTAGCAGTGGGAGCAGGAGGAGAATCTTCAGGCTGTACTGAGACTAAATTTACGACTACGCTCTCTGCTCCTTTGAATGATGAATGTGCTACTGCAGTTACATTAACCGTAAATCCAGATATGAATTGTGGAAGTAAAACTTTCGGGCATACCTATCAGGCTACTGATTCCAATATTTCTGTAGATCCTTGTTATGGGGAAGCAGATGATGATGTGTGGTACAAATTTACAGCAACTTCAGCGACTCATACCGTTTCATTGAGTAATATGGTTTCTATTGGATCAGAGGAAAGTTATTCACTAATGTTTCAGGTTTTAAATGGAGATTGCGGTAACCTGGTCAATGTTGAGTGTTCAGATTATGATGACTTTAAGATAATTGCTGGCCTGACGCCGGGGGCAACCTATTATGTAAGAGTATTTACTGACGAAGGAGCAGGAACAGCTCAAAGTTTTGATATCTGTATAGGGACAGTTCCTCCACCTCCGGCAAACGATGACTGCTCAGGAGCGTTAGTTGCTGCTACATTCCCTTACTCATATACACAATCTGATGCTGCAGGATCTACTAATAATAATGGGTTTATTTCAATCTGTTCTGATTCTATGAATGACGGAACATGGTTTAAATTCACCGGAGATGGTACAGCTCATACTATTAAAGTATCAATGCCGGCAGGAAGTAATTTTGATCCTCAGATAGGAGTATTTAGTGGTACTTGTGATAATTTAGTATGTGAAAATACGATGGATATTAATGGACAGGGTGTTGCAGAAGAAATATCGGTACCAACTGTTGTAGGAACTACATATTATGTCAATGTAGGAAATTATAGCGGTTTCACAGACAATTTAGAAGGACCGTTTACGATTACTATTAATAAAGAAACTCTTGGAACTTCAGAAGTATCTAAGGCTAAGAATGAAATTAAAGTATATCCAAACCCATTTGCTGAGGTATTGAATATTGCAAAAGCAGATCAGGTAAAATCAGTCTCTGTACTGGATGTTTCAGGCAGATTAGTGAAAACCATTGAAAATCCTTCATCTGTTCTTCATTTAGGAGATCTGAAACAAGGCTTATATGTAGTGGTATTGAATCTGAAAGACGGAACAAAACAAACAGTGAAGGCCATTAAGAAATAAAATAATTATTTACAGAATATTCAGTAACATATTGAATATCTTATTTGATAAAAAAGATGAGCAATTTTTTGCTCATCTTTTTATTTTGTTCTATAATCTGTATCAGATTTCCAACTAGTCAGAATTATCTCTTATTGCTCATTACCCATTACTTATTATTTATCTGGCACTGGTTGTATGTCTCCCGTATTCAATAGATCGAAAACAGTGGGGAAGAACATGACGAGAATAAAATAAATAATAATCATCAGCACTATTAATACGAAAAGAATAATTACTAAACTATTCGGTTTGTTTTTCTTTGTTGGTTCCATGATTTTGTGGTATTTGGTGAATAGATTAAACTAATACCATATATTAAGCTAATTTCTTGCCACACTGCTTGCAATACCTTGCATCATCATCAATATCTTCATTCCCACAACGGTCGCACACCTTTTCTAAATTTTGTCTTTTGTTTCGCATTTCAGCTGTAACAATTCCTGTTGGAACAGCAATAATGGAATAACCGGCAAGCATCAGAACCACTGCAAAAAACTTTCCCAATGGGGTGATAGGAGATACATCTCCATATCCTACAGTAGTTACCGTTACTACGGCCCAATAGATCGACTGAGGAATGGTTTCAAAACCTTGCCTGCCGCCTTCCACCATAAACATAAGCGAGCCTACAATTACTGAAAATATGATCAGAAAAAGAAGGAATATATAAATTTTTCTTGAACTGTTTTTTAAAGCTCTTACAATAAGATAGCCGTCATTCATGAAATCCAATAAATTGAAAATCCTGAAAATTCTCAACATTCTCAGCATTCTGAAGATCAGGAAATACTTTGTGATTGGAAAGAAAAAACTAAGATAAAACGGTACCAAGGCAAGGAAATCTATGATTCCGAAAAAACTGAATATATAGTGCTTCTTATTTTTTAGTACAGCAATCCGCATCGAATATTCCGCGGTAAAGAAAATAGAAATAATCCACTCAAGAATCAGAAAGGTATAATGAAATCTTTTATCAAGCTGAGGTACACTTTCCATCATAATAATAGCAGTACTCACAAGAATTAAAGACAATAAGATAATATCGAACAGTTTTCCGAGTCTCGTATCGGAGCGATAAATGATTCGGTAAAGGTATCTTTTCCAAAGTTTGTCTTCAGGAACAAGATTGTGTTCTCTTTCCATTCTGAATGTTTTTTAAAATTAACAAATTATCGTTATTTTCGTAGCAAACATACAGAATAAAATGACAATAAGAAAAGTAATCTCAGAAATAGATAGGCTCATTCCGTTGCAGCAGGCAGAAGATTTTGATAATGTAGGATTGTTATGCGGAGTTCCTGACCGTAATGTATCCGGAATTCTGGTTTGTCATGATGCATTGGAAAATGTGGTAGATGAAGCTATTGAGAAAAACTGTAACCTGATTGTATGTTTTCATCCTATCATTTTTTCCGGACTGAAATCTTTAACCGGGAAAAACTATGTAGAAAGAGCTGTTTTAAAAGCTATTGAAAATAAAATTGCCATTTATGCCATTCATACAGCCTTTGATAATGACTTTTTTGGCGTAAATCACGGGATTTGCAGTCAATTAGGATTAAAGAATATGAAAATTCTGCAGCCTAAAGAAAATAATTTAAAACAACTGACCGTTTTTGTGCCTAAGGAATATTCCGGAAAAGTAAAAGAAGCCATGTTCTCTGCAGGAGCAGGAAGTATAGGGTTTTATGACGAATGCAGCTTTACTGTTAATGGAAACGGAACATTCAGACCCATTGAAGGCTCAAATCCATTTTCCGGACAACAGAACATCCGAGAGAATGCCGATGAAGATATGATTTCTGTAATTTTTGAAGGATTTAAGCAGGGACAGATTATTGGAGCAATGAAGGCCGCTCATCCTTACGAAGAAGTCGCTCATCAGATCTACAGTCTTGATAATAAAAATCATCATGTTGGTTTGGGAATGTATGGCGAACTGGAAGAAGAAATGGACGAAAAAGAATTTCTGGGATTTGTAAAAGAAAAATTCGGACTTGAAATCATCAAACATTCTAATTATATCAACAAAAAAATTAAAAGAGTAGGGGTGCTTGGAGGTTCAGGAGCTAGTGGAATACGTTCTGCAGTTTCCAAAAAATGTGATGCTTACCTTACAGGAGATCTTAAATATCATGATTATTTTCTCGCCGAGTCTAAAATGTTGCTTTGTGATATAGGACACTATGAATCAGAACAATTTGTAACTCAACAATTATTTGAAATTTTATCACAAAAATTTAGTACATTTGCAATTTCAAAATCTATTGAAAAAACAAACCCAGTAAATTATTTCATTTAAATATGGCAAAAACCAACGATATTTCAGTTGAAGAAAAATTAAGAGCTTTATACGATTTACAGATCATTGATTCAAGATTGGATGAAATCCGAAATACTAGAGGAGAATTGCCAATTGAAGTTGAAGATCTTGAAATCGAGATTGAAGGTCTTGAAAAGAGAGCTGAAAAATTTCATGCAGATATCAAAGATCAGGATGATCAGATTAAAACAAAGCATGAAGTTATTAACCATGCTAAAACTTTAATTGAGAAATACAAATCTCAGCAGGATAATGTAAGAAACAATAAAGAGTTTGAAGCATTAGGAAAAGAAATCGAATTCCAGGATCTTGAAATTCAACTTGCTGAAAAGAGAATTAAAGAATTCGGAGCTAAAATTGCTCACAAAAACGAAACTTTAAGTGAACTTACTTCAAAGATCAACGATTTGAAAAACCACTTGAAATTCAAGAAAGAAGAATTAGATGGTTTGATCTCTGAAACTCAAAAAGAAGAAGAGTACTTATTAGAGCAATCTAAAGAATATGCAGGTAAAATTGATGAGAGATTACTAGCTTCTTACAACAGAATCAGAACAAACTCTATCAATGGTCTTGCTGTAGTAGGATTAGAAAGAGGAGCTCCGAAAGGGTCTTTCTTTACTATTCCACCACAAAAGCAAATGGAAATTGCTCAGAGAAAGAAAATCATCATTGATGAGCACTCTGGAAAAATCCTTGTTGACGATGAGTTGGTAATGGAAGAAAACGAAAGAATGAAATCTGTAATTAAATTCTAATTATTGATTTTCAATAATACAAAAGCTGTTTCAAATTGAAACAGCTTTTTTGTTTTGTTGAAAACGAATGCTATAAATAATTTCACAAATGCCACAAATTATCCAGCTTTTGTGGGTGAAATCTTAATACATCATAAGATGAATAAAAACATTCTTTATTTCTAAAAAATTGCAATAGCGTACTTTAAAATCTGAATCTGAGAGAATAAAAAATCACTATAAATGGTTAGCCAAAAACTTATCGGTTATTTAAAACTAAAAGCCACAAAAAAACCGCTTCATTTCGAAGCGGTTTTTGATATTTTAATCCTGATGCTCATACATCTTATTGTAAAGACTCATAAACTTTTCTTTTACGGCCTTTCTCTTTAATTTCAGTGTAGGAGTCAGAAGTCCGGTTTCAATGCTCCAAACCTCAGGAGTTAGTTCAATTTTCTTGATTTTTTCCCAGTTTCCAAGGTGCTCATTAATTCCGTCGATTTCTTTTTCAATTCTTTGTTTCAATTCTGCACTCTTTGCAATTTCTTCAGGAGTAGAACCAATGTTCAGGTTGTTTCTCATGGCCCAGCTCTTAGCAAATTCAAAATCAGGTTGTACAAGAGCACATGGCATTTTTTCGCCATCACCTACAACCATAATCTGCTCAATGAATTTTGAAGCTTTAGCTAGGTTTTCAATAGTCTGAGGGGCGATGTATTTACCGCCGGATGTCTTGAACATTTCTTTTTTACGATCGGTAATCTGTAAGAATCCGTCACTATCAATATGTCCTATATCTCCTGTTTTAAAGAATCCGTCTTCTGTAAACGCTTCTTTGGTCATTTCTTCATTCTGGAAATAGCCTTTAAACACAGAAGGCCCTTTTACTGTAATTTCGCCATCTTCCTGAATTTTCACCTGTAAATTATCCAATGGAATACCCACCGTTCCTACTTTCATTTTTTCAAAACTATTTACAGAAATCACAGGAGAAGTCTCCGTTAACCCATATCCTTCCAAAATAGGAATTCCTGCATTCTGGAACATTAAATTCAGTCTTGTAGATAAGGCTGCAGATCCGGAAACTAAAGTTACGATTTCACCTCCTAAACCTTCTCTCCATTTCGAGAAAACCAGTTTGTCTGCAATAAGTTCCTGAATGCCTGATGGTTTTGATACAGATTTCTTCTTGGTAATTAAATTTAAAGCCCAGAAGAATATTTTTGATTTTAAGCCTCCGGCAGAAGAACCAGTATTGTAGATTTTATCGTATACTTTTTCTACCAGTCTTGGTACTACTGTCATATAATGAGGTTTCACTTCTTTTACATTTTCACCCATTTTTTCGATGCTTTCAGCAAAATAAAGAGAAAAACCGTTATATTGATAAAGGTAGAAAAGCATTCTTTCAAAAATATGACAGATCGGAAGGAAGCTTAAAGCTCTTGTCTCTTTATAATCCAGGCTTCTTTTCTTAGGAATCCTTGGGATAGAGCCCAATACATTAGAAACAATGTTATTGTGAGTAAGCATTACTCCTTTAGGTCTTCCTGTAGTTCCTGAAGTATAAATAATTGTTGCTAAATCTTCTGTGTTGATCGCATTGGAAAGGTCCTCTACTTCAATTTGGGTAGATTCATCCTCACCAAGATCCAAAATTTCACTCCAGTTGGCAGCGCCGCTTATTTTATCAAAAGTAAAGATTCCTTGTAAGCTTGGAATGTTGTGCTTTACTTTCATGACCTTATTTAGCAGTTCCTTGTCAGAAACAAAGCAATATTGTATTTCAGCATTGTTGAAGATAAATTCATAATCCTCCGGAGAAATACTTGGATAAACCGGTACCGAAACAACACCGATCTGGGATAGTCCGAAATCCATAATAGCCCATTCTGTACGGGAATTGGTGGTTATCAAAGCGATCTTATCACCCGGTTTTATACCTAGCTTCAGTAATCCTCTGGATATCTTATTTCCCTCATTGATAAACTCCTGTGTTGAAGTTTTTTTCCATTCACCATGATACTTCGTAACAAACATATCCGTTTTAGGATATTTTGCTAAAGCGTAGTGCGGAATATCGAATAATCTCTTGATCGTCATGATTTTTTAAATAATTTATAAAGAAACCTAAATATAAGCATTTTTTTTAATTGTATACACCTCAATCTTATAATTGAGGATAAGTTGAATGTGTGCCATAACAGTTTTTACTGAAAGTGGTTCTGGATGCCTTAAAAGTGCATTACTGTTCTAATCATATAGAATGAAGACTTGTAATATGACAGATTATTATGGATCATTCTAATTCCCATTTTGTAACTCATCAATATGATAAATTCTGAAGCTCAAACCTCGTATCCTGAATCTTTTCCATCTTCCTTTCCATCAGCCTTTTCTCTACTTTTAATTTATTTTTTCAGATTTGCTTAAAAAGTGTAAATTTACGGCTATCTAATTATTTTTTTTATGGACTTTAATTTATCGGAAGAACAGCTGATGATTCAGCAGGCGGCAAGAGACTTTGCACAGAACGAACTATTACCTGGTGTTATTGAAAGAGACCGCGACCAGAAATTCCCTGTAGAACAGGTGAAAAAGATGGGAGAAATGGGACTTTTAGGAATGATGGTGGATCCAAAATACGGTGGTGCAGGTATGGACAGCGTTTCTTATGTGCTGGCAATGGAAGAGATTGCAAAAGTAGATGCTTCTGCAGCGGTGGTAATGTCTGTAAACAATTCATTGGTTTGTGCCGGTCTTGAAAAATTTGCGTCTGAAGAGCAAAAAGTAAAATATCTTACTCCTCTTGCAAGCGGGCAGGTAATCGGAGCATTCGCTTTATCTGAACCAGAAGCGGGTTCTGATGCAACCTCTCAGAAAACTACTGCTGAAGACAAAGGAGATTACTACCTTTTAAATGGTATTAAAAACTGGATCACCAACGGTGGAACAGCTACGTATTATATCGTCATTGCACAGACTGATCCTGAGAAAAAACATAAAGGAATCAACGCTTTCATCGTAGAAAGAGGATGGGAAGGTTTTGAAATCGGATTAAAAGAAGATAAACTGGGAATCAGAGGAAGTGATACACACTCTTTGATCTTTAACAACGTAAAAGTTCCAAAAGAAAATAGAATTGGTGCTGACGGATTTGGGTTCAATTTTGCAATGGCTGTACTGAATGGAGGTAGAATTGGTATCGCTTCGCAGGCTTTAGGTATCGCTTCAGGAGCTTACGAATTGGCGTTGAAATATGCTAAAACAAGAAAAGCTTTCAAAACTGAGATCATCAACCACCAGGCTATCGCATTCAAATTAGCAGATATGGCTACTCAGATTACAGCAGCAAGAATGCTGTGCTTCAAAGCAGCTTGTGAGAAAGATGCTGGAAAAGATATCTCTGAAAGTGGAGCTATGGCAAAATTATACTCTTCTCAGGTAGCTATGGATACTACGATTGAAGCAGTACAGATCCACGGTGGATATGGATACGTGAAAGAATATCACGTAGAAAGATTAATGAGAGATGCAAAAATCACTCAGATCTATGAAGGAACTTCTGAAATCCAGAAAATTGTGATCTCAAGAAGCATCGCAAAATAACAATTATAAAACACACACTCTATGAAAAAATCTTTGTGGATCATCCTCGGTGTCGTACTGCTATTGTTAGGAGTATTTGTATGGTATAAGTTCTTCTTTGTTTTTGGAGAAGGCGTAAAATCCGGATACCTGAATTATGCTATGAAAAAAGGCTATATCTTCAAAACGTATGAAGGTAAGCTGATTCAGGAAGGATTTGGAAAAGGAAAAACAGGAGGTATTACAAGCTACGAGTTTGAATTTTCTGTAGATGACCCTGAAGTTTTCAAACAATTGGAAACCAACAGTGGAAAAACCTTTGACCTTCATTACAAAGAATACAATGGAGCTCTTCCGTGGAGAGGAAACACAAAGTTTGTCGTAGACAAAGTAGTGAACATGAAATAATTGAAAGGCTTCTGTTTGGAAGCCTTTTTTTTGCTGGGTAGGATGTTTTGAGCTATTTATTTACAACTTTATCATTATTGTTTTTAAAACTGTTGCTGCTTTATGACTTCAATAGGTTCTGTGTATAGGTTTGCTATGGACGATCAAAGATTATTGTGCAATGAATAATGAAAATTTTAGATTTATTTATTGGTATTCAATTATTTAATTATATTTAATATCACAAATAAATCACACAATGATGAGAATACTACTTCTGTTGCTCCTTTTCGGAGCAATAACGCCTGTTAGTTCCCAGATTGGAATTAACACACAGAAACCTACCGAAACACTAGATGTAAACGGTTCGGTACGCATACGAAACATCAAACAAACTGGTCCCGGTACTTCAGCAAAAGATTCTATTGTTGCATTTGACAATGGTGGTGTACTTAAAAGAGTAACCGCTGCACAGATTGTTGCTGAGGGAAATGGATTAGTTTCTGTCGTAACGGCAAGCCCGCTTACAGGAAATGGAACAGCTGCCAATCCTGTTATTCTAGGACAAAATGGAGCATCCAACGAACAACTTCTTCAATGGAACGGAACCACATGGGTTCCTGTTTCTGCTTCTGCTTTAGGAACTATATCATTGAATCTGGGAACTTCCGGCAGCAATATCAATGTTTCTGGTTCACCAGCTTCTTTAGGAGGAAGTGTAACGCTTAATATTCCGGATGCAAGTCCCACGGCAAGGGGAGTAGTTACTACAGCCAATCAGTCGTTTGCTGGGACAAAAATATTCTCAGCAGTAGGTGTAAATACTGCCGTCCCTAATGCATCTTCTAGATTAGATGTTAATGGTGCCTATAAGCTGGGAAATACAGGAACAGTTCATAAAAATATGATTAGTTTCTCAACAACAGTCAATAATTCCATTTCTTCTGGAGATTCAACATTCTTAGGCAATTTTAATTCTTCTGGAGTATTGGATGTCAATGTGACTATTCCTGCAGCAAACAGACCAGGTTCTTCACAGGCAGTAGTCGCTGTATCTCCAAGTTTTGACCTGCCCGGAGCTGTTTCAATAGCTTCCGCAAGACTTACTTCACCGTCCAATGTAAGAGTTCGCTTTATCAATACAGATAGAAATAATGCGCAGACCATATCCGGGACATTGCTTATTACGATCAGTGAATTTTAATTTGACTTTTTAATTATTCCCAGATAATTAGGGAGCTTTTCTTATCATCTTCCTCTTGGGAAATAACTTGTAAAAGTATGATCCTTCTGAGAGGAAGATGAATTTTTCTTTTCTATACATAAAAAATGCCCCTAAAAAGTGTCTAACTTTTTGGGGGCAGTCCATACAATGGATTTTTAAATTCTAATGAGAATCTTGATTAGGAATATTATTGTTTTTCTTCTTTTTATAGAAATAGTATCCAATACCTCCAATCAGAAATACAGGCCATAATGGAAGAAGAAAAAGAAAAATAGAAGTAATCACATCCCAGCCTGATTCAATAGCGGCCAATGATTTTCCGCCAAAAGTTTTAGGCTCTTTTTCTGCTTCTGTTTTATCGGTGATGTTGATATCAATGCTACAGATGGTATTGTCTGTATAATTACGTCCACTAACCTGAATATCTCTGGTTTCAATCTCTCCAATATTAGTACTCAGAGCTTCTATTAAGCCATCGAAATGCTGGATAGGAACTTTAATATTCAGACTGTAAACCTTTTGATTTTCATCACGTGGATTGGCTGATTCAATATAAGATTGGTTTTCACTTTTAACATATCCATTGTTTTTGATAGCCTCTTCTCGGATGATTTCTTTTACCGTTTCAGCATTATCTGCTTTTACAACAAGATATCCTGTTTTTACCATTTTATCTTTTGGCATATTCAGTTCATAGCTGTCATTCTTAGGCTTCTCTTTGTATATGATTTTAGTTTCCTTGATAACTTTAGGAGCTGGGACATTGGTCGCAATTTTCTCAGATTTCTTGGTGGCAGAATCCTTTTTTTCAACCTTTGATTCCAGTTTGGTAGACGCAATCTTATCAGATAATGAATCTACCATTTTGGAGGTACTTTCTATTTTATCCTGAATATCGTTTTTGGTTCCTTCAATATCTTTTATTCTTATACTTGCTGAATCAAGAGCCTTGTTTGCTATTTTGCTCGCATTATCAATAGCATCTGAAGCAACAGAAGCTGTGCTGTCTATACTGTTAACAGTTTCTTCCATTTTAGATTGAGAAACTCCTCCTTTTTTACAGGCAATAAAAGAACCTGAAATAGCAATAAGTAAGATGAACTTTTTCATAATATTATTTTTTTGATGAAGTAAAATTAGAAGAGAAGTTCTTGTAAAGATTGTAAAGGAGTTGTTTTGCTTGTGTAAATTTATAATGGATTGATTTGTAGTTTTTTGTAAAATAGAAATAAGGTGATTTTACAATTGTTTTTGTAGTGAATTGAGTGGTGTTTTCTGATTCAATATGATAAACCGAACTATTATTTTACGAAAAAGACCTCTTTTAATGGAGGTTAAAAAAGGTCTTTTAAATTATGGATAGTATTTGGAAATGTAATAGGGTTTATTTCTTCCAGTCTTGATTGAACCGTAGATCAAACAACAGACTATAGATTCTGTCCAAACCATAGGTTCCAATCAGTCCGTAGTCGTTTATTTCTTTTACCTTTCCGTTATTATAAGTTATTTTCAATCTTGATGAATGATCATCAGTCCAATTTACAGAGTACTGATCTTGCAGTTTCGGAAAATCAATATAATTTAAAAGATGTATGATTTCATCGTAATTATTTTTTGTGACTAGAGTTTTGAATGTACCCACGATCTCTTTGTTGCTTTTAGCTTTATTGGTATTATAGTACTCTGCTTTAAATAATCCATTCCTGTTTTGATCAATTGAAATATAAAATTTTGGGCAGGTTCCGAAACATGCACCTGTCTCATATTCAATTTTTTCAATACTATAAGAATTGGGATTTGAATTGTATTCGATAAAGTCTCCAAATTTAAGAACCAGATCCTTTTTCATTAGTTTGGGCTTCTCTATATCATCTGAATCCAAATCAGGTTCCGACATATAATAGTATTGGATTATGGAGTCGTTTTTAATCTTTGGAAAAGTGCAGTTTTGAAAAGATCTTCGGGTGAGCCTATTGACCTTTAATGAGTCTTTACCGTAATTCATAACGATAAAAATGCTAAAGTCATAATGATCCCCGAAAGCCATTAAGTCTGTATAGCCATTGTGGTCAAAGTCTGCTGTATAAAATGACTGTTTAATATCTAAGGAATCTGCAATTCTTTTGCAAAAATTATTGGATCCATTTTCTTCCTGAAAGTCAGCTATTTTTTTTATTGTGATAGGTTTCTGCTCATTCATTATTGAATTGATGAGGTTTTCAACCTCTTTCTCTGTTTTCAGAGAATCGATGCGGGAAGGAAATTTTTGAGAAAAAGAATTTTGATGAATCAATAGGATGAGAAGAATAAAAAATAATTTTTTCATTTGGAAAAAAGCTATGGTTAAAAGTTTACTGAAAATGGGGATCAAATATAATAAGTTTTTAGAATAACAAAAATACATTAATTGAATTTTGAAGATGTCCGAAATTAAAAAATCCGCAGAAATTTTTCTGCGGATCTATTATATTTTAGCTGTTTCAGTTTTTAATTATATTTCTCTGAACTCACTGATGAAGTGAAGCTTCACATTCGGGAATTTCTCCTGAGTCATGTGAATCGTGAAAGAAGAATCCGCTAAAAATACCAGTTGATTATATTTATCTCTGGCAAGGAATCTTTGCTTTAATCTTGCAAACTCCTTAAACTCTTCTGATTTCTCATCAGCTTCCACCCAGCAAGCTTTGTGCATGGATAGAGGCTCATAGGTACATTTTGCACCATACTCGTGCTCTAAACGGTATTGGATAACCTCGTACTGAAGGGCTCCTACAGTTCCGATGATCTTTCTTCCGTTCATTTCTAAGGTAAATAGCTGGGCAACTCCTTCATCCATCAACTGATCAATACCTTTTGCCAATTGCTTAGCTTTAAGAGGATCGTTGTTGTTGATATAACGGAAATGCTCCGGAGAGAAGCTAGGAATTCCTTTAAAGCTTAGTTTTTCACCACCGGTCAAAGTATCACCAATCCTAAAACTTCCAGTATCGTGCAGACCAACAATATCACCAGGGAAACTTTCCTCTACCACCTCTTTTTTATCAGCAAAGAAAGCATTCGGAGAAGAGAACTTCATTTTTTTGCCTTCTCTTACCAATAGATAGTTTTCATTTCTTTTGAAAGTTCCGGAAACGATCTTTACGAAAGCAAGTCTGTCTCTGTGCTTAGGGTCCATGTTAGCATGGATTTTGAAAATAAATCCTGTGAAAGTACTTTCTTCAGGTTTTACTAGACGGGTATCACTTTCTTTAGGCTGTGGCATCGGAGCGATATCGATGAACGCATTCAATAACTCACGAACTCCAAAATTATTCAATGCAGAACCAAAGAATACTGGCTGCAGATCACCTTTCATATAATCTTCACGATTAAATTCAGGATAAACAGACTGGATCAGATCAAGCTCTTCTCTTAAAGTAGTGGCTGCTTTCTCACCAATAACATCATCTATTGAAGTATCGTTAATATCATCAAATTTGATAGAATCTCCAACTTTTTGCTTTTTCTCTTCTAAGAACAATTGGATATTGTTTTCCCAGATATTATAAATTCCCTGGAAATCACTTCCCATACCAATCGGTAAAGAAAGTGGGCAAACTGTTAGTCCTAGTTTCTGTTCCACTTCATCCAAAAGATCGAAGGCATCTTTACCTTCACGGTCAAGCTTGTTGATAAATACCAACATCGGAATGTTTCTCATTCTACAAACCTGAACCAACTTTTCAGTTTGTTCCTCAACCCCTTTAGCAACGTCAATCACAACAATTACTGAATCTACAGCCGTTAATGTTCTGTAAGTATCTTCAGCAAAATCCTTGTGACCTGGAGTATCAAGAATATTGATTTTGTGGTCTCTATATTCAAATGCCAATACGGAAGTCGCTACCGAGATCCCTCTCTGTCTTTCGATTTCCATAAAGTCGGAGGTAGCTCCTTTTTTTATTTTGTTGGATTTTACCGCACCTGCTTCCTGAATTGCACCCCCAAAAAGAAGTAGTTTTTCTGTAAGGGTAGTTTTTCCAGCATCCGGGTGGGAAATGATCCCGAAGGTCTTTCTTTTTTGTATTTCTTTGATTAAGTCTGACATATCGTATTTTGAAGTTGCAAAAATCGTGATTTTTTGCGAGGTTTTCAAATTTAAATTGCGACAATATGGATCAGTTGTAAAGAGACTTTTGATAATTGATAAATAAAAGATGAAATCACAAACAAATTTCTCATTTGGTGATGGTTTGTTTTATTTTGTAATTAGAAGGTGTAATAGATAATTCAATATCATTTTATTAACGCAATACGAGTATTGAAACAGAATAAATTAATGCAAGAATAGCAAAAGTGACAAGAAATGCGATAAGATATTCTAATAGACGGGGATCTTTTACCGGCGGAAAGTCTGGAGTAAGACTATATTGCTCAATTGTTTGTGGGTTTATCCTCAGATCAGGCCGAAAACACTGGATTCCTCTTAAAAACTGACGGTACATTTCAAATTGATTACTCAGAATAACATACTCAAAATTGAAATCTATACGGTTCATTGCAGTTTCACCTGATGGATTTTTAAGATGTATATTCAAATATGTTTTGGGATACTTTCCACCTGTGCTGTATATATAGGTGTCATATGATCCGTTTTTAACCCGTTGCAGGTCATGATATGAAATGGTATTAATAATATTACCCAAATTACTATAAAAAGTAACCCCTCGTTTATCTATAACAGCAGTCCGAATATGTTCTTTTTTTCGATCTGTTAAAGACATAAACATAGCTACAAAACAGAACGCTAATAAAAACTGGGCAAAAATAAGAATGAAAAAAGTCCCGAGGTCATTTAGTAAATAGTCTTTAAAGTGGCTGTACATATTTTCGAAAATAACTCCGATAATGACAACAATAATGAGGACGACTACCCACATCAGCCCCATCAAAAGATAAGTGATGGGTTTATTCACTTTAGAAGTAACGGTTTGAAACTTTTCTGTCATATCAGTTTGCTATTTAGGTAATAAAAATGAGATTCCTATAATAACACCACTTATAATAAGTGCTGTCAGAATTAGAAGCCAGCCGCCTAATGAAACTCCTTTTCTATTGTTAATATGCCAGGTATTTGGGTCAATGGAAAAGCTTTTAAGAGCTATTGGATCTATTTTTAAATCTTGACGAAAAACCGAAACTCCATGCATGAAGTGGGCATATAAAGTAAATTTATTCTTTAGAACATGAAGAGGAAGATTCATATCAAGACGTCTGGTTTCTTCACCTTTTTTCTCTTGCTGTACAATGACTTCTAATAACGGAGCCATACTTGAACCTACGGGTGTTACTGTGTAGATATCAAAATTTTGTTTTGAAGGCTGAAGCTCTGTATATAGTACCTGCTGTACGATTTCATTTTTTGAATTGTAAAATAAAAGCCCGGTATTATCAACAACGATCTTTCTAGAGAGATTCTTCCTTTTTATGATATAGTAACGAATAACAGGGATCAAAATCAGCAGTGAAAGAGTCCAGCACACTAAAGCCGCCGAGAGCATGGCATCCCATCCTCTTTTATAAATCCCGTAAACAGGACCAAGAACAAAAAGACAGAAAAAGAACAAAAGGATTCCAAAAAATGCTATCTGCAGAATGGAAGTAGCCCACCAGTTGATCTTAGATTCAACGCTGGGGAAAGGAATTTCTGTATTTGTTTTGGTAATATTCATGGCAATGGGGCTAAATTAAGTATTTTCTTTTTTAGTTGCCTGTGGCATTCAAAAAAATTATCTTTGTTTCCATAAACTTTTACAGAGAAAAAGAATGGAAAATAGCAGGTATCCGAAGTTTACTTTCACATGGCTGGGCGCTGTTACTTTAGTGGTTGGATTGTTTGTGGGAACGATGGCTGTGTCTTTATTCAGTACCTTTTGGAAAGTAGTTTTCAAGGAGAATCTGGAATTAAAAGATTGGTTTCTGATGGTTGCCAATTCTGTAGGATTTGTTACAGCTATTGCCTTCTTTGATTTCTTTATTGTAAGACGAACGACTCAAAGGAAACTGAGTTTTAATCTTTCCTCTGTTAACTTATCTACTTATCTCCTTATTTTCCCTATGATGGCTGGGATGATGTTTATTTCAGAGTTTACCACCACATTGATCCCTACATCAGGACCCTTTTTCGGAGATTTCTATGAATATTTTACTCAGCTTATGAGCCAGTTAACCGATAATCCTGTAGTGATGATTATTATGACAGTGATTATGGCTCCTATTTTTGAAGAAATTATTTTCAGAGGAATTATTCAGAAAGGATTAATTAATAAAGGAGTAACACCTTGGAAAGCCATCTTATATGCGTCCATTATTTTTGGGGTTGTTCATGGGAATCCGTGGCAGTTTATCAGTGCAGTAATGCTGGGATGTGTTTTAGGATTAGTATATCATAAAACCAAGTCTTTATTGATGCCCATATTGTTACATGCATTTAATAACCTAACGCTGTCCTTATTGGTGCTGTATGCTAAAGAGGAAAGTTTTGCAAAAGTTTTTCATGTTTCAGAATGGCTGATTTTGGTGGTAGGGATTGTACTTTTTTCTTTGTTCTACTATCTTTTTATGAAGAAATATAAAGTACATTATGCTGAAATGTAATCAACAGCAGTTAAAAAGTAAAATTGAAAATGAATATAGAAATGGAATTATTGGTAGCTACGCACAACGAGCATAAAAAAGAAGAGATTCAGCAGATTTTAGGAAATGACTGTATCGTTAAAAGTCTTACAGATTATAATATTCACGAAGAAATTATAGAAGATGGAGATTCTTTTCACGCCAATGCTTTGATCAAAGCTAAATACTGCTTTGAGAAAACTGGAGTTCCAAGTTTGGGAGATGACAGCGGACTTGTGGTAGAGTCTTTAGACGGAAGACCTGGGATATTTTCTGCCCGTTATGCCGGAGATCATGATTTTGCTAAAAATATTGAAAAAGTATTGGAAGAAATGCAGGGAATAGAAAACAGAAAAGCTTATTTTGTTACGGTTTTATGTTATTATGATGAAAATGGAGCCCAGTATTTTGAAGGAAGAGTTCACGGAAATCTATTGACAGAAAATAAAGGTTATAAAGGATTCGGATATGATCCGATCTTCGTTCCTGAAGGATATGACAGAACTTTTGCAGAAATGGAGCCGGCAGATAAAAATAAGATCAGCCACCGTAAGCAGGCACTGGATCTGTTCATGGGCTTTTTAAAAGTGAAGTAAGCCATACTGTAGATACGTATAAAACCATTTCTCTCTTATGAAGAAGTGGTTTTTTTATGCTTTTCGTGCTTAAATTTAGAAGCAAAATATACGTTTTAAAATTTCTGTCGTACATTTGTTACAATAAATAATTGATTTGAGTACTTATTTAACAATATTAGGTTTTAATTCAGCGATCCCTACTATCAATACCTCACCCACAGCCCAGCTGCTGGAAATGGAAGAAAGGCACTTCCTGATCGATTGTGGAGAAGGAACGCAGGTGCAGCTCAGAAAGGCAAAAGCCAGATTTTCAAAAATCAACCATATTTTTATTTCTCATCTTCATGGAGACCATTGTTTTGGGCTTCCGGGGCTTATTGCTTCTTTTCGTCTTTTGGGAAGAGAAAACCCATTGCATGTCTATGGTCCGAAAGGAATCAAAAAGATGCTGGAAACTATTTTTCAGATTACAGAAACACATCGTGGTTTTGAGGTGGTGTATCATGAATTGGATAAAGATTATTCCGAAAAAATCTATGAAGACAATAGGGTAGAGGTCTATACAATTCCTCTGGATCACAGAATTTACTGTAATGGTTATCTTTTTAAAGAAAAACCAAAAGACAGGCATTTGAATATGAAGGAAATTGCAAAGTACAGTGAAATTGAAAGTTGTGATTATCACAACATAAAAGCAGGAAAAGATTTCGTACTAAGCGATGGTTATGTTCTAAAAAACGAAGTGTTGACTGTTGATCCGGCTCCATCAGTGTCGTATGCATTCTGTAGTGATACACGCTACCTTGAAAGCGTAATTCCGATCATTAAGAATGTAACGGTTTTATATCATGAATCCACTTTCCTGCATGATCTTAAGGAAATGGCCGATTATACCGGACATACTACTGCGTTAGAGGCTGCAACCATTGCACAAAAAGCACAGGTTGGGAAATTGATTTTAGGACATTTCTCTAACCGATATGCAGATTTAACTGTATTTACCGATGAAGCCAGAAACATTTTCCCCAATTCTTTCCTTCCAAAAGCTCTGGAAAGTGTAAAAATTTAAAAAAATATGTTGAAGTTTGAAGAGCTTAGAAGCTTTCTGGATGAAAAGGCAGATCAGTATAATGCTCCTGATTTTATAGAAAATGACCCGATACAGATTCCGCATCGTTTCTCATTAAAACAAGATATTGAAATTGCGGGATTCCTGGCGGCAACTATTTCCTGGGGGAACAGAAAATCAATCATTAATTCTGCTAATAAAATGCTGGATATTATGGGAAATTCTCCCTATGATTTTGTGATGAATTATTCCGAAAAAGATTTAAAAGATATTCAGGATAAAAGTATTCACAGAACATTTAATGGAGAAGATTTTTCTTATTTTATTAAGCAGTTCAACAGAGTTTATAAAGAAAATGAAAGCCTGGAAGCCTTGTTTAAGGTAAAAAAAACTGAAACCAATTTTCAGCATGCAATAGAACGTTTCAGAAGCGGTTTTCTCGAAACGGAAAAACATAGAACTCATAAACATATCAGTTCACCTTATAAGAATTCTTCAGCCAAAAGAATTATTATGTTTCTGAGATGGATGGTACGTAAAGATAAACGCGGAGTAGACTTTGGAATCTGGAAAGATATTGATCAGAAATACCTGTCTATCCCTTTAGATGTGCATACCGGAAATATTTCAAGAAAATTAGGATTACTGGAAAGAACACAGAATGACTGGAAAACAGTGGAAGAATTGGATATAGCCATCAGAAAATTTGATGCTAAAGATCCTGCAAAATATGACTTTGCCCTGTTTGGATTAGGGGTAACGAAAGAACTGTTGTAAAAAAATAAAGGATGAAAAAATATAATGAAAAAACAGAAGTTCTTGAGAGAATAGCAGACAGTATTACCTCATGGATAGGATCTATTCAGTCTCTGATTGTGCATACTCTGTTGTTTGTTACTTCGTTTTTGCTTCCCATGCTGAATATCGTTGACTTTGATAAAATGCTTCTGATTCTGACTACGGTCCTTTCGCTGGAAGCTATTTATCTGGCTATATTCATTCAGATGTCTGTGAATAAAAGTCACGAAAAAATTGAAGATATTCAGGAAGACATTGAAGAGATCAGTGAAGATATCGAAGACATTCAGGAAGATATTGAAGAAATCAGTGAAGACATTGAAGAGATTAGCGAGGATATTGAGGAAATTAATGAAGATATCGAAGATATCCAGGAAGATATTGAGGAAATCAATGAAGACGAAGATGATGAAGATCACAATGAAAAGGCCAAAAATGTCATACTCAAAAGCAATGTAAGTTCAAATAAAAATGAAATTAAAGCATTGAAAGACATTATTGCTCAGTTAAAAGACGAGATTGATCAATTAAAAAAAGAAGAGTAAATAATCTTTGAAGAAAAGTAAATAAATATATACAATTTGAAATTGATTGTAATCAATCGGAGATGATCTCCTTTCGGTTATTGAATGGTATTTCGGCATAGCCAATGACAGCAATGTAAAGTAGTATATAGTTCCAGATATTATAAAGACAGGTCAATATGTATTGATCTGTTTTTTTATGCTCGAATTTCTGATTATTTACAATTAGTTTAAAAATAAAATGTATTTATTATTGATTTTTATGAAAAAGAGAAGAATAAGTGTCTGGAATGCTGATTTGATATCGTTATTTTTGCTACATTTGAACAAAATCAAATAAAAATGTTGTATTATAGATTTAAACACTACTTTTTTCTTTTAACGTTTTTACTGACTTCTACTTCTGCATTCTCACAGGTGAGTCCTGATAGAAAGCAGACGAAAATAAAACCTACTGGAGCAAGTGCAAAGGCAGGGAACTTTATAGATGTAAATGTTCCACCTTATCCGGCTACAGGTTTTTTTCCAGAACAGTTGGTAAAAGACATCCTGATTAATGGGGGAAGTACCTGTACAACGGCAAATATTTCCAATGTTACAGTATCTCCTAACCATACAATATTTGACACCAATAGATTTTGGGGGTATTTTAACAGAGGAACAGCCAATTTTCCTTTTAAGGATGGGATTGTACTCACTACCGGCTATGCAAAAGATGCAGGGAATGCTTTTAATAGTGATATGAGTAAAGAGCCGGCTGGTGCAGGGAGTGATCCTGATCTTGTGGCGGCTACTAATGCTACTGTAGAATTGAAAGATGCAGTTGCACTTGAATTTGATTTCGTTCCTAATTCTACTCAGGTAAGATTTAATTATATATTTGCTTCTGAAGAATATTCTGGTGGATATCCATGTACAGGTTTCTCAGATGCTTTTGCACTCTTACTGAAAAAAGTAGGTGATCCTACCTATACGAACTTAGCAGTATTACCTGGGAATGCTGGTCCTGTGAGTGCTACAAATATTGTTCCTAGTGGATCTGGATTTTCTTGTGGACCTATTAATGAAGCATATTTTGGCGGGATTAATGTGCCGCATCTGGGAATTAATTATGCAGGGAGAACTATCCCTTTGACAGCTATTGCGACAGTAATTCCTGGAGAAACTTATCATTTCAAAATGGTTATTGCAGATGCTAAAGATCATAGCTTAGATTCTGCTGTTTTCCTGGAGGGCGGGTCATTTGATATTGGAGTTAAAATTGTAGATGAAACCGGGGCAAACCTGCCATCTACTATTAATATGTGTGATAATGCTCCTAAGACATTAAAAGCACAGCTGGAGCTGGTTCCGGGGATGACCTTTCAGTGGTACAAAGATGGTGTTGTAATTCCAGGAGCAACTAATGTCGCTTATGTTGCCACTGAGCCGGGAGTGTATTCCATAAAAGTAATGGTGCCGGGAAGCCAGTGTCCGGGAGAAGCTAAAATTACCGTTATAGGAGGAACAAGTCCTACGGTACAGGATGCTGTCCTTAAGCTTTGTACAACACCTACGGTGACTACTTTTAATTTAGATGCTGCAAAACCTATGATTACGACTACACCAGGTGCTGTAGTTAGTTTTTATACCAAGCTGTCAGATGCACAGGCTCAAAATAATAATAATATTAAAAATACTACCAGTTATACCGGAAATGATGGTGATGTTTTACATGTTCTTGTTACTAACGGAGGATTCTGCAGCAGGATCGCTACTTTGACTTTGAATAAGGAAGCAACACCTACTGCTGGTCTTAATGTAGCAAAACTGAAAATATGTTTGGGAGAGTCTGTATTGATGACTGCGACTGGTGGAGTAACATATCAATGGAAAGATACAGCTTCTGTGACAGATGGAACAAGAACTGTAACTCCAACCAAAACAACAACCTATTCTGTATATGCTATTGGTACACAAGGATGTAAGTCTCTAGTTCCGGCAGAAGTTACTGTAGAGGTAGTACCTGCTATTGTTTCTACATTGAAAGGAGGTCATATTTGTGAAGGAGATAGAATCACTTTAGATGCAGGTTCTGGTCCTTCATATACTTACGAATGGAGTACTGGTGAGACTACACAGACTATTTCAGTTAATAAACCGGGAGAATATACAGTAACTATCAATAATGGAGTGTGTTCTAAAGAATTTAAAACACAGGTTATTAAGGCTGTTGTTCCTGAGATTATCAAGGTTGATTATAATGATAGAGGAACTATGATTCTTACAGCAAGCAATCCTAGTAATGGAGTGCTGGAATATTCTGTAGATAATGGGCTTACATGGCAGGCTTCCAATACATTTACAAACGTGCCTAAAAACGAAATAATTTCTATTCGTGTAAGAGTGAAGAAAACAAGTTGTGTAGGATTCCTTGAATACTTTACTTTTGTAATGAAAAATGTAATTACTCCAAATGGTGATAATATCAATGATATTATTGATTTCAGAGGAATTGTAGGATATAAAGGCTTTAGTGGAAGTATCTATGACCGTTACGGAAAAGAAGTCTTCAAAGCTGAGAGATTTAGACCTTATTGGGATGGTTACTTCCAGGGTAAACGATTACCATCTTCATCATATTGGTATCAGGTTACTTTTGAAGATCCTGCGAGCAAATTGCCAACAGTGAAAACAGGTTGGATCCTTCTTAAGAATATAGAATAATTAAAATCATAATTGAAAGACTGGCTGTTTTGTCAGTCTTTTTTTATGATATTAAAATAAATAAAGTTGATATTCTACGATTAATAAGTTTGAATTAGTAATAATGTAAATAATGTTAAATTGAATTTCAATCAAAAAAAATAGTATTTTTGTTTAAAATAATATAAAATGTTAAATAGGAGGAAAGGAAGTTTATTTTTAGTGTTATTTTTTGTTTTTATAGGAAGCTTTATTTTTGCCCAGAATAGAGTGGTGAAAAAAAGCATGCCCTCAAAAAATACCGGTGCAGCGGCAAAAGCTGGTGCTTTTATAAATATAAATACTTCTAATTATCCTGAGTCTTCTTACAGTATTACTCAGTTGGTGAAAGATGTTCTTATATCAGGCGGAGGATGTGCCAGTAATAACGTAAGCAATGTCGTGGTATATCCGAATTTACCACCAACCAATCAGAACCGTAGCTGGGGATACTTTAACAAGGGAACGACAAACTTTCCATTCAGTAAAGGAGTAATTCTTTCTACCGGATTTGCTAAAAATGCTGGAAATTCTTTTATAGCCGATCTCAATGATGATTTGGGAACAGGAGGAGACAATGATCTGGCTGCTGCTTTGAATATACCTAATGACAAGCTGGCTAATGCAACTTATATAGAATTCGATTTTGTGGCAGTTTCTTCTGAAATAACTTTCAACTATTTATTTGCTTCGAAAGAATATCAGGATAATTTTCCGTGTAATATCACAGACGGTTTTGCTTTGTTATTAAAGAAAGCTGGGGATCCTACTTATACCAATATGGCGGTGCTTCCAGGAGGAGCAGGACCAGTAAGTGTAACGAATATCCGTCCAGCATATCCTAATTGTGGGCCTAAAAACGAGATTTATTATGGCGGAACAAATACAGCTCAGATCGAAACCAATTTTAATGGCCGTACCATTCCTTTAACAGCAAAAGCAACGGTAATTCCTGGGCAGACTTATCATTTTAAAATGGTGCTGGCTGATTTTCAGGATCCTAATTATGATTCAGCTGTATTCTTAGATGCTGGGTCATTTGATTTAGGAGTAAGCATTCTTGGGCCTGGTGGAGTGAAGCTGCCAAACTCCGTGAATATGTGTGATAATACACCTCAGACTTTTACAGCTTCTGTTCAGGTTCCTAATGTAACCTATCAGTGGTTTTTAAATAATAACCCTATATCAGGGGCAACTAATGCCAGTTATACGGCAACACAACCAGGTGTGTATACTGTTAAAGTGTATATACAAGGAAGTTCGTGCCCCGGAGAAGCAACAATCACCGTAGTAGGAGGAACTTCACCTACTGTGCAGAATGCTACATTAACAGCTTGTTATGTTGCTGGAAATGCTACATTTAATTTACCTGTCGCACAGCCTGCAATAAGTACAACAGCAGGAGCCGCTTTTGCTTATTATACCACTTTAGCAGATGCAAATGCTGGAAATGCCAATACAATTCCTAATCCGGCTGCTTATCAAAGTGCAGGAGGAACAGTATATGTGAGAGTGAGTAATGGTTTCTGTGCTAAAGTGGCTGAGCTGACACTAGTGAAAGCTCCACAAATGACTGCATCTATTGTACCTCCTTCGGTATTGACATGTGCTAACTCTCAAATTACACTAGATGCTTCTGCTTCAGTGTATCTAACAGGAGCCACATTTAATTGGACTACCACCGGAGGAAATATTGTTTCAGGAGGAACGACTCTAAATCCTGTAATCAATGCACCCGGAACATATACATTAACGATATCACAAGTATATCAGCCTGGAAATATTAGTTGTACAACAGCGGCAACAGTAACGGTTACAGGAAATAGTGCACCCCCTAACCCATCTCTTACAGCTCCTAAATTAAAAATTTGTAAAGGAGAAGCAATAGTATTGACCGCTTCAGGAGGAGCGACTTACAATTGGGGAGGAGGACTTCCAGGAAACGGAAATACTCAAACAGTTTCCCCTACAGTGACTACTACCTATTCTGTTACTGCTATTGGTGCTAACGGATGTGCTTCTGCTACACCAGCTACAATCACTATTGAGGTATCAGAGCCATTTACAGCTAAAGATGCCATTCTTCATAAATGTTATCAACCAGGATTAACCTATAATCTTAAAGAATCAGAAGGACAGATTACTACAGCTGCGGGAGTTACATTTACCTATTACGTAAATCAGGCTGATGCTAATGCTGGTAATGCTAGCTTTATTGCAACTCCTACTTCCTATACCCCTATTTCAGCCAATCAGATAGTTTATGTAAGAGTAAGCAATGGAGGATGTACTTATGTTGTATCTCTGCAATTGTTGAGAACAGCAGAAATAACTTTAACCATTGCTGCACCACAGACGATTACCTGTACAACTCCTCAGATTACACTTAATGCATCGGCATCGGTAATCCCGGCAGGTTCTACTATTGTATGGACCACAGTAGGTGGAACTATTGTTTCAGGAGGTAATACTCTTACCCCTGTAGTGAGTGCAGGGGGGACATATACATTAACTGTTACCAATGTGTTTCAGCCTGGAAATCTGCAGTGTTCATATCCTGCAACGGTAACGGTAGTTCAGGATACAGTAAAACCAGTAGCAGGACTTGTGTCATCCGAACCTCGTATCTGTGAAGGAGAATCAGTGACTCTGACGGCTTCTGGCGGGGTTACGTATGTTTGGGGGAATGGGCTTACAGGAACTGGAAATACCCAGACGGTATCTCCAACAAGTACTACCGTGTATACCGTAACAGCTATAGGAGCAAATGGATGTGCTTCTGCTACACCAGCAACTGTTACTGTGTTAGTAGGGCCTCCAATAGCAGGCGTTTCGGCAGATAAAGTGAAAATATGTGCTGGGGAGTCTGTTACTCTTACTGCGACGGGGGGAGTTACTTATAATTGGGTAGGTCTTACCGGAAACGGGGACACACAGGTAGTGACCCCTACGGTTAGTACAGAATATTCTGTATTTGCATTGGGTGGCAACGGATGCAGCTCTCTTGCTCCGGCTAAGATAAAAATTGAAGTAGTCCCTGCTATTGTTTCTACATTGGAAAATGTATATGTATGTGCAGGTGATGATGGAATACTCGATGCAGGAGCAGGACCTAATTATACCTATTTATGGAGTACTGGAGCTACTACACAGACCATTACTACAAAAATTACAGGAACTTATTCTGTAACCATTAGTAATGGAGTGTGTTCTAAAGTATTTACTGCACAGCTTATTAATCCTGATCTTCCTGAAATTACCAATGTTGTATATAATAAAGATATTTTGACACTTACGGCAAGTAATCCGACAGGAGGCGCCTTAGAATATTCTATCAATAATGGAGTAACCTGGCAGGAATCTAATGTATTCAATGGGGTTATGGAGAACACAATGTATCATTTAATGGTCAGAGTAAAAAATGCTAAATGTGGAACCTCAATAGATTATTTCACGTTTGTACTTAGTAATGCTATTACTCCTAATATGGATGGGATAAATGATACAATAGACTTTAGCGGAATCAGCGGATATAAAGATTTTGCGGCTTCTATTTTTGATAGATATGGAGCGGAAGTCTTTAAAGCATCAAAAGGAGATGTTATATGGCGCGGGTCTTTAAAAGGAATTAATTTACCTACAGGGACGTATTGGTATAGAGTTCAGTGGGAAAATCCGGCAAACAAGAAATTGGAACAACGTTCAGGCTGGATTCTGTTGAAAAATAGAAACTAAAATTATTTTAAATATAAAGTAAACAACAAAACTCTTCAGAAATGAAGAGTTTTGTTGTTTATAATCTTTTATGTTGTGGGTGTTTTTGAAATATTATTAAGGAGTAGAGAATTTTATAAATTGTATTTTGAATTTGTATTATCATTTTATTAAAAACATTTTAATTACTGGTAAATGCGTATTGTTGGTTAAAATGTTATAGTTTTTTTATAAAAAATATAAATATGTGTATTGTATATTTAAAAAAAAATTAAATTTGTTGAAACAAAAATATTATGATAAGATACCTACCGATTTGTTTATTATTTTTATTTATCTCGAATTTTTCGTTTTCTCAAAATCACCAACCCAGACCTATCATAAAAAGCCAGGCAAGTGCCCAGTCTAAAAAAGCAGGAGCCTTTATTGATGTGAATGCTCCCGGGTATCCGGAATCCAATTTTACGATTGAAAAATTGGTGAAAGATGTTTTAATTTCATCAGGAACCAATACTTGCGTTACTCCTAACGTAACCAACGTAAAAATTACTCCAAATCATGCTGTAGGAGAAGCTGACAGAGCTTGGGGTTATTTTCATAAGGCAACAACTAATTTTCCGTTTAAAGATGGAATTGTACTTTCTACAGGGTATGCAAGAAAAGCCGGGAATAGTTTTGAAGCCAGTAATAGTGATGTCAATGGAGGAGGAACAGATTCTGATCTGGCACAAGTTATTGGAGTACCAGCAGATGATTTAAATGATGCAGTACTTTTGGAGTTTGACTTTGTACCTACCACTTCTCAAATCAAATTTAATTATTTAATTGCATCTGAGGAATATACAGGGACTTATCCTTGTAAATATGCAGATGCGTTTATTATATTATTGAAACCTACAGCAGGTGGCCCTTATACGAATATGGCCGTATTGCCTGGAGGAGCCGGACCAGTAAGTATCACTAATATTCACCCGGCAATCGGAACCACTTGCGGAGCGGTTAACGAACAGTATTTCGGAGGGTATAATAATCCTAGTGTTGTAACCAATTTTAATGGAAGAACAGTACCGCTTACGGCAGTTGCTGATGTAGTAGCTGGACAGGAGTACCATTTTAAAATGGTGATTGCAGATTATCTTGACCATGGTTTCGATTCTGCAGTATTTTTGGAGGGAGGATCTTTCAATATAGGAGTAGATCTTTTAGGTCCTGGTGGAACCAAATTGCCTAGTGATATTAACGTCTGTGATAACGTACCTCAGGTACTTACCGCCTCTGTAAATGATCCAAACTTATTATACCAATGGTATTATAACGGAACTTTGATTCCTAATGCGACCACCAATGTAGTGACTGCTACACAGCCTGGGACCTATACCATCGAAGTAAGTGTTCCTGGAAACCCATGTCCAGGTAAAGCTTCTATAGAAATTCATGGTGGATTCACTCCTGAAGCACACGATGCCACATTGTTGCTTTGTAGTACACCGGATATTACCACTTTTGATTTAAGTACAATTAAGCCTACTATTAGTACAACTCCGGGAGCTGTATTTAAATTTTATGAAAATCAGGCTGATGCTTTAGCGGAAAATAATAATTATATCCAAAATATTCTGAACTATGATGGGACTGATGGGCAGATTCTACATGTAGTTGTTTCAAATGGAGGGTTCTGTAGAAAAATAGTTGAATTAAAATTATTTAAAGAAGAGACACCTGTTGCTAAACTTAAAACATCAGCGATACAAATATGTCCGGGAGAAAGTGTAACGCTTACGGCTGAGGGAGGAGATACCTATCTATGGAGCAATTTCCCGGGGACTGGCAATATGCAAACCGTTACCCTGCATCAAACCACTGTATTTACGGTATATGCAATAGGAGCAAAAGGATGTAAATCTCTTAATCCTGCAACCATAAGAATTGAAGTGGTTCCTGAAATTAAAAGCCCACTGGCAGACGTTGAAATGTGTGATGGAGACCGTGTAACCCTGGATGCCGGAGCCGGACCTAAATATAAATACAAATGGAGTACAGGAGCAACCACTCAAAAAATAGAGGTGGAGAAATGGGGAATCTATACTGTTGAAATTGATAATGGATTCTGTAAACAAATCTTCTCGGCTAAAGTATTGGGAGCAGCCATTCCTTATGTAACCGGAGTAGATTATCAAACATCTAAAAAAACTTTGACAATTACTGCCGTAAACCCTCCGATGAATAATACTCCAAGCAGTCTTGAATATTCTATTGATGAAGGGATTACATGGCAGGATTCTAATGTGTTTTCAGGGCTTTTAGATAATACGAACTATACCATTTTGGTAAGAAGAGTAGGAACTCATTGTATAGGAACTTTTGACTTCTTTACATTACAGATCAGTAATTTTATTACGCCTAATAATGATGGAATCAATGATGTTTTGGATCTGAAGTCTTTGGGACAATTTAAAAACTTTACAGGTTCTGTCTATGACAGATATGGAGTAGAGATGTTCAGGTTTACTAAAGAAACTCCAACTTGGGATGGTACATTGGTTGGTAAGAGATTACCTTCTGCAACCTATTGGTATAAGTTTACTTACGAATATCCGAAATCTAAAACTCAAATGAGCTGGTCCGGTTGGATCATGTTGAAAAACAGAGAATAATAAAGAAAGCCTTTCATCTGAAAGGCTTTCTTTTTTTGAATACTATCAAAACTCTTTTGATAAATAGCTTTTGTTATATATCTTATTGGTTTTCTTTCCAAAGATTGGCGAAGTGGATGAAATCAGATACGCTGAGCTCTTCCGCTCTTTTATCTAAAAACTCATGACCTTTTAAAGCTTCAGGAATATTTAAAGTTTTCAAAGCATTGGACAGCTTTTTTCTTCTTTGGTTGAAACCGGTCTTTACAATCTGTTTAAAAAGAACCTCATTACCGGCTAAACCTTCTTTAGGGTTTCTTGTAAGACGGATAACCCCTGATTTTACTTTTGGTGGTGGGTTGAAGACATTCTCATGTACCGTAAACATATAGGATACATCATAATAAGCCTGAATAAGAACAGACAGAATTCCATAATCTTTAGTTCTTGGAACTGCAGCAGTCCTTTCAGCTACTTCTTTCTGGAACATACCTACCATTTCAGGAATCATCTCATAATGATCAACGATCTGAAATAATATCTGAGATGAAATATTATACGGGAAGTTTCCAATAATGGCAATCTGCTCATCTTTGATAAAATTAAAGTCCTGTTTCAGGAAATCTCCTACAAAAGTATTTTCCGTAACCTTAGAATAGTTGTTTTTCAGATATTCTATAGATTCCGTATCAATTTCGGCAAGATAAATATTCTGATCTTTTTCAAGAAGATATTTGGTCAGAACTCCCATTCCAGGACCTACTTCCATGATGTTATTATAGTTCTCAAAACTAAGACCTTCTACAATTTTTCTTGCGATGTTTTCATCTGTCAAAAAGTGTTGACCAAGATGCTTTTTTGCTTTTACACTCAATGTTTTTTATGATTTTATTAACAGTGATTTTCTCTTTTTCGTTCCCAAATTTCGGAAGATTTTTTCTATTTTAGCCAAAAATTTTAATATTAATGGCTAAATCTGTAGATGAGTTTAATAAGAAAAGGCTTCGGTCCAGCAATATTACAGTAGTGATAAGTATTGCCTTAGTGTTATTTTTGTTAGGATTAATGGGGCTTATTTTAATTAATGCCCAAAAGTATTCTGACTATATCAAAGAGCAGTTGGTGGTGAACGCCTACTTTGATGAAAACTATGACGCTAAAGATTCTGTAAAAATTGCAAAACTAGAGGAAGAAACTTTTAAAAAGGTACAGACGTTAGCTCCTGTAAAAAAAGCAACCTATATTTCAAGAAGCATGGCTGCCAAGGAAGCTAAGAAGAGTATGGGGATTGATAGTGATGCATTGTTTGAAGAAAATATCTTCCCGTCATCTATTGAAATTGCTTTAAAACCTGAATATGTAGATCCTGCGAAAATTGATGAAGCAATCAAAGTCATAAAATCAGTTCCGGGCATCATTGATGTGAAGAATGACAGTACTTTGATGGTAGATGTTTATAATAACCTAAGCAGAATTCTAAAATGGATTTTTGGATTTTCATTGTTGTTCTTAGTATTGGCTGTAGTGTTAATCAACAACTCCATCCGTCTGAAAATTTTCTCCAAAAGATTTATTATCAAAACAATGCAGCTGGTAGGGGCAAAAAGAAGATTTATTCTTAAACCTTTTATCATTGAAGCTGTTGTTTTAGGGGCTATTGGTTCTGTTATTGGTCTTCTTGCTTTAGGAGGAGTGTGGTATTATTTCACAAGCCAGATCGGATCAGCTTTTGTACAGGATAATAATCAGTATTTCTGGTTGGTAATTTTAGTATTGGGAGTAGGAATATTTATTTCCGTATTAAGTACTATTTTTGCAACATGGAGATTCTTAAAATCAAACGTTGACGACTTATATTACTCTTAACAATGAGCAAAAAAACAAATAAATTTTCTGCTTCAGACTTCGGAAGTGAAGCAGAAGTACCACAAGAAAACGCATTCTATTTCGGAAAGCAAAACTTTAAATGGATGCTGATCGGGCTGGCATTTATTGTGGTTGGATTTCTTTTGATGATGGGACCTGATGCCAATACAGTAGATGGTAAGTTTGATCCCAACTCATGGAATGACGATATCTTTTCCATCAGAAGGATCAGAATTGCTCCGTTATTTGTTGTGATTGGCTTTGTCATAGAAGTCTACGCTATTTTAAAAAGAAAATAAATAAAAATTTATATTTAGAGATTAAGAGATTAAGGCATTTAAAGTCCCGTACTTTAAATATCTCAATCTCTTAATCTTTTAATTTTTGTAAAAGAATATGGATTTAATTAAAGCAATTATTATTGCCATTGTAGAGGGATTAACGGAGTATCTTCCTATTTCATCTACCGCACACATGGGATTCACTGCCAATCTATTGGGAATGCCAGATGATGAATTTTTAAAAATGTTTCAGGTTTCCATTCAGTTTGGAGCAATCTTATCGGTTGTAGTAGCTTACTGGAAGAAATTTTTTGATCTGAATAATATTCAGTTTTATTTTAAACTTGCTTTTGCAGTAGTTCCTGCACTGGTATTGGGGTATTTATTCGATGATAAAATTGAAGCTGTTCTGGGAAACCAGATTGCTATTTCCTCAGTATTGGTATTAGGCGGAGTGGTTTTATTATTTGCCGATAAATGGTTTAAAAACCCTACGATTGACGATGAAAAGGGAATTACGATAAAAAAAGCTGTAACTATTGGGTTCTGGCAGTGTCTGGCAATGATGCCGGGGACCAGCCGTAGTGCTGCTTCCATTATTGGAGGGATGGCACAGGGACTTACAAGAAAAGCGGCTGCCGAATTTTCTTTCTTCCTTGCAGTACCTACAATGCTGGCAGTAACAGTGTATTCTGTTTTTGTAAAAACATGGGGTAAGGAAACTCCAAATCCTCAGAAAGGATATGAAATGATTATGGCTTCACAGGATCACATTATGATCTTTGTGATTGGGAATGTAGTGGCATTTATTGTGGCACTTATCGCGATCAAAGCATTCATTGGAGTACTTAATAAATATGGTTTCAAACCTTGGGGATGGTACCGTATTTTTGTTGGAATTGCCTTATTAATCTATTTTTATTTCTTTAAATAGTGAAAGATAAATTATTTAAAAATAAGTTTGTTGATACACTTTGTTTGATGTTTTTTATCATTGGTGGCTTCATATTTATTCCTTTAAATATTCATCCTTTTGCTTATAATATTGGTTTGGAACATGATATTTTTGTAATAAGTATTCTCATTTTTGCAATTATAATTCTCATTTTCTTAATTAATAAAAAAAGAATAACAATACGACTAATAAATTTTTATCTCATACTAGTTTTATTAATAAATATTAAATCTTTTATAGCTTTATTTTTTAATAAGTATTATGATTACTCTCATTATTATTATAAAGCTGTAATAACTATATTTTTAATAATTCTTCTTTATATCGTAAATAAATATAAAGTAAGTTTAAAACAAGTGGGAGAAATAAACAATATCGGAAAAGAATGACGGCAGAAGAACTGAAATCAGGATACATATTTTTATTGGACAAACCTTTGGACTGGACTTCCTTCCAGGCGGTCAATAAAATGAAATATAAGTTGAAAAGGGAGTTTGATCTTCCTAAAAAATTTAAAATCGGACATGCAGGAACCCTGGATCCAAGAGCAACAGGGCTTCTGATTGTATGTTGCGGAAAATTTACCAAGAAAATCCCTGAAATTCAGGATGCACCAAAAGAATATTGGACAGAAATCAAAATAGGAGTTCAGACAGAATCCTATGATACTGAAAAACCGGAAATTCTTCAGCAGGATATCTCGCATATCACAGAGGAGCAGGTAAAAGAAGCCTTGGAGAAATTCGTTGGAGAAATTGAACAGAAACCACCTGTTTACTCTGCTATAAAAATTGATGGTGAAAGAGCCTACAATCTGGCCAGAGCAGGAGAGGAAGTAGAAATGAAATCAAGAAAAACTACGATTCATTATCTCAATGATATCAAAATAGATTTTCCTTTGGTAAGTTTCACCGTTGGATGTTCAAAAGGAACCTACATCAGAAGCCTTGCTCATGATATAGGACAGGAATTGGGAGTAGGAGCTTATTTGACTCAATTGAGAAGAACAAAGATTGGAGATTATAAAATCGAGGATGCTACAGATCAGTTTTTAAATAATGATTTTAGATTTCAAGGTGAATGAAAAATCATACCAACTATGGTAGAAACAAATGGAAAAGACACGTATTAATAAATATTTATCGGAAGTAGGTTACTGTTCAAGAAGAGCAGCAGATAAGCTGTTAGAAGAAGGAAGAATTAAGATTAACGGTAAAATTCCTGAATTGGGAACCAAAGTTTCTGATGAAGACTTGGTAGAAGTAGATGGGAAACCTATCAGAGAACCACAGGAAAAACCAGTTTATATTGCTTTCAATAAGCCTGTAGGAATTGTATGTACTACAGATACCAAACGTGAAAAGAACAATATTGTAGACTATATCAATCATCCCAAAAGAATTTTTCCCATTGGAAGACTTGATAAACCTAGTGAAGGGCTTATTCTTTTAACCAGTGATGGTGATATTGTCAATAAAATTCTTCGCGCAAGAAATAACCACGAAAAAGAGTACCTGGTCCGCGTAGACAAGCCGCTCACTCCAAGATTTCTTGAAAAAATGAGAAACGGAGTTCCTATTTTGGATACCGTTACTAAAAAATGTGAAGTAGAGAAAATTGATGAAATGAATTTCAGAATTATTCTTACTCAGGGACTTAACAGACAGATCCGCAGAATGTGCGAATATCTGGGCTACGAAGTAAAAAAGTTGAAAAGAATTCGTATCATGAATATCAAACTTGATCTTCCAATCGGAAAATGGAGGGATCTTACTGAAGATGAGCTTAATGCATTAAATGATCTGCTAGCAGATTCAAGCAAAACAATCGATTAAATACTATTTTTATAATACACTAAAAAGGCAAGTAGAGAATTTTTCCCTGCTTGCCTTTTTAATAAGTGAGTGTTTTTATTAATATTCACATATTAGTGTAATATTTTCGGTTTTTATTGTAAATTATGTTATATTTATAATGTAAATAATTAAATAACTGAAAATCATGAAATTAAAATTTAATCAAGTTCCCTTATTTATTGGTATTCTGATGATATTTTCGCATTGTCAGGATGATAATCATTCAGAGATTCCACACGATACAGCCTTTTATATTGACTATAGAAGTCTGAATGGGCAACCAGATGGGATTGCAGTGATAGAACTCGACCCTGAAGCTCCCAATTTTGGAAATATCAGCAGCAAAATTGAGTTAGGTGTTGGTGTTTTGCCTCATCATCTTTATTACAACCAGAGTGCCAACAAATTATATTCAACGGCGTTGGGAGGAAGCTATCTCTATCAGGTAAAAACGGCAAAAGATAAAAACGGTCAGCCTATATTAGTTGGCGCAACACCTATTGATACAGGAGAGAATACAGTGGGTGAAAATTTATTCTTTACCAACGATGGAAGATTTTTTATGACCTTTATGGGAGGGGCAGGAGGACCAAAAGATGGCAGTATAGGTGTTTTTAATGCGAATACCAATCAGCTCATTAAGACCATTAAGGCTCCAATTCAGGATAATCCCAATAAATTTATCATGTATCCACACGGTATCTCTGTAAATGAAGAAAAAGGACTTATGATGGTTACTTCAACCATTCACCCGGATCTTACCAGTGGTTTTGGAAATACCTGTACTTTATTAGATCTCAACACTTACGAATTAAAAGAAACTTATCAGGTTGCAGATTCACCAACGGATTTATCGAGCCCTGTTGAGGTTTTACTGCTTCGTGGTAAATTTCCACAATATGCTCTAGCTACAACGATGCTTGGAGG
This sequence comes from Chryseobacterium sp. II3a, assembly GCF_057815135.1. Lineage (NCBI taxonomy): Bacteria > Pseudomonadati > Bacteroidota > Flavobacteriia > Flavobacteriales > Weeksellaceae > Chryseobacterium > Chryseobacterium sp. II3a. Next base: position 320,335 of record NZ_JBYPZJ010000005.1, on the reverse strand, counting down.
AGATATCTGGATAGCACCATACAATACTGCAACTAAGAAATACGATGCTTTTACTAAAATATTTGATGGGAGTACGCAAGGTCTTGGCTGGACTCTGGAAATGTACATTGATGATAACAATAGGCTGTATGTGAGTTTTGCAGATCCGGGAAAAGTTCTTGTTTTTGACATTAGCAATCTTCCTCAGCTCAAACTTTTAAAAACACTTACCGCAGATAAAGGTGCTCATCATATGGTTTTCTTTAAAACTAAAAAAGGAAAAGAAGTCGTAGCTGTACAAAATAATCTGCTGGATCTCCCTAATATCAATTCAGGAACCATTAGTGTCATTGAAATTGAGACCGGAAAAACCCTGGGAACCGTTAATTTACGCTCCAAATATGGAATTCTTCCTGAATCTATTGAAGGAACCAATGGACCAAGCAATTATATGCATCACTAAATTGTAAGTAATCTTTCAGATAAGAAACAATCCAGAATAGGAGATTCTGTTTTGGATTGTTTTTAGGCACCTACATACAATGTTACACCAACTATTTTTCAATTTTTTGACTTCTTTCAATATTGTATTATAAGCATCCGAAACAGAAATTTTGTTATCAAAATATTGATGTAATAATACAGTATTAAAACCATTTGATATTTCTTGTGATTGAGTTTTAACATATAAATATAGTCGGAAATAATCTGCATATTTTTCAAAAGTTTCAGGATTACTTTCAAAATCTGAAAACTCTTGTAAAAACTCCATTAAATTTTGGTCATTTATTATTAAATAGGCAATTTATTTATGTAGAGTTAATGTTTTTTTAGTCAATTTTTAATTATTTATATATAACAATAAAATATTCAGAAAATGGAAAATAACGAAAGACTTATAACAGTAGATATAAGGGATGAAAATGACAATATCAAAGCAAAATGTTGTTTATTTAATACTGTTGAAGAATTAATCAAAGAAATTAATGACTACATTGTAAATGAGTTAAAATTGCAAAGTGTAGAGATTTACATTGACTAATATAATGAAATTTTTTCTGATGAAGAGAAAAAGATTTTAACTGATAATACTATCATTTTGAGTAAATGTAATCTATTCTTGATCTTCGATATATTTATTGCATATAGTCTTCCCAATGGAAGACTATTTTTAATCATGAGCAAATCCATTAAAATCTTTTTCATCAGTACCAATATCAGCACATACAAATGAGTGTGTTAAAGTCTTATTTGTAATAATGATATTGTCTTTTTTAAATAAGATACCCTGCATGCCTGTTCCACATATATTATTACTATTTTCTGCACCAAATGTTTTTCTATCATCTTTTGTTGCCATGTTTCCAAGAATAACTAAAGTATGCTTTACTCCTACATCTGGATAAGAGTAGTTCTCAATTTTATTTTTCTCCCGTCTTAAAAAATAACATGGAGGATTAATTTTTATATCACCGGATAAATTATATTCTTTGGAATTAATCTTTAATTTAGCTTTTCCATTGTCATTTATTAACTCCAATAATACTCCATCAATATTAGTTGTATCAGTCACTATCACTGTACTTTTTTTAGTAATTAGTTGAGTGTCTCCTTTTTCTTGATTCTTTTTACAAGAAAAAGATATTAATGATATTATTATTATAAAACAAGTATTTTTCATAGTAGTTAAATTAAAGCCCAAAACCAAATTTCTGTACCTCTCCCTAAATAATCAAAAGCATCCCCACCTTTTAAAGACATCCCATTCCAAATATCTATGTGATCTGTACCTTCAGACCATCCATCTTTAATAAAAATTATTCCTTTCCCATTTTTGAAGGATTTGTGGTCCATTTTTGGGTATTTTTTTCTCTCAAGCTTTAGTCGATTTCCAAATATTTCGGGATGCATATGCATCCAATCAGCTAGTTCTTGAGCTCTTAATATATGCCTAAATCCATCTTCATGTTTCTCCCAACATCTTACTTTCTTAAAGGACATCAAATCAACACCTGATTTATGAAGAGCTTCACTCATTCTGATAGCACACTGGTTTGGAAATAACGCTGCATTACAGGGCTGAGATCCTTTTCCAGGATGATTTTTCCACAATTCGTCAAATCTTACCATAATAAAAAACATTTGATTTAATATCAAATATAGAAATATAAATCAAACATTGGAGATAAATTTTTATATTTATAGGTGGGTGCGTTTTTATTATTTTAAATATAGCTTCATCCTTTCTTCATATTCAGGTTTTAATTTCAAAAACTTCCAGATCTTCTTGTCATCAGGGTAAGTGATCCGGTAGAAGATAATCTTATCTGCAGAATATTTAAAATAGGGATGATCTTTCAGCCATTCTTCAGGAGCATCTGCTAATGTATATTTGGGAACATTGGAAGTATCCAATGGAGCAATAGATATTAATTTCTGAACTAGTTCTTTATCAATATTATAAGTGTCCAGAATCTGTTGCTTATTGACAAAACCTCTCAGTTTTTTCCTGAAACCAATCATAGAGCCGGCACTTTTTTCATCCAGTCCAAACTCTATAAGCTGCTTGAAAGTAATGCTATTGAGATCTGTTTTTGAAAAATCTGTTTTTTCCTGCTGCTTCTCTTCTTTCTTTAGAATTTCGGGATCGAGTTTGATAAAGGGTTTCATCTCTTGAAATTTCTCTGTGGAAATAACAAAACATTTTTGAATGTCCTCAATTACTTTAAAACTGCCTTTAAGATTTCGGTCGCGGTAATTGACAATAGTCTGAGCCTGTTTCTCTGAAAAACCAAGCGCCTTCCATCCTTCAACATCCAAACGGTTAGGATCGAATGTACGGTATTGTACTTTTATTTTTTCCGGGTAACTGGTTCTGACTGTCCTAAAATTTTCAGGAGTTTTGGCAGGTAATAGTAAATAAGGCTCCAGTTTATTGTAATTTTCCGGGGAAATGATAAAACATTCTTTAAATTTCTCCTTGCTGATAAAACTTCCGCCAAGGTAATTTTTATATTTCATAATTGCTTCAGACTGTTTTTCACTGAATCCCATTTGAGCCCAGTCATAAGCCGTTTTTACATCAGGGTTGAATTTTCCGGAAATTCTGATTTCTTTCTTATCAAAGCTGTTAAATTGTTTGACAGTATTTTTTTCAGCTGCTTCAGGAAGTAGGATGAAAGGTTTCAGATCTTCAAATTTTTCATCAGAAATAGCATAACATTTTTTCAGCTGTTCTTTTGAGGTAAAACTTCCGCCTACAATGTCTTTATATTTAAGAATTGTAGAGACCTGTTTTTCAGAAAAGCCGAGCATTTGCCACTGTTTCGAAGTTAAAACATTCGGATCAAAATCTGTTAGATTAGCTGTACTTGAGGACGTGGCAATAAATTTTATTTCAGGAAAAGGTTCCCTATTCCTGCTTGTATATTGCTGGAAGATCAATAGAATAGCCAGTAAAATGACCATAAAGGCCAGTTTTTGGTAATAGTTTTTTCTCATCATGTGTATAAACATATTGATAAAAACCATACATGGCAATAGCGAAGATTGAAATGGTTGATTTTAGAATATAAAAAGTTATAATCTTTTAAAAATTAAGATTTTATATCTCTTTGTATAGAAATATTTAAATAAAAACTGAAGAGATTATTCAGTATCCTTGTCTCCCAAAGATTCTTTTAGTTTTAAAAGCTCAGCTTTTACAAATTCTAGACGGTCTATAATCGTAATGGTTTCTGAAATTTTGCTATTGGTTGTCAACGCAACACGAGCTCCATCAAGTGTGTAACCCTTTTCTTTTACCAGGTGATAGATCATCTGCAGATTCTTGATGTCCTCGGGAGTAAAGTAACGGTTTCCTTTTTTATTCTTTTTAGGTTTAATGATAGGAAATTCCTGTTCCCAATAACGTATTAATGAAGTGTTTACATCGAATGCTTTAGCAACTTCTCCTATAGAATAATACAGTTTGTCAGGTAAATTTATTTTCATTTTACAGCTCCTAAACTTCAAAGATAAAAATTTTTTAAAGTTTCATCCAAATATATCTTGCAAAGTACTGTCATTACATGAATTTTTTTTAATAGTAAGAAAATATCATAGTATTGTGAAAAAAATAAAAAACAAAAGTATTTTTTTATAACTTAGTGAAACACAAAAACCTATAATGATATGAAACATTATTTCTTTATTATCGCACTGATGATTCCTTTCCTGGGATTTTCACAGTGGAAAAAAACCGAGCTTAGAGCTCAAAAAGTTAAAAAATCTCAAGAAAAGCTTGAATTTTCAGGACTTTATTCACTTGACGCTAATCAGCTTCGTCAATTGTTAAAAAATGCTCCAGCCCGCTTTTCAAGTCAAAAAGGAGCGGTCATCTCTCTTCCTACTGCTAAAGGAAAGATAGAAAAATTTCAGGTCTGGGAATATTCCAATATGGCGCCAGAGTTACAGGCAAAATATCCTGATATTAAATCCTATGTAGGGACGGCATTAGAAGATCCCAGTGTGTATTTAAGATTTAGCTTATCACCAGTCGGGTTTTCTTCGATGATAAACCGTTCCGGGATGTCAGAATTTATAGAACCTTACACTGAAGATAGAACAGTATATGCTGTATTTGATTCCAATGCAAGAAGAGGACAGGATAAAGAGCCTTTTGAATGTTCTACAATGGATAAAGCTATGGATGATCATATTGAAAAAAAAAACAATGCTGTAAATAAAAAAACGGCAGGATTTAATACTTTCAGGCTGGCTATTGCTTGTACCCATGAATATGCAGAGTATCATATAACTGGAGCTGGTCTTCCTGGTACAGCTACAGAAGCTCAAAAAAAAGCAGCAGTACTGGCTGCAATGAACGCGAGTCTTACCCGTATGAATGGTGTTTTTGAAAAAGATTTATCTCTTCATTTCAATTTGGTTGCCAATAATGATCTGATTATTTATACAAGTGCGGCTACAGATCCTTTTACGCAAGGTGACGAAATATCAGGTATACAAAACGATATTGATACCAAGATAGGTTCCGAAAATTATGATATGGGACATATCTTTGATAAAGAAGATGGAAACGGCTATGCTCCGGGGGATATTTGTGATAATACTTCAAAAGCCGAGGGATGGACTGCCAGCAACTATCCTGAGGGAGATAATTTTGATATAGATTATGTCGCTCATGAAATGGGGCATCAATTAGGAGCTAATCACTCGTACAGCTACCAAAACGGATCCAATGATCCAAACTCTTTAGTAGAACCGGGAAGTGGTTCAACGATTATGGCTTATACCGGAATTACAAATCGTTATGATGTACAGTTTAATTCTGATGCTTATTATCACTCTTTTAATGTTACTGAAATAAAAAATAGAATCAACAGCATTACATGTGGTGTTAATACCCCTTTTACGGGAGCTGCTCCCTCTGTAAATGCAGGAGCAGATTATAAAATCCCTAAATCCACAGCTTTTGTATTAAAGGGAACAACAACGGATGCAAATAATGCTTCATATACATACACATGGGAACAAATGGATCCGGCCGGAGGCCAGTTTGCAAGTAACTCGATTCCTTACGCTGCAAAACCTTCCGGACCTACTTTTAGATCTGTGAAACCTATGAGCTCGCCCACCAGATATTTTCCAGATTTTAATACGGTGTTGGCAGGAGTTTTAACTACAAAATGGGAAACAGTATCCAGTGTAGGAAGAAATCTTAATTTTGATCTTATTGTTAGAAACAATAATCCTCTAGACCCACAAACAAGTAAAGATGCAGTGGTTGTAACAGTGGATGCAGCTTCAGGTCCATTTAAGGTGACTGCTCCTATATTTGGACAATCATTGGCTTCGGGAAGTATATTTACTATAACTTGGGATGTTGCCAATACCAATCAGGCTCCTATTAATACAGAAAATGTTAATATTAAACTATCTAAGGATGGTGGGCAGACCTTTACTGTTATCTCGGCCAATACACCCAATGATGGTACTGAACAAATCACAATTCCTGCAGGTTCTACCTCAGCCAATGCATTTATTATGGTAGAAGCCGTTAATAATATCTATTATGCAGTAAGTCCTAGCTTTGTAATTGATTATGCTGTGACAGGAGAAACTTGTACAACCTATACTTATAGTGGAGGTCCGGTAGCAATTACAGACGGTCCTGGTGGAGAGGCTGCTATTGCATCTCCTATGGTTTCAGTTCCTTTAATGGTTAATAATACAGGAATCATTACCAAAATTAAAGTTACTCCTTCTATTACACACCCTTATGTAAAAGATCTGTCATTAGGAATAGAAGGACCAATGGGTACCTCTGCTCTTTTTTGGAACAGACAATGTGGCTCTCAAGATAATATTTTAGCTACTTTCAGTGATGCAGGAGCAGCAGCTACATGCACAACTCCAATCCAAGGAGAAGTAAAGTCTAACGAAACATTAGGAATTTTTGTTGGGCATCCCGCACAGGGCCAATGGAAATTATTTGCATCTGATAACTTTACTGGTGATGCGGGAACTATCAATGGATGGAGCCTTCAGGTTTGTACCCGCCAGACAGGAACTTTGTCAACCAAAGAAATATCTTCATCTCCATTAGCGGATGATATTAAAGTATATCCTAACCCAAGTGATGGTAATTTCTTTATCAAATCTCAGAATATAAAAGGGGAAGTGAAAGTTACTTTATTTGATTCAAGCGGAAGACTAATCCATTCATCAGCTTATCAAAGCGAAGGAAATAATACCAAAGAGATGAATGTTAATGTACCTAAAGGAGTGTATGTAATCAACATCAGCTCTTCAAAAGGAGTATACAACAGTAAACTGGTTATAAAATAGTAATCATTAAATAAGATGAAAAGGATCGGCAATAGTCGGTCCTTTTTTATATTGAATTTGTGGCTTGGCTTTATTTATAGTACTTTTATCATCCATTTATTTATAGGATGAATTCTATTTCCGTACTTCATATTGATCTTTTTCAGGGTAAAAATCCTTCGGATTTTTATTTTAATACCATGAAAAACCATTTGATCGTGGGGCATCAGCATATAGAAAAACCTCACAGGCATGATTTTTATGCTACGGTTCTTTTTACCAAAGGAAGCGGTATTCATGAAATTGATTTCCAAAGATATGAAGTTTCAGAAGGAAGTTTGTTTTTTCTTTCACCAGGACAAATTCACAGCTGGGAGCTTTCAGAAGATATAGATGGGTATATTTTCTTTTGTTCTCAGGAATTTTATGAAATGCACTATGTGAACCAGAAACTCAGAAATTTTCCTTTTTTCGGATCAGTGTCTTTTCCAAGGAAACTGCAGCTAGATGCTGTGGAATTAGAAAAAAATATCTATTTGTTTCAGGAATTAGGAAGAGAGCATCTGTCTAATAATCTGATGAAAAACGGACTTATCTTATCTTTAATGTCTCAGGTTTTTATCAACTCAACCCGTTTGTTTTCAAAAGATTTTGATACGCTGACCTCTTCTGCTGGACTTTCCTATTTTAAGCACTATCAGGATTTTGAAAGCCTTGTTGAACAGTATTTTACAGCACACAAATCAATTGCTTACTATTCTTCTTTGTTGGGTATTTCGTCAAAGCATCTTAACAGAACTGTGCAGGCTGTAGTACAGAAAACGGCTACAGAAGTTATTACAGAAAGGGTGGTGCTGGAAGCTAAAAGAATGCTGATGTATCTGAATGAAAATCTCGTAGAAATTGCTTTCAGATTAGGCTACGAAGAATATTCTTACTTTGTAAGAGTATTCCGGAAAAATTCCGGAATGACTCCTACTCAATTTATGAGGAAATATAAGGCCTAATTTGGTTTGATATTCAAAGTTTAAAGTTCGAGGTTTGAATTTAATAGCGATGGTTATCAGTTAAAGATTGTATAATATCTAATCAAACCCCGAATCTCCTATTACATTATTACAGTGCTAACTTAAATGGTCCTTCAAAAGTGGTCTCAAATGAATCTACCATTTTTCCTTCTTCATCAAAAACACCAATGACCATATTTTGTTTAGAGAATTTGATTCTATCTTCCGGGAAAGAAATGTTGATATTTCCTTTTAAGATCTGGTCTCCCTTCAGGATAATTTTTTCAGATCCGAAGTAAGTGATTTCAGCATCTTCAGGGCTCACGACTTTAATAGTAAGTATCTTTTTCTCATTCGATTTATTCAGAAGGGTGTAAATGAATGTATTAGTTATTTTCCCATCTTTAATAAAGAATGTAGAACCGGCTGGTTTGATAAACTTTGCTTCCATAGAACCACGGTCATACATTAAAAAGCCAAGGAAACCAACTAACAGAGCCAGAATGACCGTGGTAGCTTTCATTCTCGAAGTAAATTTGAATTTCTCACGATTTTCAATTTCAGATTCAGTGGCATAACGGATCAAACCTTTAGGTAGGCCTACTTTATCCATTACTTCATCACAGGCATCAATACATGCTGTACAGTTTACGCATTCCAATTGCTGTCCGTTTCTGATGTCAATTCCCGTAGGGCAGACTACAACGCATTGATTACAATCTATACAATCTCCTTTACCAGCCGCTTTTCTGTCTTCATTATTTCTCCATTTTGAACGGCCTTCGCCTCTTTTAAAATCGTAATATACGTTGATCGTCTGCTTATCAATTAGAACTCCCTGAAGTCTTCCGTAAGGACAAACCAGAGTACATACCTGCTCACGAAGCCATGCAAAAACAAAATAGAAAGTCATCGTAAAAAAGATCATCGTAATAAACTTTAAAGGATGTTCTGCAGGTCCCTCAATCATAATCTGGAATACTTGTTCATAACCTACGATATACATGAACATAAAAGTAGAGATGATCATAGAAATCAAAATAAATACAGACCATTTTGTAACCCTTTTTCTGATCTTTTCAGCGTCCCAGTCCTGTCTGTCGAGCTTCATTTGTTTGTTTCGGTCACCTTCAATCAAGTATTCTATTTTACGGAAAACCATTTCCATGAATAAAGTTTGCGGACATAGCCATCCACAGAAGATTCTTCCGAAAACTACGGTAAACAGCATAACAAAGATAACAGAGGTAACCGCTCCAAGAGCTAGGATAAAAAAGTCCTGAAGATAGAATGGTTGTCCGATAATAAAGAATTTCCTGTCGATAACATTAAATAGGAAAAAAGGATTATTATTAATCTTTAGAAAGGGCAACCCAAAGAAAAGAGCAAGTAATGCATAGCTGGTATAGTTCCTGTAATTGGTATATTTTCCTTTTGGTTTTCTGGGAAAGATCCATTTTCTTTTTCCAGTCTCATCCATTGTTCCTACCGAATTTCTAAAATCTTCATTTTCAATTTCCAGGGATTTGATGTTGTTGGACTCTGCGCTCATTATCGTATGCTATAAAAGTATTTTGGTAATATTTTTCATCCGGATCAACACCTGTTTGTCAAACTTATTTTCTATAGATAAACGGTATTGATTCCTCTACTGCAAAGCTCTGAATTATATCCATCGGCTCCTAATATGATCTGCTTCAAAAATAGGACAATTGGGACATTTTGAATTCCGGATAATAATGTATCAAAATGGGAAAATATTTTTGAAACAGCCAATTCAAGTTGTAAATTGCAGATCTAAAAATGAAGTATGAAGAATATCAGTAAAGCAGGTCTGATTGGTTTGGTTTTCGCATTAGTAAACTGTCAATCAGTAAATAGTAGTAAAATGTTTTATGAAGGTGTAAAACCTCAGATGGTTTCTGATAAGTTTAGCTTTACAGAAGGTCCGTCAACAGATCAAGAAGGAAATGTATATTTTACCGACCAGCCTAATGATAAGATTTATTACTGGGACTGGAAAAGCAATCAGGTCATAGAATTCTTAGATAAAACGGGAAGGGCAAACGGAACTCACTTTGATAAAGATGGTTTCCTGATTACCTGTTCTGATGATAACGGAGAGATGTGGAAGATCTCAAAAGATAAAAAAGTAGAAGTTCTGTTCAAAGATTTTGAAGGAAAAAGGTTGAATGGGCCTAATGATGTGTGGAACGATATTTTTGGCGGAATGTATTTTACAGACCCTTTATATGAAAGAGATTATTGGATAGATTTCAAGCAGGAATTACCTAATAAAAGCCTTTATTACAGAAATAAGAATGGAAAGATTAATCAATTAGATACCTTCACCCAACCCAATGGGATTGTAGGAAGTGAAAAGTTGAAAAAATTATACCTTTCAGACATTGATGCAGGAAAAACCTATGTCTATGATATTCTGGGTGAAGGAAAACTTTCTGAGAAAAAATTATTCTGTGAAATGGGTTCAGATGGGATGACTCTCGATAAACATGGAAACCTTTATTTAACCGGAGATGGAGTACATGTTTTTAATCGTGAAGGAAAGAAGATTTATCATATTTCCATTCCTGAAAAATGGACATCCAATGTAACATTTGGAGGAGAAAATAATGATGTTTTATTCATTACCGCTTCAAAATCGGTGTATACTTTTCCAACAAGAGTAAGAGGAATAAAATAATTTTTGTGTCATTGCGAGGAGCATAGCGACGAAGCAATCTCTTATCATTAAACATGATTATAAGGGTGAGATTGCTTCACTTCGTTCGCAATGACATAATATTGAGCAGAAATTTAGTAAGCAACTTCCATCTTCACTTTTTTCCCTTTCAGTTTTTCATTCTGAAGTTTTCTTAGGACAGCATTCACTTTATTTCTGGAAACCGCAACATAAGAAGTAGTGTCTTTTACTTCAATAACCCCTACATCTTCTTTTTGTAATTCTCCTTTTTTAATGAGATATCCAACAATATCTACTTTGTTTACTTTATCTTTCTTTCCAGCGCTGATATAGATAGTCTGGAAAGGTGTTTTTTGAGGAACTTTAGTAAATCCGACAACACTTTCTTCAGGTACATCATTTTTGATGAAAGGGAAGTTATCATCTTCATTCATGATCAGGTACACAAAACCTTTGGCATTCATCCTTGCAGTACGTCCGTTTCTGTGAATGAAAGCATCTTCTTTTGGAGGCAGTTGATAATGTACAATAGATTCCACTTCAGGAATATCAAGTCCTCGGGCAGCAAGATCGGTTGTGATAAGGATTCTTGCAGAATCATTTCTGAATTTAAGTAATGCACGTTCTCTTTCGTCTTGTTCCATTCCACCATGGAAGGTTTCTCTGTCGATTCCCATTTGGTGAAGAAGCTCAGAAATGCGGTCTACCGCATCACGGTGATTACAGAAAATCAAAGTTCTTTTGTTCCCGATTTTGCAAACCAGGTTAAATAACGTATCTAGCTTTTCTTCGGGAATTGTCATTACTTTTCTCAGCTGAAGATCCGGTTTTACGTCATTTTCTTTAAGGAAACTGATGATCTTTTCATCTTTTAAGCCTGTAAATGCAGGAATCTCATCCATTGCTGTTGCAGAAGTTAAAACCCTTTGGGAAAGTCCTTTTAAAGAATTACAGATGAACTCCATATCATCATGGAAACCCAATTCCAAAGCTTTATCAAACTCATCCAGAACCAAAGTCTTAATTGTCTTCGGATCAAAATTATTATTTCTTACATGATAAGTAACCCTTCCCGGAGTTCCGATTAAAACTGCGGGAGCTTCAATTAAATTATTGACTTCAATCTTTTTATCATGCCCACCATAACAAACGGAAACCTTAAAATCTGTTCCCATCGATTTGAAAACCTGTTCAATCTGTAATGCCAGTTCTCTGGCGGGAACCAATATTAATGCCTGAACGCCCTGAACATCTTTTTTTAGATTTCTGAGAACTGGAAATAAAAAGGCAAGGGTTTTTCCTGAGCCGGTAGGAGAGAGCAGGACAATATCTGTATTGTTTTCAGACGCTTTATAAGTAGATTTCTGCATCTGATTCATATCCTGAATCTGCAGCTTTTGATAAATTGATTGTAGTTCCATGGGTGCAAAGGTAGTGAATTTTAGGGTTTGAGAGTTCTAGAGTTGGAGGGTTTGAGAATGATAGAGTTTGAGAGTGAGAATGAATTATTCCTGTTCTTTTAATTTGGAGTTGCTGTCATTCTGAACAGAGCGTAGCGAAGTGAAGAATCTCAATTTTTAATAAAGCGAGATGCTTCGACTCCGCTTAGCATGACAACTCTAATATTGTGTTGTTAATCTATATACTGTCAGGCTGAGCGGAGTCGAAGCCTTTTTACTATAGATTCAACAGATTTTAAAAGATGAATAGTTAACTTACTGAACTGGTGATTTTTCATACTATGCTAAGTGATGATTCTTAATTATTCAATGTGTATTGAAAATCAATTGTTTACAAGGTAAATGGATTAAAGAGTAACTATTGCTTATCTCAAATAAAAATCATATCTTTGCACCCACTTTTTGTGGTAAAGGTCTAAGAAAGTAAAATATTAAATATTAATAACTTCCGTATTTTTCAGTCACATTGATTAAGACCGTTGGAAGAGAAGGAATACAAATTTATTTAGAATTATGTCAAAAGAGACAAATTCAGCAGAATTATTATTAAACCAAAACGTAGCACCTGAACAATTTGACTGGGATTCTTTCGAATCTGGTCTTGACGCTGATGCTAGAAAAGAGAAAAGCGATTTAGAAGAGATCTACAACGGATCATTAAACAACCTAGACGATAATGACGTTTTAGTTGGTAAAGTTGTAAGATTAACTGATAAAGAAGCTATCGTAGACATCAACTTCAAATCTGAAGGTGTTATTTCTCTTAACGAATTCCGTTACAACCAAGGCCTAAAAGTAGGTGACGAGGTAGAAGTAATGGTTGACAAGAGAGAAGACAAAACTGGTCAGTTACAATTATCTCACAGAAAAGCTAGAACGCTTAAAGCTTGGGATAAAGTAAACGAACTTCACGAAACTGGAGAAATCGTTAACGGTTTTGTTAAATCTAGAACTAAAGGAGGTATGATCGTTGACGTTCACGGAATCGAAGCATTCTTACCTGGTTCTCAAATTGACGTTAAGCCAATTAAAGATTACGATCAGTTCGTAGGAAAAACTATGGAGTTCAAAGTTGTGAAAATCAACCCTGAGTTCAAAAACGTAGTTGTATCTCACAAAGCATTGATCGAAGCAGATATCGAAGGTCAGAAAAAAGAAATCATCGCTCAACTTGAAAAAGGTCAAGTTCTTGAAGGTACTGTTAAGAACATCACTTCTTACGGTGTATTCATTGACTTAGGTGGTGTAGATGGATTGATCCACATTACAGACCTTTCTTGGTCTAGAGTGAACCACCCATCTGAAATCCTTGAGGACGGACAAACTGTAAAAGTGGTTATCCTTGATTTCGATGACGAGAAAACAAGAATCCAATTAGGTATGAAGCAATTAGAAGCTCATCCTTGGGATGCTCTTTCTGCTGACTTAAAAGTAGGTGATAAAGTAAAAGGAAAAGTAGTAGTTCTTGCTGACTATGGTGCATTCGTAGAAATCGCTCCAGGTGTTGAAGGATTAATCCACGTTTCTGAAATGTCTTGGTCTACTCACTTAAGATCTGCTGGAGATTTCGTAAAAGTAGGTGATGAAGTTGAAGCTGAAGTATTAACTTTAGACAGAGAAGAAAGAAAAATTTCTCTTGGTATCAAGCAATTATCTAAAGATCCATGGGAAAACATCGAAGCTAAGTATCCGGTAGGATCTCAGCATGTAGGAACTGTAAGAAACTTCACTAACTTTGGTGTATTCGTAGAGTTAGAAGAAGGTATCGACGGATTAATCTACATCTCTGATCTTTCTTGGACTAAGAAAATCAAGCACCCATCTGAGTTCTGTGCAGTAGGTGATAAATTAGATGTTGTAGTTCTTGAATTAGATATCCAAGCTAGAAGATTATCTCTAGGTCACAAGCAATTGACTGAAAACCCATGGGATAAATTCGAAACTAAATATGCTGAAGGAACGATCCACGCTGGTAAAGCTGTAGAAGTTCACGATAAAGGAGCTTCTGTACAATTCGAAGATGCTGAGGTTGAAGCTTTCTGCCCTTCAAGATTATTAGAGAAAGAAGATGGATCCAAAATCAAGAAAGGTGAAGATGCTCAATTCAAAGTAATTGAATTCAACAAAGAATTCAAGAGAGTTGTAGTTTCTCACACAGGTATCTTCAGAGACGAAGAAAAGAAAAACGTTAAAGAATCTGCTTCTAGAAACGTATCTTCTTCTTCAAACAACGAAGAAAGATCTACTCTTGGAGACATCGATGCATTAGCAGAGTTGAAAAGAAAAATGGAAGAAGGTAAATAATCTTTGAACCATTGATAAATAAGGAGCCGCTCATTTGAGCGGCTTTTTTTGTGCTTAATTTTCAGGAGCTATTTCCCGCTATCCACTCATACTCCTCGCGCCATACCCTCCAACGCTTAAACCTTCCGGCTCTCCAGCTCTTGCTGTGGGGTAACGTTCCTATCGGGGCTAGGAATGTGATCATAATAAGAAAAAGTTTGTTGTAATATAACAGTAACCGGGAATAAACCTAACAGGTTTCTAAAACCTGTTAGGTTTTGTTTTTTTTATGTATGTTTTTCTTTAATTTAATTAATTTTGTTAAAATATTTCACATAATAAAGAAAAAGTGTTATTTTCATCACACTAAATTTAAAATATTTAACCATGAAAAAAACATTTTTATTTTTCTTCATGACCTTTCTGATGTCATGGACTTCTTTTAAAGCACAGCAACCCCATGATTATATTATCATGTTGGATAACGGAGCTTCTACTACTGAGCAGGAATATGCTTATATGAAGCGTGGAGCCATTAAACTGATGGAACAGCTGCTGGCATGTAATAACAGAAATAGAATAGCGGTAGTGCAGTATGGGGTAGGTAAGTATGGGAGCAATCCTAGTGTATACGAACCTTTAATCTATATTGAAAATGATTTTACGAATGATCACTATGCACTTACTATAGAAAACCTGACAAGACGTCTGGATTACGGAGATCTTTTTAATGAGTCTTTAGGAATGGTGGGTAATGCTTTGGATGGTAATTCCAATGCAGGTATTATAAGTCCTCAGACAACATTAAATAGCTTTCAGCCGCTGAAGGTTATTGTATTTACTGATGCGGAACGAAATACAGGTGGACTTAATGGGTCTTATCTTGTAAATTATACTTATCCTGCCCCAAATCTTAATGAGACTTTTCATAATGTAATGAATTTTAAAATTGGAAGAGGTGCAGAATTTACCATACTTCATACTAATACAAATACTTTGGCAAAAGAGGCTGCTGCATGTATTGCCAGTTCGGGTACTTCATACTCAGGGAATGTAGAATATAATTTTGTTGATCCAGATGTAAATGCTCCAAGTAGATCATATTACAATAGGCCGAATGGTTTTTTTATTGGTCAGCCGGATATGGATTATTGGCAAAATATGGCTGCAGGTATTTGTAATTCTAATGATCAGGGGACTTTTAATTTTTGGTACGAAAAAAGTTGTCAGAATCTGGTAAATATTGGTGGATATTATAATCTTCCGCAAGGAGCAACTTTGCAGGGGATAAAAGCAGAGCTGATAAGCTTAACGAATGGAGCAGTATATCAGGTAGGATTTAATCCGGTGTGGTGGCCTAATAACTTCTTTAATTATAATTTTCAGCCTTCGGATTTAAGTGATTTGACTAATGCAGGGGCAACAGGAGATTTTAAATTCAAATTAACTATGTTTTATCAGTATAATGGCCAGAATTTCCGTGCATTCAGCTGGAATAATTATCCATTTTTTGATTATGATTTTACTACAAAATGTCCAGCACTAAGGAATACTCAATCATTGGCAGAAGAAAAACTCTTCAAACTGACGCCAAATCCTACTAACGGATTATTTAAAGTAATAATGAATAAAGAAATGAAATCAGGAACATTGGAAATCAGAGACCTTATTGGAAATACAGTATATAATAAAGTGCTTCGTGGAGAAAAAGAAATAGAAGTGGATCTGAGCTCCCGAAAAGAAGGAGTGTATATTGTCAATATATCAACAGGTAAAAACGAATTCTATTCAGAAAAAATTATCAAAAAATAGATAAGAGGCTGTCTCAAAAGTAACCCCTCTCTTGGACTCCTGTCTGACAACTTTTGTCATTTAGAAGATTCTCAGAGCATTAGTTTACCTTTTGAGACAGCCTCGTTTTTATATCAATATTATTTTAACAGAGCTAAAGTTAAAACTTTTAACTATGAAAAAAACATGTTTATTATTACTCATGGCATTCATCATGTCATGGAGTGAATTTAGAGCACAACAGGGGATCGACTATATTGTAATGCTGGATAATGGAAGTTCAGTTACAGAGAAAGAATATGGTAGGATGAAACGAGGTGCAGTAAAGTTAATGGAGCAGCTTTTGGCCTGTAATCCATCACACAGAGTAGCTGTTGTACAATATGGAACAGGGAAGTATGGGGAGACTAGCAGTATGAATAAACCGATAATTTATATTGAGTCTGATTTTACCAGTGATCAGTTTACTGCTCAGAATTTTGAAAGACGGCTTGATTTCGCAGATCATTTGCATGGGTCATTGGGAATAGTGGGGGATGCTTTAGATGGAAACCCAAATACAGATATTATAAGTAATCAAACAACATTAAAGCTTTTGCAGCCTTTAAGAGTGATAGTATTTACTAATGCAGAAAGAGGGACGGGAGGTATTGATGATTCGTATCTTGTAAATATTAATAATTCGACCTATGGTTCTTATGAGGCATTTTCTAATATGATGAAGTTTAAATATCAAAGATATGCTAGATTTACCATGATTCACGTTAATACAAGTCCCTCAGCTATACAAGCTGCAGCAGCTATAGCTAGTCATGGAAATGGAAACTATTCAGGCCAGATAGAACCTGTTTTGGCAGATCCTAATAATAGCATGGTCCCAAGAACATATTATAACAGACCTAATAGTTTTGAAATTATCTCAGGTGAAATGAATTATTGGAAAGATATGGCGATGGAAATATGTGATTATTATGATCATTCGGGATTTGTAGATTTCCTGTATGAACCTCATGACTGTATATATACTCCTTCTAATATTACTGGTCATTATCAACTTCCTACTTATGCTACTTTGATAGACTTTAAATTGGAACTGGTCAATTTGCAGACAGGAGATGCATATCCTGTTACATTTAATCCAACCCTTGGAAGTGGTAATACTTTCAGTTCTCAATTCCAGCTTTCAGATTTTGATACGATAGTGAATGCGGGAGCAACGGGATTGCATAAATTTAGGATAACGATGAATTATCTGGATGGTAATGATGTTAAAGTAGCTTATAGCTGGAACAATTATCCATTTTTTGACCATGATATTGATATGGATTGTCAGCCATTCTTTGCTGCAAAATCTTCACAGGAAGTAAAAAATATGAAATTAACCCCAAATCCTTCCAACGGACTGTTTAAAGTAATTCTGAACAAAGAGGTTAAATCAGGAATATTGGAAATCAGAGATCTGGTTGGGAATACTGTTTACAATAAAATATTACGTGGAGAGAAAGAAATAGTGGTAGATTTGAGTTCCCGAAAAGAAGGGGTATATATTGTTAATGTAACAACGGATAAAAATGAAATCTATTCAGAAAAGATGATTAAGAAATAACTAAGATTAAAACTGCTCGAAAGAGCGGTTTTTTTTATATCAAATTTAATGTTGGAAAATTTTTGGATGATGCTGAATATAATTTATTGAGAAATAGATAATATTAATCTAATGATTTTTTTAAAAAAAATATATTGAAATACTTTTATGTTTTATTTTGTTTTTTGTTATTTTATTTGTGAAATATTTGTATATTCGCGTCTTTAATAATGGATATGAAAAATAAAACTCTACCTATTTTGTTTGCGGTGTTTTCTGTATTTCCCACTATTGCATTCGGATAAGATAATGAAAAACTTATTAAAGATTATATTTCTCAAAATAAATTAAGAGAATATAAGAAATCTGATCTCAATAATTTTATTGTAGATAATGTGGATCCTTCAAAATCTTTAAATGGTAATGTTGTGAAATTTTTACAGACTTATAAAGGCTTGCCAATATATAATTCTGTAGGAACTGCGCTTATTAAAGATAATAAAGTAGCTTATTATACGGATAATTTTGTAAAAGATTATACTATATCTTCATAAGGAAATGCTGTTGTCAGCAAAACTGCAGCGTTGCATACCATTGCTGATGATCTGAAGAAAAATGATGTTAAAGACTTCTTTATTCGTGATTTTTCCGGAGAATCTACTGATAGCAAAAAGGTTGCAAAACAAAGACTTGTATATGTAGATCATAAAGGAAGTTTGAAACTTGCTTATGAATATCTATTAAGAGAACCAAAATCACCAAGTTATTGGAATTATCTGATTGATGCCAATACAGGTGAAATTCTAAATAAAACAGACCTGAATGTATCTTGTAGTTTTCATCCGGGAGCTTATTCTCATAGCCATACAGACATGGACTTTGTTCAGAATGATCTGATGGGGCCGTCTAAAGCTAATACTTATTTTACCCCTTTCCTGGTACCGGATAATGCCAGTTATAATGTTTTCCCTTTACCTGTAGAGGCTCCAACATTTGGCTCAAGACAAACTATTTCTAACCCATGGTATTTACCAGCCTCACCGGAAGGATGGCATTCTGATGGAGAGAATCATTATACCATTACAAGAGGGAATAATGTATATGCTTATGAAGATACAGCTGATATGGATCAGCCTGGCCTTTCACCGGATGGCGGAGCTGCTAGGAATTTTAATTTTCCATTCAGTATCAACGGAACCCCAGCCGCTAATCAGAATGCTTCTATTACCAACTTGTTTTATTTGAATAATAAAATTCATGATGTATTTTATAAGTTTGGATTTACAGAATCAGCTAAAAATTTTCAACAGAATAATTTTGGAAATGGAGGAGCAGGTAATGATTATGTAGAGGCAGAAGGACAAGATGGAGGCGGGCTTAATAATGCAAACTTTGGTACTCCTGCAGATGGTAGTAAACCATATATGCAGATGTATTTATGGTCTGCGGTAAATCAGCTGTTTTTTTATAATACGCCAGGAGCTGCAGTGGCTCGTACCCCGATTACCGGGACTGCTGAATTTGGTCCTGCATTAACGGGTACCGGAATAACGGGAAATGTACAGCTTGCATCAAACGTAAATGGCTGTACAGCATTACCAGCCGGATCACTTACTGGTAAAATAGGACTTATTGAAAGAGGAGGCGGAGCGAACTGCGGATTTGCTGTTAAAACAAAAAATGCTCAGGATGCAGGAGCTATAGCTGTAGTGATCTATAATAATGCAGCAGCTACAAATTTCCCATCAGGAATGGGCGGTACAGATCCTTCTATCACAATTCCTACGGTTTCCATTGAAAATTCGGAAGGAGAATATATCAAAACTCAGCTTGCAGGTAATACAACAGTAAATATTACGCTTAAAAATGATCCTGTTACAAGTGTTACTCCGGACGGAAGTTTTGATAACGGAATTGTAACTCACGAATATGGACATGGAATATCAAATAGATTAACAGGGACAGGATATGGATGTTTATCTACTTCTGCAAGTAAAGAACAAATGGGTGAAGGATGGTCTGATTTCTTTGCTTTGATGCTTACCAGCAGACCTGGAGATAATGCTTCTGTAGCAAGAGGTATGGGAACTTATGCAGGTGGAGAACAAATAACAGGTGGTGGTATTCGACCAGCAAAGTATTCTCCTGATTTTACAGTGAATCCTTTTACTTACGGAGCTACAAACCAAATGCAGTATACCAATGCAAACGGTGTTTTGGCTACCGATTCTCATTCTATTGGTTTCGTTTGGGCAACGATGTTATGGGATCTTCACTGGAATTATGTAGAAAAATATGGATATTCTTCAGATGTAATGTCAACTACACCGAATGGAAGTTCAAAAGTATTGCAACTAGTAACCGATGCTCTAAAGCTTCAAGGATGTAATCCTAGCTTTATTGATGGAAGAAATGCAATATTGGCAGCCGATGTAGCAACTACAAATGGACAGGATAAATGTCTGATCTGGAAGGTCTTTGCAAAAAGAGGACTTGGTGTAGGAGCTTCAGCAGGAGTTAAGAGTGTTATTACGGATCAGGTAGAGAACTTTAATATACCAGAAGACTGTGCTTCACTAGGTACTGATGAAGTTACTTCATTAAAAGACAATAAAATCTCCATTTATCCAAACCCTGCTAGAGATGAGTTTTATATTGATTTCCCAAGCAAAACTCTTGGTAAAGTAAGTGTAGAACTATATGATATGTCTGGAAAATTGGTTTCTTCGGAAGATAAAATTTCACCTGAAAATAAAAAAGCAATTTCTACAAGTCGTCTGATAAACGGTACTTATATCGTAAAAGTGAAAGGACTTGGTTTTGAAGCTAATTCAAAAGTGATTGTTAAAAAATAACTGACTATATAATCAATTGGAGAGATCGCCGCAAGCAAAGCTTGCGGCGATCTCATTTATCTATCATATCAATACTTCAAAATAATTTAATTTATATATTGTACCTTTGCAGGCTGTTAAAAAAATTATGAAGAAGAAAAATATACTAAAAGGTGTTTTATTTGTAGGGATTGGTGCTAGTATATACGGAATGTTAGCCACTTTTGTGAAAATGGCTTATCATGATGGTTTTACAACGTCTGAAGTGACGACCTCCCAATTTGTATTAGGTTTGACAGGACTTTTGATCCTGAATTTGATCCAAACCTTAACCTCGAAAAAGAAATTATCAATGCCCAGCTCCAAAGAGGTCAGAATGCTGATGCTTGCCGGAACTTCATTGGGGGGAACAAGTTTGTTTTATTATATAGCAGTTCAGTATATCAATGTTTCCATTGCTATTGTATTACTGATGCAGTCGGTGTGGTTTAGTGTAGTGGTAGAAAGTATTATTACTAAAAAGCTTCCGAATGCAAGGAAAATTGTGGCTGTAATTATTGTATTGCTGGGAACAGTTTTAGCGACCAATCTTATCAATATGGAGATCGAACTGGACTGGCATGGAGTATTCTGGGGACTAATGGCAGCCGCTTCATATACATTAACGATGTTTACTTCTAATACATTGGCTACCCATTTACCTGTTTTCAGAAAAAGTATTATTATGTTGGCAGGAGGTTCCATTGTGGTTTTTGCATTCCTGTTTTTTGCACAGATCGGACCTATGTATTTTGATGGATTAAAAGCTTTTTATTTGAATTTTACAGAAAATACAGAGCATATCCACTCTTTTAATTATTCGATATTTTTAACATATGGTTTTGTTCTGGCTTTATTTGGAACGATTATTCCTCCAATTCTGTTCAATGTTGGTTTTCCCAATGCAGGATTAGGGCTGGGAAGTATTGTTTCTTCCCTGGAACTTCCGGTTTCTGTAACCATGGCCTTCGTTTTATTAGGTGAACAGGTATTCTTAATACAGTGGGTGGGAATTGCATTAATTCTTTTTGCTATTGTTTTAATGAATCTTCCTTCCAAAAAAGAAAAAGAAGTTTCGATGGCAGAAGTATCTTAAAAAATAATATTTAACTAAAAATAACAGTTGAAAACCGTTCCTTTTGGAGCGGTTTTTTTAATTTTAAAAGCTTAAAGTAAAAGTACCATGAGATATTTCAGAAATATAGCAGCCGCGATACTATTGGTGACCGTGTCTGGAGAATTATTTTCACAAATCAAACCATTAGATGCCATGCTGTCGGATTATCAATATCCTTACGAAGTACATTTCAAGGATTTAAAATCACAGGATAACAATCTCAAGATGGCTTATATGGACGTAAAGCCTCAAAAAGCCAATGGAAAAACTATTCTGCTCCTTCATGGGAAAAACTTTAACGGAGCCTATTGGGAAAAGACGGCCAAAGATCTTTCTGCCAAAGGATTCAGAGTGATTATTCCGGACCAGATCGGATTTGGAAAATCATCAAAACCACACAGTTATCAGTTTTCCTTTTCGCAGCTGGCTGAAAATACAAAAGCTGTTCTTGATGAATTGGGTATAGATAAAATTATTGTCCTGGGACATTCAATGGGAGGTATGGTTGCGGCAAGGTTTACTTTGCTTTATCCTGAAAAAGTTCAAAAATTAATCCTTGAAAACCCTATCGGACTTGAAGATTATAAAACGTTTGCAGGGTATCAGAATATAGATCAGGCTTATCAGTCAGAGCTTAAAAATACAGCAGAAACTTACAAAAATTATCAGCTGAAATTCTATTATGACAACAAATGGAAGGCGGAATACCAGCCATGGCTAGACCTTATTGCCGGATGGACTCTCCATAAAGATTATCCGCAAGTAGCATGGAATGCCGCACTAACATCTGATATGATTTATAACCAGCCTGTTTGCTATGAATTTAAAAATATAAAAACGCCTACTTTATTGATCATAGGAACCAGAGACAGAACTGCAATAGGAAAGGACAGAGCTCCAAAAGATCTTCAGCCTAAAATGGGGCAGTATCAGGAATTAGGAAAGAAAACCCAAAGTGAAATCACCGGATCTAAACTGGTAGAACTAGATAATGTAGGACATCTGCCACATATTGAAGTCTATCCTAAATTTTTTGAGGCTTTATATGATTTTATTAAATAGTCAATACACGTTTTTTCGAAATGAATTAATGATGTCGGAGTTAAGATTATCCAACGATGTTCCTGTTTATTCATCATAATGTTGATAGAACTGCACTTCGATTGCCTGTCAGTTGTTTTATTCCAAAAGTGGAAATCAGGGAATTTCTTTGAAAATGATGAATGCACAAAGGGAGAGGCTAGTTGACTTTTCAAAATATAAGCAATTGACAAGATGATCGATGATTCACTGGTGTTGGGATTATAACTGATTAAATATAATATCAAACTAATAATCGGTGAAAAATAATAATTTACTTTTTAATATGAGCGAAAATAAAAGTTCCGGTTTTTTTATTAACACATTTTACATCTCTTTTATCTTTATCCTTCTTACATTAAGTACAGGAGGAATTTTTTATAGTGTCCAGAAATTAGGGGAAAATCTCAGTTTAGTGGTCTTTGGAAATAAAACACAAGGTAAGATTGTAGGTTATGAGGGAAGTTATTCCACTAATAGCAAAGGAGGCTCTACAAAAATGTATACACCGCTCATACAATATGAGGACAATAAAGGTATCATAAGAGAATATCGTTCAGATTATAGTAGCAGTAGTCAAGAAAATAATGATGAGGTAACAATATATTATAACCCTGAAAAACCTTTAAAAGCCACAAGAGGCAGTTTTCTGAATCTTTTCCTCTGGCCTTTTTTAATATTGGGGATTTCCGTTTTAATATTCTCCGTAGGTTGTTATTTCGGACAACCGATATTTGTTGTGATAAAAAAGTTTATGAAAAAAACCTTTAATTTATAATGAGAATCTAATAGCTAATGTATGTTTTATAAATACTCTTTGGAGGATAATTATTTAGTTCTTGAAAACCTTTTTCTTAAAGAAAAAATAGCCCTGAACTCAATTGATGATATTGTGATTTCTAGTCAGTTTCCTTCCAGAAAATATTCCCTGTATATGTTCTTTTTACAGCCTGTACAATATGAGCAAAAGAAAGGCTGGTGGAATAAACTGATCTGTGCAATCATTAATAATAACAATAATCCCTGTCAGATCAAGAAAACATATTATGATCATGAGATTGAACCTTTGCTTGCGTTGATAAAGAAAGGCTTGCCGGAAACTGAATCTATCAATCTGAAAGATAGTTTATTCTGGAGGACGGATCATGGAACAAATATCTTTTCGAAAATGAAGGTGATGTACAGCAGGCAAAGAATTCCATTAGCTGATATCCTTAGAAAGCATGGGATGATGAGAGAGTGATGTATTGTATTTAAACCACCAAAGCAAATGATAAAAACTTTTACAAAGAAAAATTTAAAGACTTAAAAAAAGAGTATGAAAAGAAATGATGCAGTAAATCAATACCGAATAGAAAAAAAAAGAGATAATCGTTTCATTGTTATTCTCGCTACTATATTTATACTTTTATTCCTGGCAATGGGGGTTGTAGGAGTCTATTACAATGGGAGCAAATTGTACAGACATATCAATTTAGTATCTGATGGAGTCAAAACGGAAGCAAGGATTACAGGATATAAAGAAAGCTGGTCGAAGGATGGTGACGAGATTAATTATACCAAAATGTATTCTCCGATTATCACTTATTATGATTCTTCCAATCATTCGTATATTCTTCATGCTGATTATAGCAGTAACAGCAAAGAATGGTCCAATGATGTAACCGTGTATTTTGATAAAAAAAACCCTTCCAAAGCCATTCTTGGTGGGCTTTGGAATCTTTGGTTCGGTCCATTTATATTCCTGTGTCTTTACATGATCCCATTAGTAATTGGATTGTTTGTTCTAATATATTACATTGGAACATTAAAAAAGAAAAAACCGTTTATAACTTAAACGGTCTTGTCTTTTGATTTGAATACCAGTAAAGTAATTACTCCAATTCCTGAAAAAACAACACATGAAATTCCCAGATTCTGAATAAACCCTATACTTACCAAACCACTTCCTATCAGTACATAATAAATAAGCCCCAGCAAGGCTCCCGCACTTCCGGTTTCATTTTTATAATGGATTAAAGCTGTGCTCAGGATATTTGGAATAGCCATACTGAAAGCCATTACAATAAAGAAGTAAGGAATAAGAAAATATATTCCATAACCTGTTAAGATCCATACAAAAATAGAAGCAGCAAATGAACCGATCACACTTGTTGTTACTAAAACCTTAGAAGCAATATTCCTTAAAAGCAGAAATCTGTTTAGTTTTGCTCCTGCAAAAGTTCCTGCAGCCAATATAATACTACTATATCCAAAAATATAAGATGAATACTGCTGCTCTTTGAAAATAAAAGGAGCCAGTGAATAATAAGAAAATAGCAGAACATTAAAACTCATCACCAATAAACAGCATCTGATAATATCACGGTCTCTCAACATTCGCATCAATAAACTGGACAAGATTTTAAAATTGATCTCTTTTCCAGAATGGTGAGTTTCAGAAACATTTCTTCTGGAAAGAATATAAAATACCACAGCTGTCAGATATAAAGTGATAAAAACTCCCTGATGACCTGCTGAAGAAGCCAAAACAGAACCCGTAGTCATTCCTATGATAGGACTTACGGACAAGCCAATCCCGATCCAGGAAAACACTTTGCTGATATGGTCCTTGTCATAAGTATCACGCAGAATCGTCTGTGTAACAATAGAACCTACAGCAATTCCAAAAGCGGAAATAATTCTTGCAGCAAGTAAAACCATTAAAGTAGGAGCGAAAATAGCAGCAAAAGTCCCAATTCCATAAGTAATTAATCCATACTCCAATGACTTTTTTCTCCCGATTCTGTCACACTGTACACCCCAGAATGCCACTCCTACAGCAAAAGCAATAAAATACACACTTATTGTTAAAGTTGCATATTCTTCATTCACTCCAAATGTTTCCTGAACCATTGGCAAAACAGGACTGTAAATGGTTTCTACAAACTGAGGCAGCATTACCAGAAGCGTCAATAGCCAAAGAGGATTTGTCTTTTTCATTTTTTCTGCAAAGTTTTGAAAAATTCCGTGTATATTTATAATGATATAAAAACAAGAAACATCAAAAATAGGACATGGCTATATTGAAACAGGAAGAAGAGTTTAATGCAGATGCTCTTCAAGAAAAAGTGATTGGAATCGCTTCCGATATGGTCATGCATGATTCCGGATTTCATAGGCATAAAACCAAAGCCCAGCTGCTTTACGCGCCTTCAGGGTGTATGACAGTAACGACTTCTGACAAACAGTTTGTATTGCCGCCATTCAGAATGTTGTGGATTCCGGCTCATGAAATTCATCGGGTCAATTTTCGGAATATTGTAGCCTACAGATCTATTTATTTTGATAGTGAGCATGCTGAAAAGCATATGAATTCCAGCCTTAAGGTTTTACATGTAAACTCTTTATTAAAGCAAATTATTGAAAGAATCTGTTTCTGGGAATGGACTGCTCCAAATACTGCTCAAGAGAATATTTTAAAAGTTTTTTGGGATGAAATTGGAAAAGCTCCTGAAGAAAAGCTGGAACTTAAAATGCCAGAGGACAGACGTTTTAGGAGAATAGTGGAAGATTGGACAACAAGAATATCTACACCTCCTATGTTAAAGGACCTGGCAGAAGAAATCGGCGCTGTTGAAAAAACGATCACTCGTATTTTTAAAAAAGAAACCCATCTTTCTTATCAGGAATGGAGGCAGCAATGGCGTCTTCAGCGATCCATTGAACTTTTGGTAGAAGGGAACTCAATAGGAGAGGTATCCCATATTTTAGATTTTTCCTCAGACAGTGCTTTTATTGAATTCTTTAAAAAACATACCGGCTCTACACCGTTGCAATACCTTATAAAGAATGAGTAAACTTATCATCTACTCCCAATAGCTCAGTTGAAGGGCTGTACATTCCCCTCCGCCAGGGGGGGCAAAAATTCAAAAATTTTTGACGGGGTGGTCAAACACATTTTATTTCTTGTCCTATGCAAAGCTTGTTGGTATTTAATTTCCGTAAAATTGTATAACCAAACTAAAGCAAATACCATGGATAATTACACCAACACAATAGAAGTAAAAGCCACTGCAGATAAAATATACAACGCTCTTACTAATCAGGTTCCGCTTTGGTGGACTGAAATGTTTGAAGGATCTTCCGCTCAAACTGGAGAGGGATTCACAATAAGATTCGGAGAAAACATTCACAAAACAATGCGGGTGAAAGAAGCAGTCCCTGCAGCAAAAATAATCTGGTATGTAGAAGATTCATTAATTGCTCTTCCGGAATTAAAGAACCAGACAGAATGGATTGGTACAACCATTATTTGGGAAATTCAGCAAACTGGAGAAAGTTCTCAAATAAAAGTTACTCATCTCGGACTAAATCCGGATATTGAATGCTATGATATATGTTCCAATGGTTGGGTAAAGTTCTTAGGCAGTTTAAAACTCTTCCTTGAAACTGGTAAAGGAACACCCTACAAAGAATAGCATGCACTGAATTTCTAGGAATATAGGAAATCTGTACATCTTATTACTTATTGTTCATTATGTATTACTTTTATTATTTCCCACAGACAGTACAGATTTTCACAGATTTGGATGGATAGATAGAAACTGAAATTTGTGACTGACCTAGGAATTAGGAGCGTTAAGAAAATTTCAATGTAATCCGTTAAAAAATTTCCACTGTCTGAGCATGGCTATTATTTTGAATCGAAGCAGCACCGAATGATCCATGCGAGTTTGGAAATTTTAGGAGTACATTTAAATTTTTAGTGGATAATTCCAGTCTTGAACTTTTGCATACTTTTGTTTCAAGACAAAAGTATAAATAAGAATCACCCATAAAAAAAGAAGCTGTTTACTCGTAAACAGCTTCCTTTTGCATTTATTGTTGTCTGAATTATTTCTTCTTGTAAGCAGCGTCTTTAATTCTCGCTTTTTTACCTCTAAGATCTCTGAAGTAGTAGATTCTAGCTCTTCTAACTCTACCTCTTCTGTCAACCTCGATTTTTTGAAGTGCAGGCATGTTGATAGGGAATACTCTTTCTACACCTACATCACCAGACATTTTTCTGATGGTGAAAGTTTTTGTAGAACCAGTACCTCTTAATTGGATAACTGTCCCTTTGAAGAACTGAGTTCTAGTCTTTTGTCCTTCTTTAATTTCGTAATACACAGTAATTGTATCACCTGCTTTGAATTCAGGGAATTCTTTTTTCGCAATGTACTTGTCTTGTACGTACTTTAATAAATCCATTATTAATAAAATAAAATGTTAAAGCTAAGCAACTTACACGTTGATCGTCAGAGGTTGAATAACAGGTTGCAAATGTACAAAATAGTTTTTGAATACACCAAATATTTAATGTACTAAAAACTATAATTTTTTCATTCCGGTTTCATCAAAAAATTAACAGATTCTTTAAGATTCCATCAGACTGAGTTTATATGGGACTTCTACTTTTGCCCGAAATAAAAATCAGAATGCTGGTTTTTTAAATTATTGATTCACAAATTAAAACTCTATATGTCATTTTAAAATTAAGCGATTATGAAACACTATTTCTTCTTTTTTTGTTTCGCGGCGCAAATGGCGTTTGGACAGGTTTTGTTCCCATATCTGCAAAATCCGACTCCGAATTCTATGATCGTCAACTGGAAGACTGCTTCCGACAACGAAACAACTGTGATCTACGGGGATTCCCCAACCAATCTGAATGTAACGGTAACCGGTACTACCAACATTTTTTCAGATACAGGATACAATAATAATTACTACTATCACACGGCAAAAATTGGAAACCTGCAACCGAATACTAAGTATTATTACAAGATAAAAACCGGAACTAATGAATCTGCGGTCTATAATTTCAGAACACTTCCTTTACCGGGGCAGCCTGTAACACCCAATGGAAAGATCCGCTTCCTGATTATGGGGGATAACCAGATCAAAGCAGAGCCGAGATATGACAGTCTTACTTTGAATGCTTTTAAAAAATTAAAAGAAAAATTCGGGGCCAATTCAGATCCATCAGATAATATTGCCCTTACTTTTATGGTGGGAGATCAGGTGGATGTGGGAACACTGGATCATTATGAGAATGTTCACTTTAAAAAGAATATCAAATTATCCCCGTATCTGCCAATTCAGACTACTGTAGGAAATCATGAAACGTATGGAAGCCTTGGGATGAGCTCTTACTATGCTCATTTTTATATTGATGAGATTAAATACAAAAACATTACTTCAGGAAACGAAAATTATTATGCTCAGCAGGCAGGGAACGTATTGTTTATCAGTTTAAGTTCTGAACATACAGGATCTGCTCAGCAAACATGGCTTCAGCAGATTTTAAATGAAGCAAATAATGATCCTACAGTAGATTGGATTATCTCATTAAGCCACAGACCTTATCAGGCGGAACAATATGTAGGAGACATTTCTACTTGGGTAAGAAATAATGCAGTACCACTTTTGGTGACATCTGACAAATATTTGATGCATGTTGGGGCACATCATCATTTATATCATAGAGGACAGTTGAAAAACACCCCTAATTACCAGATTATTTCAGGAGGAACGGCTTGGGATCAATATTGGGGAATGTCTACTGAACAGGATTTTGATGATGTTCAAAAGACACTGACGGACTGGACCTATCAGATCGTTGAAGTAGATATTCCAACAGGAAAAGTAGATATCGAATGTTATTCTATTGGGGGAAAGTATACGAAAAAGAATAATGAATTGGTAGACTCATTCCACAGATATAAAAATCAGCCGAAGCCGGCAAAACCATCGGTTACCAATACTTTCTCAGGGCCAATTACTTTGCCTTTAACGCTCAATGGAAGCGCCTTTTCATCATCTAATGGAGAACTTTTAAATACCACTCAGTTCTTAATCAGTAAAGCAGCAGATTTTTCTGTGATTGAAAAAGAATTCTACCGCGATTTTGAAAACTGGTTCGGAAAAGATGGTAATGGAACTCCGGATAAAACCAAGAATTTAAATGAAGGGATAGACATTACAAAAGCAACTTTAACTGCAAATTCAATCCCAAACGGAATTTACTATGTGAAAACCCGTTACAGAGACAGAAATCTGGAGTGGAGCGACTGGAGCGATGTAAAACAATTTGAAATTACAGGAAGTGTGGTTTCGAATCCTACACTTGCTTTAGATAAAACAGAATATGCACAAAATGAACCTATTGTGGCTACTTTCACCGGTGGTCCTGGAAATCAGCAGGATTGGGTAGGAATCTATAAAAAAGGGCAGACACCGGGAGGAGGTGCAACTGCACAGACGTATGTTTATACCAACGGACAAACAGCTGGAACAGCTACTTTCAATAATGGCCTGCCTAATAAAGGTCAATATTTTGCAGGATTTTTTGCCAACAACGGATATACGGATATTACTTCAAGAAAAAGTTTCTATGTGGGTCCAAAAGTACAATTGCAGGCTACAGCAGATACTTATCCGGTAGGAGGGACAGTAACCATCAATTTTACAAATGCTCCAAGTTTACAGAAAGACTGGATCGGAATTTATAAAATGGGTCAGACTCCGGGAACCACAAATTCCATAAAATGGAGCTATGTAACTACAGCATCCGGAACTCTTAATTTTACAGGACTTCCAAAAGGATATTATTATGCACAGTATTTACTGGAAGACGGATATAATGGAATTGGGGAAAAAGTATTCTTTAAAGTAGGGGATATCGTTACAGAGTTATGGATCAACAAGCCGGTGTATTCATTAGGTGAAAATATCACTGCTTCATGGACGGATTCTCCAGGAATTATTAAAGACTGGTTAGGAATCTATCCTCAGAATATCCAGACACCGGATGATAATTTTGTTTCTTATACTTATTTTGATGGAGTCACGCAGGGTACTCAGACTATTAAAGGAAATGTAAATGGCGTACCAGCCACACCAGGGAATTATTATATGGTAATGTTTACCAACGATTCTTATACTGAGGTTTCAAACAGGGTACAGTTCCAGGTGAGTTCGGGGTCTTTAGGTGTAGAAGAAGCGAAAAGTACAGAGAAAAACGTAATTCTATATCCAAATCCTACAAAACCGGGAGAACCTACCTTTATCAAGAGTGACTATCCGATCGAAAAAATAGAATTGGTGTCAGCAGCAGGAGAACTCCTGTATGAATCAAAAAATATTCATAACCAGCGTTTCTCTTTAGTGAATGAAAACCTTCCAAAAGGAGTATACTTTGTAAAAGTTCACGCAAGAAAACTATTTACTTTAAAACTGATTATCCAATAACAGAATTAAAGTAACCATAAAAAACAGGCTGTCAGAAATGACAGCCTGTTTTGCATTTGTAATAGAAAGGTTCCTGTAGATTCTTGCCTTATTTTATGTGATAATTTTAAATAGTATTTTTAATTCGGGTACTTAATATATAACTTTATCCTATTGGGATTTCTGAGCGAGGTTTACAAATCTGAAGTTTGTATCAGAAATTGAAAATTCGGCCTAGCCAATGACAGGGCGAAATAAGTAAATAACAATTTAATGTAAAGTTGTATATAATTACTTTAATTTAGATAAAAATTTTTATGAAGCTTGCTCTACTTATATTTTTTACCCTAAATTTTATGGGAAAAGCACAATCAAATGAGACTTATGAGCATCTGATTGGAAAGGCTGGTTTGTTTCATTTACAAGGGAATTCAAAGGCTGCAATAGATTGTTACGAAAAGGCTTTTAGGCTACAGTCCCCCGATTTTTTGCAGGCATATAAAGCTGCGGGAGCATATGCATTAAATAATAATTCAGGAAGAGCATTTAAATATTTGATAATGTCAATTAAATCTGGATGGACAGAGACAGCCTGGCTGATGTCTGATCCATATTTTGATAAGCTGAAAGCTGATCATCCGCAGAAATGGGAAAAGGTTGTACAGACTGCTATTCGGAAGGAAGAACAGTATACCACAACATTGGAAATGCCAAAATTGAGAAGTGAGATTAATTTAATGGCGTTGAAAGATCAAAGGCTAAGATATAAGAGGGCAAATAGCGATGGTATTTTAAACAATATTCAAAACGAAATTGAAAAAGCAGACTCCAACAATGTAATCAGGGTTAAAGAAATTATTAAACTATATAATTGGCCTAAAATTTCTCAAATAGGAAAAGACGGACAAAATAATTTATGGCTTATTGTCCAGCATGCGGATCATGATGTGCTTTTTCAAAGAGATGTTTTAGACAGGATGGAAAAATTATATGGTACCAATGAGATCAATACAGAGAATTATGTCTTTTTATTAGATCGTGTTCGCTGTAATTTAAATTATAAACAAATCTATGGAACACAGGTAATATGGAAGGATAAAGGGACGGCAGAAGGCTTCAGACCTATCGAAAATGAAGATACAGTTGATGATAGGAGAAAAATAAATGGATTGAATTCATTGGAAATATATTCACTAAGCTATGGTTTTGATTATAAAAAATTATCGAAACCAGAAATAAAAGATAGAGATTTGAATGAAAAAATAAAAGTAAAATCACTCATTGATAATGCGAAACAAGCTTTTTTAAAAAATGATTATCTTCAAACATATGATTTGTACAATACTGCCTCTACATTTCTGGGTGGGATGAGTAATGATGAAAATCTTGAAGCAGCGGTTATATTTTCAAGGATTGCAACAGTAGATAAAAATGCAATGTATAAAAATATAGCATTAGATTTCTTAAACTTATTATATCTTAGAAAAGAAGTGACAAAATCCCAATTGCTTAAAATTTCAGATTTTCAGATTCTTTATAATGAAAAGAGATGGGCTGATATAATTGGAAAACTGTAACTAGAGAATCTGTTTATATGTCAATTTGATACTATAAAAGCAATTCCAAAAATGAAACTGCTCTATATTCAAATGATTTGTTAATTAATCAACATCACTATACAACTGATCTTCCTGAATAACAGTATTGCTGTCACTAGATAAGTAATTATCACCGGTATCAGCCAGAATTTTAGAATCCTGAACAAGTTTTCCTTCTGCGTTATAAACCTTTAATAAGATCCATTTTCCATTACGTTCAAGTTCTTTTGCTCCATAATAGTCTTTTATTCTGATTTTTCCACTTTGAAGAATGCCGCTTTTTACAGAAGCCTTGTTGGCGGGTTTACCTTTTATATACTGCACAATCTGAGCAGTAAAGCTGTAGTCGTACTCTTCTTCATTTGCAGGTTGGTTATAAGTATATAAAATAGCTCCTTTATTGTCATAAATTGTAGCATCGTATGCGTTTTGTTTGGAATTCAATTTTTTCTCAGACTTCAGCTTATGATCTTCAAAATAGTTTTTGGTGTTCACTAAAACTCCCTCCTTATACTGCATTTCGGTAAGACCTTCATAGGAAATACCAGTGTAAGGCATATCATCCTTATAAGTTAATGTAGATTTTAGTTTTCCATCCGGAGTATAATATTTAATCTCCTGAGTTGAACCGTCTTTTAGAATCTTTTCAGTAGTCAGTTTTCCATCCTCATTAAATTCTTTATTAAGAACCTGTAATCCGCCTTTATAAATATCTATAGTTGAGATATGGCTGTAATCATAGGCGAACTGATAGTCTTCACCATCCATAGGTTTGTAGGTGTCATTCTCTTTATCATATTGATAAATAAGATCTGCTATTTTTTTTCCGGATTCGTCATAAGTAGTTTTAGAGCCATCTTTTTTACCTCTTTTCTGTTCCTGAAGAACTTTTCCATTTTTAGAGTAAATTATACTTTCTTTGATGCTTCCGTCACTTTTATACTTTTCAATTTTAGAAACCCTCATCGGATTATAGTAATAATCTACCTGAGTACTTTCGCTATTGGATTCAGAGTTACCACTGCCGATATATTTACCTTTTTCACCATAGTATTTACTTTCGTATCTGCCGTCTTTACCTATAATACTTTCGGTTCTGATTCCTTTGATATCTTCATCATAAATGATTGTTTGGGTAGGAGTAGAGTTTTCATATATGGTAAGGGTATTGTAATAATACTCGTTTTCCGGATCTTTATAACTGAATGATTTTCCTGAAAAAGTACCGTCAGCCTTATAAACCAGGTCTTCAATTAATTTCCCCTTAGTATCATAATTCTGAGAAACTCCAACTTGTTTACCGTTAGAATAGTTCACCACGCTCATTACTTTTCCTTCAGGAGTATACCAGGTTACTTTACCGTCAAAAACTTCGTTACTTGGAGTGGTATCAGAAGCCAGACCTTCCATTTGAAGGGTTCCGTTTTTATAAAAGTCTTTAATGAGTGTAAGTTTACCTTTAGGAGATGTTTCGCGGTAATACTCCATCTTTTCTTGGGTGGTTTTCTCCCAGTTTTCATCAAAATAAGTTTTTTCCTGCGCATATACGTTAATGCTGAGTACTAAGGCTAGCAACGCGGACGTAAATAGTTTTTTCATGTTGTATATTAAGTTCTGATTCTAAGTTTGTGATAATTTGCTTTAGTATACCATCCGAAGTAAGAGGTGAAAGCGTTGGAGAGGCAGCAGTTAAGCTGTCTGAAATAATTTTATACTAATATTGTGTTGATATCCGAAGATTAAAAATATGATGTTTTTTGATTTTAGAACCCCAAATATAACTCAATTTTACGAGATATATAGAAAAATGAACCGATTTGTTCGCTTTTAGCTGTAAAAATCTGACTGTGATATTTTTAAAGTGAAAAATAGATATTCAGATGGGATAGGGATTAGGATCTTTTTCCAATCATCGCAGATACGATAAATTTTTATTAAATTTAGCCAACAGAAAAATCTAATATTTCATGATAGATAAAAGAGTAAAAAATGCAAATGAAGCCATCGAAGGAATTAAAGATGGAATGACGCTGATGCTGGGCGGATTTGGACTTTGTGGGATTCCTGAAAATTCAATCAATGCTTTAGTGGAAAGTGATGTGAAAGATTTGACCTGCATTTCAAACAATGCCGGAGTAGATGACTTTGGCTTGGGGCTACTGCTTCATAAAAGACAAATAAAGAAGATGATCTCTTCTTATGTGGGAGAAAATGCTGAATTTGAAAGACAAATGCTTTCCGGAGAATTGGAAGTAGAGCTTACTCCACAGGGAACTTTAGCAGAAAAATGCAGAGCTGCTCAGGCAGGAATTCCTGCTTTCTACACGCCTGCGGGTTATGGAACTGAAGTAGCAGAAGGAAAGGAAGTAAAAGAATTCAAAGGAAAACCTCATATTCTGGAACATGCTTTTGATGCAGATTTTTCTATTGTAAAAGCATGGAAAGGAGATCATGCAGGAAACCTTATTTTTAAAGGATCTGCAAGAAATTTTAATCATCCGATGGCTGGTGCAGGAAAAATTACCATTGCTGAGGTAGAAGAGCTGGTAGAACCGGGAGAATTAGATCCCAACGAAATTCATATTCCGGGCATTATGATTCAAAGAATTTTCCAGGGAGAGAAATTCGAAAAAAGAATCGAGCAAAGAACAGTTAGAACTAAAGAATAAATTTCTGAAGAATACGATTGATAATAAAAAAGCGCTGAATATATTTTCAGCGCTTTATTTTTTATTGTTGTAGATTGTTTTATAATAACCTTTTTAGTGTCTATTTGATGCATTGTCATTCTGAATGAAGCAAAGCGAAATGAAGAATCTCAATATAAAATTTTCCGCAAATTCCCGCAGACCTTTATGCATAATCATCCGTGAAAATTTGTGCTATCTATAGGAGAAAAACCTGCCAGATAATGAAAAAATAAGCCTAGCCTTATTATCCAAATGAAATGGATGAAAAATTGTATCAGCCAATTATTACTATGGTTGTGGGATAGTAGGTTTTCTTTCTCCAATCTGCTGTCTCCACATCGCATAATAAAGACCTTTTTCGGCAATCAGATCATTGTGGGATCCTGTTTCTACGATTTGTCCGCGTTCCAATACATAGATTTTATCCGCATGCATGATGGTACTCAGTCGGTGGGCAATCAGTACTGTAATTTGTTCCCTTTCTTCTGAAATGCCTTTAATAGTAGAGGTGATTTCTTCCTCTGTAATACTGTCTAAAGCAGAAGTAGCTTCATCAAAAATCAATAGATGAGGTTTTCTTAAAAGAGCTCTTGCAATGGCAATCCTTTGTTTTTCCCCACCACTCAGTTTTAATCCACCTTCACCAATAACGGTTTCTATTCCTTTCTCAGCTCTTTCCAGTAATGCCGTACAGCTCGATTTTTGCAAAGCAATAGCAAGTTCCTGCTCTGTAGCATGAGGATTCACAAAGAGAAGGTTTTCTTTGATGGTTCCTGCGAAAAGCTGAGTGTCTTGGGTAACAAAACCAATCTGATTTCTCAGTTCATCAAAATCAAATTCCTTTCCATTAATCTCATTGTAAAAAATGTTCCCTTCCTGAGGTCTGTAAAGCCCAACCAATAGCTTCACCAAAGTACTTTTTCCAGATCCGCTTGGTCCTACAAAAGCAATGGTTTCTCCATTTTTTACATCAAAAGAAATATTATTCAATGCTTTATACTGAGCAGACTGATGCTTGAAAGAAACATGTCTGAATTCCAGTTCTTCAATAGCTCCGATTTGCTTCGGATGAAGGGGTTTTTCTTCCACGTCTTTTTTCATCAGACGGTCAAAATTCTGAAGAGATGCCTCTGCTTCACGATAGGAGATAATAATGTTTCCGATTTCCTGCATCGGCCCGAAAATAAAGAACCCATAAAACATCAGCGAAAGGTATTGTCCCGGAGTCACAATATTTTTAAAGATCAAATATAAAAGTGTCAGAGTAATCATCTGTTGAAGAAAATTAACCATCGTTCCCTGAATAAAGCTTAAAGAACGGATGCTTTTTACTTTTCTAAGCTCAAGTCCCAGGATTTTATAAGTATTGTTATTCAAACGGATAACTTCCTGGTTCGTTAAACCTAAACTCTTAACGATTTCTATATTCCTAAGGCTTTCTGTTGTACTTCCGGCTAATGCAGTCGTTTCTGAAACAATATTTTTCTGAATAACTTTGATTCTTTTACTCAATAAATTAGTGATAAAAGCAATCAGAAAAATTCCACAAATATACACAGGCATAATCGACCAGTGCAGGCGGATCGCATAGACTGAAACGAAAATGATACTTACCAGAATCCCGAAGAATATATTGATGAAATTGGTAATGAACTTCACAGAATCCTCTCTTACTTTTGTTAAAATAGATAAAGTTTCACCACTTCTTTGGTCCTCAAACTCCTGATAAGGTAACGCCATTGAATGCTTGAGACCGTCTGTAAAGATTTTAGCACCAAATTTCTGAGTAATAACACTCACTACATAATCCTGAAAAGCTTTGGCAATTCTACTCACCATCGCAGTTCCAATAAGTAAGCCTAAGAAATAGAAGGCTCCATGATACACTGAAGTTCCATAAAGATATTCATCTATATTTCTGGGCAAAAGTTTTTCCTTATCGAAAAAATTAGGATGGGTAACCAATTGGTCTAGGATATTCCCTGTAATAGCCGGAGCAAATAGAGAGAAAACCTGATTAATAGTGGCCAATAGTAAAGAAATAATAATTAGCCATTGATAAGGTTTAAGATATCTTAAAAGTATTTTCATTCTGTTAAATAAGGATACAAAATTAATGATATTATTTTTACTAACGATGTTAATTTTGAACGTTAACTCAGTATAATAATCTGGCGGTGAGTAAGATTAAAAATTATAGTTCAAGAGAATAAAACTATACAATACATAAGCTGTATAATCTTTTTTTAGCCTGTATCGAAAGATCAGCAATGTTTTTTCAGTCTAAAATGTATTCCAACTTTCAACCTTTTACCCTTAATTTCCTCTCCGAAAGCTCAATCTCAGAAATCCCTTTTGTATTCGGCTGAAAATAATTAAATTGCAATCTAAGTTTTAATTATGCTTACAAAAGAACAAATTGCCAAAAGAATTTCAAAAGAACTGAGAGATCGTTATTATGTAAACCTGGGAATCGGGATTCCTACTTTGGTTGCCAACTATGTTCCGGAAGGTATTTCCGTAGAATTCCAGAGTGAAAACGGAGTTTTGGGGATGGGGCCTTTCCCTTTCGAAGGAGAAGAAGATGCAGATGTCATCAATGCCGGAAAACAAACCATTACGATATTAGAAGGAGGTTCATTCTTTGATTCAGCTTTTAGTTTCGGGATGATCCGCGGACAGAAAGTAGATCTTACCATCCTTGGAGCAATGGAAGTTTCAGAAAACGGAGATATTGCCAACTGGAAGATTCCAGGAAAAATGGTAAAAGGAATGGGCGGAGCAATGGATTTGGTAGCTTCAGCAGAAAATATTATCGTTGCGATGATGCACGTAAATAAAGCAGGAGAAAGTAAAATCCTTAAAAAATGTACACTTCCTTTAACTGGAGTGAACTGTGTGAAAAAAGTAGTAACTGAATTAGCTGTACTGGAAGTCACTCCAAAAGGTTTCAAACTGCTGGAAAGAGCACCGGGCGTTTCAGTAGAAGACATTATCAAAGCAACAGAAGCAGACCTTATCATTGAAGGTGAAATTCCTGAAATGCAATTCTAAATACAATACAAACCTTGCAACCGCAAGGTTTTTTTATTTCAATTTCCATCATATTCCAGGAATAAAAGAGAATTTGAATTAGGAATATTTCTGTCATTCTGAATGAAGCAATGCAGAGTGGAGAATCTCTTAAAATCACATTTTTATCCCGCAGATTTTGGAGATTACGCAGATTTTTAATCGCCATGGATGCACAAATAACCTTATTCTATGTGACTATGTGGTGAAAAAAATTAAACCACATAGGTTTCACATAGGCTTGTCAAATATCTGTAATTGTTTTATTCGTGCATTGGTAGCCAAAGAGATCAAAAACAAAAAAGGTTGTTTCGTTTGTGAAACAACCTTTTTAGTATTTAGAGTTAACTTTTGATCTATCTATTAGCATCCTGCGCTCCGAAAACCTTCTGTAAAATACTTGTAGTTCTCATAGCCGGTGTATTTCTGATTCCGCTTTCCTTATCCGCAACCATTTTGAATACCCCATTAATGGTTTCTGTAGTTACATATTCATTAAGATCAGTGGTTACAGATTGTCCTGTAAATGTGTTGTATTTTGAAATCAGGTTTTTCCATACTGTGTCAGCCCCTACTTTTCCTAAAGATGCTTTTACTTTGGGCTGGAAAGCGGTAAATAGCTGAGATTGGGTTTTGCCCTGTAAATAACTTGTTGCAGCATTATTGCTTCCTAAAAGGATATTTTTAGCATCTGTGATGGTCATGGAAGTGATGGCGTTAGTAAAGATAGGTGCAGCTTCTGTTACAGCGTCTTCAGCAGCTCTATTAAGTAATTTTACCCCTTCATCAGCAAGGCTTCCCAATCCTACAGAACGTAAGGTAGCATCAACTTTTCTTAATTTTTCAGGCATTAAGATTTTTACAGCTTCATTTTTCAAAAAACCATCTGTTAAAGCCAGTTTCTTCACTCCATCCGTTACTCCAAGACTTAATGCTTCTTTCAATCCGGAAGAAATCTGAGAAGAAGTAAGATTTCCAACATTAAGAGGTGATGTTTTAGTTGAAGTAGAAGTGGGAACCGTAGTAGTGGTGTTCGTATTTGTCGTAGTAGTGGCAGTGGAACCTTTAGTTGCCTGTGGATTGTTGAGATCTATTCCAGTCTTGTCTTTAACTGTTGATTTTAAAATATCAAGAAGTTGTGCCTGAGTAGAAATGGAAAGGAATAATCCTGCTGCTATAAAAATGCTTTTTCTCATTGTATTTTTTTTACAAATTTAGATGTTTAATCTTTTGGTGACGTATGCTTATCAAAAAATAAACCATTATTTTTTTTCGATTTTGAAAAAGGTAATATTGTTTATTTAAGTATTTGATTTTTAGATTGTTTTAAAGTTAAAAAAACTACACATTAATTGAGTTATTAAAAACAGTTCAGAAAAAGCAATTGTATTTTTTTAGTGTAATTTTTAGTAATTAAATATAGAATCTGAACCATTTAAAAGTATTGGAAAATAAGTATATTAGCTAAAACTTTAACCCCTTCCAATGGTACGAAACCTTTTAGTATTTTTTGTATTGCTTTCAAACGTAATTTTTGGCCAGAATAAATTAAACTTAATTCCTTATCCCCAAAAAGTTCAAATTTTGCAGGGTGAATTTGTAATCCCTAAAACTTTCGTATTAAGTGGTGATCTGCCAAAAGAAGAGACTGAGTATTTCAAAAAAAGAATAGGCTCGCAGTTACAATTTCAATATGCTCAGAAAGGGAGTGAGATATATTTAACAAACTCTATCATTTCTCCTACTTCAGGGACAGATGCTGAACAGAAGAAGGAATATTATTCAATAGAAATTTCGCCAAAGCAAATTCATATTGAATCTTATACTAAACAAGGATATTTTCTGGCGCTTCAAACTTTAATTCAGATTATTGAGCAGTATAAAATGGAAAAGAAAATTCCTGCCATGAAGATTGAAGATCAGCCAAAATTTGCATGGAGAGGAATGCACCTCGATGTTTGCCGTCATTTTTTCACAGTAGATGAGGTAAAACAATACATTGATTATCTGGCGATGTATAAACTGAATACTTTTCACTGGCATTTAACCGATGACCAGGGGTGGAGAATTGAAATCAAAAAATATCCTAAGCTTACACAGGTTGGTTCCAAACGAAAAGAATCAATGATTGGAGCTTATGTAGACAATACCTTCGATGGAAAGCCTTATGGACCATATTTTTATACCCAGGAGCAAATCAAAGACGTTGTAAAATATGCTCAGGAAAGACATATAACAGTAGTTCCCGAGATTGAAATGCCGGGACATGCTTTGGCAGCCTTATCTGCTTATCCTGAATTGGCATGTACCAAAGGACCTTTTGAATCTGCTACCAAGTGGGGTGTTTTTGATGATGTGTTCTGTCCTAAAGACGAAACTTTTACATTTCTGGAAAATGTTTTGGATGAAGTTATGAAGTTATTTCCATCTCAGTATATTCATATCGGTGGAGATGAGTGCCCTAAAACAAGATGGAAAGAATGTGCTCATTGCCAGGAATTAATCAAAAAG
This sequence comes from Chryseobacterium sp. II3a, assembly GCF_057815135.1. Classification (NCBI taxonomy): domain Bacteria; kingdom Pseudomonadati; phylum Bacteroidota; class Flavobacteriia; order Flavobacteriales; family Weeksellaceae; genus Chryseobacterium; species Chryseobacterium sp. II3a. The sequence goes on along the minus strand of NZ_JBYPZJ010000005.1, from coordinate 279,504 downwards.
AATAATTTAAAAGATGAACATGGACTGCAAAGCTATTTCATTCATAGAATTGAAAAGTATATTAATGGCAAAGGACGAAAAATTATAGGCTGGGATGAAATTTTAGAAGGCGGGCTGGCTCCTAATGCTGCTGTAATGAGCTGGACAGGAGTAAATGGAGGGATTGAAGCTGCCAAAGCAAAACACTTTGCTGTGATGACACCTGGAGCATACTGTTATTTTGACCATTATCAAGGAGATCCGCAATCTGAACCTAATGCATTCGGTGGGTTTACACCATTGGATAAGGTATATTCTTATTATCCGATCCCTGCTGAATTGAATGCTGATCAGGCGAAATACATCATGGGAGTTCAGGCTAATTTATGGACGGAATATATTCTGGATTTCAAGCAGGTACAGTACATGATTTTTCCAAGACTGATGGCACTGGCTGAAGTAGGCTGGGGAACTTCAGATTCCAAAAACTATAAAGATTTTGAAAATAGGGTCATCAACCATTTCAAAATTCTGGATAGGATGAATATTAATTATGCTAAAAGTATTTATAATATTTCAGGAAAAGTAATTCCTTCAAACAACGGCATTGCCTATGAACTTTCTACTTCACAAAATTCAGCAGGAATTCGATATACTCTGGATGGAACTGTTCCAACAATAAATTCTAGAATTTATCAGGGACCTATTTCCACATCCAATTCTTTAACAGTTAAATCGGCTTACTTTGAAGACGGACAATTGAAAAGTGCTGTTTCATCCCAACAATTTACCGTGTCAAAATCAACAGGTAAAGCAATTACTCTTGAGCAGCAGCCTAGTGAAAACTATTCTTTCGGCGGAGCTTTTACCTTAGTAGATGGCATTATTGGGAATGTAAAACAATTGGGTAAAACCTGGCTTGGGTTTCAGGGAAAAGATGTGATGGCAACGATAGATTTCGGGCAGAAAACAGATTTTTCGGAAATTTATTTTAATACCCTGGAAAATAAAGGAAGCTGGATTCATCTTGCGAAATCTGCTAAAATTTTTGTTTCTGATGATAATAAAGATTTTAAAATGATCAAAGAAATAGGAAAGGAAGAAATTCAAAATACCAAAGGAAAAATAAAATTGAACCTGGGGAGGCAAAATGCAAGATATTTGAAAGTGATCATTGAAAATGCAGGAATTATTCCGGCTGGAAATCCTGGTGCAGATTCAAAAGCGTGGTTGTTTGTTGATGAAATTGGCGTAAATTAGCCTTATTCAATCTTACACAATGCAGGATACGATACTTTCTTCAGAATTTTCTTCTTCACCAGATCTGGTTGAAAAGTTATATCAGTATGGAATCACAAAAAACTATCATGAAGGAGACATTATTTTAGACGAAAATGCCTCCATACGATCTATTCCCATTGTAATGAAAGGAATGCTTAAAGTAATCCGAACAGAAGAAGATGGGCGGGAAATTCTGCTGTATTACATCAAAGCAGGAGAAAGCTGTATTATGTCTTTTCTAGGAGGAATGCATAACGAAAAAAGTATTGTAAAAGCAGAGATAGAAGAAGATGCAGAGATTCTTTTCCTTCCCGTGGATAAAGTTTCTTTATTCATCAAAGAACATCCGGAATGGCTGGATTATATCTTTAGACTTTATCACAAACGTTTTGAAGAATTACTGGATATTATCAATGCAATCGCTTTCAAAAAAGTAGACGAAAGATTACTGAATCTTCTCCAGAAAAAATCAGAACTTACTAATTCCGATATCATACAGACCACACACGAACAGCTTGCTAATGAATTAGGAACAGCTAGAGTAGTAGTGTCCAGACTTCTCAAACAGCTTGAAGAAGATGGAAGAGTAAAACTAGGAAGAAATAAAATCACCCTTCTGAAAACTACCAATTAAATCAATTTCTCCTTGTATTTAATAAAAAACGCTCACATTCCCCTCCTCAGGAGGGGTGGCAAAGTTCAATGAATTTTTGACGGGGTGGTTAAAAAAGTAAACATAACAATATCTGCATTCAAAATTCTACTATGTAACAAAAGTAGCTGTACTTCTCTTCAAACAATTCCATTTTTGCATCAGAATAATTTGAATAATGGAAATCATAGGATATGCAGCATCTGTTTTAATTGGTGTTTCTTTAGGTTTAATTGGTGGTGGTGGAAGTATTCTGACGGTTCCTGTATTAGTGTACCTTTTCGGAATTGATGCTTTGCTGGCCACAGAATATTCGCTTTTTATTGTGGGGTTAAGCAGTGCCGTAGGTTCAATAAGTTATTTTAAAAAAGGACTGGTTAATTTCAAAGTGGCTTTGATATTCGGAATACCTTCCATTATCTCCATTTTTTTAACCAGAATGTATCTTCTCCCGCTGATTCCGGAAGAGCTGCTCAGTATAAAAGGGTTTACAGTAACCAAAAACATGTTTCTGCTGTTTATTTTTGCCTTTTTAATGATTCTGGCTTCTTATAAAATGATTAAGAATCCAACTTCTGAAGAAGTGAATGGTAATGATTTGAATAAAAATAAATCTTTACTGGCTGCCGGAGAAGGGACGATAGTAGGAATAGTAACCGGATTGGTAGGTGCTGGAGGAGGCTTTATGATTATCCCAGCATTGGTGAATCTCTTGAAAGTCCCGGTAAAAACGGCAATAGGAACTTCGCTGGTTATTATTTCTTTAAACTCTCTGATTGGTTTTTCGTCCTCTATCAACAATACAAGAATAGAATGGAGGTTACTTATATCCATTGCTGCTATTGCCATTATTGGAATTATCATAGGTTCACAAATCTCGAAAAAGATTGATGGCAAGAAACTAAAACCTGTCTTTGGATGGTTTATCCTGGTGATGGGAATCTATATTATTATCAAAGAAATATTTCTCTAAGCTTATAGAGTAAAGTAGAAAATATACTAAAATTTAAGTAATGCATAAGTTATTATGCAGTGCGCTTAAGTTTTTTATGAAGCGTGAAGTATATGTTAGTTACAATCAACTAAAGTGTTTAAAAAAATGTGCCTTTTGTGTTTAGAAAAAATAAATACTAGCCTGCACTCAAAGTTTTGTTATGTAACAAAAGTAGCTGTAGGGAAAAACAGAAACAAGGAAATTTGTATCAGAAAATAAAATATATAAGATGAAAATAGAACAGATATATACAGGATGTTTGGCTCAGGGTGCTTACTATATTACCTCAGCCGGAGAAGCCGCTATTATAGACCCTTTGAGAGAAACTCAGCCTTATTTGTATAGGTTAGAAAAAGACGAAGTAGAATTAAAATTCATTTTTGAAACTCATTTTCATGCTGATTTTGTGAGTGGGCATATTGATTTAAGCCAGAAAACAAACGCTCCCATCGTCTATGGACCTACAGCGAACCCTGAATTTGAAGCTGTCATTGCTGAAGACGGCCAGGTTTTTGAGATCGGAGATATTAAAATAAAGTTGATTCATACTCCAGGACATACTTTGGAGAGTTCTTGTTATGTGTTGATTGATGAACAAGGGAATGAAAAAGCCCTTTTCAGTGGAGATACTTTATTTCTGGGGGATGTAGGTCGTCCCGATCTTGCTCAAAAAGCAGCAGATATGACGCAGGAAGAACTCGCAGGACTACTGTATGATAGTTTGTATACTAAGATTTTACCCTTACATGATGACATTACGGTATATCCGGCTCATGGAGCAGGTTCTGCCTGTGGTAAAAATATGCAGAAGGAGACTGTTGATACATTAGGGAACCAAAAGAAAATAAATTACGCGCTTAATCAGAATAGTAAGGAAGGCTTTATTAATGCTGTAACGGAAGGCCTTTTTCCACCACCTGCCTATTTTGGAATGAATGTGATGATGAATAAAAAAGGATATCACAGCTTTGATGAAGTATTATCGAAAGGAATGCAGGCTTTTACTCCGGATCAGTTTGAGAAAATCGCAGAAACTTCCGGAGCCTTGATGCTTGATGTTCGAAATAATGGCGAATTTGCCAAAGGATTTATCCCGCAATCGGTCAATATAGGATTAGATGGGGATTTTGCACCTTGGGTAGGAGCGTTGATTGCAGATGTGAACCAACCTATCCTATTAATCACAAAACCTGGCGATGAAGAAGAAGCGGTAACCCGATTAAGCAGGGTAGGATTTGATCATATTTTAGGCTTTTTAAAAGGAAGTTTTGAATCTTGGAAGAGCATTGGAAAGGAAACAGATGCCGTGAATCGCATTTCTGCTGAACAGTTTGAAAAAGAAATAGCAGGCAGCGGTGTGAAAATTATTGATGTAAGGAAAGAAAATGAATATGCAGCAGAACATGTCAATGAAGCCTATAGCAAGCCTTTGGCTTATATTAATGAATGGATTAATGAAATTCATGCCGAGGAACATTTCTACCTGCATTGTGCTGGAGGATATAGAAGTATGATGGCAGCCAGTATACTTCAGGCAAGAGGATTCAGAAACTTTACAGAAATTGAAGGAGGTTTTAAAGCCATTGCTTCTACAGGGGTTCGCAAAAGCGATTTTGTATGCCAGACTAAAGTTTTAAAATAAAAGTATAAAAATATGTTGGAGATTATAAAAGAACCATGGCCGTGGTACATAGCAGGCCCTTTGATTGGATTAACTGTTCCTGCTTTATTGATATTGGGAAATAAATCCTTTGGAATCAGTTCTTCATTGAGGCATATCTGCGCTGCCTGTATACCAGCTAATATCAATTTTTTTAAATATGATTGGAAAAAAGAAGCCTGGAACCTGTTTTTTGTATTAGGAATTTTTATCGGAGGAATGATTGCCGCTAATTTTATGCTTAACCCGGCTGAAATTACAGTCAATCCCACTCTGAAAGCTGAGCTGGCAGGCTACGGAATTACAGATTATACCCATCTTGTTCCGGTACAGCTTATGAACTTTGAGAGTCTTTTGACTGTAAGAGGATTTGTCATGATGGTTGTGGGTGGATTTCTGGTGGGTTTTGGAACCCGGTATGCCGGAGGATGTACCAGTGGTCATGCTATTATGGGACTTTCCAATTTGCAGTGGCCATCTTTGGTGGCTACCATTTGCTTTATGATCGGTGGATTTTTCATGGCCAATCTTATTTTGCCTATGATCCTTTCTCTGTAGTATAATTGTTAAGAATAAAATCAATGATAAAAGAACAAGAACAAAATATCAGGCATCAGGATGCAGTTTGTACCAATGAAAGTACACTAAAACATTCCTGGTATCACAACTTAAAATATCTGGCAGCAGGAATTATATTTGGAATCATTTTCGTAAAAGCTGAGGTCATCAGCTGGTTCAGAATTCAGGAAATGTTTCGTCTGCAGTCATTTCATATGTATGGAATTATTGGGAGTGCTGTTTTAGTAGGCATGATTTCTGTGTGGTTGATTAAAAAATTCAAGATCAAAACAATTTATGGTGAACCTATAACGCTGGCTCCTAAGAAATTCAATAAAGGGCAGATTTATGGAGGATTGATCTTTGGTTTTGGTTGGGCCATTACCGGAGCCTGCCCCGGACCGCTTTTTGCCCAGATTGGAACAGGAGCTTTAGTGGTATCTGTCACCCTTTTAAGCGCAATTACCGGAACCTGGTTATATGGCTATTTTAGAGATAAACTGCCTCATTAATATTGAGTTATAAAACAATAAAGACTGCTGAAATAGAATCAGCAGTCTTTATTCAGTATAAAATTATGAAAATATGAAGTCTTTTGCTCCCAGGGCCATATAGAGGTTGATGCGTTCCATTCTGTTCTGAAGTTCCAGATTGATGAGATTCATCTCATTTTTTAGAAGATCCCGTTGCTTCCGGATCAAAACAAAACTGTTATTGGTTCCCACTTTTATTTGTTTTTGAGTGAGGCTAATATTATTGTTCAATTCATGAATAGCCTTTTGGTTGAAATTACTTTGCTTTTCAATAGAATTCAGATTAGCTGATGAGGATTCCACTTCATTCAACGCATTCAAGACAGCCCTTGAATACTCTTCAACAAGCTGCTTTTGCTGTGAATTTTTGATTTCCACATTCTTTTTAAGCTTTCCATTATTGAAGAGAGGAGAAACCAATCCACCGCCTACTCTAAGCAATGGGTTTGAGAATAAAGAGTTGATTGCTTCTACATTACTTCCCGCAGTCCCTAAAGAAGTATTTATATTAAGAGAAGGAAGCCTTGCTGCTTTAGCCTGTTGTACTTCATAAAAAGATTTTTCTATCTGAAAATGATATGCCTGTATATCAGACCTGTTTTCCAAAAGCTCTAATGGAAAAGAAGAAGGAATATTATTTTGTACAGGATTGAAAAAATTCTGTGTTTCCAGCTTTCCTTCAGGATATCTTCCAGTTAGAAGTTCAAGAGATCTTCTAGATTGGATATTGGCATTTCTGATCTTTTCAAGATATCCTTCCAGAGAAATAATTTCGGCAGAGATATTAGATAGATCCAATGCGTTAGCTGTTCCTACTTTTTTCTGAACCATATACAATTTCTCAAGTTCTTTTGTTTTCTGAATATAACCTTCAATCATATCCTTCTGAATGTTTCCGGCAATATTGAGATAATAGGCTTTAGCAATCATTGCAGCAATAGACTGATGCAACAGAGTATTTTTATGTTTGGCAGAAAAATAATCACTTGTACTCGCCATTTGTGCTGATTTATTTTTACCCCATAAATCAATTTCCCAATTGGCTTTCAACCCAATGCGCCGGATTTGGCTTTCGCTTACCAGATTATTAGATGTATTGGCAATCGCATTTACGCTTGGATAAAGATTACTTCCTGCAATTTCCATTGCCAGTTCAATTTGGTTAAGCTTTTCTTTAGCAATAATAATATCCGCATTATATACCATTCCTTCATGGATAAGTGCATCCAGTTGAGGCGTTTTAAGATCTTTAATCCATTCATAAGAAAGAGACCTTGCATTAGCATTTCTGTCAAAAATCCAGTCATCAGGAATGGTAATATGAGAGACCACTTCACTTTTTTCCTTGAGTTGATCAATATTCTCTTTCGTAGGCTCCTTATAACCTATGCATGAACCTAAACTTAAAGAAAGAATCCCTGCCAGTATTAATCTTTTATACATATTAATGAAGTTTAGGGATAATGAAGTTGATTTTACTGTTGATTCTTACCATTACCTTTCGGATAAGATGTAAAGGTTTGATATGATCTGAATAAATTACAGCCGTTCCTCTGGCTCCCACGGTCAATTGTTTTTGATCATCTTCCAGTATAAATTTAGCAATCAGTTTTCCATCTGTTTCCGGAAGCTGTCTTGCTGTATCCGGAAGTCCTGCTGTAGAGCCATTTCCACCCAGCATTCCACCTGCATTATTCATGATTCCCTGGCTGGTAGCATCAATCACATATTCAAGTTTCGCTTTAACGACTTTTCCCGGTTCTGTTTTAAGAGCAAGCTCCACTTCATCTCCGTTTTTTACAGACTCCAGTTCATTTTGTGCAAAAAATCCAATAACAGATTGTTGTTTCTGGATCAGGACAAAAGCAGATTTAAAAGGAGCCATGATAGCCCCTTCATTAAGCTGTACATTGGGAATAATACCATCTGTAGGAGCCAAAACTACAGTTTGAGACAGATTCCATTTCGCCTGATCAAGTTTTGCCTGAATCTCAGATACAGAAGAATTTTCTCCATTATAAGACGCATTAGATTTAGTTTCCAAAGATTGCCGCTGTGCTTGAGCTGCACTGATTCTAGACTGAAGGTCATTGACATTAGTTATTGCCTGTTCAAGATCAAACCTGTTAGCAGCACCAGCATCTACTAGTTCCTTATATTGAGCCATTCTTTTATTAGCGAGAGCCAACTGTGATTGCAATCCTGCAATATTTTTCTGATAGGCAGAAATATCCGCATTGTAAGAGCTTACAGTAGCTTTCATATTGCTGAGTTTTGCTTCCAGTGACTTAATTTCCTGTAGATAAGGCTCTCTGTCTAATACAAATAAAGTATCACCTTTTTTTACTTCCTGGTTGGTCTTCACATATACTTTTTTTACCTTTCCCAGCACCTGAGTGGTAATATCCACACTTCTGTTCCCAACTTTTACATCGGAAGTAATAGGACAATAGTAGTTTAGGCTTAATATTAAAGCAATAGATCCAAAAATAGGGAGAGAGTATACCACAACCTGAGTGGTGAATGTCCAGGGAATTAGTTTTAATTTTTTAATAAGCAGCCAGCAAATTCCGGCATATATAGCGATGAGTAATTCTAGCATAGGAGGTTAATTTTCAATTGTGTTAAGTGCTTCTTCAGATTCAGTATCATCTGAATCTTTTTTCTGTTCATTTTGATTGCCGTAATCATAATTCGCCCAGATTAAGGCAACCGGCCATAAAAGGCCTCCAAAAACAAGGGAAAGGAGGCACATACTTTTTATGGCGTTGAGCTGAGGATGCTTCTTTTTTTCGGCTACTTTCTCCGGATAAATGTGAACTTTCCAGAAAAGGTAAATCCCGGCAAAAGGTAAAACAAGTAGAATGAGCCAGGATGCAACATCAGCTATATGGTCTTCCATTCTGCCTGTAGATGCCTGAACAAAATTGCATGAAAGGAACAGGCAGAGAAGTACGGTTATTCTTTGCATAGTATAATTGTAATAGGATATAATAAAATGTAAAACAAGGTTGTAGCCAAGTCATTAATGAATGTTGGTCAGCCACTTTAGATTAAAAATAATTCTATACTCGTCAATTTTTTGTGAGTGATATTTTTCTCATTTTTGCTTTTAATTATTTGTGTAACAGTATTTTGAGTAAGCAAAAATAGACCGAATAAAGTGAGGAAAAGTATTCCTAAGTTATTTTTTTCTTTCGTTTCTTTTTTTATGAACTCTTGCAGTCATCCTTGAAAGAGAGTTGGGAGTAATACCCAGAAAATTAGCAATATACTTTCTATTGGCATTTTGAGAAGTGAAAGGGCGGGTTTCCAGAAAATCTTCATACCGTGAATGAGGAGAAGTGGAGCAAAATTGTTCAGTACGTACCTTTAGTGTGTTAATAATCTGTTTTAAAGATTTCAGATAGGCATTATAAATTCCTCTGTGCTGGAATGCCGCTTCTTCAAATTCAGTTTTGTTGAATAAGAAAATCTGTGATTCTATAACAGCTTCGATTGTATACTTTCTTTCACTTTCTCCTGAGAATGATTCCGGACTTTCCATAATGGCAGCCTCTTTTTCTGAGGGTAAAAAAAGATTCGTTTCAATACCGTTTTCATCATCAAAGAAAAACCTTAGTAATCCGTTGGAAAGGATAAATAATTGATTAAAAGACTGTCCTGGTCCTGCTAGTGTTTCTTTTTTTCGAAGAAGTCTGGGAGTGCTGATGCTTACCAAAACATTAATTTCCTCATCAGATAAATCCTGAAAGAAAACAATATTCCTGAAAGTTTTAAACGCATCCATTACAGCAGTAAAGATAACTAAAAATAGGATATCAATATTCGTTAAGCCAGACTAAGGATTTCAGAGAAGTTTTTTTTAGATTTGTTCATACTATAATTTTGATATACAATGAACAATAACCGAAGAACTTTTATCAAAAAACTGGGAATCGCTACAGCAGCACTGGCTGTAAATCCTTTGGACCTGATGGCTAAAGAATTACCTGAAAACAATACAGTTACCAATCAGCCTATCGTTCTGTCAACCTGGAATTTTGGACTCAAAGCGAATGAAGAAGCATGGACTATCCTTGGAAAGGGAGGAAAAGCATTGGACGCGGTTGAAAAAGGAGTTCGCCTTGTAGAACTTGATCCCAAAGAGAGAAGTGTTGGTTACGGTGGACGCCCAGACAGAGATGGTAGAGTAACATTGGATGCCTGTATCATGGATGATAATTACAATATCGGTTCAGTAGCTTGCCTTGAACATATAAAAAATCCTATTTCCGTAGCCAGAGCAGTAATGGAAAAAACACCTCATGTAATGCTCGTAGGAGATGGTGCTTTACAATTTGCCCTTTCTCAAGGCTTCAAAAAAGAAAATCTTCTTACCGAGGAATCTGAAAAAGAATGGAAAGAATGGTTGAAAACAAGTCAATATAAACCCATTGCCAACATCGAAAATCATGATACCATAGGAATGATTGCTCTTGATGCTCACGGAAATCTTTCCGGAGCTTGTACTACCAGCGGAATGGCTTTTAAAATGCATGGACGGGTAGGCGATTCTCCTATTATCGGAGCTGGTTTATTTGTAGATAATGAAGTGGGAGCAGCAACAGCAACCGGACATGGCGAAGAAGTGATCAGAACAGTAGGAACACATCTTGTAGTGGAATTGATGAGACAAGGAAGAAGTCCACAACAAGCCTGTAAAGAAGCGGTAGACAGAATTGTAAAGATCAACCAGAGAAGAAATAAAAACCTTAAAGATATTCAGGTAGGTTTTATCGCCATCAATAAAAAAGGAGAATACGGAGCATATTGTATCCAGGATGGATTTAACTTTGCCGTATACGACCAGAAAGGAAACCGCCTGGAAAAACCTGAATTTGCAGTGAAATAATAGGTATAGAAATAGAATATGAAAAGAATGATGATCGCCTCCCTGTTTTTAATAATAGGGTGTAAAGAAGAAAAGAAAGATGCACTAGCAACTCAACCAGAACCTGAAGTGAAGGAAAATGTTGTTACGGAAGCTAAACTCCAGGCAAATGAAGCAGAAGAAGTGGAAAAATGGCTGGAAAAAAGCATTGAAGACTACTTTAAATCAGATCTTGGTAACCTGGATAAGAATATGCAGAAAATAACCACCAAAGAATATTACGATTATAAAGGTGATGCCATGGGTGTTGATATGGACGTTGATGGAAGTCTTACAGAACAAGAGTTCAATGATAAATGGAAAGGAAAGTTTGATGCCAAAAAGGCAGGTGTAGGAGTAGGGTTCTTAATTGCAGGTCAGGATTGGGATAAAGTACAGGTAACAAAATGCCAGCTGATTTTTCAAAATGAAAATAGCTATTTGTTTGATGTAGTTCTTAATGATAAAGCACTAAAAGCTGTATATCCTATCAAAGTTAAGGTGAGTAAGGATCATAACTCTTTCTTGATTGCCGATGTGCTGCAAGATACTCCGGAGTTTAATTAAAATATAAGAAGAATGTCAAAAGTAGAAATAGCATGCTTTAATCCAGAATCAGCAATAATTGCCTTTGAAAATGGAGCGGATAGAATAGAACTTTGTTCAGGATTAAGTGAAGGAGGAACTACTCCTGATTTTAAAATTACAAAAGAACTAAGAGAGAAAATAAATATTCCAATATTTGTTATGATCCGCCCAAGAGGAGGTGATTTTACCTATTCGGATACTGAATTTGAGCAGATGAAAACCGACTTAACTACATTGAAATCATTGAATATTGATGGCTTCGTATTTGGTATTTTAGATGAAAATGATGAGGTGAATAAGGAGCAGAATAAGACCTTAGTTGAATTGGCTTCACCACTTCCTTGTACATTCCATCGTGCATTCGACAGGGCAAAAGGCCTGGAAGAATCTTTGGAAAAAGTTATTGAATGCGGTTTCACAACCATTCTCACTTCAGGTCAGAAGCCTAATGTATCTGAAGGAAAAGAAAATCTAAAAAAGTTAGTTGCTCTTTCCAATGGAAGAATTGAAATTCTTGTAGGTGGCGGGCTGAGGTCTTCAAACGTTGAAGGTATCAGAGAGGCTACAAAAGCGGGTTATTTTCACTCTTCAGCAATTACAGATGGTGGATCTTTTGCAAACCCTGATGAGGTGGTAGCCTTGAAGAATAAATAATTATGATGTACTTCATTTGTCGTTTCTCGGAATTACAAAATGATTGTTTTATAGAAATTAATTAAACGCAAAGTTTTTATCTAATAGGCTGTTATATTTTAAGGATGCTAAGTAAGGCGGCAAAGCCGCTGAATAAGCAGGTGGATAACATTCGCTTCATCAAAATCGATTGCAAATCGATTTCCTCTTAGCTCACTTAAAAGTAACACGTAATCAATATGAAAACTTTGCGTTTCAATAAAAATAAAACACACAAATGACCGAAAAACGAATTATCCTACAAAATAATAGGAGCGGCTATAGAAGTTCATAAAAACTTAGGTGTTGGCCTATTAGAAAGTGCATATGAAACAGCTTTAGCTTACGAATTAAGAACTTTAAACCTTAACGTAAAACAACAAGTTGCTTTACCATTACAATATAAAGAAATCTCGATAGAAAATGCATATAAAATTGATTTGATTGTAGAAGATAAAGTAATCATCGAAGTTAAGGCTGTCTTGGAATTACATTCTATTTTTAAGGCTCAGCTATTGACTTATTTAAAACAAACTAATATAAAACTCGGACTTCTTATTAATTTCAATAGTGAACTTATTAAATATGGAATCCACAGAATTGTAAACAAAATCATTGATGCGTAAAACTTTACTTTTTGCTTTCCTTTTTATTCAGAATATTCTTTTTGCACAGTACTCTGAAAGAAGCTTGTCTTCAGAAAACTGGCAGTTCAAAAACTCAAAAGATAAAAACTGGCTTCCGGCTAAGATTCCCGGGACGGTTCATCTGGATCTGATGAACCATAAGCTTATTCCGGATCCTTTTAAGGACGAAAATGAAAAAAAAGTTCAATGGGTGGAAAATGAAGATTGGGATTATCAAACCAATTTTGATATTTCATTCAAAGAATTTGATTACGACAATATTGATCTTGTTTTTAATGGATTAGATACCTTTTCGGAGATTTATCTTAATGGGAAATTGCTGAAGAAAACAGATAATATGTTCAGAACCTGGGAAATTCCAGTGAAAGAATATTTGAAACAGGGAACAAATTTATTACAGGTAAAGTTTAAATCTGCGGTCAATGAAGGAAAAGAGCTGGCAAAAAAGGTTCCGTTCGCTATGCCGGAATCACCGCGAAGCTTTGTAAGAAAAGCACAATATCAGTTTGGCTGGGATTGGGGTCCAAGATTAGTAACAGCTGGAATTTGGAAAGATGTAAAACTGGCATTCTGGAGAAATGCAAAGGTTAATCATATTCAGGTTGAGCAAAAGTCATTTACTGATTCTTTGGCTCAGGTATCATTTAATATGAACATTTTCGCTGAAGAAGAAGGAGAGTACTTTACATGGTTTAACCTCAATAGAGGCATGCATAAATTTCATCTTAATAAAGGTTTTAACACAATTAGACTTCCTTATAATATCAAAAATCCCAAGAGATGGGAGCCTAATGGAAGAGGAAAACCTACTGTATATGCCACGAAGATTTCCTTATACAAGAAAGGAGGACGAATCATTAGAGATATCAATGTTACGTATGGTTTGAGAGATATTGAACTTATTCAGGAAAAAGATGAAAAAGGTAAATCTTTTTATTTTAAAGTTAACGGAAACCCATTATATATCAAAGGAACAAACTGGATACCTGCAGACAGTTTCTCTCCGAGGATTACGAAGGAAAAATATCAAAAACTAATTAAGGCTGCCAAAGAAGCGAATATGAATATGATCCGGATTTGGGGCGGCGGGATTTATGAAGATGAAGAGTTTTACAAAGCCTGCGATGAAAATGGGATTTTGGTGTGGCAGGATTTTATGTTTGCAGGAAGTTTTTATCCGGCAGATAATGAATTTCTGGAAAATGTAAAGGAAGAAGTGAAAGACCAGGTCAAAAGGCTTCAAAATCACCCGTCCATTGCATTATGGTGTGGAAATAATGAAATTGATGAAGCCATTGTCAATTGGGGATATCAGAAACAGTTTAAATACTCAAAAGCAGATTCTTTGCAGGTCTGGAAAGATTATAAAAAGCTTTTTCATGAAGTTATTCCTAATACATTGAAGGAAAATCTTACTTCAGATAAAAATAAATACTGGCCAAGTTCTCCATCCATAGGATGGGGGCATAAAGAAAGTCTTACAGAAGGAGATTCTCATTACTGGGGCGTTTGGTGGGGTGAGCAGCCTTTCGAAATGTATAATGAAAAAGTAGGTCGCTTCATGTCTGAATATGGTTTTCAGGGAATGCCAACTTTAAGCACTACAAAGTCAATGTTTTCCGGAGTTTCTGATTTGGATTTACAAAACCCGACTATTAAAGCCCATGAAAAACATGCAAGAGGTTGGGAGATCATCAATAAATATATGGAGCGGGACTATCCAATACCAACAGGTTTTGTGAAGTACAATTATATTTCCCAATTGCTACAGGCGAAAGGAATGCAGATAGCAATAGAAGCCCACCGTAGGGCAAAACCCTATAATATGGGAACATTGTATTGGCAGCTTAATGATTGTTGGCCAGTAGTATCATGGTCGTCCATTGATTATTTGGGGAATTGGAAAGCTTTTCACTATCAGGCAAAAAGAAGTTTTGAGCCTATATTGATCTCTGTTGCTGAAAATAGTAAAGCTTATGAAATCTATCTGATTAATGATGTATTGAAAGAGATAAAAGCTGATATAAAATTTGAGCTCATTGATTTTGAAGGAAAACAGCTATGGAAATCTTATATTAATAAAGAGTTGAAGGCTGATGTAAGTGAGAAAATTTTGAGTATTAAGAAAGCTGATCTGGTAAAATTTGATGTATCGAAATCTGTTTTGAAAATAAGTTCAGACAGTGAAGATGTGAAGCTTGAAAAGCTTTTCTTTCTCGCAAGACCTAAAGATTTGAAACTCTCAAAACCTAATATTACCATTAAAAAGATATCCTCAACAGAAATTGAAATCTCAACAGATGTTTTGGCAAAGGACGTATACCTGATCGGGGATACTCATTTCAGTGATAACTTCTTTGATTTGTTACCAGGTGCTTCAAAAAGAATTATCCTTTCGAAATCTTTGGATAAGGTTGAGGTAATGAGTTTGTTTGATACCTTTTAAAATATAGGAGAATAAATTATCCAAAAGAGGATATAAGTACATGAGTTTTACTATTGTGATTAAATATCTGCGAAATCCGAACAATCTGCGAGAGATTTTTTTACTTCTTTAGATTCGTATCTGGCAGAAACTCTACTCAAAAAAATATAAATTTTCCTATTCCCAACTCAAAAATCAGCCGTAACTTTGCAGCATATTTCTTTATAGTTATGGTAAATTTTGTTCTGATTGCAGTGTGCATTATTGCAGGAATGATATTCAAAGCAACAAAATCTATCCACCCGGATGCCCACAAGGGGATCAATACCTGGATTCTTTATCTTGCTCTACCGGCAGTTTCATTCAAATATCTGCCGAAGGTACAATGGACAACGGAAATGCTTTTTCCAATTGCAGCTACTTTCTTAGTCTCTGTATTTTGTTTCTTTTATGTAATGTTTTATAGTAAAAGTAGGGGATATTCAAGGCGTTCCAGAAGTACTTTAGAATTGGCCAGCGGTTACAGCAATACCTCTTTCATCGGATTTCCCTTGATCAGTGCTTTTTATGGTGAAAGCCTTTTAAGTATTGCTATTATTTGTGATCAAACCATGTTTTTTGCTCTTTCCACATTGGGTATTATTGCTGCAGTGAAAGGAGGAAGTAAGTCTGGAAAGGTGAGTGCTGCATTTATTTTTAAAAGATTAATTACATTTCCACCTTTAATTGGTTGTATTTCTGCTTTAGCGCTGTCTCAATTTATAGATCTAACCGTTGCAGAACCGCTTTTTGATAAACTGGCAGCTACTGTGAGTCCGCTAGCCTTATTTTCAGTCGGATTGCAGCTAAAGTTTAATGGCTGGAAAAAACTGATTCCGCAAATGTCAGCCTCTATGCTTTATAAACTGATTCTGGCTCCGGCAATTGTATTAGGAATGGCTTTATTATTTGGAATAAAAGGAAATGTCGCAAAAATTACCATATTTGAAGCGGCAATGCCAACATTAGTAACTTCAAGTATTATTGCAGAACAGTTCAGGCTGAATACGAAGTTAACCAATCTGATTATCGGTGTTAGTATTATTGTTGGGTTCTTTACCTCTGCGATGTGGTATGAGATAATAGATACTATATTCTAACTATAGATTTCAACTAAAAAAAGTTTTAATAAAGAAAACGATGGTGATCAGAAAATTGAAGAATATAATTCCGTTTCTTAACTTTACCGGATCAAGTTTTTTGGTGAAATGAGCGCCAAAGTATCCTCCTAGAATTGTAGCGACCATCATGGTACAGGTTTCCGGCCAATATATTTTACCTGCTGAAATAAATAAAATAACTGCCGCAGCATTAGCTATTCCTGTAAAAAGTGTTTTATTAGCATTGATAATTTTAATGTCTGATAGGCCGAATAATGACCATACAGCCATCATCATAATTCCTACTGCACCGCCAAAGTAACCACCATATATTCCTAAAATAAACTGAGCACCTAAAACCAATCCGGAACCAATCCTAATTCTTTTTCTAAGCCAGTTACCGGCTTGTTTCCCAAATGCAAATGCGAGAGAACCTAATAAAAGAAGCCATGGAACTATTAGCTTAAAATCTCCTGATGGCGTATATAAAAGAAGCAGGCCTCCTGCACATCCCCCCAAAAGAGTAAAAATAATCATTGCCGTTATTGAAATATTGGGAAAAGGCTGAATATACTCTTTGAATTTCCAGGCACTGGCTAAACTTCCGGGAAATAATGCTACAGTACTGGATGCATTAGCCTGAATCGGCGGAACACCCGCATAGATAAAAGCTGGAAAAGTAATGAATGATCCACCACCAGCTGCCGCATTCAGAGCACCAGCTATAAGCCCTATCAAAAATAATAAAATGTAATTTTCCATGAAAAAAATGGTGACTAAAGATAAGACAAAATAGGGGTAATCAATAACAAAAAATTGCAGTTCTCTTCAGAAAAATCTAATTTTACACTTTAAATATTTCCCTTGTCATACGCTCAAATTGTTTTACCGCTGAATTTAAAAGGTTCCTTTACGTATAAGGTTCCAGAAGAACTTATATCCGAAATTCAGTTGGGGATGAGGGTTTTGGTGCCATTTGGAGGAAAGAAGATCTATACCGGAATTGTTTTTGAACTTCATGACAATGCTCCGGATAATTTTGTAGCGAAAGAAGTGATCAGTATTCTGGATGAAAAACCGATTCTTCCTGAAGAACAACTCCGCTTCTGGAATTGGCTTTCCGATTATTATCTGTGTAACCTTGGTGAAATTTACAGGTTAGCGTTTCCATCTTCATTGAAGCTGGAGAGTGAAACGTATCTAAAATTAAAACCGGGAGTAGTCGTTGATTTTGAAAACCTGGATGTCAATGAAATGTATCTGGTTCAGGCGCTGGAAGTAAGACAGCTGGTTAATCTTACAGACATTGAAGCCTTTATTCCTAAAAAAGAAATTATTAAAACCATCAATTCTCTGATTGACTTGCAGTATATTGAGATTGATGAGAAAATTGCAGAAAAATATAAGGCGAAGGAAGTAGCTTATGTAAGAATTAATGAAAGTGTTTTAAACAATCAAAATCTTACAGAAATTCTTTTAAAGCTGAATAAAGCCCCTAAGCAAAAAGATCTGTTTCTTTTCATTTTAGAAAAGCAGACTGAAAATCCTGATCTTCATATTAAAAAAGCTGAATTGTTTGAAGACGGCTATTTTGGAAGTTCTCATTTCAAGGCATTGGCAGACAAAGGTCTTGTAGAGGAATATTATATGCAGAAAGATAGGATTGAAAGTTATGAAGGAGAAATTGAAGAAATTGAAGAACTTTCAGAAGAGCAGAAAATTGCAAAATCCGAGATTGATGAAGCCTTTGAGGAAGGGAAAAACGTACTGCTTCATGGCGTAACATCATCAGGAAAAACTCATATTTATCTAGAGAAAATTGAAGAATGCATCAAGGAAGGGAAAAATGTCTTGTTTTTACTTCCTGAAATTTCTTTGACAAAACAAATTACTCAGAGACTGGAGAAAAAATATGGCAGACAATTAGGTTTTTATCATCAGAAACTCACAGATTTTGAGAGAGTAGAAGTGTGGCGAAGAATCAAGCAGAATGATATCCGTATCCTTGTAGGAACCAGAAATGCTTTGTTTTTACCATACCAGAATCTGGGATTGGTTGTAGTAGATGAAGAGCATGATTCAGCCTATAAACCAAGAGAAGTTACTCCTTATTTTAATGCTAAAGATGCTGCATTAGTCTTGGGAGGTTTGTATAAATCCGGAGTTATTCTAGGGTCTGCAACGCCTTCTGTTGAAAGCTATTACAGAGCCAGAAAAGATAAAATGAAATACATTTTCCTGAATGAAAGATTCGGGAATGTGAACCTTCCTGAATATGAATTGATAAATTTCAAAGAAGCTCAGGAATCTAAAAATGTATCCGGAAATTTTTCTACAAGGCTTATTGAGGCCATTAAGCATACAATTGATGAAAAGAACCAGGCCATAGTTCTTCACAACAGGCGTGGTTATGCCAATGTCATAGAGTGTGAAACCTGTGGTTATGTTAATTATTGTTCCAATTGTGATGTGGTCATGACGTATCACAAGGCTGCCAATGAAATGAAATGCCACTACTGCGGACAAAGAGCTTCAAAGCCAAGAACCTGTCCGAAGTGTAATTCTGAAAATCTAAACGAAAGAGGAGTAGGAGTAGAGCAGATTCACGAGGAAGTTTCCAAACTGTTTCCTGAAAATGAAGTAGACAGAATGGATGTAGACTCCATGCGTAAGAAATTTGCCTACGAGAAACTGTATGAGAAAATTGAAGATGGTGAAACGGATATTGTGGTAGGCACACAAATGATTTCCAAAGGACTCGATTTTGACCATATAGAATTGGTTGCCATTCCTAAAGCTGATTCCTTATTATATGTACAGGATTTCAGAGCAGAAGAAAGAGCATATCAATTAATTACTCAGGTTTCAGGAAGAGCAGGAAGAGTTTCAGGAAAAGGCAAGATCCTGATTCAGACCTATAATCCGGATCATTCCGTATTCCAGCTGATTAAAATGAATAATCCTGCGAAGATCTATAAATATATCCTTACTGAACGCCAGAAATTCCATTACCCGCCGTTTACTAAACTTATTATGATCGAGCTGAAGCATCGAAGAGATGATAAAGTAGATCGCGCTTCTCAGTTTTTAGGTTCTATCCTGAGAAAATATCTTCCTGAAGAATGTATTTTAGGTCCGGAAAGAGCTCAGATTGCCAGGTTAAATAATTTATATCAGTTCCAGATTTTACTGAAATTACCTCGTGGGAAAAACTATGAGAAGTTCAAAAGTCTGGTTTTGATAAGTTTGAAAGAATTCGATGAAATTACTGCTTATCAAAGCATTAAAAAGGATGTTTTTGTTGATTTTTAACAATTTTTAACAAACTTTACACTCTTTTATAAGACGTCTGTGGTCTGTTTTATGACAATAATTTCTACTTTTGGTCGTTGATTAAGTGTTTGGCTTTTTAATTGAATGATTTAACTTATCATTTTTTATAGGCTCAAACTATAGAACAAAAAAAAGGATAGATGGTAAATTTCAGAAAATATGTTTCAAGTGCAGCGGTGTTGGCTTCCGGTTTTTTCCTGGCTCAATCTACCGTTTCTACTGTTCTTTACTCTCAGAATTACGACAATCAGAAAAACAGCTTAAATCTTCCGTCGCCAGCAAGCTCGATGGAGAGAAGCGTTTTGTCGGCTAAAGAACTTGTAGACATTAATGTAAACACAATGATGGCGGATCCTGTGCTGAAAAATGCAACCTGGGGATTCGTTGTGTATGATCCTAAAACGAAGAAGGTCATTTCTTCGTATAATGAAAACTCGCCGCTGGTTCCGGCTTCTACCACAAAATTACTGACTACTGAAACAGCATTGAATCTGCTGGGTGAAAACTACCGTTGGATTACTCAGCTTGAGTATGCAGGTACAGTGGATGAAAATGGTACTTTAAATGGAAATTTGTATATCGTAGGAAGTGGAGATCCTTCTTTAGGAACGAATAAAGCAGGAGCAGGATCTTATAGAGATATTATTTCAGATTTCATAGGTGGACTTTCACGTGAGGGAATCAGAAAGGTAAATGGTGATATTATCATTCAAACAGCGCTTTTCAAAGGCAATATTGCAATGCTTCCGGAAAATGTTGTATGGTTGGAAAACAATAACTATTATTTACCTGCAGGAACTACTCGCGCTATTAATCCGGCTAATGAAAAGCTGATTGTAAAGAAATCCGGCTTTTCTACAGAAAAGAAGTTCTTCTACGTTTCACCTTATGCTCACCAAATGGTATATGCTGAAAAGTATGACGGAGACGGAATTTTAACAACAAAACTTCCTGATGCACCAGCATATCTTGCCAATTCTTTCAGAACAACACTGGTAAAAAGTGGAATTCCTGTTACCGGAAAAGTATCTGCAAAAATGACAGATCCCACTCCGGAAAACAGAAAAATGATCTCAGCTTACAAATCACCAACATTAAGTGATATTGTGTATTATACCAATCAGCACAGCGATAATTCTTTAGCAGAAGCTTTATTAAGAACAGTTGGATTTCAGAAATTGGGAGATCAGACTTCAGAATCTGGAAGAATTGTAGTGACAGATCACTTAAAGGATGCAGGTTTTGATATGTTGGGACTTACTTATATGGACGGAAGTGGACTTTCAAGAAGCAATAATGTAACTCCCATTTCCCAGGTGAAATTTTTAACATCTTTAATGGATGAAAAATATTACAGATCTTATTTAACGTCATTACCTATCGGCGGACAATCCGGGACATTGAAAAGAATGTTCCTTGGGACTGGAAACGGACAGGTTTTTGCGAAAACAGGAACTTTAAATAAAGTGAAAACATTAGCGGGCTATCTGAAAACAAATTCCGGTAAAACCTTAGTTTTTTCTCTGATGGTGAATAACTATTCAGGATCAGTGGATATGGTGAAGAAAAGAATGGAAAAGATTCTTGAGCCGGCTCTGGATCTTTAGAATCTGTTTGTTTTATATATTATAAAAACCTTTTAATCAATGATTAAGAGGTTTTTTTTTATATTTGAATACTGCAATATTTCTAATATATGAAAAAAATTTACCTTCTGATGCTGTGTTTTTTAATTACTCAGCAGGTTTATAGTCAAAAACAGGATCATCAGTATATTGAAATGAAAGGATTGGCTGAAAAAGAAATGAAATCTTTCACCCAAAAAATGGGAATTGGAAGTGTGAATCCGAATACTCTGAATTATGATTTACAATATCAGAGAATGGACATAGATATTGATCCTGCGGTATATTATATTTCCGGATCTGTGACTTCGCATTTCAAACCCAATCAGAATATGGGAAGTATTTATTTTGATCTTACCAATCTTCTAACGGTTTCCCAGGTACAATACCATGGCAGTAATATCCCATTTCAGCAGCTTTCTAGCCAGGAGATTAAAATTGATTTTCCGGCTTCTCTATCAGCCAATGTTTTGGATTCATTAACCATTCATTATTCCGGGGCTCCTGCAAACAATACAGTGAAGATTGGAACTCAGGGACCTAATATACCTGTTTTCTCCACTTTAAATGAACCTTATGGGGCACAGGATTGGTTTCCTACCAAACAAAGTCTAAATGATAAGATAGAGAAATTTGATTTTAAAATCACCACACCATCACAATATAGTGTAGCAGCCAATGGAAAATTGATGTCTGAAATCATTTCGACAACAACCGGAAAAAAACTGACTTTCTGGAGAACAATGTATCCTACTACTGCTTATCTTGTCGCGCTATCTATTACAAACTTTGCAAAAATGAATAGCACGATTGGAAACCCTCCTTTTCCATTTGTTAATTATATTTATCCATCAACAGCCGGAGATCCGATAAAAATATCCAATATTGAATGGACAAAACAGATCATGGATATTTTTGAAACGTATTTGGGACCTTATCCTTTCCGAAACGAAAAATATGGGCACATGGAATACCTTAATGGGGGTGGAATGGAGCATCAAACGATGTCTTCTATGAGTGGTTGGACTAAGTCTCTGATTGCCCATGAACTTGCTCATCAATGGTTTGGAGATAAAGTAACTTGTGGAGCATGGAATGATATATGGCTGAATGAAGGTTTCGCAACCTTTGGTGAACATATTGCCAATGAAAAATTGATTATGACTCATGATGAGTTTATGGATTATCTTGTCAATCAAACAAATTTAATTACCAATACTGTAGATGGAGCTATTTATGTTCCCGATTCGGGATTAAATAATATCTACAGAATTTTTGACAGCAGGTTGTCCTATGCAAAAGGAGGTTATGCTTTAAGAATGATAAAATGGATAGTAGGTGATGATGTTTTTTATCAGGCTCTTAAAGATTATCATGGAAGACCTTCTTTGGCCTACAACTATGTGAGAACGGCAGATTTTAATAGTTCCTTACTTCAGTCTACCGGAAAAGATTTTACAGAATTTTTTAAAGACTGGATTTATGGAGAAGGATATCCAACCTATATGATAAAGTGGAAGCAAGCGGGAAATCAGATAGGGTTTGTTGTTTCCCAGACACAGAGCAGTCCTACAGTCAGCTTTTTTGAGATGCCACTTCCTGTAAAAGTAACAGGAACAGGAGGACAAACTGCTTATTTAGTTCTTAATAATACTTTTAATAACCAATATTTTGTTGAAAATATATCGTTTCCTATAGCGAATGTTGAGTTTAATTATGAACATCAAATTCTGGAAAATAATTCTACTGTGGTTCTGGATAATACTTTACATGTATCTTCTGTAGAAAAGGAAGGTTTTGGATTATACCCTAACCCTGCCAAAAATGAGCTTTATCTCAAAGGTATTGATAAAGAAACAGAATATTCTATTCATGGCATTGATGGCAGGCTGATAAAGAAATCAGTATTCAAACCGGGAAAAGCGATACAAATCGGAGAACTTATTCCCGGATCTTATGTGATTACTGTGCATGAAAAACATATTAAGTTCATTAAAGATTAAGTTTATACATAACAGAATATAAAAAAGCTTTCATATGAGAAAGCTTTTTTGTTTTTTGAAAGCTTTTGTACCCCTTCTCTTTGCTGCTTTGACCTTATACCTGAACCATTTTTCTTTAAAGATATTTCGCATGATATTATCAAAATTTCTTGTAATAACAAGGTTTTTAAAACCACGCCATTTTTCAAGAAAACTTGAAGGTAATGCCCTTACCGAAACAGAATATCCTCCGGTTTCATACTGTATATAATGCCACCATCCGGACGGAATATAAAGTGTTTCACCAGGATGTAGGACTGCTTCATATCCATTTAAATAGAGTAACGCAGGATATTGTCTGTAGTCTGGAGTCTTTATATTAGGCAGACTATGGAAATTATAGGGTAATTTATACATCAGATCAGATTGTTCCCAAGGGAAAAGCCAGATTCTTTTAATTCCCTCGAACTGGGTGATGAAAACATGAGACATGTCAATATCAATATGATTTCGGGTAGCAGAACCCTGTCCCCCAAAGAACATAAAAGGCAGCCATTTTACTATTTTACCATTGGTAACATCATTATAGATGAGATCATTTTTCAGTTCAGGCTTTATGCTGAGTAAATTAAATAGAAATAATCGATGTTCAGTAGGAGTGGAGTCTATCAGGTCAAGATATTCAGAGAAAGTAGTCTGTGCAATAGGCTGGCTGGCCACTCTGTCCATAGAATCCATTTCATTGCCGTATATATCAACCTTTTGACTGCCTGCTATTTGCTTGAAGTATTCATAGTCCCACTTTTTGAAAGCCGGGCTTTCAGGATCTATAAAGTCTTCGATAATAATAGGAATATGAGGTTTCATATGGTTGTTTATAAAGCTTCTTGAAATGAGTTTCTTTGTTTTCTTTACCGGAATCAATTGCATATTCAGAAATTTTAAACAAATATAAATATTATCCTACTAAATTAGTAGACTAATAATGTTAAAAATGAAATTAAAGATCAAATTTTAGAATTAAGGAGAGAAAAGGTTTTATTTTACTGCCTTTTTAGTAAATTAGCACATCTAAAAAATTACTAAAAATGATTTCTGAAAAATATCTTCAACATTTACAGAACGAACTTCAAAATATTGAGAATGACGGTCTTTTCAAAAGAGAAAGAATCATCACTTCTCAACAAAGTGCAGAAATTGAAGCCAACGGGAAAAAGCTTTTGAACTTTTGTGCCAATAATTATCTTGGGTTATCCAACAATCCGGAGGTAATGAAGGCTTCTCAGGATATGATCCAGTCTCACGGTTACGGAATGTCATCTGTACGTTTTATCTGTGGAACTCAGGATATCCACAAAGAGTTGGAGAAAAAAATCGCTGATTTCTTAGGACTTGAAGATACTATCCTTTATGCAGCGGCTTTTGATGCTAATGGAGGTGTTTTTGAACCTTTATTTACAGAAGAAGATGCTATTATTTCAGATGAACTGAACCATGCTTCAATTATTGATGGTGTGCGTCTTTGTAAAGCGGCAAGATATCGTTATAAGAATAATAACATGGCTGATCTTGAAGCTCAGTTAATTGCTGCTTCAGAAAAAAATCACCGTTTCAAAATTATCGTAACGGATGGGGTTTTCTCAATGGATGGTATTGTTGCAGATTTGAAAGGAGTTTGTGACCTTGCGGATAAGTATGATGCTTTGGTAATGGTTGATGATTCTCATGCCACAGGATTTATTGGAAAAACAGGAAGAGGAACTCATGAGGCTAATGAAGTAATGGGGAGAGTAGATATTATTACGTCTACATTAGGAAAAGCTTTAGGTGGAGCTTTAGGAGGATTCACTTCCGGTAAAAAAGAGATCATGGATATGCTGAGACAGCGTTCTCGTCCTTATTTATTTTCCAATTCATTGGCACCAGGAATCGTGGGTGCTGCTTTGAAGGTGTTAAATATGATTTCTGATGATACTTCACTTCGTGATAAGGTCATGGAAAATGCAGAGTATTTCAGAACAGAAATGAAAGCAAAAGGCTTTGATATTCCTGATGGAGATGCTGCTATTGTTCCGGTAATGCTGTATGACGCACCGCTTTCTCAGAAAATGGCAGAAAAATTAATGGACGAAGGAATCTACGTAATTGGATTCTTCTATCCGGTAGTACCAAAAGGAAAAGCAAGAATCAGAGTTCAGTTATCTGCCGCTCATACTAAAGAACATTTGGATAAAGCAATTGCTGCTTTTGAAAAGGTAGGAAAAGAATTGGGAGTGATCTCTTAATTTCTGAATTGAATACGATCAATGAAATATAGGCTTCGGCTCGGGCGGCTTTGCCGCCCCGAGCCGAAGCATTTTTTTATATAACTGTATTTTTTTAAGAATTTTGATCTGAATAGTAGCTTTTCCTGATCAAAAGAAAATTATTTTTAAAAATTATATAATAAGCTTATCTTTGCTGTTAATTTTTTCTGAATGCTTTACACAATCATCAAAGCGCTGCACATTATTTTTATGGTAAGTTATTTTGCGGGAATTTTTTATCTCGTAAGGCTCTTTGTTTACTATAAGGATACCGATGAATTTCCTGAAGAAAAAAAGAAAATTCTGAGGGAGCAGTATACATTTATGGCCAGAAGGCTGTGGAATATTATCACCGTACCTGCGGGAGTTATCATGGCAGTATGCGGACTGGTTATGATCTTTCTGAATCCGGGGCTAATGAAAATGGGATGGTTCCATTTGAAGCTGACTTTCCTGATTGGGCTTGCCATGTATCACTATTGGTGCTGGAAAAAGGTGTTGAAACTAAAAGCATTGAACGGAAATACTTTGGAAACAGCCAATATCAAACTTAGACAGGCCAATGAAATTGCTACATTTATTTTGTTTCTTGTAGTGTTTACCGTAATCCTGAAATCTATGGCAATTGAATATTGGTGGCAATTAATTGCAGGATTTTTCGTTCTTGTATTTCTGATTATGATGACTGTAAAACTTGTTAATAAGAATAAAAAAAATAAATAATTGTTAAAGTAAAAGAATAAGTGTGCCTTATACTTTGTTACTTTTTACATTTTACTAAAAAACTATGATTGCAATTTTAAAGAAAGAACTTTGGAGTTACTTTGGAAACTGGAGTGCATGGGTGATTATTGCCGCTTTCAGTTTAATAGGGACTCTGTTTCTGTTCTTTTTCGACAACGATTCCAATATTTTTGAGATCGGGGCAGCTTCGCTGCAAAGCTATTTTGTGTTGGTTCCATGGCTTTTAATGTTTATTATTCCGGCACTTTCCATGAAAACTTTTGCTGAAGAGCAACAAACAGGAACTCTAAACTGGTTGTTTTCACAGCCATTAAAAGTCTCAGAACTGGTAACAGGAAAATTCCTGTCTGTATGGATTGTTGGTATTTTATGCCTGATTCCATCACTAGTATACCTTTATACTGTATATGTTCTTGGAGTTCCGGAAGGCAATATTGACCTGGGAATGACTTTCGGAAGTTATATTGGGCTGATTATTTTAATCGCAGCTTTTTCGGGAATTGGAATTTTAGCTTCTTCATTATCACAGAATCAGATTATGGCTTATCTGCTAGGTGTTTTCATGTGCTTTATTATGTATTTTGGAATCGAACAGCTGGCTAGCTATAAATTATTAGGCGGAGCAGATTTTATCCTCCAGAATATAGGGTTTTACCAACATTTCCTTGGGTTTACAAGAGGTCTTATAGATCTGAAAGATGTTGCTTATTTTATTCTGGTCATCAGTGCGTCATTAGTATTGTCTAATCATTTTATTAACAAAAAGAAGTAGAGTATGAAGAAGATCAATGCTAAATCTCCGTTGGGAATTTTCTTAATTGCGATTATCCCTTTGGTTATTATTCTTACCTATTCAGGAATAAGACTAGACCTAACAAAAGAAAAAAGATATACTCTTTCTGAAAGTACCATTAAAGTACTGGAATCCGTTAAAAAGCCTTTGACTGTAGAGGTTTATCTGGAAGGTGATTTCCCGGCAAGCTTTAAACAGCTCCAGGGAGAAACGAAATTCATGTTGGAAGAATTCAGAAAAATTAATCCAAAAATTGATTTCAAATTCATCGATCCATTAAGACCTAAAATCCCGGAAGACAGTTTAGCTGCAATGGGAATGCAAGCATCTTATCTGCCGGATTCTAAGGATGGGAAATTCACTCAGATCACGATTTATCCGTATGCGGTAATCAGGTACAATAAAACAGGAGTTTCTCTTCCTTTGATTGTACAGCAGACAGGGATAGATGCAGATCAGCAGCTTACTAGATCTATTGAAGGATTGGAATACAATCTGGTTTCAAATATCAAAAATATTGCTGCCGATAAAAGGAAAAAAGTAGGAGTTCTGATCAATCAGGATGAATTAAGTCCGGATGAGTTCCAGGGTTTTATGCAATTAGCATTAGAGAATTATGATGCAGGTCCTATTATTCCTAAGAACCAGGTGGAACTTAGTATTGAAGACGTGCCTTTATTGAAGCAGATGAGCGCTTTAGTGATTGCAAAACCAAGAAAAGCCTTCACGGATAACGAGAAAGTAATCCTTGACCAATATATCATGAATGGCGGGAAAACGCTTTGGATGATTGATGCTGTAAATGCTGAAATGGATACCCTGACAAGATCTAAAAAAGTAATGCCTTTCCCGGTGGATATCAATATGACTGATTTCTTTTTCAATTACGGATTAAGAATCAATAATGCATTGGTGAAGGATGTAAAGAAATATGCATTGCTGAAGCTGGTAACAGGAGAAGTAAGTGGAAACCCTCAGTTTACAAGCCTGCCTTGGCCTTATTTTCCTCTTGGAATTGCTGAAAATAATAACCCGATCACCAGAAATATCAACCCGGTAAAATTCGAATTTCCGACTTCTATTGATACATTGGGTGGAAGAAAGAATATTAAAACAAAAGTTCTTTTCGAATCCAGTGAAAGAACATTGCTGAAGCAGGTTCCAAATTATGTTGATCTGAAAGAAATTGCCACTGTAGACAGTCTTGGACAAATGGAGAAACCAAGCACTCCGAAGATCTTTGCCGTAGCATTGGAAGGGAAATTTAATTCAGCATACGCTTCAAGAATTGAAAGAAAATCGTATCCCGGCTTTAAAGCAGAAAGTCCTGAAAACAAAATGATTGTGATTGCAGACGGAGATATAGGACGAAATAAAGTCATCAAAGGAAAACCGCTTCCATTAGGAGTAGATATGCTGACCAATGAACAGTTTGGAAATGAACAGTTCCTTAGAAACGCTTTGGATTATCTGTTGGATGACAGTAATCTGATGGAATTGAGAAACAGAAACATCGAAGAAAGACTTCTTGACAGACACAGAATAGAAGAAGAGAAAACCAACTGGCAATGGCTGAATTTATTGCTCCCATTAGTAGTTATTGGTCTTATCGGAGGATTATTCTTCTGGCTAAGAAAGAAGAAATTCGGATAACATAAAAGAGAAGTATTTTGCTTCTCTTTTTTATTTGATACCTATTGCAGTTTATCATTCATAATGCCAATATCTACATTTTTTCCTCTTTCATTTGCCTTCCATCCATTCAAAATTCCATATTCAATAACTTTTCTTACAACTTCCGGAGTGATTTGCGTATTTTTTCATTTTCTGTGATGGTCCAATAGTCGAAATGAGCAAATAGTTTTTGTCCGGAATTTTCTTTTAAAGTAATAATCAGATTGATAATGTCATCATTTCCTGATGCTATCCAGGAATATTCAATATCATCGACTACGATATTTCTTGAAGTCTTTTTTGGAAGTCCCATTCTAATTATTTTTTCTTATTTAAATGTAATTGATATTTTTCCAAGACATTCCAAATTCCATAAAAAGCATCATTCCCTTTCTTATCTGAAAAATTAGTATTGAAAATCATAATTCTCCCCAGATTATTTTTAGGATCGAAAAACATCATCGACATGACTCCCGGATCTCCGCCTGTATGACCTATATATCCTGTATAGCCAAATCCCATGAATATTCCCACATTATAAGATTCACTGTAAGGGTTTTGTGTATTTCTTTCAGTAAAATTAGCGGCACTCAATTGAGGAGTAAAGTATTCCTTATAGCTTTTCTGACTCAAAATTCTGCCTTTTCCATTGTATCCTTTGATTAATTCAGTTAAATATTTACTTAAATCAGTAATGTTGGTGATAAACCCGCCGTCAGGGTAAGTAGCAGAAAGGTAATAAGGCAGAACCGTTTTAGGATTTTCATAAAGCTTTGAGAATTTAGAAAACTGAATCTCTTCAAATTTCCATCCTGAATCATTCATTTGTAAAGGTTTCAGAATATATTCTTTGGTAAACATACTAAACTCCTGTCCGGTTGCTCGTTCAACAATAAAAGCGGCTAAAGCAGTTCCTACATTGGAATATTCATACATAGTTCCCGGTGAATGAGTGGAAAAACTATTTTTATTCCATTTTCCGTGTTCTGCAAGAACATTTTCTAAGAAAGCAGACATTGTAATGATAGAATCTGACGGGTTGAATATCTGTTCATCATCAAAATTAAGCTTTATTCCACTCAGATTTTGATTGGGCTTTAGAAAATAGTTTTTAGATAAATAAAACTCATTATCCAGAATAGAAGAGGTGTGAGAAGCCAGTTGACGAATGGTTATGGAGTTCTGAGGAAAATTAGGATTCACAATTTTAAATGGTAAATACTTCTGTATGGGATCATCCAATTTCAGTTTACCCAATTCCTGTGCTTTCAAAAGAGCGATTCCAACCAATGTTTTAGAAACAGAAGCAATATTTTGAATAGTATTAATAGTGTAGGGCTTCTTTTCTGCAACAGCTGAAAAACCAAATCCTTTTTGGTAAAGAGTGGATTGATCATTAACTATAGCCACTGAAAAACCATTGAAATTCCCTTGTTGGTATATTGTATTGATTTCCCTGTCTAAAGAATCCCTTACCTCATGAGAAACAGAAGGTGAATTGTTTTTCACAATTTGGCCAGAAATCAACAAAATAGAACCTATAAAAAAGAGCAATGTTTTTCTCATAAGATTTTAATAATAAGACATTTGAATCATATCTTTTGTTACACTATGATTTGGAAATAATGAGAGAAGTTAGGAAAAATATTAGTCTTATTATCAAAATTAAGTAAATATACCCGAATTCAAAAACAAGTATTTATACGCTATGAATGCCCTTTAATTCTATATAATTTTGTCTGGCAGGATAGAGAAATCTATTGCTTTTTTATAAAATATTAAATTAAATCACCATATCATGCCAACAAAACAACACAACAGGTTTCTTCTCCAGATGATGGATGGAGTAAGTAATTTAAGAATGGTCATTACAGATCACAGCATCTCTTCGGGACAGCCTTGGGAAAATACACCGGATATTATTCAGAAATCAGGGAATACCTGGGAAATAGACGTTCAGGCTGGAAGACATGGGACAGATACAGTTGCTCAATGGTTCAAAAGTAAAATATCGGGAGGCGATGCCATAGGCTGTAGCTCCAATGATGCTTTGCCGGGGAAACTGAACTTTGCATTTACCTGTACCTTATCATTTGATTATCACAATAGACACTGCGAACTTCACGATGTACAGATTGGACAGGGACATAATTCAAAATCAGAGAACAACTGGTGGATCGGAAGCCGGAATCTTAAAAAAATATCGGGAACCTATGTCTTAAAAACTGATGCAAATACACATTTTAACTGTAATGTTTCAGTATCTGGTGTAAACCAGTTTTATCTTAAATTAAATGGCTCAGAGTGGATGAGCAAATTGGAACCCAATGTTTCGCTGAAAGCTTTAAGCATACCGGGAACACATGATTCAGGAACGTATAAAATTTCTTCTGCCTCATTTGGAGCAAGATGTCAGAATTATGACATTAGACAACAGTTGGAAAATGGGATTCGTTTCCTGGATATCAGGCTCGTGAATTCATCTAATTCTTCTGATCCGTTAGATCTTTACCACGGTATTATTTCCTGTGGAGTTACTTTCGGAAATGTATTGGATGCTTGCCAGTCATTTTTAAGAGATCATCCGTCTGAAACTGTTTTAATGTCTGTAAACAATGAAAAAAGCGGACAGGATATTTCTGATAATTTTATCAAATATCTTAAAAAATACAATACTCTTTATTTTCAGGGAAATGCCCTTCCTAATTTAAATGAAACCAAAGGAAAAGTACTCTTTTTATACAGATTTGATCTGAATGTGGGAAATTCAGGGATTGATAAAAACAAAGTAGGAGTGAGGTTTGGAACATGGCAGGATAATACTACTTTTGAAACGACGAATGCCAATGGGCAGAAATTCTATCTCGAAGACAATTACGAAAGTTATGATACTCACAAAAAGGTAAAGTACGTACAGGAGAATTTGGAACGCGCTATGCAGAAAAATGCTGATAATGGTGCTGTTCTGTATGTTAGCTTTAACAGTATTGCCTATGGAGTATTTCACCATACGCCTTACCAATATGCGTGGGGAGGTTCGGGAGTTGATCCGGCCATGAATCCTTGGCTGAAACAGTATACGCAGTATTCAGGAAAGAAAAGATTGGGAATCATTCCGCTTGATTTTTATAATAATGGAGGAGGAAATCCCATTGAAAATGGTTTGGTTGACAATATCATTCAATCCAATCATTAATTTTTTGAAACACAAAAAATATACAATAAAAAGAGAAACTTTATGGCTTCTCTTTTTATTGTATGTAGTATTCTTCTAAGTTTTTACTCTTATTTATTATGAATAATTTTCCAGTACCGGAATAATATGTTCCCAATTCAGTTGTTTTGCATAATCCAGAGCGGTCTTTCCAGCTTTAGACTGCACTGTTTTATCAGCTCCGGCTTCCAGGGCAGCTTGTACTGTAGTTAGGTTTCCTGCAATGGTTTCCCGGTGCAAAAGAGACTGGCCGTTTTCATCAATAAGCTTAATTTCATCCGGATATTCCTGTAAGAATTTAGCAAAATCTTCTTTCATATTTCTGCTCATCGGATGTTCGATAAGGTTTTGAGGTTCTTCTTTTTGGTTATTAACCACTAGAATGTCGTTAAAATCCCCGAAATCCAGCTGCCAGGCATTGTCATGATCTTTTCTTTCTGATGATGACATATCCGAGCGCATCTTTTGTATGGTAAACCCACCATATGCTTTTGGAAGAGGTTCAGCTGATGAAGAGAATAGCTTGGAAAGTCCTGTTGGTTTCTTTATACTAGGGGTGATGGCAAAAAGCCAGTCACTGATTTCAGTAAGAGGAATGTCAATGTAATCGCCTACCTGAACATTTCTTAATATATTAGGCTCGTTGATCAGATATCCTGTTACCCTGCTGCCATCAAAACCAATATCATTGATCCACATATGTTCAACATTGGTTTCTCCTGTTTCTGTCTGCTCTGAAAACATCACTTTTACACATGAAACATTAAGCCCCGGGATTATTCTTCTGTATTCCCAGGATTGCTCACGCCAAAAATATTTGAATGTTTCCTGTGCTTTTCTGTAGGCTTCAATCATTTGCGGATCATCCCCATCCGCCCAAAATATAGGATTGTCTTCCATATCAATAAATTGTGGTTGTTTGATGTATTGTTGATTTTTTTTAGCTCTGATAGGCTTCCTTTGGAAGTAGTGCAGCAGTTTTGTAATAGCTTATGTCCACCGGAAATCGTTTCTGAAGCTCCTGAAATGTTTCATAATCATAATGGGCCCAGTTCTGTTCATGCTCAGGATCTGTTGTTTTATCTACAGCAAGCTCCAGCTTTCCATCTTCCTGGTAGCTGCATTCTATAGCGGCATATTTTTCTCCTTTTTCATCAGAAGTATACCAGCATTTCACTGTTCTTTCAAGTTGCGGTTCCTGGGTTTCATTGTCAATGACCTGTGAGCATATAAAATTTTCGGGGTCGTCAGTTTTAAAGACGGTTTTAGAAATTAAGGGGAGATCATCTACAGATAATGAATACAATTTATTGGTGGTAATAATAAATCCGTCAGCGGTTTCCTTTTTTTCAATATCAAAAAAATCAGATTTTTCTTTCAGATATTCTATAATTTCATCTTCATTGTCACCTTCATCTAAAAAATAATTGATGTTATATATATTTTCTTCATTGATGAACTCAATCTCTTTTAGTATATCAGAATCACTTTTGTAATAATACAGATGATATTCATCGAGCTTCATAGCTTTGCTTTTGGAGATGACTTCTCCAAAAATGTTTTTGTACACTTTTCTCATTGTTAATCATATTTAGTTTCATCTATTAGTTTAAGTGGTATAGAGCAAAGATAGTTTTCTTTTTTATCTTAACCTAAAGTGTAAAACGATAATTATTTCATAATTATTTTATATGTCCTTTATAAAATCCTCATATTCATAATAAAATCTTTCGAATCTATCCATTTTTTCATAAAAGAATTCAAAAATTTCCTGCCATGTATTTTTATTGAAGATGGAAACTCCATTTTTTTCCACCCAAATCCGGCTGATAACCTTGCCGTTTTCCAGGGTAAAGTGCTCTTCTTTTTGGAAATCTCCAATAAAATCTTTTAAAATATCTTCCAAAGACCATATTTTTTCATAATAAGCATTACGAAAAATTTCATCTTTCATTTCGATATCAAGAGAAACCTCTACCTTTTTATTATCTGCAGAGAATTTAAATGCCATATCCTTGACCTTAGTGCCATACAGGATCCATTTTCTTGGAAAAGATTTGCCAAAAGCTGTCCAAAATTCCTTTTTGAGTTGCTGCGCTTCTTGTTTACTGAACATAGGGCAAACATAACGATTTAATAGGAGAAAGGCAAAATTGTGATACCACAAAAAGATAAAAAACAAAGCCATTAATGAGCTATTTTGTTATTTTGTCTTTTAGTTTAAACATATAAAACAATTTTCTTATTTTTGCTGTAATGCTATCCAAAAAATCTCAATATGCGTTTAAGGCACTTTCATATCTTGTAGAAAAAAGAAATGAAGGTCCGGTTCTTATTTCCGAAATAGCGGAACACAAAAAGATACCTTTAAAGTTTTTAGAAAATATCCTGCTTGAACTGAAAAAGGCAGAGATCCTTGACAGTAAAAAAGGAAAAGGTGGGGGATATTTTCTAAGAGAAAACCCCGAAGAAGTAAAGCTAGCCAAAATTATTCGTCTGGTAAATGGCCCCATTGCTATGCTTCCCTGTGTAAGTTTGAACTTCTATGAAAAATGTGATGACTGCAATGAAGATCACTGTGGCTTGCACGATGTATTGATAGAGGTTAGGGATGCTTCCCTTAATATACTTGAGAAAAAAACTTTAATGGATCTGGTCGACTGACCTGATCCTTTTTTTTGAAATAATAGTCTACTTGTTTTGTAGGATAATATTTTTGTTAGATATTTGCATGACTTCAAAAGAATAAATTATGGTTCCAAAAGAACATGCAGATCGTATGAGGCTATTAAGGGCAGGTAAGATGTTGAGTAATATCATTGTTTGGAAAATCAATAGTAAGAATGCTAAGGAAAATAACCCTACAATATCAAACTTATGGTGATTACAAGAAAAATTCAGACAAGGCTTAATATATTGTTTATCACAATTGCTCTGGTATCAATAGCTGTCTTTTCTCTATATGAACTGGGTTACTTTGATGAGCTGCAGCAGACTTTGGCGAAGGATCATTATATTTTTTACTGGATGCTTCTGGTGGGTGTTTTTGCAGAAATTGTTGCCGGATCAATGGGGATGGGATATGGTGTAATCTGTACCACCACGCTGATGTTTCTGAATATTCCTCCACATATTGTAAGTGCAAGTATTCATTCAGCAGAAAGTTTTACGACGGCTGCAGGAAGTCTAAGCCATATTAAACTTAAGAATGTAAGCAAAAGTCTGGTCAAAAAGTTAGCCATTCCTGCTGTTATTGGAGCAATTATCGGAGCGGTTAGCCTTACTTATTTTGGAGAATATTACGCAAAGATTACTAAAACGATCATCGCATTTTATACTTTGTATCTTGGATTTCAGATTCTGTCCAATGCCTTTAAAGATAAACAGAGTAAAGCATTGAAAAGAAAAACCAATTTAACAAGGCTTGGGGTAATTGGCGGTTTCATAGATTCTTTTGCAGGAGGAGGCTGGGGACCTTTGGTTACCGGAACCCTTATCAAAAATGCTTTTACTCCAAGATTTGCTGTAGGAAGTTCTACTGTTGCCAAATTTATTCTGACCATTACAGCTGCTGTTACCTTTTTCCTTACCCTCGGAATTCAGCATTGGAATATTATTCTGGGGCTTTTAATAGGAGGAATTATTACAGCACCTTTCTCTGCAATGCTTACTGCAAAGCTTCCGGTGAAGAAAATGTTTCTGGTAATTGGGGTTTTGGTGATCGTGATGAGTTCTATAACTATTTATAAATCAGTATTCAGTTAAAAATATACTACGTATGTGAAAAATAATGGGATCAAAAATAAATTTGATTTTGAAATTATTTTACTTTTACACCAATAAATATTAGAATATGAACCTACACATCATTGCACTTTTTAAGTTTAATGAAAATTATCTGATGGAAGCGGTAGAGCTTTTCCAAAACCTGGTAAAGGAAACAAGAAAAGAAGAAGGCTGCCTGCAGTATGACCTTATTGAAGATAAAGATAACAAAGGAACATTTTTCCTGATTGAACTTTGGGAAAGTGTTGATCATCACAACATACACAATGGGCAGGATCACTTGCTGGATTTCCGCAAAGACGCTTCTAAAATGATGGAAAGTACAGTGGAAGTTTACAAAGGATTTAAGATATACTAACAAAAATAAAAGGCGGTTCCAGAATTCTGAAAGCCGCCTTTTTATTAGAAAAAATAGAAAGTATTTTGAGTAAAATATTATTTCACGATAAGTTTTTTCGTTTCCGAAGTTCCTCCATAGTTAATTTTTACCATATAATTTCCTGAAGGAAGCTGAGACAGGTTCAGGTCTTGTCTATAGAATCCTGCCTGATTAGTTAATTCAGCAGCATGTACTTTTTTTCCAGTTAGGTCGTATACTTCTACACTCCCTTTATTACTTGCTTTTTCTTTAACATCGAATAAAATAGTTACCTTTTTATCTGCTGTTGTTGGGTTAGGATAGATACCGAAAGAAGCCTTTTTACTTACTTCTGTGATTCCCAGAGATCCTGTAATCTTTTTGTATTTGAAGTACATGTTTCCAGTGCTGGAACCATCACTTTGAGTAAAATACATTCTGTAATAATCATCTCCTTTTTTCACATAATAAACAACATTATTCTTTAAAGTTGTAATCACTTTCCATGAGTGTCCGATAGAAGTGATATTAGATGAAAAGTTATTAGCAGCAGGAATATTTCCATTAGCAACTTCCTGCGTTTCCGGGTCTACCATTGCAACTTTAAGGCCTGGACTTTGGATTGCCCCTGCCACAGGGTACATCTGAACACCGTTATAGAATGTAAAATATTTTGTAAATACTAAGTCCCATGCAGTTTTTGAAGGCTCCATGTTAGGAACTTTTGCTCCGGTATCAAATGAAAAATAGTTGAAATAAGCATCATCATTTCCATTAGCTAGTGTTCTTGTTTCTGTTGGTCCCCATGCAGTACCGTCCCACTTTGAATATTTAAAAGTATATCCTGCAAACGCATCTTCAATAGCAAACTTAATATACGTTCCTGAAGCATATTTCAGAACAAAAATTGCTTTTCCATTAACATGGTGAGTCACTGTATTGTAAACTCCCCATCCTGTCGATGGAATATTAGGGTTAGGGGCTGTAATAGGCCCTTGTTCAAAAGCTCCCTGGCTCCAGTCCGTAATTTGGTCCGGATTATAAAGGGGTGCTCCCCAAGAACTTTCATTACTGATATTGATATTATCCCATTCAGTTAAGCTGGTAGCAGCTGTATATACTTCAATATTTTTAGCATCATTAATTCTTGTTCCTGTTGTATAAGGAGAAGTTCTGTAAAATGCTACATCCCATGTGTTGGCAGGCTGAGAAATAATATTCCCATCTGTGAAATTAAAGAATGAACGATTTTGATACCCGCTTCCCAACGTCATATTTGCTTGTGTGTATCCTAATGCATCGGTCTGTGCTAGCACAGTCTGTTGAACAGTAAGAGCAAGCACCGATGCCAATAATAGTTTTGTTCTCATAATTTATTTTTTACATTATTATTTAGAATGATTCCACAAAATTATATAATTATTTTTAATCATTCTAAATAAAAATATGATTTTTATCGTGTTTTATTATTATGATCTTAGAACTTGGCTATAAAAAAAGCCGAAAGGAATGGTCCCTCCAGCTTTATTAAGGCAAATAATAGTCTAATAAACCTTATTTTTTAATGAACTTTGATTGAATGGTTTTCCCTTCAGCTGTATCAACAGCTATAATGTATACCCCCGTCTGAAGTTCATTGATATTAAATTTTTGTCCGTTCAGTTTTCCTTCTGCTACTTTTTGGCCTGCAGAAGAATAGATTTGGATATTTTTAGGGGTTTTACCTCTGAATTCCAACGAAGTATTATCTGAATTTACAGCAAAAGTAACCTGGTCTTTTGAGACTGTGTTATCGTTTACTCCTAATGAAGAAGTTGTATCATAAACTACATCATCCATTTGAATTGCAGTATGCATATTGCTTCCAATAATTTTAAAGGCAATATATTGTTTAGTGGAAGCCGGTACAGGCAATGAATATTGTACGTTATCTGCGGTCAGATTAATAATATTGCCAATAGGGGTGAATGTACCCATTTCAGTAGTATTATCTACCAAGCCTACTTCTATTGTCCCGGTTGCTCCTGACGTAGATCCTGTGGTAAGAGCAGCTTTGAAAGTTATTGTTTTATTTCCGTCTGGTGCAATGATTTGCGGAGTAATCAGATAACCTGCAGTATTAGCTGCCGAAAAACTATAATACTGAATCAGTTTATTCGTTGTTCCGGAAGCATACACCCAAGGGCCGGATGTTGTATTTTGGATATTTGACCAGTTTTGCTGTGGCCATGGAGCTGTATTTCCTGTAGTAAAAGATTGAAAGTTTTCATTAATAGTCGCTAATTGAGCATTTACTGTAACTGCTGTAAACATCAAAGTTCCAAGAAGTAATTTTATTTTCATAACTTATTTATATTTAGAATTATTCTACAAAAATATATATTTATTTTTAATTGTTCTAAATAAAGCATTATATTTGTCGAAAATTTTTGCCCCCCTATGAAGAAGAAGGTACTTTCAATACTATCTTTGTCCGCGATCTGCTGGATCAATGCACAGGAACAGGATTCTCTTAAAAATAAAAAGATAGAAGAAGTTGTCGTTACAGGACAGTATATACAGCAATCCATCAATAAATCCATCTATAAAGTTGAAGTGATCAATGCGGCACAGATAAAGAATATGGCTGCAACCAATGTTGCTGATGTTTTGAATCAAAGCTTGAATGTATTGATTACTTCAGACCGTAATTCTGGTAATTCTACAGCCAGCTTAATGGGGCTTGGTGGA
The DNA here is from genome assembly GCF_057815135.1 of Chryseobacterium sp. II3a. Lineage (NCBI taxonomy): Bacteria > Pseudomonadati > Bacteroidota > Flavobacteriia > Flavobacteriales > Weeksellaceae > Chryseobacterium > Chryseobacterium sp. II3a. Next base: position 240,919 of record NZ_JBYPZJ010000005.1, on the reverse strand, counting down.
GAATATACTAAAGTTTTGATTGACAATATTCCGGTAGTGGGTGATATAGGATTGGGAAATAATATTGACCTTACCAAGCTTAATATCAACAATGTAGAAAGGATAGAAGTAGTAAGAGGTTCAATGGGGGTAGACTACGGAAGCAATGCTGTAGCAGGTGTTATTAATATCATTACAAAGAAAAACAGTCAGAAAAAACTTACGTTAAATGCTTCTGTGCAGGAAGAAACGGTAGGAAAAGAATATGATATTAAGAAAAAAGGTGAGGGAAGACATATCCAGACTTTAAATATTGGCTATAATATTAATGAAAACTGGTATGTAGGTGCTCATATTAACCACAATGATTTCCAGGGGTTCAAAGGATCACAGGAAGGGTATAAGTACTTTGAGCAAGATGGGAAAAGAGGCTATCTGTGGCAGCCTAAAGATGTAATGAACGTTGATGGAGTTGTAAGGTATAATAAGAATAAAACTTCCATATTCTATAAATTCGGTTTCGTTAATGAAAAGCTGAATTACTATAATCCAATTGTCAACGAGTATTTTTATAATGTAAAAGACAGAACTTACTCTTCCAATGATCGAGATTATTATACTACAAGATATCTTCATCAGCTTAATGTACAAGCGAAATTAGGAACTATAAACTATACCGGAGATTTTTCTTATCAGACCCAAGATAGAAAATATAGAGATTTTAAATATGATATTCCGAATAGAAAAGTAATTGGCAGTAAAGACAATTACCAGTCTTATAATAAAGCTGATGTTCTTTATTCAAGAGGGGTTTTCAGTAATTTTTTAGATAATAAAAAGATTGATTTCCAATTAGGGTATGAGTTGGATCATACTTCAGGCTTTGCAGGAAATATTGCCGGAAGCTTCAAAGGGACAGATAATGTAAACAGAAAAATATTCAATTATGCCAACTTTATGTCTGTTGAATGGAATGCTACAAACTGGCTGTCATTGCGTCCCGGATATCGTTTGGCACTGAGTGATAAGTTTGATATACAGCATAACTATTCCTTAACAGCAAGAGCGAAAGTTACTGATAACGATAATTTCAGATTAGTAGTAGGAAGTGCTAACCGTTTTCCAAACTTTGATGAACTATATACCTATATGGTAGACAGCAACCATGATATCAGAGGAAATGAAAACCTTGTTCCAGAAACGGGAATGACGGCTTCTTTAAACGGAGAAAAGACATTCACAACGAGCTCAGGATGGAACTTGGGAATTGGTGCAAGTGCTACTTATCTTTATGTGAAAGACAGAATTGAATCGGTAACGGTAAGCAGACAGCCTTTGAAATATCAATATCTTAATCTGGATAAATATAGATCTTACCTGTTTGAAGCTAATTTTAAAGCACAAAAAGACCAGCTTTCCGTGGCTGCCAATGTTGCTTATTATGGGATTTCAAAAGAGCTTACAGATCAAATCATCACTTCTCCTACCGACTTTTTTTATACGCTGGAAGCAAGTGCAATGGTGAACTATACTATTCCGAATGTAAATACAACCTTATCACTATTCTATAAATATACAGGAAAAACACAACAGTTTACTTTGTCTCCTGATCTTAAAAACCCAACATATGTACTTGGAGAAAGAGGGGATTTTCATATGATGAACTTCATCGTTACACAACCTTTCTTTAACCAGCATCTGGAAGTAGGTCTTGGGGTAAAAAACATTTTTGATGTGACCTCTATAAGAGATACTACTCTTACAGGAAATGCACACAGTACTGCAGATCCAAAAATTAATTTATTCTATGGCAGAAGCTTCTTAGCTCGTTTAAGCTATAATTTTTAAAATTCTAACAATGAAAAAAATACTATTCTATCTATTAATAGGAACATCATTTATTGTTCAATCCTGTATTAATGCTAATGAAGATCCTGTATCGGTTATTCCTTCGGAAGGAGTCTCTGTAAATCCTTTTGTGAATGGTTCAGCACAACCTAATCAGGTGTGGATAGACTTGAGTGATATAGTAGATGAGCAAACTGGACAGCCTAGACAAACCACAAATAAAAGAACAGACTGGGATCTGGCATTTTATTCAGGAAATGAATTTAAAGTGGTCTTGAACACTTCTATTATGATGGCTGCTGGTAAAATTCCAAATGTCACTGATATTGAAAACGTAAAAGAATCTGATGTTGCCAGCTTGAAGGATGATGTGCAGGTGGCCAACTTTAACCCTGATAATGTAAACTATATTGATGATGTAAAAGGTAATTTTCCAACTAGCCCTACAGCAATAGAAGAAATAAAGGCCAATGCATCTGAAAATGCAGTCTATCTTGTAAATCTTGGTAAAGAACTTTATACCGGGACTATTGCTACAGGTTCAACTATTACAGGAGGAGATGACCGAGGTTGGATGAAAGTACAAATAGTAAGACAAGGAGATGGTTATAAGGTAAGATATGGACAGCTGAATGCTACAGGAGCTGGGATTAAAACAGTAGAGGTGAAGAAAAATAAAGCTTACAATTATACCTTCTTTAACTTAAAACAGAACAAAGAAGTACTTATTCAGCCTGAAAAAAATAAGTGGGACATTTGTTTTACGGTATTTACCAATATTATCCCAAGTGTAGGAAGTTATATTAATGCAGATTTTGTGACAACCAATAATGTAGGTAATGTAGGAGCTTATGAAGTGAAGGTGGCAGCTAGTTCAATGGTAGATACCTTTAATAAATTTAAAAAGGAGAATGTAGATGATTCAAAATTTGTATACAATGATCAAAGAGTCATTGGAGGAAACTGGAGAGAAGTTGGACCGGAAGGATCTAAAGTAAAGGGAGATATCTTCTATGTCATTAAAGATGCAGCAGGAGCTTATTATAAAATAAGATTTGTGAAAATTGTTAATGATAAAGGAGAAAGAGGACATCCAACATTTATGTACAAAGCCTTATAATAAATCAAATAATAGTATATCATGAAGAAATTTATCCTTGCAGCTTCTGTTCTTGTAGCAGTATACTCTTGTAAAAAAGAAGAAGGTGCTAAGAAAGAAAATACAACGGAAGCTACTTCTGAAGCTCCAAAAAGCAATAATAAAATTGTAACCTTAAGCGGAGGAATCACAGAGATTGTAAGCGCTTTGGGACATGAAAAAGAAATCGTAGGAACAGATGTTACCAGTACATATCCTGCAAGCTTAAAAGCTACCGCTGAAAATCTTGGACATGTAAGATCTATAACGATTGAGCCGATTATGGCAGTAAAACCTACTTTAATTCTAGCTTCAGATAAGGACATCAACCCGGAGCTAATGGGGAAAATCAAATCATCCGGAATCAAAGCAGAGGTCTTTAAGCAGGAATATACTGTTGATGGCACTAAAAAGCTGATTGAAGAGGTGGCAAAAGCTATCGGAAATACAGATTATAAAAAATTAACTGATAAAATAGATGCAGATCTGAAGCAGGTTCAGCCAACAGCTAAAAAACCTAAAGTATTATTTATTTATGCAAGAGGAAACATGTTGATGGTAGCAGGTAAAAATACTCCAATGGCCGCTTTAATTAATTTGGCAGGTGGAGAAAATGCCGTGAATGAATTTGAAGATTTCAAACCATTAACTCCGGAAGCAGTGGTGAAAGCTAATCCTGATGTATTGTTTTTCTTTGAAACAGGACTACAGGGAGCGGGTGGAAACGAAGGAGCATTGAAGATGCCAGGTGTTTCCCAGACCAATGCCGGAAAAAATAAGAAGATCATCGCAATGGATGGAGGGTTAGTTTCTGGTTTCGGACCGAGACTAGGAGAAGCAGCAGTTGGATTAAACAAACTTTTAATTGAGAACACAAAGTAAATTATACTTTTACATGACAATAAGTATCATACTGCTTGTTGCTATAGCAGTATGGTCTATTAATACAGGAGTTTACGATTTTGGTGGTAAATCTGCATTTAACGTTTTAGGAAAAGTAATACAGGGAGATTCCAGTTTATCATTGAGTGATAAATATGTAGTTTGGGATGTGCGGGCAGCCAGAATTATTATGGCTGTTTTAATTGGAAGTATGTTGTCTGTTTCAGGAACAAGCTTGCAGGGACTTTTTAAAAACCCTTTAGCTACGGGAGATTTAATAGGTCTTACATCAGGTGCTACATTATTGGCTGCCATAGCCATTGTTTTGGGAGGACATTTTAAAGAATACCTTCCTGAAGCCGTACAATTTTCGCTCGTAGGAATTTCTGCCTTTATAGGATCTTTCTTATCCATGATGCTGGTATATAGAATTTCAACAAGCGGCGGAAAGACCAATGTGGTTATGATGTTGTTGACAGGTGTAGCTATTACGGCAATAGGCTTTTCAATTACAGGTTTCTTAATCTATGTTTCAAAAGATGAACAGCTTAGGGATCTTACATTCTGGAATTTGGGAAGTTTAGCTGCTGCAACATGGACGAAGAATATTATTCTAGCTGTTGTAATGATTGGAGCCTATGTTATTTTACTGCCTAAAGGAAAAGCCTTGAATGCCATGATGCTGGGAGAGAAAGATGCTCAGCATTTAGGGATCAATGTAGAAAGACTGAAGAAGCAGATCATTATCATTGTGGCATTGATGGTGGGAAGCTGTGTAGCATTTTCAGGAACTATTGGTTTTGTAGGTCTTATAGTACCTTATATCTTAAGACTATTATTCAAATCCAATTATACTTTTATTCTGCCTTTGTCTGCCGTATTTGGAAGTATCTTACTCCTGACGGCCGATACATTCAGCAGAAGTATTGTAGAACCTTCAGAATTGCCAATCGGGATTTTGACCGCTTTAATGGGAGGACCTATTTTTATTGCTATTTTGGTTAAATTTAAAAAATCATTGTAATGATCAAAGCACATCAAATTAACTATAGGCACAAAGAATTCCGTATTCTGGATGGGGTAGATGTCTCATTAGAATATGGTGAGTTTTTAGCCATTGTAGGTCCCAATGGAGCAGGAAAATCAAGTCTTTTAAGTGTTTTGGCTCATGAAGTGAAATCTGAAAAGCGAAAAGTATTATTTAAAGATAAACCTATTGAAGACTGGAATGTAAAAGAACTTTCTATACATAAAGCCAAATTTTCACAGCATAACAGCAACGATATTCCTCTTGAGGTGAAAGATGTAGTGATGATGGGAAGGTATCCTTATTTTGATGCACAGCCTGGAAAAGTAGACCTTGAAGCCATGAACAATAAGATGTATGAAACAGATATTTTTCATCTTAAAGAAAGGGAGTACAACTCTCTTTCAGGAGGAGAAAAGCAACGTGTACATCTTTCAAGAGTAATGGCGCAGCTGGAAAATGATATTGCCCACAAATTGGTTTTTCTGGATGAACCTCTGAATAATCTGGATATTAAACATCAATATAAGGCACTTGAAATTATCAAAAATTTTACCAAGAAAGCAAACAGTGCGATTGTTGTTCTCCATGATCTGAATCTTGCAGCTCAGTTTGCAGATAAAATTTTATTAATGAAATCAGGACAGGTTTCTGCTTATGGAACTCCACAGGAAGTTTTTACAGCTGAAAATATCAGCCATGCTTATAACTTTCCATGTACCATCTGCGAACACCCTATTACGAATAACCCAATGATCATTTTCGGATAACCATGGAAAAAGACGAATTAAAAATCCTTGCCCAGCATCTTGCCAATCCCGAAGGAGAAAAAGGTATTGAGATTGGTGAAATGATGAATGCTACTAATATCAGTATGACATTAGAAAGTATCAGAGCTCTTCTGATAGAAGATGATGAACGAATTCTTGAAATAGGACACGGAAATGCAGGACACCTGAAGAATATCTTTAGTTTGGCAAAAGGACTGAAATATACAGGAATTGATATTTCGGAAACCATGCATAGGGAAGCTAAAAGATTGAATCAGGAATTTGAAAGCCAGGCAGAATTTGTTTTATATGAAGGAACAAAACTTCCTTTTGAAGATGAGACCTTTGATAAAATATTTACAGTCAATACCGTTTATTTCTGGAAAAATCCAGTTGATTTTTTAAATGAAATCTTCAGGGTTTTAAAGGATAACGGAACATTTGTACTGACGTTCGGACAAAGAGATTTCATGGAAAAACTACCTTTTACAGCATATGATTTCAATCTTTATAACAATGACGAGATGGAAGAATTGGTTTCAAAAAGTCATTTTAAAAGAATGAAAACTTCTGAAAAAGAAGAGCAGATAAAAAGCAAAACAGGAAACGAAACGATACAAAGAATCTATACAATTTTAACAATAAAAAAATAAAATAATGAGCATATTAGTGAATGATTTAAAGGAAAAATGGGAGGCTCTGAAAGCTGAAAATCCACATGTGAGAATAAGAAATGCAGCAGCACAGTTTGGTGTAAGCGAAGCTGAATTACTGGCAACTGGGATTGGAGAAGGAGTAACTGTGCTAAACCCAGATTTTCCGGGAATTCTTACAGAAGTAGAAAAATTAGGAAAAGTAATGGCCCTTACCCGCAATGATGAGTGTGTTCATGAAAGAAAAGGAATTTACCAGAACGGAGATTTCAGCAGCCCTCATGCTCAGCTATTTGTAGGAGAAGATATTGATCTTAGAATTTTCCTTAATCACTGGAAGTTTGCATTTGCAGTGGTAGAAGGGGACAAGAAAAGTCTTCAGTTTTTTGGAAAAGACGGATTGGCATTGCATAAGATCTATCTTACAAAGAATAGTGAAGAAGCTGCTTTCGATGCAGTTGTTGAAAAATTCAAGACAGAAGATCAGAACCCAGCATTTAACTTTGAAGCAGTAGCTCCAAAACAACCAGAAAAGGCAGATACTGAAATCGATGTTGAAGGATTTAAAAAAGCGTGGACAGAATTAAAAGATACTCACGATTTCTTCATGATGACCAGAAAATTCGGAGTAAGCAGAACTCAGGCCCTGAGACTGGCTCCGGAAGGTTTTACTCAAAAAATTGATAACTCAAAAGTAGTTAATATTCTTGAAGAAGCTTCAGAAAAGGGTACACCCATCATGGTTTTCGTAGGAAACAGAGGAATTATCCAGATTCACACAGGAAATGTCAAGAAAACACTTTGGCACCAGCAATGGTTCAATGTAATGGATCCTGATTTCAACCTACACTTAGATGTAACGAAAATTGCAGAAGCATGGATTGTGAAAAAACCGACTGAAGACGGAGAAGTTACAGCGATTGAAGTATTCAATAAAGAAGGAGACTTCATTGTTCAGTTCTTTGGAAAAAGAAAACCTGGAATTCCTGAACTTCAAGAATGGAAAGATCTTGTAGCAACTCTTGAACAATAATAATTAGATGATTTTAAGAGAGACCGTTTTGTTTGTAAAATTCAAGGCGGTCTTTTTCTTTTGGATTTTGGCCGGCATTGTAAAAAGCCCCAGAATATTATGTAATTTGTAGCTAAATTAAAATACTAAAGATAAAAAATGAAGAATATTTTCATAGCGATTTTGCTGGCGGCCTTCTGTTCACTCAATGCACAGAACTTTAAAGCCTATCAGTTTTATGACCAAAAAGGGAAAGAAGTAAAAACGGATAAATTGGTGAAGGAATTGGCAGATTATGATGTTGTTTTCTTTGGTGAAAATCATAACAGCTCCATTAATCACTGGCTGCAGCTTAAAATAACAGAAGCTTTATTTGAAAAGAAAAATGGTCAGCTTATTTTAGGCGCTGAAATGTTTGAAAGAGACAACCAGGCTCAGCTGAATCAGTATCTGAGTGGAAAATTTGATGCTAAAACATTGAAAGATTCTGCCCGTTTATGGAATAATTATGCAACAGATTACAAACCGCTGGTAGATTTTGCAAAGAATAAAAAGCTGAACTTCATTGCCACCAATATTCCGAGAAGATATGCCTCACAAACCGCAAAAGAAGGTATAGAATCTTTGAATACATTAAGCGATAAAGAAAAGACATACATTGCCCAATTACCAATCAAAGTAACCTTAGATACTCCAGGGTATCCTGAAATGAAAGCCATGATGGGGGACCATGCAGAAGGGACCAAGGTGATGAACTTTATCTCAGCACAGGCGGTAAAAGATGCAACAATGGCTGAATCTATCATAAAAAATATACAGGCTGGGAAAACCTTTATCCATTATAATGGTAATTATCACAGCAAAGAGTTTGGCGGAACGTATTGGTATATCAAACAGAAAAACCCTACTCTGAAAATGGCTGTAATCTCTGTTTTTGAATCTGAGGATCCTGAATTGAAAGTACCTGCTAAAGATTATATTCCGACGGAATTTAACCTGATTATTCCTGGGGATATGACGAAAACTTTTTAATTTGTGTCTCGCAGATCACACAGATTTCGCAGATTTTTTAATAATCAGAACAATATCAAATTCAATAGGAACGGGTAAAATCCTGAGCGTAGTCGAAGGATAGCCCGTTCTTCTTTTATATGAAGATTCGAATGGCTTTAGCCAAAATCTACAAATAAAATGTGTATAAATATTTAAATGTTGAACAATAACATCCAGCTTTCCTCTCTAAAATTCCAACACAATGATCCATTTTTATATAACAATCTCTACCTTTGTAACACATTCAATTTGTATGAAAAAACTATCCATTCTATTGATTCTTTTTGTAGGATTCTGCAATGCTCAAAAATTTACTTCAGAGGAAGTTTCCTTAATCAATAAAGGAGATATAAATGCTGCTTTACCTATCTATCAGACTACTGATGATCATCAGCATAAAACCTTGCTGAACCTTTCCTCAGAAATTAATCCAACGGATCCCAATACTGCTGTTTTGGTGAAAAGAATGAAAGAATCTCTTCTTTCAACGGATGGCGGAGTAGGAATTGCTGCCCCACAGGTGGGAATCAACAGGAAAGTGATCTGGGTACAGCGCTTTGATAAAGAAGGAACTCCTTTGGAATATTTCATTAATCCGGTGATTGTATGGAGATCCGATTTGCAGAACCTTGGGCCTGAAGGGGATTTGTCCATTCCTGATTTCAGAGATCAGTTTTACAGAAGTAAAGTCATTCAGTTAGAATATTTAGATTTGAAAGGACAGAAATATTCAGAAATAGTAGAAGGTTTCACAGCTGTTATCTTCCAGCACGAAATAGATCACCTATTCGGAATTCTGATTTCGGATAAAAAAGAAAAAGAGAAAAACGATTCCTATAAAAAGGTCGATGCTTATCAAAAAAGCGATTTGAATAAAAGATAAGGGTAATGGGTAATGAAGCGTCAGCTAAAATATCGCTTCATCCAATCGATATATCGATTAAGCCTTTGCTTGCTCAAAATAAAGCATAACCAAAATAAATCTTTGCGTCTAAGAAAACCAAACATCGCAAATTATTTTTTTAAGTATCCACAGCCATCTGTGCCCATCTGAGAAATCTGTGGTTAAAAATAAAAATGAGCTGTTTTCATTACGAAAACAGCTCATTTCAAATATAATTATAAAAAATTGGATTAATCGTTGTTGGTTACAGAAAGCTTAACCTCAATATTGTTTCTTGTAGCATTAGAATAAGGGCAGATCTGGTGGGCCTTTTCTGTTAAAGATTGTGCTTCTTCAAGAGAAACTCCAGGAATATTCACATCCAATTCCACAGCCAGTCCGAAACCTCCGTTTTCAATCTGTCCGATGCTCACTTGAGCAGTAACAGTTGTTTCTCCGGTTTTCACTTTACCTAGGTTGATCACTCTGTTCAAAGCACTGTCAAAGCATGCAGAATATCCCGCTGCAAAAAGCATTTCAGGATTGGTGAAGTCATCATTCGCACCTCCTAGCGCTTTAGGCATTTTTACTTCAAGATCCAACACTCCGTTTTCACTCTTTACATGTCCGTTTCTTCCGCCTGTAGCAGTAACTTTTGTTGTATATAACGTTTTCATTTATTTTTCTATTTTGTTTAATATTTTTAATACTGTTTCTTTAAGTTCCAACAGTTCTTCAGGCTGTATCCCGATTTTTTCCTGGATTTTACCCGGAATTTCGCAGGCCTTTTTCTGAAGCTCTTTTCCGGCTTCATCTAAAAATACTTCAACAACTCTTTCGTCTTCTTTTTTACGTTTTCTTGCAATAAACCCTTTTGCTTCCAGTCTTTTGAGAAGGGGAGTTAATGTTCCGCTATCCAGAAACAGTTTTTCTCCGATATGGCTTACAGTAAGCCCGTCACCATTCCATAATACCATCATAACGAGATATTGTGGATAGGTAATGTCCAGCTCATCAAGGAAAGGGCGGTATAATCCGGTAATTTCTTTGGCAATTACATATAAGGGAAAGCAGATCTGGTTTTCTAATTTGGGTGTATTTGAATGTTCCATAAGATAAAGTACGAAAGATTCGTGAAGGTATTACTTTTTAACGATAAATTCATCCATTGGGATACGGACTTTTTTCATTGAAGACAGCCAGTCATTGGCTTCGTCACGGTATCCAAGGTATAAAAGGCTTACACTTTTTAAGCCTAATTCTTTTAATCCAAGTACTTCATCCACTACTGCATTATTGAAGCCTTCTGCCGGTGTACTGTCTATTTTAAGTTCTGCAGCCTGTGCAAGAGCAATTCCTAAAGCAATATAAGTCTGGCGGGCTGTGTGCGCAAAGTGCTGTTCAGGAGTTTGTGCTCCGTACATTTCTTTGATCTTATCTGTGTAGCTCCCGAAACGACCTCTTGGAAGTTCTCTTACATCAGTATGATGATCGTATACCTTGTCTATCTTTTCATTGGAGTAGCTGTCCCATGCAGCAAAAACTAAAACATGAGAAGAGTCTCTCATCACTTCTGGATTTAAAGCCCCAGCAACCATTTGTTCTTTTAAGTCCTGATTTTCTACTACGATAATACGGAAGGGCTGTAATCCCGATGAAGTAGGAGCTAATCTTGCTGCTTCCAGAATGGTGTTCAAATCTTCAGTTGATACTTTTTTAGTTGGGTTATAAGCTTTTACAGCATGTCTCCAGTTCAAGTCTTCTATTAATGACATTTTCTTTTATTTTAAATTAAACTATTCTACAATTGTTTTTTCTAAATTTTACTTTGTGATGAATTAACAATGCAAATATATAGACAATTAAATTGTATGCAATTTAATTTTGAAAGATTTTATTGATGACTATTATTTATTTTATAAAAGAAAACGAATTTTATATTCAGCATGATTCGGATTTTTTTCCATCATAAGGATTCTAATCTTTGCCATAGAATTTTAAACCAAAAAATAATGCAGAGATTTAAAAACAAAACAGCAATCATTACAGGTGGAACAAATGGGATGGGATTAGCTACCGCTCAAAAATTTATAGAAGAAGGGGGGCGTGTCATTATCACGGGACGCAGTGAAGAAACTGTAAATAAAGCTTTGGAAAAATTAGGAGAACATGCTTTTGGAATCGTTTCTAATGCTGGAAATATGCGAGATCTATTGAATTTACAGCAAGAGGTTAGAAAATATACTGAACATGTTGATGTTATTTTTGCCAATGCAGGCTATGGAAAATTTGCTCCCGTAGAAAATGTAGATGAAAGCCATTTTGATGAACTTTTTAATGTATTGGTAAAAGGTCCTTTTTTTACTGTTCAGCAGCTGCTTCCTTTGATGAAAAATGGAAGTTCGGTTATTTTTAATACTTCTGTGGCTACAGAAATTGCGATGAACAGCTTTTCTGTGTATTCAGCAGCGAAATCAGCAGTGCAGTCTTTTATTAAAACATTTGCAGTAGAGCTTACAGAACGTGGTATCCGTGTGAATGGAGTAAGCCCAGGTCATATCAAAACCAATATTTTTAATAATACTGGGTTAGCTCCTGAACAAATTGATGCTGCAGTGGAGGATATTATTCCTACGATACCTTTTAAAAGACAGGGTGATCCTGAGGAAATTGCCAATGCGGTTCTGTTTCTAGCTTCAGACGAGGCATCCTATATCCATGGTGCAGAAATCAGGGTAGATGCCGGAATTTCTGTCATAAGGTCATAGAGTGAAATCTGATAATAATTTTACTTATTTCACCTCATTAATCTCCTTGATCATATTGGTTTTATTTTCAATCCCAATATTGTAGGTTTTGCCTTTTTTAAAACTTAGATTAGCCTTTTCTATTAAGGTTTTATAGTCAGGAGATTTTTTTGAAATATAAAAAACCTGTGCACTTATTCCAATAGCCACACGCACCACTTCTTCCGGTTTATCAGGATCTTCAAGAATATTGTTGATGACAGCATTATTATACCAGGTTAGTTTCTGGGATTCAGAGTTAGAAGAACAGGATGTGATCATGGCAAAGAGTAATAATAAATAAGTCCAGACTTTCATAATAATAAATTATTGATTAAAAAGCTCCTGCAATATATAAATAAATGCAGGAGCTATATAATAAAGTTAGTTAGAACCCACAGTGTGCGGTACTAGGTACAGGTGCAGAACAACCTGAAAGAGCTGAGAATGCTGTTAATGTACAATTGGTATTTACCAGATTGTTATCATATAATAAAGATCCTGACGGACTTCTGTAATAAACATTTCCGGCTGTGTTAGCATAAGAAGAAACAGAAGTAGAACCACAGGTAGAATTGGTACATGCAGCTCTCCATGCAGTATCAGTAATAGGACCTGTTGAATTTAGAGAAGGATCAATGATTCTTTTTTCAACCACTCCGGATGCATTTTTAAAGCTTACAAGAATAGCAACGTGATATACCCAAGACACACAGCAAGTTCCTGTGGAAGCTCTTAGATTACCATATACAAATTGTTTTTCACATTCATATCCGGCATTGTTTAAGATCTGTCTCATTTTGTGTGCTCTTGCATAGCAGCCATCTACAGGATATCTGAAAGTGATACACGGGCTAGATGCTGTAGAAGTTCCGCAAGATTGGTTTTTGATTTGGGTAAACAAGCTGTTTAAAGTAGCCAGATCAGGAATAACACTGGTTAATTTTCTTGATGCTTCATTGCCTGTTTTTTCTTCTTTTGTTAAAGCCGATTTAAAGAATCTGATATCTTCCAGGGTTGGGCTTTCTACCTTCGCAATTTCATTGGAATTAGCTTTAAGGAAAACATGAACCGGAGATTCATTTTTTACAGCCTGATTAATCATAGAAATATAAGACGCATTTTCCTCAGTATCCTTAATTACGTAAGGTTGTGCTGAAAGAATAAAGGAGACTTTGTAGTTTCCGTCTTCTTTGTCAATACTTACAGGAACAGTTCTTCCGAACTCTTTCATTGCAGTTTCTTTAGTTTGTTGATTTACGGTTTCCTGATTGGCATTGGAATCCGAACAGGAGTTGATGGAAAGTACGGAGACAAATACCATCAGGGATAACAAAAATTTTTTCATAGTTCTTATATTTTGGTGGTTAATAATTTTCTAAATAGCATTCTGTTATTCACTATTTAGTGATATTAAAATTATGAAAAATTCAAATATATGCAAGTAATTTTTTCAAAAAATAATTAATATTTAAAAATGATTCATAAAAAAATCCCTATACATCAACTGTATAGGGATTATGATATTTGAAATTTAAATTTATTTGTAAATTAATTCAGCCTGGAATACATCAGCAAAATGCTTTCTGATTTTTGCTTTGATATCTTCCATTTCTTCCGGTGTCAATTCTCTTTCAAGTTCTCTTTTTAAAGAAGTAACCTGTTTATCTTTGATGCCACACGGAATAATGTATTCAAAGTAACGCATGTCAGTATTCACATTCAAGGCAAAGCCGTGTAAAGTTACCCATCGGGAAGCTTTAACTCCCATTGCACACATCTTTCTTGCATAAGGTTTTCCAACATCCAGCCAAACGCCGGTTTCTCCGGGAGAACGTTCTCCTTTCAGTCCATATTCAGCAATCGTTCTGATGATCACTTCTTCAAGATTTCTCATATACAAATGAATATCTGTAAAGAAGTTCTCAAGATCTAAAACAGGATAGCCCACAATCTGACCATAGCCATGGTAAGTAATATCCCCACCACGATTGGTTTTTACATAAGTGGCTTCTAATTCCTTAAGCTTATCTATTCCTGCCAGCATATTTTCTTCGTGTCCGCTTTTCCCCAGTGTGTATACATGAGGATGTTCTACAAAAAGAAGGTGGTTCGGGGTAGTGATATGCTGTTCTGCAGGCAGATCGCGATTCTTAATTTTAGTATCAATAATATCTTTCATCAGTTTCTCCTGATAATCCCATGCGGGCTGATATTCTTTAATTCCTAAATCTTCAAATTCTACTGCTTTATTTTGATTTGTATTCATTTCAATTTTTGATATACAAATTTAGTGAATTTTAAGCTTTTATGGAATGGATAAAATCTATGGCACTTTTCTTCCAATCTTTATCCTGAAGTAAAACATTCACAAAGGCTGTCCCAATGATTCCGCCAGCTGCTTTTTCAGTTACATTTTCAAAATCTTCTTTTGATTTTATTCCGAAACCGATCATTACCGGATTTTGAAGAGGTAGATCTGCTAATCGACTCAGGTAGTTTTCATTCTTTAGAACTGTATTTTCATTTCCGGTTGTAGAAGATGAGCTTACAGCATATAAGAATCCTGAACTTAAGGAATCCAGATACTGTATTCTATCATCTGATGTTTCCGGAGTCACTAAAAATGTGAAATTAAGGTTATATTTTTTCAGAATATGTTGATAGTTTTTCTCAAATTCAATAGGAGGAAGGTCTGGAAGAATAAGTCCTGAAACTCCGCTTTCTGAACATTCTTTACAGAAATTTTCAAAACCAAAACTCAATACAGGATTGATATAACCCATTAAAATAATCGGAACTTTTATTTTATCTTTCATCGTTTTTAACTGAGAAAAAAGCCTTTCAATAGTCATCCCGTTTTGAAGGGCAAGCTCATGGGCTTTTTGAATCACAGGTCCGTCAGCTACAGGATCAGAATAAGGCATTCCAATCTCAATCATATCTGCTCCTGAATCCTGGATAAGTTGTATAATGTCTGCAGTATCTTCCAGCTTTGGGATTCCTGCAGTGAAGTATATATTTAGTTTCTTCATTTCTTTATAGTATAATATATAATGTACAATTCCGTATAAATAGAATAATAAATGATATTGTTTATAAATTTTTCAGATAGGTTTCCATATCCTTATCTCCACGGCCGCTTAAACAAATCACAACAATATCATCTTCTTTAAAACTTTTTTTGTCTAAAACAGCCAAAGCGTGAGAACTTTCCAAAGCAGGGATAATTCCTTCAAGCTTTGTGAGGTCAAAAGCACATTTCAAAGCTTCATCATCATTGATGCTGAAAAATTCTGCTCTTTTTTCTTGAAATAAGTTGGCATGAAAAGGTCCTATGCCAGGATAATCAAGTCCGGCAGAAATAGAATGAGGTTCAATAACCTGTCCGTCTTCTGTTTGCATCACCAAGCTTTTGCTTCCATGAAGTACCCCAAGCGTTCCTAAGAATGTTGTAGCAGCAGATTTTCCCGAATCAACACCTAAACCTCCGGCTTCAGCAGCAATAATTTTCACTTCTTTTTCATCTACAAAATGGTAAAATGTTCCGGCAGCATTACTTCCACCTCCCACACAAGCAATCACATAATCTGGATTTTCTCTTCCTATTTTCTCTTTAAGCTGCTCCTTGATTTCTTTTGAAATAATACTTTGGAATCTTGCAACAAGATCTGGGAATGGGTGAGGTCCCACCACACTTCCAATCACATAATGGGTAGTGATAGGATTGTTGATCCAGTCTCTTAACGCTTCATTTACAGCATCTTTAAGGGTTTTTGATCCTGAAGTAGCTGCTACCACTTCTGCACCAAGCATTTTCATTCTCGCTACATTCGGTGCCTGTCTCTGAATATCAATTTCACCCATATAAACAATGCATTCAAGACCAAGCAATGCACAGGCAGTTGCTGTAGCTACACCATGTTGCCCAGCCCCGGTTTCTGCAATAATTCTTGTTTTTCCAAGGCGTTTTGCCAGAAGAACCTGCCCCAGAGCATTATTAATCTTATGCGCTCCGGTATGATTAAGATCTTCTCGTTTTAAATAGATTTGTGTGTTGTATTTTTTACTTAGGTTTTTAGCAAAGTACAATGGGGTTGCTCTGCCCACATAATTTGTAAGCAAATCCTGATATTCATTCTGGAAGTCTTCCGACTCAATGATTTCAAGATAATTCTTTTGTAATTCTTCTACATTCGGATAAAGCATTTCGGGGATAAAAGCTCCTCCAAATTCTCCATAATATCCGTGCTCATCAGGGTTTTTATAATTCATTTCTTTATTCTTTAGTAATTAAATAAGCGTTATGTTGGGGGCTCAATGTATTGAGCTGTTCTTTTTCTTTTTGAGAAACATGAAAAATTAAAATATCATCATCTTCCGAATTTACCCACTCGGAACCTTCATTCTCTTTAATGGACTTTGCCTTATCATAAAGGATTTCAATATTGCATTTTTCATAAAACGGACGAAGATCAGTATGGCAAAAGCCAATTGTGTTTATATTTCTTTGGATAACATTTTCCTTAAAATACTGAACCAACTGAGCTCCATATCCTTTTTTCTTATGGGCAGAAACCAGTCCTACGGCTTCTGCAAAAGCATATTGTGACCCTGATATTTCCAAAACAAAGTCAAAATTAAGACGGAAAATGGCCAGAATTTCTGAATGAGAATCCAGCAGTAAATGAAACTCCGAATCTTTAAAAAAAGTGCGAAAGTGGTTAGGATCCATTGTATTCCATGCAGAAACCTCCCAGAGATTTAAGATAATATGAATCTCATTGTCTGATAATTCGCTGGCTTGTTTAATATGATATTTCATAGTTATATTAAATAATAATCAACATTTATAATGAGTCCCGAAGGGACGATTTAACCCTAGCCAAGGATGCAATCCTTAGGTTATGAAATATTTGTTTAATCCCACAAAAATTTTTCATCATAATCCATTTTATGTTTTTCCAATATTTCCATAAGTTCATTTTTAAAATCCTGTTTTTGATGATGCTGGCGTTGGTTTTTAATATATTTTGTCACAATATGAACATCTTTTTCACCCACTGAAAATGCACCGTAGCCATCCTGCCAAAAGAAATTCTCATATTTCTTACCTTTTGTTTTGATCCATTTTGAGGAATGTGCCTTTATTTCCTGGACCAATTTCATTAATGCAATTTTCCTGGATAATCTACAAAGAATGTGGATATGATTGTCTGTTCCGCCAATCTGTAATGCATAACTTTCGAAATCCTTACATAATGTTGTGATGTAGGCGTACAATTCTTTTTCTATTCTTTCATCGATAAAATCATTCCTGTATTTGGTGCTGAATACAATGTGGATGTAATTTTTGACTAATGATTGTGGCATTTCTGTGTTTTTTGGTGGTTGTCATTAATGGGTTATTATTAATGTGGTGGTTGTTTATATTAATTGGAATGTTTCCAATTCTGGGTTAAATCGTCCCGTTGGGACTCATGGGATGATGGTTTTAAATTTTTTAATTCTGTTTATTTCCTTATCACCTGGTGCTATTTCAAATTTTGAATTGATATCTAAGGCAAAAGGCTGTTGTTTCAATGTTTGGATATTTTTGATATTCTCTTCTGAAATACCACCACTTAAAAAATAGGGTAATGGAATTTCAAATTCATTTAATATATTCCAGTCAAACTGTTGTCCTGTTCCGCCGAATGCTTTACTGTCTGTGTCAAATAGGTAGTATGTAATAGGTAATAGATTGTAGGCTGCAGGTTGATTACTGAACGTTTGTGCTATTTTCTTTTGGTTTTCAATAATATCGTTTCCGATTCTTATTACTTTGATTATTTTAACCTCAGGAGGTAATTGTTTTTTTAATTCAATAATAAAATGGTGGTCTTCATCACCATGTAACTGGATCAGGTTAAGCTTTGCTCTTTGAGTGATTTCTACTATTCTTTCCGCCATTTCGTTAACAAAGACTCCAACTTTTCCCTGATGGTTAATTTTTGCAATATCTTCCAAATCTAAATGATTAAGAACATATCGCGGTGATTTTTCATAAAAAATGAATCCTAAAAAATCGACCTTCATCGAAATCAATTCCTGTATCTGACTGGGCTTAGTAAGGCCGCAGACTTTGAGAGCAGGATGGATATTACTGAATGTTTGATGCTGGTTCATAATAGTAATATTAAGAGATAAACTCATTTTCAAATTCTCAAATTCTCAAATTCTCAAATTTTCAAATTTTCAAATTAATAAAGAAAACTCTTCAAAAGCTTTTGCCGGCTCTGAATTTTTCATGAAATATTCTCCCATTAAAAATCCGTCAAATCCTTTTTCTTTTAAATATTTAAAATCTTCGAGGCTATAGATTCCACTTTCTGCGACAGATAGTGTGTCTTTTGGAAGCTTATCTTTAAGCTGAACAGAATGTTGTAAATCCACTTTAAAATCTTTAAGATTTCTATTATTAATTCCCACCAAATCAATTTTAGAATTAAAATGTTTCAGCTCTTCTTCAGTATGAATTTCCAAAAAAACTTCCAAATCCAGTTCATGAGCCAGCTCGGTAAATTCATAAACCTGATTAGGTGAAAGACAGGCTGCAATCAGTAAAATAACATCAGCTCCCATGCTTTTTGCTTCATAAAACTGGTATTCGTCAATCATGAAATCCTTTCGCAAAATAGGAATGTTGATTTGATTTCTCACGTTCAGAATATCCTCAAAGCTGCCCCCAAAAAAGTCTTTATCTGTAAGAATGGAAATTCCGCTCGCTCCAAAAGCCTCATAAGCTGAGGTAACGTCTAAAGGATGAACACTATTATTAATGATTCCTTTAGAAGGAGATTGTCTTTTAAACTCAGCAATAATTCCGTTTTTATTTCTGATAGATTCTTTTAATGAAGTACTCTTCCTTCCAAAAAACTCAGTGCTTTTCAACTGATCGATGGAAATATTAGCTTTTGAAGCTGCAAGCTCTTCTTTTTTCCTTTCAATAATTTTATCTAGTATGGTCATTTCTGTATTTGTAAGTTAAAAAAGTTGGATAACTCAATTTTCAATTAATTAAAAGGTCAAATGTTTTTAATGCCTTTCCACTTTCCAAACTTTCTTGAGCTAATAGAAGGCAGTTGTCATAGGTTCCGAATTTGCGGGTGTGATAAAGCGCTACAGATGCATTGGCCAGAACTACTGAGTTTTGCTGTTCCGTTCCTTTTCCTTCAAGAATATTCATGAAGATTTTTGCTGTTTCCTTGATAGAACCTCCGGCTTTAATATCTTCTAAAGTAACAGGGCTGAAACCTAAATCTTCTGCAGAATAGATTTCTTCACCTTTTTTAGTGATGATTTTACTGTCGTGGGTAAGGCTGATCTCATCATAACCATCCAATCCATGAACCAAAATAAAGTCCTGTTTTTCCTTTTGTAAAAGATATTGATAGATTCTTGCAATTTCCAGGTTGTACACTCCAATCATGGAATATTGAGGTTTGGCAGGATTCACCAAAGGTCCAAGAAGATTAAAGAAAGTTCTTAAGCCTAATGATTTCCTCAATAATCCAACTGATTGAAGAGCAGGGTGGAAGTAAGGAGCGTGTAAAAAGCAAATATTTGCTCTTTCAAGATCTTCATTCAGCTGCTCTGAACTATTCTTGAACTGATACCCAAGTTCTTCCAGAACATTGGATGAGCCTGTAGTAGTTGAAGCCCCATAATTTCCATGTTTTGTTACCTTCTGCCCGGCTCCGGCCACCACAAAGCTGGCCAATGTTGATATATTGATTGTGTTTTTTCCGTCACCTCCCGTTCCTACGATGTCAATAGCATCACTGGCATCAATCTGGATAGGAACAGCCATTTGTAAGAGAGCTTCTCTAAAGCCTTCAAGTTCTTTTAATGTGATATTTCGCATCAGAAAAACACTGATAAATGCTGTAACTTCTGCGGCATTGAATTTATTCTGAGCAATTTCAATCATCATGGCCTTTGCCTCAGACTTCGATAAGGTATTGTGATTGAACAGGTATTGCAATATTTCTTTCATTTGAGGAGTTTTTAGGGTTGATAGATCTTGTGTTGTTGTCATATTTGGCTTACTTCATTAAACTTTTACTGAAATGGTAATCTATCCATTTTACTGATTTAAAAAGTTTCGGATAATCACTTCTCCGTCGGGAGTTAAGATACTTTCGGGATGGAATTGTACTCCATGTACATCATAAGTTTTGTGCTGTAAGGCCATAATCATCCCATCTTTATCAACGGCTGTAATTTCCAAGTCATCTGGGAAATTTTCAGGGTTCACAGCCCAGCTGTGGTATCTTCCTACTTCAAGTCCGGATTCTAAGTCTTTGAAAAGCTTGGTGTTTTCCTTTACTAAATCAGTTGTTGTAGCCACACCATGGAAAATTTCAGATAAATTGATCAGGTTCCCTCCAAACGCTTCTGCAATGGCTTGTTGTCCTAAACACACTCCTAAAATACTTTTAGTAGGCGCATATTCTTTAATCAGATCCAGTAAAATTCCAGCTTCTTCAGGAATTCCCGGGCCAGGAGAAAGGATGATCTTATCATATTTTTCTATTTCTTCCAAAGTGATCTGGTCATTTCTTACCACATCTACTTTTTGATTCAGGATTCTTTCGATGATCTGGACAAGGTTATAGGTAAAGCTGTCATAGTTATCAAAAACGAGAACGTTAAGCTGTGATTGTTGATTGTTGATATTGTTGTTCATTTCTTTTTTGTTGAAGGTTAATTTTTTGTTGATTGGATAGTTTCTAGCTTTCTACAACTATTTTTTCAGCTTTTTCTACTGCTTTTTTCAGAGCGTTTAATTTGTTATTAACCTCCTGTAGCTCGTTTTCCGGAATGGATTTGGCAACGAGGCCAGCTCCTGCCTGATAATAAAGAGTGTTGTTTTTGCTTAAAAAGGTTCTGATCATGATGGCCTGGTTACAGGTTCCGTTTAAACCGACAATTCCTATACAACCTCCATAATATCCACGGGAATCTTTTTCATATTGATTGATAAGTTGTAGAGCTTTATGTTTAGGGGCTCCACTTAAGGTTCCCTGCGGGAAAGTGGCCGAAATCATATCAAGAGGATTGATCTGTTCCGGAAGGTCAGCCGTTACTTCGCTTACCATGTGAATCACATGTGAAAAAAGCTGGATTTCTTTTAGTTTAGTCACTGTTACGTTTTTGCCCAATTTTCCAAGGTCGTTACGGGCAAGGTCTACCAACATGGTATGTTCAGCATTTTCCTTAGGATCATTCTTTAACACTTCAATAGCCTGAAGGTCAGTTTCTAAATTTCCTGTTCTTTTAGAAGTTCCGGCAATCGGGTGGATGATGGCTTTATTGTCTTTGATGATTAACTGGCTTTCAGGGCTTGATCCGAATAATTTGTAATTTCCATAATCAAAATAAAACAGGTAAGGTGAAGGGTTGATGTTTCTTAAAGCACGGTATACATTAAATTCATCACCTTTGAATTTCTGTTCAAATCTTCTGCTCAGCACCAATTGGAATACATCGCCTCTCATACAGTGTTTCTGAGCTGTTTTTACCAGTTCAATATAATCTTCATTAGTAATATTTGATGTTTCCTCGCCGTTTTTTTCAAATGGATATACTGGTGTATTTTGATTTTTGATGAGGTTTTCTAAAAGATGGAGTTCAGATTTTACTCCATCCATTTGGTTTTCTATGATATGCATTTCATCATTGAAGTGGTTGATGGCAATTACATATTGATAGAGTCTGTATCTTAAAATTGGAATTTCTACTTCCGGGCTTTGTGCTTTTAAGCTAACATTTTCAAAAAACTGTACCGCTTCAAAACTTGTATAGCCAAAAAGACTTTGTGCAGTTTCTTCAATAGAGTCATTGGTTTTTTCACAATCAAAAACTTTACGAAAATCTTCAAATATCTCCGTGATATTACGCTCCATTATGAATTGCTTTACTGGAGCAGAATCAGGGAATTTAATCTCAAATTCATTTAAGTTTTTTACCTCAATTCCTGCAACAGCATTGATCGCAATGAAAGAAAAGTTATTGTCAATACTTTTTGAATCGGAGCTTTCCAGAAGAATTGTGTCTCTGAACTTATCTCTGATTTTAAGATAAATATTCATGGGAGTATGAAGATCCCCAAGAGTTTTTTTCGAAACGGTTTTTATTTTAATTTTTTGAGTAAACATCTGCTGTTTTATTTTTTGGATTTAAGGAATAAAAAAAGGCTTTAACGGAATCCGTCAAAGCCTTATATTGTATATTGTTTTGTTTATATCTGCTGTTGTTTAGCAACATGACAATACCTTCAGACCCGACGAAGAGTTTGAAAGCCACCACCAAATATTGTTGCTCATTGTAAACATGGGACAAATGTAGAAAAATTTTTGATATAAAAAACAAAAACAATACAAAAAATATAAATTTAATATTTAATGTGTTTTATTTCAGTTGTTTAAGTTCTCTTTTGAGTTCCTCAAGCCTGATTTTATAGCTTTCTTCATTATACGATGCTGTATAGGCTTCTAAAGCTAGAATATACTCAGTAATAAATTCTTTATTGGTTCTGTCTGCTTCATATTTTATTCTTGCTGAGTTCACCGGAGCTAATTTTGAGTATTTAAGGACGGCTTTTCCTTCTTCTGATTCATTATAAAGAATAACAATATTTTTTTCATAACCTGGGATGTATTTTACTGGGAAACTTATTTCCATTCGGGGAATTCTAATAGTATTTTCAATAGGGTATATGGTGGCACTTGTTGTAGAAAAGAAGGTTGAAACATATTTCCCATCCTGTTTTTTTACAACCGCTTCATAATCGTGAATGTACATGTCATTCAAAGTAGAATTGGTTTCTACATCAGAAGTAATAATAGCAGTGCTTTCTACACCATATTGGTTCAGAAACCAGGCATTAAGAAATTGACCGCAAAATCCATTTAAGATAGACAGCGGGATGGCAAGAATGAAAAACCATATTTTTTTCGTGAGATAAGATAGCGTTCCTAAGATCAGAAAAAGAAGGATCACCGTATAAAAACCATGATGGCTGGTGAAAAATAGTATTTTTGAAATTAAAACCATAACTCTTATCTTTTTTAGTTAAAATTATAAAAAAAATTAAGAGTATTACAGTGAAGAGTAAAGATGTAATTTAGGTAAATGAAATAATATGTAAAGCTAAGTCCACAATAGATTTGTTAAGCAAAATAATTCTGAATACTCCAAAATAAGGTGGACTTAACATTTTAATAATTTAATGTACAGGTTCTGAAAGTGGGATATCAGGAGATCCGCAGTAGAAGACAATTAAAGTGGCCCCTTTATCTCCGGTTTTACCTCTGTGAGCAATGTTAACCATCTCCGGAAGCACCTCGCCTTGTTTTACCCATCGTGTTTTACCATCTTCTTTTTTTTCAATCTGAATTTCACCTTTTTCTATATACGCTGCATTAATCACCGGGTGTTTATGCCAGTCTAAAGCTTTATGAGGCGGAACAGAAATTTTAAGGACAGAAATTTCAGGCTGCCCGGTCGGATAGTTGGGATATTGTGTTCCTTCCCAGGACTTTGTGGCTTTTAATAAGGTTACTGATTCTATTTTATCAGAATATTCAGATGGTTGAACATCTGATGAGGAATTGTCACACGATAATGTGAGGGAAGTGAGTGCAGTAATTAGTGCTGTACTCGATAAATTTTTTTTAGTCATAAATTCAAATTAATAGGATTGTTTTTTGTTTAAATAATTAATAAAACAAAAATAATAAGTGATTTTTAATTTCCCTAGTATTTGAATTATTATTTTTTGCCTGCTGAACTTAAATAGTTATTATTAAAATATTATTCAAAGAAAACATTTGTCATAAGCTGAAACGTTTATTTTTTATATTTTTGCTTTCAAATTAGAAAAAAATGAAAAAAGTATTCGCAATTGCATTTATTGGAGGTTTATTATTAGCAAGCTGCTCAAAAAAAGCAGATCACTCATTACAGGATAGCAACACCATGCTTGAAGAGCCGGAAGCAACTACTGTGGTAGATTCTACAGCTAAGCCTGCTGCTCCAGCTGCTGCAACTCCAGCTCCTGAAGCTGCTAAAACAGATTCTACAGCGAAGAAATAATGAAAAACTTATTTTTGGCAGGAACTTTAGGTCTTCTGATCTTCTCCTGTTCTAAAAAAGAAAATACAACAGATGTAGCATCTTCAGATGGTGCACCAGTGTCTGCCCCAGCTCAATCTAATCTTTCCGGTGACCAGATCATGGAAACATTAGATTGTTCGGGGTGTCACTCTGTTAATGAGAGAATGATAGGACCTTCTTATCAGGAAATTGCCGCTAAATATTCAGATAAAGATATTGAATTGCTGGCTTCCAAGATCATAGAAGGCGGTAGTGGAGTTTGGGGCGGAGTCCCTATGGCTGCTCATCCACAAGTATCTAAAGAAGATGCTAAAAAGATGGTAGAATATATTCTAAGCCAGAAAAAATAAAGATGTCCACAGAAAAATTCAGTCTGCACACAAGAAATCTGCATCGTAATCCCTATGATTTTGATCTGCTTATTTCTTGTGTGCCAGAACTGAAACATTACGTCTTTGTGAATGTTCATGGGACAACCACTATTAATTTCAGCATTCCTAAGGCTGTAAAATTACTCAATAAAGCTTTATTATTACACTTTTATAGTATTAAGGGCTGGGATATTCCTGATGTCAATTTGTGCCCACCTATTCCGGGACGGGCAGATTATGTTCATTATATTGCTGACCTATTAGCAGAACAGAAAGGTAAAATTCCAACAGGAACTTCTGTAAAAGGACTTGATGTGGGAGTAGGAGCTAATCTTGTTTATCCTTTAATAGCCAATAAATCCTATGGCTGGAAGATGCTTGGATCAGATATCAATGAAGATTCTTTGAAAAATGCTCAGCATATTTTAGATGAAAATCCGGATTTGTCATCAGTAATTCAACTGAAGCATCAGCCAGAATCGAACTATATATTTAGGAATATCATATGTTCTGAAGACCGGTTTACATTTTCTATATGTAATCCTCCTTTTCATGATTCAAAAGAATCTATGATTAAAGGAAATCTTAGAAAAACAAAGAATTTAAACAGAGGAAAAACACCAAAAACATTACTGAATTTTGGCGGAGAGCAGTCAGAACTATGGTGTGAAGGTGGCGAATTGGCATTCATTACCAATATGATTAATGAAAGTGTTCAATATTCATCTCAGGTTCTTTGGTTTACCTGCCTGGTTTCTAAAAAAGATAATCTATACAAACTGACTACACTTTTAAAGAAGGTGAGAGCTGTAGAGGTAAAAACAATCGATATGGCCCAAGGTCAGAAAATTAGCAGAATCCTGGCTTGGACGTTTGTTCCTCACCAAAATAGGAAAAGCTGGTTTATTTAGGTCTAAAGTTCAACGTTTGAAGTTAATATTTCGTTACTTCATATCTCACATTTCGATACCCGTATCCCGTATCTCCACTCTATTCCTGCTGACATTTTAAAATTTCTAAAAAAATCAATTGACGGTCAACTCAAAAATGCCTAAATTTGTACGCTTTTAGAAAAATAAGAAATGCAATTATCAGAACAAGAAATCATTAGAAGAGAAAAGCTGAATAAGCTTACTGAAATGGGGATTAATGCGTTCCCTGCGGATGAGTATACCATTACAGATACTACAGAATCTATAAAACAGGACTTTTCTGAAAGTAAACAGGTGAAGATCGCTGGTAGATTAATGTCCCGCAGAATTCAAGGGAAGGCTTCTTTCGCAGAATTGCAAGATTCTAAAGGAAAAATTCAGGTTTACTTCAACAGAGACGAGATCTGTCCGGGAGAAGATAAAGAATTATATAATGAAGTGTACAAGCACCTTTTAGATATCGGTGATATTATCGGTATTGAAGGAGAATTGTTTACCACTCAGGTAGGTGAGAAGACGGTTTTAGTAAAGAACTTTACGCTTCTTACTAAAGCATTACGTCCGCTTCCTCAAGCAAAGACGGATGAAAACGGTGTTGTACACGACGGGTTTACGGATCCTGAATTAAGATACAGACAACGTTATGTAGATTTAACGGTAAATCCACAGGTAAAAGAAATTTTCGTGAAGAGAACAAAACTGTTCAACGCGATGAGAACTTTTTTCAACGATGCAGGATATTTTGAAGTGGAAACTCCAATCCTACAGTCAATTCCTGGTGGAGCAGCAGCTAAACCTTTCATTACGCATCACAATGCACTAGACATTCCATTATATTTAAGAATTGCTAACGAATTATATCTGAAAAGATTGATCGTAGGTGGTTTTGACGGAGTATATGAATTCTCTAAAAACTTCAGAAATGAAGGGATGGACAGAACCCACAATCCGGAATTTACAGCAATGGAAATTTATGTAGCTTATAAAGACTACAACTGGATGATGGATTTCACAGAAAAACTATTAGAATTTTGTGCGATGCAGGTAAACGGAACTACAACAGCTACATTTGGAGAGCATGTAGTAGATTTCAAAGCTCCTTATCCAAGAGTTTCTATGACAGAAGCAATCCTGAAATTTACAGGTTTCGATATCACTGGAAAAACAGAGAAGGAATTATTCGATTTTGCTAAGTCTATTGGTATTGAAGTGAACGAAACAATGGGTAAAGGAAAATTAATTGATGAGATCTTTGGTGAAAAGTGTGAAGGAAACTTCATTCAACCGACTTTCATTACTGATTATCCTGTTGAAATGTCTCCACTGACTAAGAAACACAGAAGCAAAGAAGGTTTAACTGAGCGCTTTGAATTAATGGTTTGTGGTAAAGAAATCGCTAACGCTTATTCCGAGCTTAACGACCCAATCGATCAGAGAGAGCGTTTTGAAGCTCAAATGGCTCTATCTGAAAGAGGAGATGATGAAGCAATGTTCATCGATCAGGACTTCTTAAGAGCGCTGGAATATGGTATGCCACCAACTTCAGGATTAGGAATTGGTATGGATAGATTAATTATGTTCTTAACGAACAATGCTTCTATTCAGGAAGTATTATTCTTCCCTCAGATGAGACCTGAGAAAGCAGTTCCTCAAATTGAATTGGGAGAAGATGAAAAAGTAATCCTTGAAATCCTTAACTCTCAGGAAGAAGCAATGTCTTTAGCTGAAGTAAAAGAAAGAAGCCAATTATCCGGTAAAAAATGGGATAAAGCTTCTAAGACCTTAACAAAAAATAATATTGTGAAAGTTGAGAAGATTGATGAAAATCTTTTGATGAAACTAGCTTAGTTTTATACAATATAATAATAAAAACCGGTACAGAATTACTCTGTACCGGTTTGTTTTTTCCATTTCCTCAATTGAATTCTAAAATTCTTAAAGGGTGCAACTGTATTGATATGTATCCATTTCCAAACGGGCCATTGGGCAGGTGTTGTTGCCCATTTTCTCTGTTCAGGAACAAATAGGGTTTCGTGGTCAAGACTTTCGATCCAGGATATGATTTCGTTGACTTGCTTTTTTAATAATTCTCTTTGATCAGACAAGGTATAAGAACCATATTGATCATAGAAAGATTGGTATAATCCTTTTAAATTATTCCATTTGTATTCAGGAGTAGGAGTTTTCACCTCAATTCCTTTCCTTTCATCAGCTTCCCATTGCAATAAAAGGTGTGTCCAGCCAATCTGATAAGATATATTTTGAGATGGAGTTTTATCAACACCAGATTTTAATAAATCCTTTTCATCTTCTTGAATGTCTTCGAACTCCTGATCATAAAGAAGGTATCTAGTTTTGATCTCTTCAATAAGCTCTGTTTTGTCCTTATAACTCTGCATATTTACTTTCTCAATTTACTAAATGAAGCCATCAGGTAAAATAAAAACGGAAGAATAAATAATGAACCCAGCATCAATGCCCAGCCCAACGCAGAGATAGTTTTAGGCGGTGCCATATGCTCTAACAGGGATAGATGCTGACCGTTCCCTAATAAAATAATATCTGGGTTATGCTGATAGGTGGCTGCTACAAGGATCATCACCATTTGAAATCCTGCAAGCGCTCTCACTGGAAGTAATTTTTGCGTATTCAGCGCTCTTAAAATAAGCAATAAAGCCACTGTAGCAAAAGCGATAGCCATGATCCCCAACGGTTTTGAAAATACCCACATCAAAAGAGGAATATCAGAAAGGTAAGCTGTAGCGAATACAAGAATTCCTGTAATGACAACAAAGATCATCGTTTGTTTAGATTTTCTGATCATCAGGAGTAGCTGCTCCTTACCACGCGTTTCTCTCAATGAAAAAATAGAGGCAAGATAAGCGCATAACGCTACTGTAAATAAACCTACAGAAACCCCAAACCAATTTAGCCAGCTGTAAATATATAAATCCTGAAATGTAGTAGCATCAGGATTGATAGAATATGAAACTGTTGCGGCTGCTATTAACCCCAGGAAAAATGGAGTTAAAAGACTTGCGTAATAAAAGATCTGAGTATATAAAACCTGCCAGTTATCCTTTACCGCATCATAATGTCTGAAAGTAAAAGCTGTTCCTCTTGCAATAATACCCACAAGCATTAAGACCAAAGGAATGTGAAGGTAAGTGGACATTGTGGTATAAATCTCAGGAAAGCCCACAAAAAGAATCACAATCGCAATAATCAGCCACATATGGTTTGCTTCCCAAACAGGAGCAATAGATTCATACATAATCTCATGGGTTTTATGGCGGGCTTTTTTATTCGTAAAAAGTTCTACAATACCTGCCCCAAAGTCAGCACCACCAAGAATAATATAAAGACAGATGGAAAGCCAGAGAAAGCCTATAACAATGTAGATCATGATTTTTTGTTTTTATCGTTAAACTGTGGGTCTGTTGGGTCGTAAAGTTTCGGGACCATTTGTACCTGTCTTCTTAATAGGAATATCAGGATCAATGATAATGATATAAAGATTGCGGTGAAGAAGTAGAAAGAATATTGTATTCCCGGCATTGGGGTTACAGCATCTATTGTTCTCATCACTCCATAAATAATCCATGGTTGTCTTCCCACTTCGGTAACAGTCCATCCTGCTTCAAGAGCAATATACCCAAATGGAGTAGCAATCAGAAATGTTTTTAACAACCAGTTTTTAGTCAGCCATTCCTTTTTAAAGAAGAAAGCATACAGATATACAGCTCCGATACAGATCATTACCACTCCAAAGAAGATCATGATCTGAAAAGCATAATGAGTGACAGCTATCGGAGGCCATTCATCTTTAGGAAAATCTTTAAGCCCTTTTACTTCAGCATTGAAATCATTGCTTACCAAAAAACTTAAAACCTTAGGGATTTTGATTGCATATTTTATTTCTTCTTTTTCCTCGTCAGGAATTCCACCAATTACAAATGCAGCTCCTTTTTCCGTTTCAAAGTGGGCTTCCATAGCTGCTAACTTGATAGGTTGTCTTTCTGCAACAGATTTTGCGGCCACATCACCGCTTAGAGGTGCTCCAAATGCTCCAATTAAGGCAAAGCCCACTGCAATTCGGAATGCTTTGGTATGAAACTCTACATTCTTTTTTCGCATAATTAAAAAGGCATGCACTCCGGCTACAGCAAATCCCGTTGCACAAAAAGCAGCGACGGTCATATGCAGGGCTTGTGGAAACCATGCATCATTGAACATTGCTTTAATAGGGTCTATATTAAGGTATTGTCCATTAATATAATCAAAACCGGTAGGAGAGTTCATCCATGCATTGGCGGCTACTACTAAAATACCGGAAGCCAATCCGCTTATACCTACAAGAAAACCACAGAACCAGTGGAACCATTTATTGAATCTGTCCCATCCATATAAAAAGAACCCAATAGCAATGGCTTCAATAAAGAAAGCAGTACCTTCCAATGAGAAGGGCATTCCAAAGATAGGACCTGCGTGCTTCATAAATCCGGGCCATAAAAGTCCCAGTTCAAAAGAAAGCATCGTTCCTGAAACAGCTCCCGTAGCAAATAAGATGGCAACCCCTTTACTCCATGCTTTGGTGAGTCCTTTATATACTTCATTATTGGTTTTTAGGTACTTCCAATGGGCAAATGCCATTAAGAAAGGCATTACCATTCCCACACAGGAGAATATGATATGGAAGCCCAGAGAAAGCGCCATCTGGGCGCGGGCAGCTATAAAATCATCCATAATATCAACTTTTCAGTAAATAAATTTACGCATAAATTATTGATGTAGAGTATGATTTAAAACAGTTGATATTTCATGAATACATTTTAATTTTGAATCTTTTATGGGTTGGCTATTCTGTATGTTTTTCCAAAGAAAACTCTACATTTTTTTGACACTTTTTAACTTTCATACCTCGAAAAAAATCACGATATTTGTAAGTCTTTGCATATAGCAAGATTTTTAATATTTAATATGAGTCAAAAACAATATACAGCTAGTAGTATTCAGGCATTGGAAGGAATGGAGCACGTACGTATGCGTCCTTCAATGTACATTGGTGATGTGGGATTAAGAGGTCTTCATCATTTGGTTTATGAGGTAGTAGATAACTCTATCGATGAGGCATTGGCAGGATTCTGCGACACGATCTTTGTTGCCATTAAAGAAGGAAACGGAATCGAGGTTAGTGATAACGGTAGAGGTATTCCTGTTGACTTCCACGAAAAAGAACAAAAATCTGCTCTTGAAGTTGTAATGACGAAAATTGGAGCTGGTGGTAAGTTCGATAAAGATTCTTACAAGGTTTCAGGAGGTCTTCACGGAGTTGGAGTATCGTGTGTGAATGCACTTTCCAATGAAATGATCACTACTGTTTATAGAGACGGGAACGTTTATCAGCAGATATATTCAAAAGGAAAAGCTCAAACAGGAGTTGAAGAAATTGGAAATAGTGATAAAAGAGGAACTAAGCAGTTCTTCCAGCCGGATGATACTATTTTTACAGAATTAGTTTATAACTACGATACTTTAGCAAGCCGTTTAAGAGAGCTGTCTTACCTTAATAAAGGGATTACTATTACCCTTACCGATGAAAGAGAGAAATTGGAAGATGGATCTTTCAGATCAGAAGTTTTTCATTCTGAGGGAGGATTAAAGGAATTTGTTGCTTATATTGATGGAAACCGTGAATCTATTATGGAGCATGTGATTTTCATGGAAGGAGAGAGAGATAATATTCCTGTAGAAGTAGCCATGCGTTACAATACTTCTTTCAACGAGAACCTTCACTCATATGTAAACAATATCAACACTCATGAAGGGGGAACTCACTTAGCAGGTTTCAGACGTGCTTTAACGAGAACTCTTAAGAAATATGCGGATGATTTAGGGATTCCACAAAAAGAAAAAGTGGAAATTACAGGAGATGACTTCCGTGAGGGATTAACAGCTGTGATTTCAGTAAAAGTAATGGAACCTCAATTTGAAGGGCAGACGAAGACCAAACTAGGTAACTCTGAAGTTTCCGGTGCTGTAGATAAAATTGTAGGAGAAATGTTAACGAATTTCCTAGAAGAAAACCCTAATGAAGCCAAACAGATCGTTCAGAAAGTTGTTTTAGCTGCTAAAGCAAGACAGGCAGCTAAGAAAGCTCGTGAAATGGTTCAGAGAAAATCTCCAATGGGAGGTTCAGGACTTCCTGGAAAACTATCTGACTGTTCATCTAAAGATCCGGCAGAATCTGAAATCTTCCTTGTAGAGGGAGATTCCGCAGGTGGGACGGCTAAACAAGGACGTGATAGACACTTCCAAGCTATTCTTCCATTAAGAGGTAAAATTTTGAACGTAGAGAAATCTATGCTTCATAAAGTATATGATAACGAAGAGATTAGAAATATCTATACTGCTCTTGGAGTTTCTGTAGGTACAGAAGAAGATAGCAAGGCATTGAATATGGCTAAGTTAAGATACCATAAAATTGTTATCATGACCGATGCCGATATCGATGGATCTCACATTTCTACCTTGATTCTTACTTTCTTCTTCAGATATATGAAGGAACTTATTGAAAACGGATACATCTATATTGCTCAGCCGCCTTTATATCTATTAAAGAGAGGGAACAAAAAAGTATATGCTTACAACGAGAAAGAGCGTGAGGAATTTACTTTAGAGATGTCTCCGGATGGGAAAGGAGTTGAAGTACAACGTTACAAAGGTCTTGGAGAAATGAATCCAGAACAGCTTTGGGAAACAACTCTAAATCCTGAACACAGAATTCTGAAACAAGTAACGATTGATAATGCAGTAGAGGCAGATAGTGTTTTCTCAATGTTGATGGGAGATGAAGTTCCACCAAGACGAGAGTTTATCGAGAAAAATGCGAAATATGCAAAAATTGATGCATAACCGTTTTTAAAATATCAAAAAAAAGCTTCTAATTATTTAGAAGCTTTTTTTATATTTGGATAAACCAATAAAAAAATAATAATATGTTAACTCTTTTACAAACAGACCCCTATAACGGGGCAGATGCGGTTTCTGGTGCAGCCGCTGCAGGATTAGGGATTGGATCAATGTTCATGAGTTTACTTGTGTACTTATTCTATGGATATTGTATGTTCAAAATCTTTAAAAAGGCAGGCAGAGAAGATGCATGGGCTGCTTTTGTTCCTATATATAATATTATAGTCTTACTGGATATTGTAAAAAAACCAATATGGTGGATTATTTTATTTTGTATTCCGTTAGTTCAGTTATATCCAATTTGGGTTGTCAATGATAGATTGGCTAAAGGTTTCAATAAAGAAACCCCTCTCTATACAATCTTACTATTTTTCCTTGGATTCATTTTCATTCCTGTCCTAGGACTTGGAAGCGATACTTACGACAGTAAAAGAATTCCGAATGATTAAAAAATAAAAAAAGACTTCAGAAATGGAGTCTTTTTTATTTGACATTATAATGGTGTGTAGAATTTATTGTACTTTACTGTTTAATTAATTCTACAGATTTTGAATTATATTAATAGCTATTTATCTTAATTTTGAAAATACAGACAATATGAAACCTGCCGTTTCATTTCCCTATTTTAATCTTAAAATGATTGAAAAGGAATATACATTCAAACTGTCATTTTTGTTTGTATAGAATAAACTTTTGATTATTTACAGCCTTATAAGGTAGATTTAGGATAGTGCTTTTAAATATTAGCTAAGGCTCCACATAGTGGAGTCTTTATTATTTCATTAATTTGGGAATTTTAATTTATAAAATATTGTAAATTAGATTAGTAGATTGATTATAGAATAGCATTGCTTTTTTAAATACTATTTTTTTAAGTTTTATTTAACATTTGTTAAGATTTTATTACTTTTGTCCAATTGTAATAATCATGATGAAAATATTATTTATTGGGGCATTGTCTACAGCCTCACTATACTTTGCCCAAATCTATCCGGTATCTTCAATTCCAGAAAATTTAAAGAAAAATGCTAACGCAGTCATCAGAAAAGATCTGACAACAGTTCAGATTAATAAAATTGATGAAATAAAATACCAATACAACACTGTAACCACAGTTTTAAATAAAGATGGCAGTGAAAAAGCTATTGCCTATATTCCTTATGATAAAGCAAGAAGTATTTCTGATGTTAAAGTGATCATTTATGATGAATTCGGGAAAAAAATAAAAAGTTATTCCAAATCAGATTTCAGTGATTTTGCCAATAATACACAAGGTATCTTTTATTCTGATAACAGGATAATGGTTCTATTATATAATTCAGTTCAATATCCTTATACCATTGACTTTTCATATCAGTCTGAGGATAAGAACACTATTTTTATTCCTGATTTTCTACCATTTTATTCAACCAATACATCTTTGGAAGAAGCACAGATGAAAATTATCAATACCTCAGGAATTGATCTTCGGACTAAAATTTATCCCTCAAAATATAATTATACTTCCGTAATTGAAGCAGGAAATGGAAACGAAAAAACTTATTCTTATAAAAATGTTCCGGCAATAGATGATGTTTCGATGATTCCGGAGCCAGTTAAAATATTACCTAAAGTAAGTTTTGCCCTTAAAAAGTTCAATCTTGCTGGAAAACAAGGTACTTTGAATAACTGGACAGATTTTGGTACTTGGTATTATAATAATTTGATTGAACCTGCTGCTGTATCTACTCCTGAAATTAAGGCTGAAGTTGCTGCTTTACAACTTCAGGGTTCTGTAGAAGAAAAGGTAAAGAAAATTTATCAGTACATGCAGACCAAAACCAGATACATTTATGTAGGATTGGGAATTGGCGGCTGGCTTCCTATGATGCCTGATGAAGTACACAAAAAAGGATATGGTGATTGTAAAGGTCTTACCAACTATATGAAAACCTTGTTGAATGAAGCGGGAATACCTTCCTATTATTGCGTGATCAATTCAGGGCTTTCTCAGGTTTCATTTGACCCCGACTTTCCTAAAATGGGCGGAAACCATGCTATTTTAATGATCCCTACAGAAAATGGAAATATCTGGCTTGAAAATACATCACAACAGATAGCATTTAATCATTTAGGATCTAGTACTACAGATAGGAATGTGCTTTCTGTAAAGAAAAATGGGATAGAATTAATTAATACTCCTACCTATTCTGCAGATCAAAATAGAGAAAAA
Organism: Chryseobacterium sp. II3a; assembly: GCF_057815135.1. NCBI lineage: Bacteria > Pseudomonadati > Bacteroidota > Flavobacteriia > Flavobacteriales > Weeksellaceae > Chryseobacterium > Chryseobacterium sp. II3a. The sequence continues at coordinate 206,239 of NZ_JBYPZJ010000005.1, read as the reverse complement.
CAAAATCTGAAAATAAAGATAGGTGAAGATAACAGTATTACCGGGGAAGGAAATTTTTTCTACACAGGAAATCAATACGATTATAACCTAGGTTTGGCAAATCTTAATCCAAAAGAAAAGAATGATGCCATTAAAAAAAGGTTTGATGTTTTAAACTTTGAAAAAGTTGAAATGAAAAACTTTGTCAATGATAAAAACAAAGCTGTCATTACCTATGATTTAGATTTTAAAACCCCTAATTATTGCAAAAATGCAGGAAATAGTCTCATTTTCAGAGCTGTTCCTATTTCTTCAGATGGTGTTTACAAAACAGATGAAAACCGTGAGCTTCCTTTTGAGGTTAGACAGTCTTTTGAGGATGAATATGAAATCAGTTTTATCATACCTAAAGGTTATAAAACAGATGAAACTCCTGATGATGTCAATATAAACTCCGAATTTGGGAATTATAAGCTAAGTTTTGTTAAAAATGATGACGGAATAAAAGTGACTCGAAAAATGCTTATTAATAAAGGAACTTTCCCCAAAGAGAGATACAATGATTATGTAGGGTTCAGGAAAAAGATCATAAACATGGATAATTCAAAAATTTTAATCACAAAAATATAAAGATGAAAAAAATAATATTAGTGCTGATATGTTCAGCAAATGTAATGATGCTTAAGGCTCAGAAGCATGAGTTCTTGGACCCTCCAAAGTTTTCTGATACAGATCTTTCCAAGCCTAAATCATTATTAGATGAAAATGCTCCTGCAGAAATTTTGTATAAATCTGTCCATTTTATAGTGGATGCCGGCTCAGGAGAGTTTGCTAAAAAATACTTTTACAGAGTAAAAATCTACGACAAAGATAAGGCTGAAGATTGGTTGAATCTTGAAATTCCCCTTTATCAGACAAGTACATCCAGAGAAACATTGGGAAAGTTTAAGGCTTTCACCTACAATCTGGAAAATGGAAAGACCGTTCCTTTAAAAGTTGAGAAAAGCTCACAATATAAAAGTAAGGAAAGTAAATATGTAAATGTCAATAAGTTTGCCTTTCCTAATGTAAAAAATGGCTCAGTAATCGAATATCAATATGAAATACTATCACCATTTATATACATGATTCCGGAGGTTTTAATTGAAACAGATACGCCATCTCTTTATACAGAGTATGTATTTGATGCACCCATTAGTATTTCATATAATATTAACTATACAGGAAGTCTGATGCCTAAGTATAGAATGGTGGAAGAGAAAAGTTTTGCAAGCGGACAGTATAAAGTATATAGATTTGGATTTGAAAACGTAAAAGGATTCAAGCCGGAAAAATTTGTTAGAAACGACAGAAACTTTAGAACAAAAATAAGTGCAGAGCTTCATTCTACCTATTTTAGAGAGCTTAAGCTGTATTCTTCCTCGTGGGATCAGATCAGTAAAAGTCTTTATGAAAGTGAGGGTTTTGGGGATGAATTAAAGAAAACGAGATTGGCAAAGGATAATATGCCGGCAGGTGTTTTGGAAATGAAATCTGATTTTGAAAAAGCCAATGCTATATTTTCATATGTTCAAAAAACATTTACATGGAATAAAGGAAGAGGAATTTACACTGATGATGGAATCAAAAAGATGCTGGAGACCAAAACAGGAAACTCTGCGGAAATTAACCTTTTCCTTGTTATGCTTCTCCGTGAGGCAGGGTTAAAAGCAGATCCAATGGTTATCTCTACGGTTGATAACGGATTAATCAATCTGGCTTCACCTAATGTTTCCAACATGAATAATGTATTGGCATCTGTAGATATAAGTGGGAATTATCATACTTACGATGCTACCTCCAAACAGTCTTCTATGGATGAACTTCCTTTGAGAGATTGGAATCAGTTTGGGATTTTGTTAACTAAAACAAAAGCTGTACAGATCCAGCTGCAGAATATGAAACAAAGCAGCACATTTCTGACAGTGGATGCTAAGCTTAACGATGATGGCAGTATTTCTGGATCTTATTCCGATAAAGATACAGGAACCTTTGCCATGTATTTAAAAGACAGCTATGATGAAAATCCTGAAAAATATAAAAAGCAGTATAAAGAAAATTATTCGATCGATTTTACAGGAATTGATTCAAAAGTATTAGATAATGGAGCGTTTGAAAGTACGATGAAGTTTTCATCATCCAACTTAATCGATAGAGTAGGAAAGAAGCTAATCATTAATCCAATGCTATTTTTAAGCAAGAATTCTAATGAATTTGATCAGACAGAAGCCCGAAAGTATCCTATTGATTTTGGTGCACCTACTACAAAAGTTAAAAAAGTAACCCTTGAAATTCCTGAAGGTTATATCATTGAAGAAATGCCAAAGAATAAAAAAATTGTAACAGAAGATAAGGAGATTGCGTACAGTTACAACATCGAACAAAAAGGAAATAAGCTGGAAATAACTTCCACTACAAAAGTGTCCAGTGCCGATTATCCCAAAGAATATTACCCGGCATTCAAACAAATCTGGAACGTTGCTTCCAAACATGAAAATCAGGTTATCAGCTTAGTAAAGAAATGATTATGTAATACTTTTAAGCATTTTTTTATTTTTTTGAATAAATTTTTTAAAACCATTCATCTTTTGAATGGTTTTTGTATTGAATATCAAAAATTAAAATTATGAAAAATACGATTGCCGTTCTTGCACTTTCTTCGTTCTTTGTTTTTACTGCCTGTAAGAAAAATGAAACAGCAGAAACATCAACAGAGAAAACGGAAAATAAAAAGCCTGAAGAATTTGCAGTAGATTCAGTAATAGTAAAAGATTCTACAAAAATTACGGATTCATTAAAACTTACCTATACCTCCAAATTATTGGTATTTCCTACTATAAAAGATAAAACGCTGCTAGACAGTATCTATTTTCAGAACGATAAAATAAAAGATTTTTCCAAGGCAGGATTGCAAACTTATCTAGAGAGTGAGAAGAATAATTATTTCAGCTCTGTAAAGAATGATAGTAAAGATTGGGCTTCAGACATTACATATGCTCAGGATTGGTACTCAAGCTCCCATATGAATCTTGTATCCAATACCAATGGGTATCTTCATATTCAGTATACAGGAAGCGGCTATGAAGGAGGAGCGCATGATAACTATGGATTTTCTGAAAGAATCTTTGATCTTAAAAATAATAAAAAACTAGAACTAAAAGATATTACCTCTACTCCCAAAAGTAAACTTGAAACCATGTTGATGAAAAATATCAATAATATCAACAGTGGGACAATGGATGGGGACGGAAGTGTAAAAAATTCTGAAATGCTGTTGGTTGAAAAGATTCCTGCTTCAGACAATTTCTATTTTGATGATAAAAATCTGTATTTTCATTACAGCCCCTATGAAATTGCGGCATTTGCAGCAGGAGATATCACGATTCCTATTTCATGGGAAGAGCTGAAAGGGACCTTAAATGCAGAATTTAAAGAAAGAATGAAAATTAAATAACTTAATGCTTCCGGGTTCAGGAAGCATTTTCTATTTTTGCGGTAATGGAAAAAGTAGCTTTTATCATCAATCCTTTTTCGGCCAAAAAGAATTATCAGCCGTTTTTGAAAGAACTTAAAAATAAAGTCGGTAATCCTTTGTATTATGTCTCAGAATCTATTCCGGGAACAGACGAATTTATCAAAACCCATTTTGATGAGGTTGATATTTTTGTAGCGATCGGAGGCGATGGAACTATTTCTACCGTTGCCAAGAATTTGATTTCTACAGATAAAATATTAGCAATCTTTCCGGCGGGCTCAGGAAATGGATTTTCCAATGAAACCCGTTTCAGTAAGAATCTGGACGAGCTTTTAGAGAAAATAAAGGCTAAGCAGTCCAGAAAAATAGATACTTTTACAGTCAATGATAGGCTTTCCATTAACGTTTCAGGAACAGGATTTGACGGAAAGGTAGTTAAAGAGTTTGAAAAAACTAGCCGCGGTTTCAAAAACTACATCAAAGTTTCATTGAAAACGTTTTTCAATTATAGACCGATTAAGGTTACTTTTTTTGATGAAGAATACAAACAGTACAACGGAAGATACCTGATGCTGAATATTGCCAATACCCGCCAATTTGGGAATAACGCCTATATTGCACCACAAGCAAGCAAAAGTGATGGATTGGTAGATATGGTATTGGTGAAAAAATTCCCGCTGACTTATTCTGCATTGTTTGCCTTCAGAATGTTTACCAAGAGGCTAAAAGATGATGAATATGTTACATATCTTCCTGTTTCAGAAATTTCATTTAAAGTCAATACCAAAAACTGGCACTTGGATGGTGAATTTAATAAGATAGAATCACCAATTCATGTGAAAGTACAGCCAGCTAGCTTGAATATTTTGATATAAGGTTCAAGATTTGCTAAATGTAGGGTATACACTTTTTTTATTCACAATTCACTTGCAAAACAAATTGATCATTGACATTCATTATTGTCAAGATTACTGCTCCAGTTGTTTCTCAATCACATGAGGGTTATCCAGACAATAGTGAAGCTGATCTTTATCTAATTGTTTTTCCCAATTAGCCACTACTACAGTGGCTACAGAGTTCCCGATAACATTCGTTAAGGCACGGCATTCACTCATAAATTTGTCAATTCCCAAGATGAGTGTCATTCCCGCAATTGGAATCTCCGGAACTACTGCTAAAGTTGCTGCCAATGTAACGAAACCTGCGCCGGTAACGCCAGCTGCACCTTTTGAGCTTAACATGGCAACCAAAAGAAGCATGAGTTGCTTTTCAATAGGAAGATGAATATTGAGGGCTTGAGCTATAAACAGAGAAGCGAGAGTCATATAAATATTAGTCCCATCAAGGTTAAAAGAATATCCGGTAGGAACTACAAGACCTACTATGGTTCGCGAGCAGCCTGCTTTTTCCATTTTCTCCATAAGACCAGGTAGGGCAGGTTCCGAAGAGCTTGTCCCCAAAACCAGAAGAAGTTCTTCCTTAAGGTAAAACAGCAGTTTGAAAATATTGAAACCATTATACCAGGCAACAGCACCTAAGACCAAAACAACAAAAAGAAAAGAGGTAATATAAAAAGTCGCCACAAGAAAAAGAAGATTCAGAATCGAATGTAGTCCATACTTTCCTATTGTAAATGCCATTGCTCCAAAAGCTCCAACTGGCGCAAGTTTCATCAGAATATGAACGATTTTGAATACCGGAGCAGATAAAGCCTGTAGAAAATCAGTTACTTTCTGGCTTTTTTCTTTGGTTAATACCAATGCAACACCCGTTAAAATAGCAACGAGTAGCACCTGAAGGATATTTTCGCCTACCAAAGGGCTAAAAAGGGTTTCAGGAATAATATTCATAATGAATCCTGTAAGAGTAGATTCATGAGCTTTTTTCTGATATTCTGAAACATTTCCGGTAAGAGTAGAAGGATCAATATTTAAACCATGACCTGGCTGTAAGAGATTTCCAACTACCAAACCGATGATAAGGGCGAGGGTAGAGAAGGTGAAGAAATAAATCATGGCTTTTACGGCAATTCTTCCTACCTTTTTTAGATCGGTCATGTGGGCAATTCCCAGAGTAAGCGTTATGAAAATGACCGGAGCAATGATCATTTTTACCAATTTGATAAAGCCGTCCCCTAAAGGTTTCATTTTTTCTCCCAGTTCAGGGTAAAAGTTTCCAAGAAGAATACCTGCAGTTATAGCAATGATCACCTGAAAATAAAGCTGATTGTATATTTTTTTTGCTTTCAATGAACAGTCGTTTTGTTTTTTTAAGGGCGAAAATTAAGAATTTTCCTCTTAAAAACTGACAAAAGTCATGAAAATTAATCTATGGGATTAAGATCTGATAGGTATAAAAAGGATTCGGCTTCATTAGTTGAAGACAAAACTGTCCCCAGAATGAAGCCGAAGCTATATTGTTGATGAAGAGAATGATTATTCCACTGCTACAGAATCGTCTCCACGTCCGTCTGCCACGGCATGAATGTTTCCGTTTTCGTCAAGGACAATCACTTCTGTTTTACCAATCTGTTTTACCTTTTCAAAAGTATAATTTTTCTTTTTCAGTTCATTAATAGTGCTTTCAGGGAAGTTATTTTCCACTTTTATGGTTTCCGGCAGCCACTGATGATGGAATTTAGGAGCGTTAACTGCAATATTTGCATTTTGCTTGAAATCAACTACATTAACGATAGATTGGTATACAGAGGTCGGAATGGTAGTTCCTCCCGGAGTTCCCACTACCATATAAGGTTTTCCGTTTTTAAGCAGAATGGTAGGAGTCATGGAAGAAAGCATTCTTTTATTCGGCTGAATAGCATTGGCTTCTCCACCTACTGCTCCAAACATATTCGGAACTCCTGGTTTGATGGAAAAATCATCCATTTCATTATTTAAGAAGAATCCTGCTCCGGAAACCAAAACTTTGCTTCCGTAATATCCGTTCAGGGTAGTGGTTACAGATGCGGCATTTCCATCCTTATCAAGCACGGAGATATGGGTGGTTTGAGTAGATTCTTTAGGCTGTTCTATGATTTTTCCTACTTCCGAACTTGGAGTAGCTTTATCAAAGCTGAAGCTTTTCCATCTGCCTTTTAAATAGTCATCCGAAATCAGATAAGAAGTTTTATCCTGAATAAAATCCGGGTCACCCATATATTCTGCTCTGTCTGCAAAAGCTCTTCTTTCCGCTTCTGTCATGATCTGGACAGCCTGTGCTGAGTTTTGCTGATATTTCTCAAGATTTTCAAAGCTTGCCATTCTTAGCATCTGAGCAAGAAGTAACCCTCCGCTGGAAGGTAATGGCATTGATACCACATTGTTCCCTTTATATTCAAACTCCAGGGCTTTTCTTTCTGCAACCTTATAATTTTTTAGGTCTTCCAGTGTAATGATTCCGTTTCCTTTTTTCATTTCAGAAATAAGAAGGTCTGCTGTTTTACCTTCATAGAATCCTTTTGCGCCTAGTTTTTGGATTAGTTTTAAGGTTTCTGCCAGATCTTTCTGTATTAAAAGATCGCCAGCTTTCCATGGAGCATCCTTCACGAAAATAATAGAAGATTTATTATGTTTCTTGAAATGTTCCTTATTGTTGTTAAGCATATCAGCTTCCTGCTCAGTAATGGCAAACCCTTGTTCTGCAAGATCAATAGCCGGCTGAATTATTTTTTCCATCGGAAGTTTGCAGTATTTCAGCGTAGCAAAAAAACCAGCAACACTTCCTGGAATACCTACTGCCAGGCGTCCGTTTTGAGATAAATCAGTGTTGGCTTTACCATTTTTATCGAGATACATGTCTCTGGAAGCTTTTTTAGGAGCTGTTTCGCGGTAATCTAAAGTGAATTTTTCGCCATTATTTTTTACTCCTACCAGAAACCCGCCACCACCAATGTTTCCTGCCTGTGGATATACAACGGCTAAAGCGTACTGGGTCGCCGTAATGGCATCATAAGCATTTCCTCCCATTCTAAGGATTTTAGCCCCCGCTTCACTTGCTAATGGGTGTGCAGAGACCACTACACCTTTATTTTTAACCTTTACCTCCTTTACAATATTGATATCTGTAAACTGGGCCCAGCTAAGCTGGCTGGCTAATATAATCGAAGCAATTAAGATCTTCTTCATAATGATTGTTTTTCTTATAACAAAAATATGGAAATTAGATCAATAACCTGGGTTTGGAATAATGAAAGTCAGGAGGGGTGGTTGGGAAGCTGGAAGAGGGGAGCTGGAAGTTTCTGTTGGTTTTATAACCTATGTAAGGGTGCTCATAGGTTATATTGTTGATTTTTCAGGGTTTTAAGACTTTAATAGGTTCCTTCTTCAAGCGTCAGGCTTCCTGCTTTTCCCAGTATTTAACTTAGAAAATTTTCATGGCAATTTGGGAATACATTTTAAATTCACCTTTATTATTATGGTTGACATGTTTTTTTTACTTTTGTACAATTCTAAAAAAAATCTGAAAAATGGAATCCTATACGGAAAGAATACTAATTACAGGTGCCTTGGGACAAATCGGCACCGAGCTTACCAACAGACTTGTTGAAATTCACGGAGCGGAAAATGTTGTCGCTTCAGGTCTGGACAGATGGCAGGAAGGAATTACTTCAGCAGGTCATTATGAGAGAATGGATGTTACCAATACTCAATTAGTGAGACAGGTCATAAAAGATTATGACATTACTACAGTGTATCACCTTGCTTCCCTTTTATCCGGAACTTCGGAAAAACAGCCAATTTTTGCTTGGAAATTAAATCTTGAACCTCTTCTTCATTTTTGTGAAATGGCGAAAGAAGGGCTTCTTAAAAAGATTTTCTGGCCAAGTTCAATCGCGGTGTTTGGAAAAGGAATTCCAAAGCATGAGGTGGGACAGGATGTTGTGCTGAATCCAACAACAGTTTATGGAATTTCTAAGATGGCAGGGGAGAAGTGGTGTGAATATTACTTCGACAAATATGGAGTGGATGTAAGAAGTATCAGATATCCTGGATTAATCTCTTGGAAGACTCCGGCTGGTGGAGGAACAACAGACTATGCTGTTGAGATTTTCTATAAAGCAATTGAGGAAGGAAAGTATACAAGCTTTATTTCCGAGAATACAGGAATGCCAATGTTGTATATGGATGATGCGATCAATGCTACCCTGAAATTAATGGATGCTCCGAAGGAAAGTTTGACCGTTCGTTCATCTTATAATTTAGGTGGAATGTCATTTACACCAAAAGAATTGGCAGAAGAAATCAAGAAAGAAATCCCGGATTTCAGTATTGATTATAACCCGGATTTCAGACAGGCAATTGCAGATTCATGGCCGGCTTCTATTGATGATTCCGTTGCTAAAAAAGATTGGGGACTGACTTACGATTTCGGAATTTCCGAAATGTCAAAAGATATGATTAAGAATCTTAAAGTAAAATTAGCTAAGAATTAATAATATAAAGTAATACTTTAATTAAATATTATTTTAACATTTGATTTTTAATTAATTATAATTTTTATCTAAAATTTAATTTAAATGATATTATTGACTTTTAACATTGCAAAAATTGAAGCTGGAACGAAAAAAGGTTTCCAGATTACCGCTGATGAAAGGTTGAAAATAACAGAAGAGAATACAAAAGCGATTCTCAGAATTTTAGATATTCATGATACAAAAGCAAGTTTTTTTATAGAGATTTCTCTCACTGAAAAATTGCAAAATCTTATAAAAGCAATTTCATCCAAAGGGCATGAAATTGCTTTTTATAATCAAGGTTCAAATCTTGAAGAAATCGAAAACGCCAAGAAGAATATTCAGGATCTTCTGGAGAAACAAATCAGAGGAATTCGTCAGAAAGACGTAAAAATTCCACAGGAAAGTCTGAAGCTTTTAGAGTTTAACTATCTCTCTAATATCGACAATGCTAATATTCTTTTTCCGTTCAAACGTCTGAAAAGAGATACTGAAATTACAGAAGAAGACGGATTAAGTATTGTGCCGGAAAGTATCTCTCCATACAGCCAATTACCTTATAATGATTTTGTATTTCAGATTCTGCCTATGAAGTATTATCAGAATATGGTGATGGAGACCTTACAGAATGAAGAATTTGTACTGATTTATCTTAACATCTGGCAGTTTACAGATTTTAATAAATACCGTTTTGATATTCCTTTTTACAGAAAATTGTTTTCAGGCCGAAAAATGGAGGATAAGCTGGAGGATTTTCTTTCTTTTATCAATGAAAAAGAAATGGCCACTTCCCGTATGAAGGATTATATTTTTTAGGTGGCAGACGTTAGGTAGTAGGTTTCAGGTTAAAGGGATTAGGGATTAGGGATTTAGAGTTTGACGTTGTAGATAACAGGAGCAAAAACAATCCGTAACTCGCAACCAAACAACCAGCAACTAATAACTCGCATCCCAAAGCCCGGACCTTTAGCTCAACTCAAAAAGAGTAATTTCCGGCAATACTCCAACTCTTCCCGGATATCCCAATACGCCAAATCCTCTGTTGACATACAGTAATTTTCCTTCACTCTCATATAAATCAGCCCATTTGGGATATTTATACTGTACTGGTGACCATTTTATATTTTTAAGATCTAAGCCAAACTGCATTCCGTGAGTATGTCCTGAAAGGGTCAAATGGATGTTTCCCGGATGTTTTTTTACTACATAATCAAAATGGGTAGGGTCATGGCTCATTAAAATCTTAGTGGCTGATTCAGGAACTCCTTTTAAGGCATTATCAATTTTACCAAACTGAGGGAAAGGTTTAAGTCCCCAGTTTTCAACACCAAGGATGTAGATTTTCTCTCCGTTTCTCTCAATCACTCGATGTTCGTTTCTTAGCATGTCAAATCCAGCCTGCTTCTCATAATCGATCAGGGTGTCAAGGTTTTTCTTTTTGGCATCAGGAGAATTCCAGGTTACATAATCTCCATAATCGTGATTTCCTAATACAGCAAGTTTACCATCTTTCGCTTTAATCTTTGAAAACAAAGGAATGAAAGGCTTGAACTCATCTGCAACATTATTCACCATGTCTCCGGTGAATAAAACAAGGTCAGGCTTTTGTTCATTAATCAGATCAACAGCATGTTGTAGTTTGCTTGGGTCGGAAAAACTTCCACTGTGAACATCGGAGATCTGAATGATTTTATATCCTTTAAAGCTTTTCGGCAGATTGGTGAAATTTACTCTTACTCTCCTTACTTTATGTCTGTATTTTCCAAACGTAATACCATCTATGAAAAGAGCTGAAAGAACACCGCTCATTCCTAATCCAACAAGGCTCAGGAACTTCCTTCTCTCCGGGAAGAAATTCTCCGAAGGTTTTGCGAAACCAATCAGATAACCTCCGATTCTGATGAGATCATCAATTAATAAGAATAAAACAATAAATATTTTTGGAAGGATAAATACCAGAAATAGGGAGATCATGATCTGGGCTCTCACAGTACTTCGATCTGACTTCTGGTAGTGGGTGACTTCGTAAGCGAATATTCCGTATACGAGTAAAGAAATTACCCAATAGCTGGCTCTTATCCAGAAATTATCGGTCAGTGTTCTTACAGCCTGATAAATATAAACTTCCAGAAATAGGAAGATTCCGGCGATAATTAGAAAATTCTTTTGCATATTCTGATTCAAAAAAAGCACAAAAGAAGACTTCCTTTGTGCTTTTTATATTTTTAATTAAAATTATTTTTAAGGAAATCTGTAAACGATAGCATTGATGTTCATTCCGGCACCTACCGAAGTCATTACAATGTTACCATTCTCTTTAAACGATTGACCCTCCATTTTTCCTTTAATTATTAAATCATACATAGTAGGAATGGTTGCAACAGACGTATTTCCAAGGTCTTGGATTGTCATAGGAGAGATGGCGTGATCATATTCTTTCACTTCATAAAGTCTGTGAAGTCTTTCGATCATTGCGTAATCCATTTTTGCATTAGCCTGGTGGATAAGGATTTTATCGATATCTTCAATAGAAAGGCCAGCATCTGTAATGGTATCTTTGATGGCTACAGGAACATTTTTAAGAGCATATTCATAGATTTTTCTACCTAACATTCTTACATATAAACGTTTTTGATCTACTTCTTTGTTGATAGAAGGTTGATTTTCAAGATAGTTTAATTCAGGGCCGTTATCGCAAATTGTATTGTGAGCGATAATCCCTACATTTTCTTCATCAGTTGCTTTTACCACTACTGCACCGGCACCGTCAGCAAAGATCATTCTGTTTCTGTCGTGTGGATCTGTTACACGGCTTAAAGTTTCAGCTCCAATAATGAGAATGGTTTTGGCTACTTTAGCTTTGATAAGGTTATCTGCTAAAATCATACCTTCCACCCATCCAGGGCATCCGAAAATCATGTCATACGTTACACATTTTCTGTTTTTGATTCCCAGTTTATTTTTAACTCTCGCTGCCATTGTTGGCATAAAGTCCGCATATCCGTTCTCAGTAACTTCCCCGAAATTACTAGCGTAAATGATATAATCCAGTTCTTCACCGTCTACTTTTGCATCCTCAAGGGCAATTTTTGCGGCTTCATAACCGATCTGTGAATTGGAAAGATCATCCTCAATGAATCTCCTGTTTTCGATTTCTGTAATTTCTACAAACTTCGCAATGGTCTCTTCCACAGGCTTTTCAATCTTTACTCCGTCCTCAGTGTAGAACTCGGAATTCATAAAGTAATCTCTACCAATAACTCTGTTCGGAATGTAAGATCCAGAGCCAATAATGATCGTATTCGGCATTCGTTTATATGATTTTTTTAAAGATGCAAAGTTAATAATTAATATTAATAACGGAGAATTAAAAATATTATTAAATTTGCAAAAATTGTACTTTACAATCTATGAAAAACAACCCATCCTTAAAAGGCTTACTTATTGCAGGTGTGGCGTTTATCGTTGCCTTTGGGATCTACTTCCTTTTTTTAGCCAAGAAGAATTATTATGTGGTAGATAATCCTACCCCGAACACGTATTACTTTAAGATCAATAATGGTTCTGAAGGTATTATATCAGCGGGGCAGTATGTGCATGTGGATTTGAATAAGGGAAAAAACTCTATTCAGGTTTTCGATCAGAATAAAAAAATGCTTTACGATTCAGCATTTGAAGTCAACAAACTTCGTGGTCTGCTCAATATCGCGCATCAGGATTACTACGTGAATGATCAGTACTACGGGTATAACCTTAAAAAAGATTCGTTATTGACAGCGCTTGACAAGACTGTGATTGACGGAAAGGATTACTACGGAGGAGCAAAGCGTTTCAATAAGCTTTACACAGAAGATTTTTATTACAATGTAGATGAAGATTATGACAAGGTGATCAAGAATGTCCAGAAAGTGGAATCGAGATCAAAGGTCTTCAGAAAACAGGATTTCCTAAATTATTATAAAGAATATTACAAGTTTTAAGTTTTGACAAAAGATATCACTAAAGTTACTCCCTACAATTCTGAGGCTACAAAGAAAAGCCAGGTAGAGGATATGTTCGACAATATTGCGCCGAAGTATGACCTTTTGAACCATGTTTTATCCATGAAAATTGACGTTTTATGGAGAAATACATTGGTGAAATGGATGAAAAATGATAACCCGCAAGAAGTGCTGGATGTGGCTACAGGAACGGGAGATCTGGCAATTACTATTGAAAAAGGAACCGGTTCAAAAGTAGTTGGTTTAGATTTATCACAACAAATGCTCAATGTTGGCGTTATTAAAATAAAAAAACTTAAATTAGACGGCAAAATTTCCATGCAAAAAGGAGATGCAGAAAATTTACCTTTCGAGGACAATAGATTTGATGCTGTTTCCGTTGCATTTGGAGTAAGGAATTTTGAGAACCTTACCAAAGGTTTGGCAGAGTTAAGAAGAGTAGTGAAAGATAACAAGAGTGTTTATATACTGGAGTTTTCAAAGGTTGAGGGTTTCATGGGACCATTTTATATGTTTTATTTCAAAAATATATTGCCTGCAATAGGTAGGTTGGTTTCTAAAGATAATAGGGCGTATACATACCTTCCGGATTCTGTAAATGCTTTTCCTTTTGGGGAGAAGATGAAGCAAATTCTTTTAGATACGGGATTTAAGAAAGTTGAATATAAAAAACTAAGTTTAGGTATAGCCACAATTTATAAAGCAACAAAGTAACCTATGAATAAATTTCTATTAAAAGCACTGGTTTTAACCTCAGTAAATGTTGCCGTTTTTGCAAACGCGCAATTTAGAACCCGAAACAGAATGGATAAGTTGGAAGATTTCGACGAGCAGAAATTCAGTTGGGGTTTTTATTTGAACGGGAATAAACTGGGCTACCGAATCGTATTACATCCAACCTATGGGATGAAAGATAATCAAAATCTTGTTACCAGTACCAAGGAAAGTTACAGTTTCGGTGCCGGGCTTATTGCAAAATGGAGACTGAATGATTATCTGGATGTAAGAGCAGAGCCGGGGCTGCAGTTTGCACAAAGACAGTTGACTTTTAATACTCAATCCAATGATGCGTATGCAGGTGGGTCTGTAACTAATCCTCCTTTCACGCCAATCCCTTTACAGGAAAAAGATAAAGTAAGGGATATTAAATCTACATTGGTTGACATTCCGGTACTTTTGGAGCTTCACGGGCGAAGATGGTATAATTCAAGACCTTATGTTGCTGCGGGGGTGAACTACATAGTGAACCTACAGTCTAATTCCAGTTCTACAGATGACAATATGCAGCAGATCTTCAGATCTACTACCCACAACTTCGCATGGTCTGCAGAAATGGGAATTCAGTTTTATTTTAACAAATTTAAATTGACGCCTGCCATAAGAGGAACATTCTTCATGAATAATGAAAAAGTGGCTGATAATGCTACTACACCTCCTTACTGGGCTTCTGCAGTATCTACTTTACAGACCAGAGCGATAATGTTCGTACTGAAATTTGAATAAGAAATTATCCTATTAAAAATACTCAGGAGATGCTTTTGCATCTCCTTTTTTGTGGGGAGATCAAAATATACGACTATTTATTTTTGTTAGTGTTAATATTTTTTTATTTTTGCTTCTAGTTAGAATATACAAACCTGAAATGCTTCAAGATTTAGAAAACAATTTTTCAGAATTAGAGAGAAAAATTTTGGCTCTGCAAAAGAATTACAGAAATCTTACTGAAAAGTTATCAGAATTAAGTAGTGAGCATGAAGAGCTGAAGGTGAAATATGATGAGGAGAGAAGAAGAAATCAGGTATTAGCAGAAGAACAAAAAAATATAAAACTTTATTCAGCAATATCAGGAAATCCTGAACACAATAGGTTAATGAAAAACCATATCAACAGATTGGTAAAAGAAATTGATTTCTGTATTGCTCAGCTTCAAAACAGTGGATTATAATGGAGGTAAGGAGAATAACCGTCAACATTGCAGGAAGAGTATATCCGCTGAACGTACCGGCAGCAGAGGAGGAAACTTTGCGTAAGGTAGGGAAGCAGATCGAGAATATGATTAAAGATTTTGAACAAAACTTCGATGTAAGAGATAAACAGGATGCTTTGGCGATGTGTGCCCTGAAACTGGGAACCAATGCAGAAGTAGTATCTCTTAACTACGAGAAAAATATTAATTCAACCAACGAGAGATTGCAACAGATTAATCAATCGTTGAATGAAATCGGGAAATAGATTTTTTTTCCTGAACAAACTGCCTACAATAATTCTAACACATTAAAGGTAAACTCAACGCTAAACAATTACCGAACAAATGTCCTCTGAATGGCGTGCCGGTCTTCCGGATTACAGACAGTGGAAATCAGTTCAAATCGTGTTGATTAGGAGTTTACTCTCAATCTCTGGATTATTGTAGGCTTTTTTATTTTTAAAGGATATGAATACAATTAAAACTCAATATACATTATGATAGAAGTTATAGTCGGTGTTGTATGTTTAGTAATCGGGGCTGCTGTGGGGTTATTTTTCTCCAGGAGTTCTCTGAATACTAAAGCAAAATTTATTATAGATGATGCAAAGAAAAACGCCGAAAACCTTATAGAAAAAGCTAACGTACAGGCTGAATCCATAAAGAAAGAAAAGAATCTTCAGGCTAAAGAAAAATTCCTTGAACTGAAATCACAGCATGATGCTGATATCCAGGCCCGCGAGAAAAAAATGCAGGAAGCTGAAAAAAGAACGAAGGATAAGGAACACAAAGTGACTGACGAACTTAGTAAGACTGCAAAATTAGAGAAAGATCTAGACAGACAAATTGCAGATTACGCTAAGAAGAACGAAATTCTAGACAGAAAACAGCAGGAATTAGATATTGCTACTACTAAAAAAGTAGAGATCCTTGAAAAAATCTCTAATTATACCGCTGATGAAGCTAAAGCAGAATTGGTAGAAACCATGAAGGCTGAAGCTAAAACAAGAGCTCAGGCTCATGTTCAGAGCATCATGGAAGAAGCTCAGCTGAATGCTAAAAACGAAGCGAGAAAGATTGTTATCCAAACGATCCAGAGAATCGGGACCGAGCAGGCTATCGAAAACTCAGTATCAGTATTCAACATTGAATCTGATGAAGTAAAAGGTAGAATCATTGGTAGAGAAGGTAGAAACATCCGTGCTTTAGAAGCAGTAACAGGAGTTGAGATTATTGTAGATGATACTCCGGAAGCTATTCTTCTTTCATGCTTCGATCCGGTAAGAAGAGAAATTGCAAGATTATCACTTCACAGATTGGTTACCGATGGTAGAATTCACCCGGCAAGAATCGAAGAAGTTGTAGAAAAGACAAGAAAACAAATTGAAGAGGAGATCATTGAAGTAGGAAAAAGAACGATTATTGATTTAGGAATCCACGGATTACATCCTGAATTAATCAAGATCGTTGGTAGAATGAAATATCGTTCTTCTTATGGACAGAACTTATTACAGCACTCAAGAGAAGTAGCAAACATTGCTGCAACAATGGCTGCTGAATTAGGATTAAATGTTAAGTTAGCTAAGAGAGCAGGTCTTTTACACGATATCGGTAAAGTTCCTGAGCAGGAATCAGAATTACCACATGCTTTATTAGGAATGCAGTGGGCTGAGAAATATGGTGAAAACCCAGAAGTAGTGAATGCTATTGGAGCTCACCACGACGAAATTGAAATGAAGTCTCTACTATCTCCAATCATTCAGGTAGCCGATGCCATCTCAGGAGCAAGACCGGGAGCAAGAAGACAAGTACTGGAATCTTACATCCAGAGACTAAAAGATCTTGAATCTGCAGCATTAAGCTTCGATGGAGTATCAAGTGCTTATGCAATTCAGGCAGGTAGAGAACTAAGAGTAATGGTGGAGAGTGGAAAAGTAAACGACGAAGTTGCTTCTCAACTTTCTTACGATATCTCTGAAAAGATCCAGAATGAACTTACTTACCCTGGACAGGTGAAGGTAACCGTAATCAGAGAAACAAGAGCCGTGAATATTGCAAGATAATAATCGGAATAAGATATTTTATAAAAACCTTTCAAGAAATTGAAAGGTTTTTTATTTTTATCAAAACTTAACAATGCAAGAACTATCACTGTCCTCAAAACTAAAGTACATTTTCTCTATTCCCGTTATTATTTCGGCTCTTGGCTATTTCGTAGATATCTATGATCTTCTTCTGTTTGGGATTGTAAGGATTCCCAGTTTAAAAGCATTAGGGCTTAATCCGGATGCTGATGGAACATTCATACTGAATTGTCAGATGGTTGGACTTCTTATAGGAGGTGTATTCTGGGGAGTCTTCGGAGATAAAAAAGGAAGACTTTCCGTGCTTTTCGGTTCTATTCTTGTCTATTCCCTCGCAAATATTGCCTGTGGTTTTCTGCCTTATTTTCCAAAAGAGCATTTAGTGTATCAATATGCTGCTTTAAGGTTTATTGCAGGAATAGGTCTTGCCGGAGAACTTGGAGCAGGAATTACCCTGGTTTCTGAAAGTCTGCCGAAGAGTTTGAGAGCAATCGGAACTTCTGTAGTGGCCGGCTTTGGATTGATGGGTGCTGTTGTCGCCCAATTAACAGTAGAATTAGCCGGCGGATGGAACATTTCCTACATCATTGGCGGGGTAATGGGAATCCTGTTATTACTGCTGAGGATAAGTGTTTCAGAGTCAGGGATCTATAAAAATATTGAGCATAAAAATGTTTCCAAAGGAAACTTTCTGTCCTTTTTCACCAATAAGGACAGATTGATACGGTATCTGAAATGTATTGCTGTAGGATTGCCTACCTGGTATTGTATAGGGATTCTGGCTGTTTTAGCCAATCAATTTGCTCCTGAATTCGGAATAAAGGATCTCAGTCCCGGAAAAGCAATTATGTGGGCTTATGTAGGTATTTCTGTGGGGGATCTGATGAGTGGTTTTATTTCTCATGCTTTAAAATCGCGTAAGATGGCTATATTTTATATGCTTCTTTTTACTTTGGCAGGGGTAGGCATTATGTTGTTTGGAAACACCAATACGGAAACAAAATATTATTTATTCTGTGTATGGTTGGGCTTTGGTACCGGATATTGGGCGATGTTTGTCACTTTAGCAGCAGAACAGTTTGGAACGAATATCAGAAATACAGCTACCACTACTGTTCCCAATATGGTAAGAGGGTTGGTGCCTGTCATGATTCTGGGATTTGATTCTCTTAAAGGTAATTTTTCAGTAGTAGAAAGTGCTGCGATTGTAGGAGTGGTAGTATTCGGGTTGGCATTTTATTCTTCACTAACAATTTCAGAAACCCACGACAGGGATCTGGAGTTTACGGAATAAATGATATTTCATCCACTTTTATATCTATGAAATTGAGTTAATTAACATTTTTTTATGTGATGAATAATTTTTATTTATTTAATTTTAAAAATGAACTAACAAAATATATGTTTAATTAAAATCAAATCATCATGTCACAAAACATTTTTAAAAATGCCAAAAAGCTGGAAAGAGATTCTCTTAAAGATATTGTAGGAGGTGTTGGTGGTGTAGTCACCCCGGATCTTTCGAAATGTGGCTGTAGCTGTACAGGCGCAGTGACGGGCCCATCGTATTGTAAGGAATATAAAAGATGTCTGCAGGTCATGACTTGTTAAATGAAAATACTATTATTAATAAAAAACCTTTTGAGAAATCGAAAGGTTTTTTATTAAAACTTAAAAAATAGACCAGGATATTGACATTTCTTAGATAGCAGCTTTGGATTTATTTTCATTGATTTTACTGGCTGTTAAAGCTTATCTTATAAACTTTATTTTAATAGTTAGATTTAATTTGTTTAATAAATAAAGGTGGTTTTTTGTATTTTTTGATATATTAATTTATTTGTAATCAGTATTTTATTTAAAAAATTATTAAAATAAGTTGCGTGTAATTAATATTTGTTTAACTTTGGTAAGTAACTAAAACTATATTTTTTAATTAAAAAACTAAATCACATGAACATTTTTAAAAATGCAAAAAAGCTAAAAAAACAAGATCTTAAAAGTATTACAGGAGGAGTAAGCGGTAAACCGGATTTATCTCTTTGCGGATGCAGCTGTTCAGGTGCGGTGACAGGTCCTGACTATTGCTCAATATATATGGGTTGTCTGCAGGTTTATACTTGTGGTGAAGTATAGAAATTATTGAAATATGAAATAAACATTTCCACATTTAATAGGCAGCACCCTCCTGATTTCAGAAGGGTGCTGCTGCTTTTAGTGAATGATGTAAAGTAAACTTCCGATACTGATGGTCACCCACAACAATACAGCGGTAAGTAAAGGTTTAAAGCCTATCATTTTCAGGGTCTGGATAGAAAGGGTAGAACCAATAAAAAATAAGGTCAGGTTGAGTCCGGATTTTGCAAAAGAAGTAATTGCAGAGCTGAATTGATCCATAACAGGAAAATAAGTATTTAGCAGAATAGCCAGAATGAAATATCCGATGAACCACGGAATTTTAATTTTTGAATCTTTACTTTTAAAAATAAACATGGTAATAATGGAAACCGGAATAATCCATAAAGCACGGGCTAATTTAACGGTGGTAGCGATTTTTAAAGCTTCATTGCCATATTTACTGGCCGCTCCTACTACAGAACTCGTATCATGGATTCCCACTGCGCACCATAATCCAAACTGCTCCTGAGAAAGATGTAAAAGATGCCCGATAGCGGGATAAACGAACAGCGCAATGGAGTTTAATGTAAAAACAATGGCTAGTGCCAAAGAAATTTGCTTTGTGCTGGGCTTGATGATAGGAGAAACTGCAGCAATGGCACTTCCACCACAGATGGCAGTTCCGGCAGACAAAAGATAGGATAAAGGTCTTTCAAGTTTAAAGATCTTTCCTAAAAAATAGCCAAGAATCATTACACTGATAATACTTACAACAGTTAACATCAATCCTGTTTTTCCAGCATGAAGTGCCTCATCCAGCTTTAATCCAAAACCTAATCCGACAATAGAGA
This sequence comes from Chryseobacterium sp. II3a, assembly GCF_057815135.1. Classification (NCBI taxonomy): domain Bacteria; kingdom Pseudomonadati; phylum Bacteroidota; class Flavobacteriia; order Flavobacteriales; family Weeksellaceae; genus Chryseobacterium; species Chryseobacterium sp. II3a. The sequence goes on along the minus strand of NZ_JBYPZJ010000005.1, from coordinate 186,274 downwards.
TCTGTAAAAGCAGGTGAATATATTGATGTAAATGTTTTTCAAATGGATTTCCCATAAAAACAGCCAGAATAAAACCTAACGCCAGAGCAATGGGCGATGAAATAAGTGGAGTCAGACATAAAACTGACAGTCCAATGAAAATTACTTTTCGTGTTGTTTCATTAAGAATGAAATCTTTCATATTGTGAACTTTAATATGGGTCAAAATTCGGCAATATGTTATTATAAAGTAAATTGTATTTTGTTATATTGGATAACTATAAGTTATAAAGGATAAAGGATAAAGGATAAAGGATAAAGGATCTTGCCGTTAAACAACTATTAGCTATAACTATTACCCATTTGGATATCAACATCAATAGAGATGGGCTTTAGCCCATCTAAAAAAGTAATCCATCCATTTGGCTTTAGCCAAAACTTAAAAAATTAATGGGTTTTAATAAGTAAACTCCATATTTAAACTATCTATTGGCATAGTAAAAAATTATTCAGCAAATCTTAAAAACAGCTCTATCAATTCAGACTGTTCCCCTTTGGGAAGGATAAAATGGAAATCTCTTTCAATGCTGAAGTTTTTAATGTCAATCACTGTAAGAACATTATTTTTCAGTTCATTAAGAATGGTACTGATAGAAAGAAAGGCCATACAATCCGAATGAAGAAGATAATTTTTAATACTCTCACTGCTTCCCAATTGGATGACGGTATTCAGTTCATGGATGTTAATATCCTTTTCTTTTAACCGGTTTTGTATAAATTCAAGAGTTCCGGAGCCTTGTTCACGAAAAATAAGATTAATCTGATACAGGTCTTTTACTTGTAGTGTTTTATGAGCTAAAGCGTGGTCTGATCTGGCGGCAAGAACAATTTCATCAGGTTTGAATGTTTTATAATCAAAATAAGAAGATTGTGATTCCCCTTCAATAATACCCAAATCAATCTTTTCTTCTTTTAAAAGAGCAGAAATAGCTTCTGTATTTCCAGTCAGAAGCTCTATTTTAATGTCTTTATAATAGGCGTTGAACTTGGCCAGGATTTCAGGCAAAATATATTGGGCAACAGTGGTGCTGGCTCCAATAATAAGCTTTCCTTTATGCTGCTGATTGATCTGGCTGATCTCAAATTCCAGATCACGGTAGATGTTTCTGATCTTTTCAGCATATTCAAACAGGATTTTGCCACTTTGCGTCAATTGTATAGAAGTTCCTTTTCTGTCAAATAATTTGGTGCTCAGCTGTACCTCAATTTCTTTGATGTGTTTCGTAACTGCCGGCTGTGAAATGTGAAGCTCCTCAGAAGCCTTGGTAAAACTCAGTCTGGAAGCTACGGTATGGAAAACTTTTAACCTGTAATCGAACATATCGCAAAAGTACGGATTATAGTTGTATTTCGAGTAGGAGAGTTTATGATACCTGATGCTTGTTCTGAAATTGGAAAGTTTTAGAGCCTCAACGTTTGAGGGTGTGTTTTAACTCTTTTATACTTAATCATATTTGATGTGTGAAGGCTTTCCTTCGCTTGAGTGGAGGGAAAATTTAAAGAAGCTTTGGCAGGATGGTTAAAGAAATTCAGAAATAGATTTGTCCTGTTGGCTTTCATATCTTCTGTTTTTAGCTTCTCCGATTTTCTGTTTACTGTAAATACTGTTATGTCCCGAAAGAAGATAAGAAACCACACAGGCAATAGCAACATATACACCACATTCAGCCCCGAATAATTCAATTCCCATCAGCATGCAGGCTAATGGTGTATTGGTAGCTCCTGCAAATACAGCCACAAATCCCATGCCTGCCAATAACCCAAAAGGTAATGGGATAAACAGAGATAATGCACTTCCCAATGTAGCTCCGATAAAAAACAAAGGAGTAACTTCCCCTCCTTTAAAGCCTGCGGAAAGGGTAATGATCGTAAAAGCCATTTTCAGAGCAAAATCATACAATGGAAGCTGCTTTTCAAAAGATTCAACAATGACAGGAACTCCAAGACCAATATATCGTGTTGTGCCCATGAGCAGGACAGCCAGAGCAACAATAGCTCCACCAACAACCGGACGAAGCGGCGGGTATTTGATCTTTGATTTAAAAACAGAACCTGCCCAATGAATGGTTTTACTGAAAGCAGCCGCACAAATTCCAAAAGCAATTCCAGCTAAAATACTATAGAGAATCGGTAAAAGCTCTAGTTTAGGAATAAAATCAATATAATAATGAGTATGCTTTACATTCCATAGAGTTGTTGCCCAATCTGCTAGTATGGCTGATGCAAAAGCTGGGAATATTGCATTATACCGTATTCTTCCGATCAGGAAAACTTCAAGCCCGAAAACGGCCCCGGCTAATGGTGTTCCGAAAACAGAGCCAAACCCTGCGGCAATGGCAGAGATAATTAATATTCTTCTTTCATTCTGATCAAGCTTAAAAGGTTTACTGAACTGATCTGCAATAGCCGCTGCCATCTGAAGGGCTGTTCCTTCACGTCCTGCTGAACCGCCAAAAAAATGGGTGACAATGGTTCCCAAGTAAACAAAAGGAGCCATTTTAAAAGGTATAATTCCTTTCGATTCATGAATATTGTCAATCAAAAGATTATTTCCCGCTTCAACGTCCTTTCCCCAATAATAATAAATAAGTCCAATTAAAAAACCGGTAAGAGGAAGTAAAGCGATCAGCCATATATGACTTTCTCTGAAATTTGTAGCCCATTCCAAGGATTGCAAAAACCCAGCAGAAGCACTTCCAACCAGTGCCCCAATGATAATGCTGATGAGCAGCCATTTACCAATATAAGGAATTGCTGGAAATTTTCTGAAGAAAAATTGCGTGTGAAAAATTGCTTTTTGACCAAGTGTTCGTTGATGTTTTGACATAATAATCCTGATTAGTTATTCATTAATAATCTCTTAATCAGGCGTCATCAGCTTTTGTAAAGCGGTTGGGGAAGGAAGAACACCATTTCCTTTTGATGGAACAAAGATATAAATTAAGATTAAAAGATAAAAGATAAAAGATAAAAGATAAAAGATAAAAGATAAAAGATAAAAGATAAAAGATCTTGCCATTAAACAACTATTAGCTATAACCATTATCCATTCGGATATCAACATCAATAGGGATGGGTTTTAGCCCATCTGAAAAATTAACCCATCCATTGGCTTTAGCCAAAACTTAAAACATTTTAAATCTTTATATCATTTGGTATACCCTACGAAAACGAGATACCTAATTCTGAGATCTATTTCTTCATTCAATAGTCATCAAAATACATTTTACACCCACCTTAAATCTCAGTCTCCCTCCCTAAACTCCTACAAAAAAGGTTTCATCTCATCCTCAATCTGTGTTCGCAGCTCCATCAGACGTTTGGCATATTGTTCCTTTTGTTTCTCCTCTTCTGTTTCAGGAATCCATTTGGGTACTGGAAGCTTTTTACCGTTTTCATCTACCGCAACAAAAACGATAATACAGTGTGTCTTTTTATCAAAAGTAGGCTGCTTCAGGTTTCGGGAAAAGACATTGATAGAAATATGCATACTCGAGCTTCCGGTATAGATCACCTGAGCATCTACTTTTACCACTTCTCCAATTTTTATAGGTTCATAGAAACGGATTCCACCAACATACACCGTCACTGAATAATTTCCACTCCACGTGGTAGCACAAGCATAGCCTGCCTGATCAATCCATTTCATAACACTTCCGCCGTGTACATTTCCTCCATAGTTAACATCCGATGGTTCTGAAATAAACTGAAAAGTAATAGGTTTGTTCTGCATCTTTATAAAATTTGAATAAAGTTATTTAATAATTTCGAAAGTTTTAGATTAAATCCTACTTTTGAAAGACGAAATAATAATGAAGTAGAATTTTAACAAATAACTGACAAGAATAGCAATGAAGAAAGTATTTTATCTGAATACCTGTGATACCTGCAGAAAAATTTTAGCACAATTTGATCTTACGGACTGGGAGCTTCGTGAGATTAAAAAACAACCTATTACCAAAGAAGAATTAACAGAAATGCACAAACTGGCAAAGTCATATGAGGCATTGTTCAGTAGAAAATCTACTCAGATTAAGTTGAGAGGATTAGATGTAAAGTCTTTGGGAGAGAAAGATTTCAAAGAATTGTTATTGGATCACTACACCTTTTTAAAACGTCCTGTCTTCATAACAGACAAGGAAATTTTTATAGGAAATGATAAAACCAATATATCGGCTTTAAGAACATTCTTTGGAGTAGAAGAATAATGTTACTTAATAATTATAAGCTTGGGCTCCGTTTGCGGAGTCTTTTTTGTTTAAAACACTGATGTGTAGTGTTTTAAAGTTTTATTCTTATATTTAAATACCAAAAAATAGTATTATGAATCAAAACATTTTTAGAAGCCAAAAGCTTAACAGGGTAACATTAAAAGAAATTAAAGGGGGTGGAAAAGTCATTGTACCCAATTGCTATACACTTTGTGGTGAAGCAGGAGGTGTAGTTTCAAGCCATCCGGGAATAGGAGATATGTGTACCCCGGATAGATCGCTTTGCTGCTACTGCAGATAAGAAGAAAGAGATTGTAGAAATGCAGTCTCTTTTTGGTAGCAAAATGAAGGTTAAAAAAATCATCTTTACATAATTATTTTATTATGTTTTTTTTGTTATTTATGTTTTTTGGTGTTGTTATTTGATAATAATTTATTTTTTTATTGAAATGTGTTTTGGTTTTGTTTTTAAATTCTGTTTTTATTGAAATGTTTGTAAATTTGTTTTTGGTGAAATTATCAAATCTTTAAACACATTTAAACAACTCAATGATGGAAAAACAACTCAACCCGATCATTAAAGCGGTGCAAAGTCTAAGGAAACTTGCTGTAGACATTAAGACAACCAATAAAGAAATTCAAACCAATGATCAAAAAATAAGATCAAGAATCGAAGAATGCGGCAGGTTGATTGCAACAACGAAGGACAGCATGGTTATCAATTTATGGATAAGAGAGAAATCTAAGCTGACAGAAAATTCTGATACCCTTCTAGGTATTTTGGGAAAAATAGAAGAAAAATTTAGAAAAAAAGACACTACTGATCTGGTTCAAATCTGGTACTCTCATGAAGAGTATAAAACAATGGTATTGGATAACCTAATAGAAATGGAAAGGATAGGAATGGCCATTTTTGTAGATGATAATCTTCAAAAATGGGATGATAATTGGAAAGAAATCAAGAGTTCACTCGGTAAAATATTATCCATTTCTGAAACCTATCATCTCAAACTGAAAATGATGGAAGCACTGGAACCTAGTGAAATTGATCACTTAACGATGGATATTCTTAATCATATTCCCTGGAATTATTCGGATGATGAAGCTTGTAAATATGAACATGAATATCTTCTCGCTTACAATGAATTAAAAGAATCCCAGTCTAAGAAAAAAAATCTTTGGGATAAGATTTTAAACGTTTTAGCAGGAGGAATAGAAGAGACACCAGCTCATAGAGTTCAGATGAGAAGATGGATGGATGGAGAAGGAGGTACTGCGTAATCTGATATTGGTCTGTTCAAAAAATAATTGATAAAATAAAAACCGCAGAGAAATCTGCGGTTTTTATCTGTTTTTAGTATTTATACAAAAGGTGCTTTCACTACTTTTGCAGGAATATTCTTATTTCTTACCTGAATGAAGATTTCAGAACCTAATTTGAAATGAGGTTTGTCTACGTATGCAAGACCTAAACCTACTTTCTTCATTGGAGACTGAGTTCCGGAAGTTACTTTTCCGATTACATTTCCTTCAGCATCTACTACAGGATAGTCATGTCTTGGAACTCCTTTATCTGTTAATTCAAAAGCTACTAATTTTCTGGTAACACCTTCTTCTTTCTGTTTTGCGAAAGTATCTTTAGAAACAAAGTCTTTATCGAATTTAGTGATCCATCCTAAACCAGCTTCAATTGGAGAAGTAGTATCATCAATATCGTTTCCGTATAGACAGAATCCTTTTTCAAGTCTTAAAGTATCTCTGGCAGCCAATCCACAAGGAATAATTCCTTCCGCTTCACCAGCCTTCATTACTTCATCCCAAAGTTTTTCTGCATTGTCGTTTTTGAAGTAGATCTCAAAACCTCCGCTTCCAGTATATCCTGTATTGGAAATGATGACATCATGTACTCCTGCCACGCTTCCTACTGTAAAGTTATAGTAAGGAATTTCTGAAAGGTTTACTTCTGTAAGTTTTTGAAGGATTTCAGTAGCTTTAGGACCTTGAACTGCTAGTAATGACATGTCATCAGAAGCATTGGTCATTTTTGCTCCGAAAGTATTGTATTTTGAGATATGGTTCCAGTCTTTGTCAATATTGGAAGCATTTACCACTACGAAGTATTTGTCATCCTCTATTTTATAAACAATAAGGTCGTCCACGATTCCCCCGTTTTCGTTAGGAAGGCATGAGTACTGAGCTTTTCCGTTTTCAAGAGTATCTACATTGTTAGTCGTCACAAATTGTAAAAGATCTTTTGATCCCGGACCTTCGATGAAAAACTGCCCCATATGGGAAACATCAAACAATCCCGCTTTTTCTCTTACTGCAAAATGCTCTTCCGTTACTCCTGAATATTGTACAGGCATTTCAAAACCTGCGAAAGGTACGATCTTAGCTCCTAATGAAACATGTTTGTCGTACAAAGCTGTTTTCTTCATATTTAATTTTTATTTCTTTATTTTAAAACTGTTAAAAGTCTCATTAAATAGGGTCATATAGTTTCCGTTCCAGAATTTCTGGCCACAATTGATAGTGACCAGATACAAGTCTTTATCCTTTTGAAAAGCTCTTGTAACCCAGAAAAGTTTTTCTTTTTCATCAAAATATTCGTAGAAATATTCTGTATATCCTTTTTTACCTCTACTTTCCTTTACCTTTTTTTCCGCATCTTCAGATTTGTAAAGAGCCAGAATGAATTTTTTTGTTTCAGTCTTAGGAAGGTCCAGGTCATGGTATTCGGAAATGGTAATGGCGCCAATTTCACTTGTAGGGAAAATATTGATAATATCACTGTCATTGGTTGATTTCCACCCTTCAGGAACATTGATAGAGTAGTTGGCACTATCATAGGTTGCAGCCTTTTGAGCAAAAAACAAACTTCCTGATAGGATAGCAGTAAAGAGAAATATTTTTTTTATCATTAAAAATGGTGTTTGTATTCTTCAAGAATGATTTTAAACCACTCTGTAAAGTGTTCAGGATGTTCAGAAACCTCCTTGTTCAGATCTTCAAAAGAAATAAATCTTACTTCTTCCACTTCTTCTTTATTCAGATCAAAGCCAGACTCATAGCTGCCCACAAAAACATAATCAAGTTCATGCTCCCAAAGGCCGCCTCCTACATTTGCTTTATAAATAAAATTGAATTTTTCTGAAAGTTCCGCCTCTATTCCCAACTCTTCTTTTAATCTTCGTTGGGCTCCGGCCAGATAAGTTTCTCCGATTCTTGGGTGTGAACACACAGCATTGGTCCATTGATTGGGAGAATGGTATTTTCCGGAAGCTCTTTTCTGAAGAAGCATCTCTCCCTTACTGTTGAACAGAAATACGGAAAAAGCACGGTGTAATAGGCCATTAATATGAGCCTGTTGTTTCTCCATCAAGCCTAAAACGGCATCTTCAGGATTTACTAAAACTACTAATTCTTCCATTCCTACAAATGTAAGTGTAATAAATGTATTTTGGAAATTTTTAGGTAAACATTATATCATTTCGAATGGATAAAGAGAGAGAATAAAAAAACAACCTGAAAATCTATGCAGCATTCATTAGATTTCCAAATATTTTCTATTTCAATATCTAAACTAAAATTTAAAAAGAAAAATTTTAACTAGAAGTCATCAAATTACGAATAAAATATTTATATTATTTACTAAATAGCGATTTTTATAGTAAATTTTTAACTTAAACTCAAATTAATACACCTGATAGGTATAAAAGCCGTAACTTTGTTACTCAAATTTTCGTGATGGAATTAGAATACATAGAACACATCAGTCCTATTCTTAAGGATGGAGTTAAAAATTACTTAATTGATATAGACGGAACTATTACGGATGATGTTCCTAATGAAGAACCAGAAAGAATGGTTACCTGTGAACCATACCCGGATGCTTTGGAAACTATTAATAAATGGTATGATGAAGGGCATCAGATCTGTTTCTTTACCTCAAGAACCGAAAACCTGAAGCAAATTACCATCGATTGGTTAGATAAACACGGGTTTAAATACCACAGTGTACTTTGTGGAAAACCTAGAGGAGGAAATTATCACTGGATTGATAATCATTTGGTAAGAGCTACAAGATACAAGGGAAGATTTACAGACCTGGTAGAAAAGCAAGTAACCATTGAAGTGTTCAAAGAAGACGAAGAATAAATTTAATATAACGAAAGATTTAAAAATTGAATGGAGTATATCCTTTAATTTTTAAATCTTTCAACTTTTAAAACATAGTTGTATTTATGAAAGTTTTAGCTAATGACGGCCTAGACCAATCTGGAATTGATGCATTAACAGAAAAAGGATTCGAGGTGATTACTGCAAAAGTTCCACAGGAATTTTTAGTAGATTATATTAATGAGCACCAAGTTCGTACTTTATTGGTAAGAAGTGCTACGCAGGTGAGAAAAGATATTATCGATGGCTGCCCATCACTTGAAATCATCGGAAGAGGTGGTGTAGGGATGGATAATATTGATGTAGATTATGCAAGAGAAAAAGGGATTCATGTGATCAATACACCAGCAGCTTCTTCGGAATCGGTTGCAGAACTTGTTTTTGCACATTTATTTTCAGGAGCCAGATTCCTTCAGGATTCCAACAGAAAAATGCCGTTGGTAGGAGATACAGAGTTTGCTGGTCTTAAAAAAGCATATGCAGCGGGTATTGAATTGAGAGGAAAAACCATCGGAATAGTTGGAATGGGAAGAATAGGCCAGGAAGTAGCAAGAATTGCTCTTGGGCTAGGGATGAGAGTTGTTGCTGCAGATAATAATGTAGGAAGAGCAAGCATTAAAGTGAAGTTCTACAACAATCAGTTCATCAACGTAGATATAGAAACAGAACCTTTACAGGAAGTTTTAAAGCACTCAGATTTTATTACCCTTCACGTTCCGGCTCAGAAAGACGGGTATATGATCGGTAAGAATGAGTTTGAAATCATGAAAAATGGGGTAGCTATTGTCAACTGTTCAAGAGGCGGAGTGATTGATGAAGCAGCTTTGATTGAAGCGTTGGATTCCGGTAGGGTGAGATTTGCGGGACTTGATGTTTTCATCAATGAGCCAACACCTTCTAAAGAAATTCTGAATCATTCTAAAATCTCTCTGACGCCGCACACAGGGGCGTCTACATTGGAGGCTCAGGATAGAATCGGGCTTTCTTTGGCAGATCAGATTTCAAGCATTTTACAGATCCAGTAATTGATTAATAAGATAAAAGTAAAAGCACCTTCGCATGAAGGTGCTTTTATATTTTAAACTGTTAAATGAACAGGTTATATATTGTTTTTGCTTTTCAGTAAATCTCTGATTTCAGCCAATAGCTTTTGATCCTCGGTAGGCCCTGCAGGAGCAGGTGCCTCTTTTTTGTTCACTTTATTGGCACCTTTAATGATAAAGAAAAGAACCATAGCAATACACAAAAAGCTGATCACTGCAGACAGGAAGTTTCCATAAGCAACCCCATTCCAGGTAAGTTTAGCGATATTTTCTGCTCCTGCCGCTTTAAGTGCAGGATTTAAGATCAAAGGAGTGATAACATCTTCCACTAAAGATGAAACAATTTTACCAAATGCTGCACCAATGATGACACCGACAGCAAGATCGAGAACATTTCCTTTAAAGGCAAACTCTTTAAATTCCTTAACAAATCCCATAATTTATATTTTTTTAATTAGTATATACACAAAAATATAATTAAAAAATGTAAAAAACACTACTTTTTGTGGTTTTTTATTCTCTAAAAGTGGACTTTTATCCTAAATTCATATTATCTGTTTTTAATAGAAATCGTAACTTTAACCTTATATTTTATATCATTAATGATCGCCCTGTATTTTTGTTACCTGGGCTTTATCATAATGAAATATCTTTTGTAATTTATTTAAAAGCCAAATGCACGCATGAAAGTCTTCAGTGCTGAACAAATTCGAAGTTGGGATCAATTTACGATTACCCATGAGCCAATATCTTCTGTTCAATTGATGGAAAGAGCCTCAGTAGCTGTAGCTGATTGGATATCTGAGCATTGTAAAGTTCATAGAAAGGCTATGCTGTTTTGTGGAAATGGGAATAATGGCGGTGACGGGTTAGCAGTAGCAAGGATGCTTTATCTAAAAGGATTTGATGTAGATGTGTTCATTAATGATCTCAAAGGAAGGTTTTCCGAAGATGCTATTGTGAACCTTAAAAGATTAAGTGGGATCTCCGGAATTTCTGTCTGGAATTTTAATCAGCTTGAACAGTATAGCTTTGATGATAAAACGATTATTATTGATGCGCTTTTCGGAACCGGGCTGTCAAGACCTTTGGTTGATGAGTATAAAGAGTTAGTAGATTGGATCAATACAAAAGAAAATATTAAGATTTCAATTGATGTTCCATCCGGGCTTTCTTCTGATGGGCTTTGGGTTAATGACCCTATCGTTTTAAAAGCAAATTACACCCTAAGCTTTCAATGCTGGAAACGGAGTTTTCTCCATCCGGAAACAGGAAAATATTGCGGAAAAGTGATCATTCTAGATATTGGACTTGATGAAGATTATAATGAATCCACTGAAACAGATTATTTTGTAATAGATGACTCCTTTGCGGAAGTTCTTTTTAAACCCCGGAATGATTTTGCCCACAAAGGAAATTACGGTAAAGCTATGATTGCTGGGGGGAGCTATGGAAAGATTGGAGCTGCAGTATTGGCCACAAAATCAGCCTTGAAAACAGGTGCCGGACTTACTTTTGCATTGGCTCCTCAATGTGGATATGAGATATTACAGACATCTTGTCCTGAAGCCATGTTTATAGAAGGTGGACTGCAATTTATTAAGGATTTTGATATTGAAAAAGGTATAACTATAGGAATTGGTCCCGGCTTGGGAACGCATGAAGAAACGAAGAAAGGACTTTCGAATTTCCTTAAAGACTACCAGAATCCATTAATATTGGATGCTGATGCATTGAATATTATTTCTGAAGATCAGAAAAATCTTCAGCTAATTCCTGAAAAATCGATTATAACACCCCATCCCAAAGAGTTTGAAAGACTGTTCGGAAAGACTGAAAACTCTTTTGAAAGATTAGAGTTGGCGAGGGAAAAAGCGAAAGAACTCCATATTTATATTGTATTAAAAGATCATCATACACAAGTGGTGACTCCTGAAGGAAATGTTTATTATAATCTGACAGGAAATGCTGGGCTTGCCAAAGGGGGAAGCGGTGATATCTTGACCGGGATTCTGACCTCACTTCTGGCACAAGGGTATTCCGAAAAAGAGACTTGTATCCTGGGAGTCTGGCTCCATGGGAAAGCTGCTGATTTTGCAGCAGAAAAATATTCAAAAGAATCTATGCTTCCTACAGGTGTAATTGACGAATTAGGAAATGTTTTTATTGAATTAAACAGGAGAGCAGAAAGAAGGCTGTGAATTAAGCTTAAATGTAAAAAGGCAAATCTGTAATGAACAAATTTGCCTTTTTTATTTTTAAAACAAAGAGTTTTTATTACTCTGGTTTTTCGTTTTCTGCCTGCGTAATTTTAAATTTCTTGGATATAATCATGATGATCACCCCGGCAATCATAAATGGAATTGATAAAACCTGGCCGGTATTTAAACCTCCGATTTGGATAAACTCATCACCTTGAGGCTCTTTAAGGAATTCAACAAAGAATCTGATTGCCCAAAGAATGATGAAGAATAAGCCGAATAGCCATCCTTGCTGATATTTTTTATTCGTTTTTCTATAAAGGATCCATAACAAAACAAATAGGGTAACATATCCTACAGCTTCAAATAACTGGCTTGGATAACGGGGAACAGTAAGTCCATATTCACTACTTTGTTGTGGGAAAAGCAAAGCAAACGGAGAGTTAGGATCAGCAGGTTTTCCTACAATTTCGGAATTGAAGAAGTTCCCCATTCTTACAAAAGCACCTCCTAAAGCTACTACGATACCTAATCTGTCATATACCCAGAAAGGATTTTTTTTGATGATTTTATAAGAATAGTAAAGAGTGGTAAGAATTAAGGCAATTGTTGCTCCATGGCTCGCTAAGCCGGAAAACCCGGTGAATTTAATCCCGTTTTTGGTACTGATGGGTAAAAATACACTCCAGAAATCTTCTTTGAATAACTCAGGTTGATAAAAAATAACGTGTCCTAATCTTGCTCCAAGGATCGTTCCTATCAATGTCCACGTGAAAAGAGGTTCAAGATATTTCTGGTTAACATTGTCAATTTTAAAGATTCTGGTCATTAAAATATACCCGAAACCAAATGCAAAGACAAACATTAAACTATAAAAGTGTAAGGTAAAAAACCAGATATGAATACCTTTTGAAGGATCCCAGATTTTAAAAGAGGTTTTAAGTTTTACTTGATCAGTATCGGAGATTGGTTTTGCAGATTTTACCGCATATTTAAAAGTGGCAATATTGTCCTTGGTAGGCGGAGTATTAATCAGTTTAAAGTTTTTATCAAAGAACTGGTATTGTGATTCTTTAAATCTTGCCAATGTAGAAGATGCACCATAGCTGTAATTAGCAGGCTCAAAATTGGATTCATTAAGGATGACAAGGACGTTCTCTTTAATTTCTCTGTCCGGAAACGCTGCAAGGTCTCCTAATTCTGTGGTAGAATAGATTTTTACTGGAGTATTGTTTCCATTGATATCTAAAGTTCCGTCAGATAAACCCCCAGGGTATTCCTGTGCAAAAAGACATTGTGTAACCAATGCAAATATGACAAGGTAAATTCTGAAAAAAGTAGTACTCATTTTTCTATTGATTTAATAGTTTGTTTTTATTGATGCTTGTGTTTGGGTGGAACAGGGTCATAGCCGCTTCCTCCCCACGGATGACACCTTAAAATCCTTTTAAATCCCAGCCAAAAACCTTTGAATATACCATGAACCTGTAATGACTCTATCATATAATGAGAGCATGTAGGCTCGTAACGGCAATTTTTAGGAAGTAAGGGCGAGATGAACCATTGGTAAAATTTTATCAAAATTACCATAGGAAATGTAATGATTTTATTGAATGTTAGTTTCAAAACAATGCAAAAATAGGGTAAAAAAATGAAAATTAGTTTAATTTTGTTAGAAGTTTCAGAGCATAGAAATCTGAAATATTGATCTAAAAAAAATAAAAGTACTTTGAATCAAAATATTCCATTAGCCGAGAAATTAAGACCCAAAACCCTGGATGAAGTTTTAGGGCAGGAACATCTTACCGGTGAAAAAGGGACGATCAGGAAAATGATCGAAAATAATACCCTGAATTCCCTGATCTTTTGGGGACCTCCGGGAACAGGAAAAACCACGATGGCAGAAATTATTTCTGAAAGTTCAGGAAGGAAATTTTATAAGCTTTCCGCTGTTTCTTCCGGAGTGAAAGATGTTCGTGATGTGATTGAAGATGCTAAAAAGCAGAATTTGTTTTCCGGGAAATCTCCCATTTTATTTATTGATGAAATTCATCGTTTCAATAAATCCCAGCAGGACTCACTGCTGCACGCTGTAGAAAAAGGCTGGGTTGTTTTGATAGGAGCTACAACAGAAAATCCAAGCTTTGAAGTCGTTTCCGCTTTATTGTCCAGAAGTCAGGTGTATATTCTGAAAGCTTTAAGCTATGAGAAACTGGAAGAACTTATTGATATTGCATCTGGGAGATATAATAAAGATGAAGGAACTGATTTTGTCATTCTTGAAAAAGAAGCACTTATCCAGTACTCTGGTGGGGATGCCAGAAAACTCATTAATTCTGTAGAACTGGTTTTGAATCAGTATAAAAATACAGATACTAAGGAGATTATCAATTCGGATGTGCTGGAAGTTCTCCAGGAAACCATGGCCTTGTATGATAAGAATGGCGAGCAGCATTATGATATCATTTCTGCTTTTATCAAGTCGATGCGTGGAAGTGATCCTAATGGAGCTGTATATTGGCTGGCAAGAATGCTTGTTGGAGGTGAGGATATTAAGTTTATTGCAAGAAGAATGCTCATTCTGGCGGCAGAAGATATAGGGCTGGCCAATCCTAATGCATTGGTTATTGCTAATAACTGTTTTCAGGCTATTAATGTGATTGGAAATCCCGAGGCAAGAATTCTTCTAAGTGAAACAGCTGTATATCTCGCGGTTTCTCCTAAGAGTAATTCGACATATATGGCTATTAACGAAGCCATGGCTTTGGTGAAACAAACGGGGAATTTGCCTGTACCTCTTCATTTAAGAAATGCACCTACCAAACTCATGAAGGATCTGGATTACGGGAAAGAATATAAATATGCCCATTCCTATGAAGGTAATTTTGTAGACCAGGATTTTCTTCCTCAGGAGATCAAAGAGGTGAAACTGTATGAACCTGGAAATAACGCTACAGAAAAAAAGATTTATGAAGAACTGAAGAAGAAGTGGGGAAATAAATATTAAATAAAAAGGATAGCATGAAAATGCTATCCTTTTGGTATGGTTACAATTACTGTGTTGTGTAGATAAAGAAAGTTGGCTTTCCGTTGTAGTCCTTTTTCTCTGTTTTTGCAATAATGCTGGTAAATATTTTAGTAGATGAATCTGTAAATTCATGGTTGTCAATAAAAACAGAATTATCTGCAGGAATATCATTTTGCTTGTTCAGCTGTGCGAATGACATCCTATCAAGGCCATTCTTTTTATTAATTTTGTATACAGTAACTCCGTTAGTGAAAACAGAACTGTATTTTTGTAAACTGGCAGGAAGACTTGCTGCGCTATTATAGACTTTTAGGACCTGCGCATGAGCTTCTTTTGATTTGAACAGGTCTTCTGTTCCAATCATATTGTCAGCAACTGCAAGCTTTTTCTGTGCAAATAAGGTTGCAGATGAGAGTATTAAAAAAGAGTAGAGTAATTTTTTCATAATCAGAATATGTAACTGTTAAAAACGTGATAAATATAGTTATTTTTTATAAAATGTGAATTAAATATTGAAATGTTTTACATTTTATTTAGAAATAAAAACTTTTAATCTAATTATAAATCCTTGTTTTCATCCTTTTTTTCTTTATTGTCAACCATGTTTTTGATCACATTCTTAAGGCGCTGAAAAGTAAATGAACTTAATAGCAGGATCACTCCAAGAACAATGAAAGCACTGATTCTTGAAATATTGTCCATTTGCCAGACGTCATACCCGTACAGTTTTAGAACCATTAAGCCGATCAAAGCAAAACCAACCTTGTTATATTCCTGGATGTTTTTTCTTAATCCTGTATAAATAAATATACTGGCCAGAATGGTCCAAATGATTGGCAGATAAAGAATATTGAAATGGTTTTTTACCATATAAGAATCTGCTGCATCAGGAGATAAAGTTAATACATACAAATGATGAAGTTCAAAGCTTATGGAAACAATGAACGCCAGAGAAATAATCCAATATGATATTTTCGATTGATGGAATCTTGTGTCAGGAATTATTTTTAAAGATAGATATAGGAATGGGATCCATTGAAGGACATGTACAATATAAAAACTACTGTGAAGCTGTTTTGATAAAATAGCAGTAACAACTGATGAGGTAACAGCAGAAATGTTAATCATAATAAGGAAAAAGAACAGGTAAATCAATCCCGTTTGAAGATCATTGGCGATACTCAATTTTTTTCTGAAGATTAATAAGGTGAAGATATAATAAATGCTGTATAATAATGCTACATTGACTATTGCAGGCCAAGGCAAGCTGTTGATATGGTAAATGATTTCAAGAAGTATAGCGGTGTAGATCACTCCATAACTTGCGGCTGAAATAAGATCTTCAAAAAAAGTATTGGTTTCTGTTTCTGTTTTTTTGCTGGTGTTCTTTAATAAATATAAATTGATCCCAATAGAAACAATCGTTACCAGACTGGTTAGAAATACAGGATTGAATACAATACTAAGGCTTTTGGCATTGAAATATTCGCACCATGTAATAAGCTGAGCGAAAATAACCAAAGGGAAAAGAATATGAAAGCATGTTTTGAAAATTTTATGGCCCGTTTTTTTCCAAATAAAAAGAAGCAGGGTAGTTTCTATAGCCCAAACACTGGTAATAAGATGGGCTTTAAACTGTAAAGCAGTAGCTATTGTAATAAGGCTGACCGTTATTCCTGCGAAAACAGAAAAAGAAGTCCCGAAATTTCTTTTTCCATATTCCCTGAAAAGGAAAATGGTATTTACACAAGCGAAAATAAGTGGAAATATAATGACAGGTTCATATTGTAATTCATTAAAGATATAAGTAAGTCCTATAATGCTTGAACCATTAATAAAAGCAAGCATTAAAATATCTTGTACAGAAAGTTCATTTTTTCTGAAATAATCCTGAAGCGCGAAAATGTAGAAAATAATATAGCTGATAAGATAAAAAGTAATGCTTAAAAGTGCAGGCTGATCGGCGGTCCAGTAAAAAAGATAAATGCTGGTGAAGGTAAGTGCTGTCCAGCCAACACTTTTCCAGTGTTGAAGAAAGGCGGCAACAAGCATCCCGATATTTAAGAGGGTAAGGTAAGTAAAAAGAAATAAATAGTTGCTTTCTCCTGTGCTAATCATCAGAGGAGCTGTGAAACCGCCTATCAATGAAAAGATGATTAGAATTTCACTTTTGTAATAATAAGATAAGGCGATAGAAATAGCAGTAATTACTGAAGTAATGATAAATGCTGTATTTTGGGTAAAAAGATGATATTCTCTGAAAGCAATGGTGATGGTAAAATATAAAACAGCAATTCCTCCTCCGGTAATGATAGATGCGAATGTTTTATAGTTCTTTCTGAGAAAATGTCCTGTAAGTATTATAATTGCTCCGGTACAAAGACCAATTCCCGCTCTTGCAGTTTCTCCGATCCAGTTTTTATCAATGGCATATTTTACAAAATAGCCTATTCCTAATACTAAAGTAAAAATACCAATAACAGTAAGGATATTTTGCTTTAAAAATTCAAAAATGGGATTAAGCCAGTCTTTTTGAATGATGGAGGAATGTTCCGGGTTTTCATTTGAAGTTAGAACTTCCCTGCGAGGTTCATAGATGGATGTTTGAGATGGGGTAATATTTTCTTCAACAGAGGTTGCTTCCTGGGTTATCTCAGGTTGTACAGTCTTTTTATTTATTCTGGAGCTAAGATCTGATACCTCTTTTTCAAGTTTCCTGATTTTGGTGCTCAGGTTATTGAAAATAATGGCAATTATTATAATCAGGATAACCGCAAGATACTCATTCATTATATAGTTTTTATCAAATATAAAGAAATTTAAAATGGGGTTTAAAAATTAACCCATCGCAATATAGGCGATGGGCTAACGATATAGATAACTAACAATATGTCTGTGTTAATTGGATATTTTATAGATATAGAATGAGGTGGTACTAGAACTTAGCACATTTAAATCTAGC
Organism: Chryseobacterium sp. II3a; assembly: GCF_057815135.1. Taxonomy (NCBI): domain Bacteria; kingdom Pseudomonadati; phylum Bacteroidota; class Flavobacteriia; order Flavobacteriales; family Weeksellaceae; genus Chryseobacterium; species Chryseobacterium sp. II3a. The sequence continues at coordinate 168,611 of NZ_JBYPZJ010000005.1, read as the reverse complement.
CCACCACCTACAACGCCAAATGAAATTTTATCTCCTGCCTGAAAAGAATAGATAGAAGATATATTTGATTCGGATATCGTTATATTGATTAAAGCGGCTAGACTGATACCGGTAAATGTGCGGGTGTCTATAATGGTAGTTACGCCACCTCTTGTTCTTCCTATTCCAATACCGGGAGCGTTACTTAGTAAAGATGCTACTAACCCTTGCCCATAACGGAGTGAAAATCCTATGGCATATACTCCGGTTGTGGGGATAGTATAGGTTCCATCAGAGTCATTAAATAAAGCTGCACTGCCTATGGTTCTTTCTGTAGTAAGAAAGTTGATAGTTTTAAATGTATTTACTGGGAATCCTATGTCGATCAGAGTAAGGCCAGATGTTTTTTTTGCAGAATAAACACTGGTGTTAACATTTGAAGCTGCTATTATTAATTGAGGATCCATGGCGAATACTTCAGTAGTTCCTGTATCTTGAGCTAAAAGCTTGTATCCTGTCACTGTATTTGCGGCTGGGGTAGTTCGAACTCTCATATTTCCATTAACATCCAGCGTTGCTGTTGGTGTTGACGTATTAATTCCTACTTGGGAAAACAATGGCAAGGTTGCGCATGCCAGTATTAAGCTGTAAAGATTAGTTTTCATGATCAAGATTTTTATTTAGTTAATAGCAAATATACAATAAATATTACACTCTGTATTGTGAAATCTTTACTTTTAATGTTAATATGATGTAATATATTTAAACATATGTTTATATATTGATATATATTATTACATATTTTAATTACGATTTATTTTTTATATTATTTGTATAAGTCGATGGATACGAGGGTTTTAGTAAATGAAATTATCTCTTTTGTGTGGGTTATTATTTTTGAGTTATAGGTAGTTACTGATCATTTTTTCAGTGATCAGGCACTCCTTTTTTTCATGAAAAAAAGCACAGTTGGAGTAACTGTGCTTTTTAATTCGATCGGTAAATCGGTTTATTTTTAGCTTTCTAAAAGAAATTCTTTATAATTTCCAAGGAAATCAACATCTGCATTGATGGATTCGAGTTCCTTCAAAGCATTCCCATGAAGTACTTCTTCCCAAGGGCCTTCTACATTAATGAAGAAGAAATAATTGCCCAATCCGGTCTTTAATGTTCTGGATTCAATTTTGCTGAGGTTCATCTTTCTCCATGCAAAAACAGACAAAACCTGGTGCAGTCCTCCCGGATGATCTTCAGGAAGGGTTATCAGCATTCCTGATTTTTCTCCAAGGGTTTCAAGCTGGCTGTTATCATACCGGTTTTGAAGCTTTGATATAACAATAAAACGGGTATGGTTTTGTTCAAAATCCTGGATATTACGATTGATGATTTTCAAACCATATAAATTAGCAGCAAACTGATTGGCAACCGCAGCAATTTTAGAATCTTTGTTTTCAGAAACAAATTTAGCCGCAGCAGCAGTAGAAGAAAAATCCTGCTTGGGAACTTCTTTATAATGCGTGTCTAAAAAATGAAAACTTTGAGCTAATGCTTGCGGGTGTGAGTAAATCCTTTCTATTTCCTCAATAGAATTGTCAGGATGAATCATAAGATGGTGGGCAATAGGCATTACTGCTTCTGCTTCAATTTTAATAGACGGTGTCTTATACAAGTAATCCAGCGTCATTGATACGGTTCCTTCTATGGAATTTTCCAAAGGAACAACGGCTTTAAGTGCCTCTCCGCTCTCTACTGCTCCAAAACAGTCCAGGATGCTGGCTTGTGGTAAAAGCTCATCATCAGGAAAAAGTTGTGCGGCAGCAAGCTGGGTAAAGCTGGCGTGAGGCCCCAAAAATGCAATCTTCATAAAGTAAATATATAAGGTATTATTATTTTTGAAAGACAAAGGTGCGAATTATAGTCCAAAATTCAAGAGGAACTTCAGGATTAATGTTCAAAGCTTGAATCTCCTGTCTCTGATCTTGATCATTATAAGTTGTCATCTGCTGGTTCTTTCCAATTCGCTTCGATCATGTCCATCAGAAAGTCTGGACATTTAATGATTTTATTGGTTTTGGCATCTAAAAAGAAGAGAGTAGTGGAGGCCTCAGTAATTTTAATATGCTCTTCATTGTAAATTTCATACTCAAATTCAATTCTTACACCAGGAATTTTTTTTACATAAGTATGAATTTCTAGTTTTTGATCATATAAAGCTGGACGGATATACTTAATTTTGTAGTCTGAAACAGGCAGCCAAATTCCTTGGTTTTCAATTTCATCGTATGAAATTCCGATGTTTCTGAAGAGCTCAACCCGGCCCACTTCAAAGTACTGAGCATAGTTACCGTAATATACATATTTCATGGGGTCTGTTTCAGCGTAACGTACTCGTATTGAGTGTGTTGTGTGTATCATTTTAGGTCTTAAATTATACATACAAATATATTTTTAAATAATCAATACCTGCAATATTTTTTTTTAAAAAGAAAAAATTGGACCTTTGTCTCCCTTCTAAAAACAGTACAAACAAAAGAATAATCAGGGCATAAAAATGGATGACAATTTAATGATGATATGGCAGAAGTGCCTTCAGTTTATGCGCGATAACTTGAACGCAGCTGAAGATAATTCTGACCTGAAAAAACTTGAAAAATCTTTCGATATGTTATTTGATAAGGTACAGCCACTTTCATTAGTGTCTAATAACCTTACATTGATCGTACCGAGCGATTTTTACAAGGAATATATAGAGGATAACTACTTGTCCTTACTTTCTGCTGCCCTGAAGAAAAATGTAGGAAAAGGAGTTAAATTATGGTACTCTGTAATGGAGAACAGACCAAAAGGTGAAGAAAAGCCGGTTACCATGAATATGAAGGGACAAAGTGTTCCTACTCCAAAAACACAGGAAACAATGCCACAAGGATTCTCAGCTAATATTGTAAACCCTTTTGTGGTCCCTGGAATTAGAAAAGTAAATATTGATTCTAATCTGAAACCAGATTATTCTTTTGATAGCTATGTAGAAGGAGAAAGCAACAAATTCGCTGCAACTGTAGCTAGATCTATTGCAAAGAGACCAGGAGCTACAGCATTCAACCCATTATTCTTATATGGAGGTTATGGAGTTGGGAAAACACACTTAGGCCAGGCAGTTGGTCTTGAAGTAAAGAATCAGTTTCCGGACAAGGTAGTTCTTTACTTATCTTCAGAAAAATTTATCCAGCAGTTTATTTCTGCAGCGAAAGCACATAAGCAGACAGAGTTTGCCAACTTCTATCAAATGGTAGATGTATTGATTATTGATGATATTCAGTTCTTATCAGGAAAATCAGCAACACAGGACAGTTTCTTCCATATTTTTGATCACCTGCATCAAAATGGAAAGCAGATTATCCTTACTTCTGATAAAGCACCTGCAGATATTATGGATATTCAGGACAGGATTGTTTCCCGTTTCAAATGGGGACTTTCTGCAGAAATCAAATCTCCGGATTTATCTACAAGAAGACAAATCATTGAAGACAAACTAAGCAGAGACGGGATTGTACTTCCTGGAGACATGCTTGACTTCCTTGCTGTTGAAACGAAAACAAACGTAAGAGAATTAATCGGGGTTATTAACTCGGTAATTGCATATTCTACAGTATATAAGAGAGATTTAAGTCTTGAATTATTAAAAGAAACCATCAACAGAATTGCAGCCAACCAAAAGAAGGTGATCAATATTCCTTATATTCAGGAAGTGGTTTGCGATTATTTTGGAATCAAAAAAGAGCAGCTTCTGTCCAAAACAAGAAAAAGAGAAATCGCTTTACCAAGACAATTGGCCATGTATTTCTCTAAAGAGTTTACCAACTCTACATTCACTAAAATTGGTGAAGAAATGGGTGGAAAAGACCATTCTACAGTAATGTATGCTTGTGACACGATCAAGGATGTGTCTAAAATAGATAAAGAAATCAAGAAATACGTTAAAGATCTTACCGAAAGAATTAAGCAGTAGGATGATCTTAAGCTAAAATATTTAAAAATGAAGAATAGTTGTATTCTTCATTTTTTATTTAGTTTTGTTGAAGCAATACATATTGATTGCAGTTTAATTTATTAAATATCAGATTATGAATATCCTGATGGTTTGCCTTGGAAATATATGCAGAAGCCCTTTAGCAGAAGGAATTATGAAATCAAAAGTACCAGAAAGCTTTATGGTAGATTCTGCTGGAACAATTTCTATGCATGAAGGTGAACATCCGGATAAGAGAGCCATTAAAACTGCGGCCAACCATAGTATTGATATTTCCAAGCAAAGGTCAAGACCTATTACTAGAGCAGATTATGAAACTTTTGATAAGATCTACTGTATGGATATAGATGTGCTTGAAGATGTTGTTTCCAAAGCTAAAAATGAAGAAGAACGCCAAAAAATATCATTATTTCTGGAGGTATTGGGAGATCATAACAATGCTGAGGTTCCGGATCCTTATTGGGGAGATATGAATGATTTCGAAAATGTTTTCCAGCTTTTGGAAAAGGGATGTGATGCTATCAGAAACCAAATCCTAATACCATAACCATGAAAAAACTACTATTATTACTTATTGTAAGCTTTAATTTTTGTTTTGCACAAACCAAGGATGAAACAGAAATACGTAAAGTAATGAATGACTTTATGGAAAGCATTAAAACCAGAGATGAAACCAAGTATCTGTCTTTATTCCAGGAACCAGTGCTCTGGACGGGAATTTATAAAGACAGAACAAAGGCGAAACGTCTGGAGAAAAATCCCAAGGCAGAATATTATTTTGCTGATGATTATAAAGCTTTCATCAAAGGCTTTAAAGATGATAAATCCGAAGAAAAATTTGACAATATTAAAATCGTTGAAGATGGAGCCGTAGCTTCTGCCAATTTCGATTACAGTTTTTGGTATGACGGTAAAATGGAAAACTGGGGAAAAGAAATCTGGACATTGATGAAAATCAATGGAATCTGGAAAATAACCTCTGTTACATTTTCTATGGATCTTGCAAAATATTTCCCACAACCATCACTAAACGAAAGAACTAAAAAATAAAACAATGCTTTTTTTACTCCCTGCTTATTTATCAGAAAACACTTCTATTACCCATTTTGCACCTGTTATTAAGGAATATATCATGCAAACGGACTATTTCTTCGTGGAAAATGAAAAAACGGCCAGAAAGGTTGTTAAATTCTTTGCTCCCGAAAAAAAGCAGGCAGATTTGAAACTGTTTTTACTGGATAAGTATACCGAAAATGCCGATATCAAAGAAGCTCAACAGCTGATGTTGAAAGGGCAGGATTTCGGATTGCTTTCAGAAGCAGGACTGCCATGTATTGCAGACCCGGGAAATCTGATGGTGAAATGGTGTCATGAGAAAAACATTCAGGTAGTTCCTATTTCAGGACCTTCATCTATTATTTTGGCTTTAATATCAAGTGGGTTTAACGGACAAGAATTTACTTTTAACGGGTATCTTCCGATTGAGAAAGGAGAGAAAAAGAAGCAGATTCAGCATCTGGAAAGCCTGGTACAGAAAACAGGATATTCCCAGATTTTTATGGAAACTCCTTACAGAAATAATCAGCTTATTGAAGACCTTACTAAGTTCCTGTCTCCTAATACCAAGCTTTGTATCGCTGCCAATATCAATGATCCGGAGCATGAGTTTATCAAGACAAAAACGATTAAAGACTGGCAAAAACAAAAGCCTGAACTCCATAAAGTGCCTGCTGTATTTGTATTAGGAAAATAAAAAATCAATAATGAAAAATAACCCGTTTCTTACTGTTTTTCTATTGTTTTGTATTCAGATATTGCTTATCAATTACTTGGATTATGTAGATTTTGAGATGGGAGGAGGTTTATCCTTAGCCTTTATGTGTTTTTTGATTCCAACTGTTTCTATTGTTCTTAACCTGTTTCTCGGAGAATCCAGTTATAAAAAATCGTTCAGGTATTTTACGTTCTTTATTGTAATCATTTCCCTTTTGGTATTTGTAGCATTGTCTTATTTGGGCGCTCTGGGAAGAGCTTATCAACACTAAGAGTATGAAGAAAACAGTTATAGATTATCTGAATTTTTGTCTGGTAGGCGTTTTTATTGTGCTGCTCTTTATTTATGGAATTACCCTATTGAAAAAAAAGGAATTTAATAAAGTGAGCTGGACAGCGAAGATTGTAAGTAAAGCCCCGAATTCAAAAGATCAAAAAGCAAATATGCTTAAGATCCTTGATGCTGTTTTTATCAATACGTTTAATCATTCTAAAAATACATTACATTTTGATTCTCCAAAATTAATTGTTTCAAAAGGAGTTGATTCTGCCTATTTTTGGTCTCAAAATAATCTGTTGCCAGATTCTTTATCCATTAAATATTTTTCTGTTGAGGAGAAGAAGTTTTATCAATTGAATACAAGGCTTCCCTTGGAAAAAATGCAGAATTCTTTGGAAAGCAAGAACGAAGGAACAGATATAAAGATGGAAATTCAAACGAAAGGTAAGATCTCTTTAATGATTGAACAGCAGGGAAATAGGAATTTTAGATCAAAACTAATTCAAAGTTTTCAAGCAAAAGAAGTTCAAGGAACGCTGAAAATGTTGGTATATCGTAAATATGAAAAAAAGGAATATAATGATTTCCCTTCTTTGAGAGGAGTCTCAGAGTATTCTGATCTTTTTACTCAAAAATATTCGTGGGCAGTGAACATTGAAACTGAAAACTCCGAGAAAATTTCTGAAATTTCAGCCTATGCTTTTGATGGCAAATCAATGAAAGTTGACGATGAAACTTTTAAGGATGTGAAACTAAGAAATATCCCGGATAGAATATTAGTAGACTGGGGAAATACACAGAGGTACGGAAGCAGTTATTCTTTTGACAGCCAGGAAATTTTAGATGCTTTTAAAGCCCTGAATCAGATAAAAGATAGTGAACCTATAGTTATTACTTTTAAATTGTTTAAAAATGCTTTTCCGAAAGCTGAAATATCCAAGGCCGGAAAAACAATTCCATTAAAAGATGTTTATCCGGATCTTCCGACAAAATATGCCCAATAAAATAAAAGCCGAATCGCTATTGAGATTCGGCTTTCTTACGTATGTTTATATTGAAAAAATTACAACTTTCTCTTTTTCCATTTTTTCCATAGGAAAATAACCAGAGGAATTATCAAGAAGAAAGGCCAGAAGGAAATGATGCCTAATATAAAGGCTACAAAACTGTTCCAGCCTTCTGTCAGGGAATCTATAAATCGGCTTCCGAATCCAATTTTAGAGGTAGCAGAACTTCTTACCTTTTCTTTATATAAGCTTAGATTTAATGTGCTGTAATTCACTCTGTCATCAATGAAACGAAGTCTTCCTTCGGCAACATCAATTTCATCTTCTAGACCACGGATTTTTTCCTGGATTTCCAACATATCCTTTGTAGTTTTGGCACTTTTAAGCATATCCCTATACTTTTCAAGATATATTTTTTTGTTAGCTAGTTTTATAGAGATATCAGTATATTCCTCTGTTACGTCATCTGATGAAATATTTTTTGATAACACTGAACCTATCCCATCCGAAAATGAATTAACGAGTGTGTCAAAATTTTTATGAGGAACACGGATAGTGAAATCAAGACTTTCATCTACATCTGTATTTTGAAATTCTTCTTTTTGGATATAGGCATGGTTCTTTTTTAAAATTTCATTAACCAGTGTTTGTGCTGTCTTTACATCACCAACCTGAATTCTCATATTCCCATTTTTGATGATTTTGCGGGATATCGTATCTTTTTTAATTTCAGTAGATGTGGAAGATTTGTTATCAGAAAGTAGCTTTTCAGAAACGGATGCAGGAGGAGGTGGAGCCTTTTCTTCTACTATCATTTCTGCAAGGTCAGCATTAACTGAATGATCACCACCACCAGACTTGCTGCAATTGATAAAGGCAAGAAAAAGTAAAAATAACAGTATTGTTCTCATGAAAATTAATTTTTCATGAATACTATCAAAAACCATGCTTAGATAAACAAGTGTACTGTAATTATTTAAAAGAAGTTAATATCGGATCCCGGTCTTTTTAAGAATAAAGCTTAAAAGCCATATCGGCCCGATTAGTAAAAACTGAATATCTTTAAGAAAAGAAGGCTTTTTACCTTCAATTTTATGACCAATAAACTGAAGGATCCAGGTAATGACAAAAACGCTGAGATAAACGATCCAGGATCGCTTACCCAAACTAATATTGGTCAGATAAATAAAATGTTCAGCAAGAAGCATTATAAAAATCATAATCAGTCCAATAAGGAAAGAAAGTCTTATATAATATAAACTGATAAATATTATTGCCATAAAACTGATGATACTGATGCATCCAAAATAAGAAATACAGAAATGTGGTGAAGGAATAAGGGAAATAAACCCTAGAATAGAGCAAAAGATTAAAGGTACACAAAACCAATGAATGAACTTGTTAGTCGCATTTCTATGGCTCTTACTATATTCTGCAAATAATAAATCAACCTTTCTCATACTGACAGGAATTGGATGAATGCTAAAATAATAAAATTTTGTAATCGGTGGTAAGATTGCTTACATTTGTCTTATGTCTGCCTTAGAAAAGTTCGGAGTAGAAATTTCTACAGAACGTAATATTTTTGAGAGAATTGCCGTTGATAAACCCTTCCGGCCCGAAAATCCGGCATTTATTTTTATTAAATCAGGAACCATAAAACTTCGCCAGCACTTCAGTGATTTGGAGGTGTCTGCCAATATGTTTATGGTAACTGACCCGCAAACCATTTATGAAGTAGTGGCGGTAAGCGATGATTTTCAGTCCAGAATGGTTTCCTATAAAAGAGAATTCATTTCTGCTTTGTCTTTAAAATTCAACAGACTGATTACCTATCGATATTTCAGGCAGCAGATGAATAAAGGAGTGCCTTTTCCGGAAGATGAAATGGAAGTGGTATGGAAAAGCGTTAATTTTCTGAAATACATCCTTGATTCTGAAACGGAGATGCTGTACAAAAAAGAAATGGTGGAACATCTGTTTTCTGTTTTCTGTTATCAGATGGCGGGTATTATTTCGAAAGAAGATAACAATTCAATGAACCAGATGTCCAGACAGGAAGAGATTGTTTTTGTTTTCCTCACAGATCTTTCAGAATATCATCTTACAGAAAGAACCGTAGAATTCTATGCCGAGCGGCAATCTATTACAACCAGACATCTGTCATCCGTGGTCAAAGAAGTTACAGGGAAAACAGCAAGTCATATCATCGCTTTGATTGTAATCAATGAAGCAAAAGTGCTTTTAAACTCTTCCAGTAAACCGGTTTCTGAGATTTCATCAATCCTTGGTTTTAGCGATCAGTATGCATTTTCTCACTTTTTTAAAAAGCATCTGGAAGTGAGTCCAAGACAATACAGACATCAGTTCGAAAACTAGAATCTTACATTTGAACATCTTTTTCCAAAAATCAAACATTTGATTGATTTTGTTGTTGCCCTAACTTTGCATCTGTAAAACAAGGTACAATGACAAAGAAAATAAAAACAGCACTATCAGTTCTGATAGCAGCTTTTCCTGCGCTGTTTTTTTCACAACAGGTAAAACAGATGACCGCAGGTGAGGTTGCCGAACTGGCAGTCCAGAATCATCAGCAGTTGAAAGTTTCAGCTCAGAATATTGATATTGCCAAACAGAATATCAGTGTTGCAAAGCTTCAGAAGCTTCCAACCATCACGGCTTCTACAAGCCAATTCTATTTAGGAGATGCAGTAGCCATCGATAAAGATTTCTCTAATTCTACAAAAGTTCCGATGCCCCATTATGGGAGTTCATATGCCGTTCAGGCAACACAACTGATCTTTAAAGGCGGATTGGTGAATAAATCCATTGAAATGGCAGGGCTTCGTGAGCAGCTTTCTGAACTGGATCTGGAAAAGAACAAGCAGGATGTGAAATTTTTAGTGATTTCAAACTACCTGGATGTTTATAAGATTATCAACCAGGAAGAAGTTTTTCAAAACAACAAAAAGTTAGCTCAGGAGCGTCTTAAAAATATTCAGAAGTTCTATCAGCAGGGTATGGTAACCAGAAATGAGGTGATTCGTGGTGAGCTTGCCCTTAAGAATCTTGATCAGGGAATTCTGACGCTTTCTAATAATAGAAAAATCCTTAATTATAATTTAAATGTAGCTTTAGGTTTATCTTCTGATACAGAAATTGTTCCTACTGAAAGCCTGGAAAACAAGGAATCGGGAATCGGAATGGATTATTATATGACCCTTGCGCATGACAGCAGTCCAATGTTGAAATCAGCACAGAAAAATATTGCGGTAGCCGATAAGAATATTGAGATTATTAAAACGGATAATCTGCCTACCGTGGCAGGATTCGGTGGATATACCTTACAAAGACCCATTACTACAAGAAATCCTGTCTTGGATATGTATTCAGGAGGATGGCAGACAGGTGTTTCTCTTAGTTACAATATCGATACCCTGTATAAAACAAAAGAAAAGGTAAAATTAGGAGAACTGCAGAAGAATCAGGCGAATGATGCCATGACCTTGGTACAGCAGAATGTAGATATGAGTGTGAATGCTGCCTATACAAAATATCAGGAAGCGATTCAACAGGCAGATATCCTGAATGATTCCAAAAGACTGGCGGAGGAAAACTACAAAATTACTGAAGCCAAATATCTGAACCAATTGGCTGTGCAGGCAGAAATGATTGATGCACAAAACCAGAAACTACAATCAGAACTGGATTATGCCAATGCGGAGATCAATGTTTTGTATCAATATTATAACCTTTTGAAATCTACGGGAACACTTTAATTTTTAAAACTGAAAATCAACACAATGGAAAACAAGGAACAAACTACTCAAAATACAACACCTGCTCCAGCAAGACCAAGCGGAGAGGGCAAAAAAAAGCAGAATAAAAAGAATAAAATCAGAGCAATCATTTCCAATATTATCGTTTTTCTGGTGATCGGATTCGGACTATTCTGGCTGATCCGTGAATACTTCCATATCGGAAACAAGACGTATACGGAAGCGGCACAGGTAGAAGAATTCATCAACCCGATCAATACAAGAGTTTCTGCTTATATCAAAGAGATTAAATTTATTGAACACCAAAGAGTAAAAAAAGGAGATACACTGGTGATTTTGGATGAACGTGAAATCCTGACACAACTAGGACAGGCTGAAGCAGCTTATCAAAATGCAATGGCTCAAAAAAGTGCAACAAGCTCTTCGGTAAACACGGTTTCCAATAACGTCAATGTAATGGAATCTAACATAGCAGGGGCAAAAGCAAGACTTTGGAATGCTGAACAGAACCTGAACCGATACAAAAATCTTTTATCTGCAGAAGCCGTAACGAGACAACAATACGATCAGGTAAAAACAGAATATGATGCTCAAAAGGCAGCTTATGAGACATTAGTCAATCAAAAGCAATCTGCCAATCTTTCCACGACAGAAGTGAAAAGCAGATTAGGTATCAATGATGCAGAGATCAAAAGAACAAAATCTGCTTTGGATATGGCAAGAATTAATCTTTCTTATACCGTAATTACTGCGCCTTATGATGGAGTAATGGGAAGACGAACCATTTCTGAGGGGCAGTTGATCCAACCAGGCCAGCAAGTGGCAACTATCGTATTGAACGGGCAGAAATGGGTAACAGCCAACTTCCTTGAAAGCCAGATGCCTAACATTAAAGTAGGAGAGAAGATGATGATGACAGCAGATGCTTTGGGCGGAAAACAATTTGAAGGAGTAGTAACTGCGGTATCAGCAGCTACGGGATCAAGATATTCAAACGTCCCAACAGATAACTCTACCGGGAACTTCATTAAGGTACAGCAAAGAATCCCTGTAAGAATTGAATTTACAGCTTCTAATAAAAAAGAAGATCTGGATAAGCTAAGTGCAGGTATGAATATGAATGTGAACATTAATAAAGACTAAAAGATATCAGAGGTCAGATTCCAGACTTGATATGTGGAATAAAGATTAAAGGCTGAATTGGTAAAGTCTGTTATCTGATATCTGTAATCTAACATCTAAAATATGTACAACAAAGGATTATATAACGACTGGGTTCCTAAACCTGTACAACTTCTGCTGATTGTATTGCTGCTTGCCGTGGTAATGCCGCTTGGCGGGGTATATACGGGGAATATCAGCTCTTTGGTAAGTGGTACCGGAGCGATGACAGAATATTTTATGTGGGCCAATTATGCAACCACAATCGGGATGGGAGCCTGTATGCCTGTAGTTCTCAGAATTAAAATGAGATTCAAAGTTAGGGACAAAATGGTACTTCTGTTGGTACTATTAGGTTTGATGAGCTATATCAATGCGACGACATTACAGCCTATGATCTTCGTATTTACTTCTTTGCTTATCGGATTCATGAAAATGATGGTGACCATAGAACTGTTTCTTCCATTAATGGTCATGATCGGAAACCGTGGAATATTTTATGGAGCATTTTATACATTTGTTCTGGTAATGAACCAGGTGGCAGTGTATTATGCCGCTGAGTTTTCACTACTATACAACTGGCAGCAGTTCTATCTTTTTACTTCGGTTTTATGCTTTATTTTAGCATTGATACACTGGATTTTCATGCATAACAAATACTTTGCCCTGAAAGTTCCATTGCATTATATCGACTGGCTGAGTATCCTGCTTTTCATTTCAACCTTTATGTTTTCTGCGTACGTGTATGCATTCGGAAGACAGCAGGATTGGTTGAATTCAAAGAATATCATTAATGCGAGTATTGCAGCTTTTGTGAGTTTTGCATTGCTTTCTATTCGGCAATTAACTTTAAAAAGACCTTATCTTTCATTTAAAATTTTCACAAAAAGTAATGTCCAGAACGGTTTATTTATGTTGTTCTGGCTGGGAATGTTCTTAGGAACAGCTACCCTTCAGAATACTTTTGCCGTAGGAGTTTTAGGATATGACCAGCTAACCAATGCGAAACTGAGCATGATGATGATTCCAGGAATCGTTTTGGCTGGAATCATTGCTATATTCTGGTTTAAAAAAGAAAAACCATTGAAAATGTATATTTTTTCAGGGTTTGCAGGGATGATAGGCTATGCAATCATTATGTATTTTTCCATGGTATTGGAATTCAATTATGATAACTGGTATCTGCCTATGTTTTTAAAAGGCTATGGAATGTGTTCATTGTTTATTTCCGTATGGTTTTACACGCTGGATAAACTTGAAATGGACGAAATGCTGGCTGCTATCGGATTGGTATTAGTTTGGAGAACCTTTTTAGCGGTAGGCATTTTTTCAACATTGTTTTCATGGCTTCAGTACCGTTTTCAGGTTACAGCGATAGGAGATCTGGCTGTCTATATGGATGGAATGACTGTAAATCCTCAAAATGTAATGGCTAATATGAAAGCCATTCAGCTCAATGCTATTATTATAGCCACTAAAAAGATATTCGGATTTATCATTCTGATTGGTTTTGGGGTTTTGATTTATGTATTCACACATCATTTCGGGGCCAAGCGATTCCAGTATTTCAGATTTATCAGAGTACTTGGTGGTAAATCTGTTATTGCCAGAAGAAGACTTCGTGAACGCAAAAAATTATTAGAAGAAATAAAAGACGCAGCTGGGCCTGCGATGTAAAGATACCTTGTTTTTCACAGTAAGATCCTGGTCCTTCGTTGGGCTGGGATCTTATGATTTTTAGGCGGGAAGCTGGAGGCTGGATGAGGGAAGTTATGATAGACGGTCAACAGCTATTGCTCAACGTAAGAAAATTGCCACAAAGAAGTTTTGATAACTTCTAGCTGTATTCATGACATAGATAACTTCCAGCCCCCAGCCCCCATCTTCCTACCTTTTTATAAAAAAAGAAAAATTTCATCTTTTATTATTTTTATTAGTTCTAAATAAGATTTATCTTTGCGGGATTATAAAACTTTGATTTGCAGGAATGAAAAAGCAGTACGCATTCATAGGTCTATTAGCATCGGGATTGATGTTTTCCCAAACTGTTAAGGATTCTGTAGCCTCTAAAGGCATAGAAGATGTTGTTATCGTAGCATCAAGAAAACCTACCAAAATTTCTGAAATTCCCGGTACCGTTTGGGTAGTGCAGAAAGAAAAAATTCAGGAACAAGCCAAAAGTGGAGTTCCAATTAAAGAAATGTTATCCATTTTAATTCCAAGTATGGATATCGGACCACAAGGAAGAACAAACTATGGACAGAACATGAGAGGACGTTCTGCACTGGTAATGATTGATGGAGTTTCTTTGAACAGTATCCGTGCAATCAGCCGCCAGCTGGATGCCATTGATCCGTTTAATATTGAAAGAATAGAAGTGCTTTCCGGAGCAAGCTCTATCTATGGTGGAAATGCAACAGGCGGGATCATTAATATCATTACCAAAACACCATCCAAAAAAGGAATAAGCGGTGAAACTGAATTGGGAGTACGTTCAGGTTTTATGGGAAAAGATGATCATGATTTCCGTGCTGCACAATCCATTTCAGGAAAAGGAGAGAAGTTCTTCGGTAGATTGGGAGTTGCTTACCAGCAAAATGGTGGAGTATATGGAGCAGATCAGAAGCAGCTTTTTACAGATATTACCCAAACCGATCTTCAGTATAACCAATCGATTGATATCTTGGCAACAGGAGGGTATCAATTCAATAATAAACACAAAATAACAGCTTCCCTTCAATACTACAATTCAAAATTTAATGGAGACAGAAGTTTGTATTTAGGAGAAAACCTGGGGGCCTTTATTAAGAAAGACGGGAGTTTACTGGAAATGAGAGATGGTTTCTCTTCCGATAAAAATGTGGGAACAGAACGTTATATGGGAACAGTAGCTTATACAGGAAATAATATTCTTGGTGGGCAGGATCTATATGTTCAGTTGGCTACCCGTACCGAAAAACTTGGATTCTATCCATTCCCAGGAAATTTAAAGCTGGAAAAAACAACAATTCCTTATATGTCTTCTTCACAACAGGATACCTATTATTCAGGATTGAAGGCCTTGTTATCTAAATCATGGAGAGGGTTAAATGTAACCTATGGAGTAGATGTTGACTTTGAAAAATTTGAAGGAACCCAATCTGTTTATGATGTTGCTAAAACAATGTCAAGCGGAGGGCTTATCAATGAAACCATTTTTAGTCTTGGCAGGTATCCTACCAACCGTTCACAAAGTTATGCAGGATATGTTCAGGCAAAATATAATATTCTTTCAAAATTACAGCTTAACGGAGGAATTCGTTATCAGAATATTAAAGTAAAAGTAGATGATTTTGTGGGATCAGAACAGCAGACTCAGATTGCAGCGGGATATGGGCAGTCAGCATCTGCGATTCCAGGCGGTGAGAGTTCTTATAATGTAACTTTGGCGAATGCCGGGTTGCTATATAAATTCAACGAACATCATCAGGCTTGGGGTACATTCTCACAAGGAGTAAGCTTGGCAGACCCGGCTAAATATTATGGAATAGGAACTTATAAGTTAAATGGAACACATTGGGATGTTGTCTCCAGCATTAATGTTAAAGATCAACCCCTGCAAGCCATTAAAACCAATCAGTTTGAAGTAGGGTACCGTATTAATAAAGGCGGCTTGAGAGCTCAGATTGCAGGGTTCTTAAGCAATTCAGATAAAACCGTTACCGTAGACAGAAAAACATTCCAGATTCTTGTGAATGATCTGAAATTAAGAAATATGGGAATCGAAGCTGAGATTTCTTATGCTATGAACAATGGCGTTTATTTCGGAGCAAGCGGATTATTAATCAAATCTGAAGTAGACAATAAAGGAGAATGGCAGAAACAGGAAATTTACAATGCTTCACCTTCGAAATTGGTAACCTACATTGGATATAACGTAAAAAACTGGTCATTCAGATTCCAGTCTTTACAGAATTTCAAGCAGAAGGATGAACTTAAGAATGAGATTGAAGGATACAATACATCAGACCTTATGATAGGCTACAGATTCCAGTTTGGAAAATTGAACCTCGGAATTCAGAATCTGTTCAATACAGACTATCAAACCATCTGGAGCAAGCGTTCTCAGGTTTTATATTCAAGCTACGGAATACCTGCATTGTTTAATTATAAAGGAAGAGGCAGAACATTTAACCTGTCTTATACTTTTGAATTTTAAAAAAGAGGATTAGGGTTATCATGCCTTAGTCTGAATCAAATACTTTCTACAAATCCGGTTTCTGATATTGATCGGAAGCCGGATTTTAACTTAAAAAATTAATTCAGTTATGGCTCAAGTTTCAACAGGGCAGTTCATTGCCGAAGTCACCAGAAAAGAATACATTACCGATCATTATATCAGAGTGTATCTGTATTCTCCTGAAGTTCATTTGTTTAAAAATACGACGATTGGAGATAATAATAAAATTGCGATTCCTCCGGCGGGATTAAACGAAGTGCACTTTCCAACTATAGAAAATGATGAATGGGTATATCCGCCCAAAGAAGTGGCTCCATCTATCAGAACCTATACCCATAGAGGGATTGATCTGGAAAAAAATGAAGTGTTCATTGATTTTGTAGATCATGGAGACGGAGGTCCGGCCTCAAAATGGGTGCGGGAAGCAGAAGCAGGAACAAAACTTGGAGTAATGATGCGCCTGGATGGAAAAGAACTGTATCCTGAAGCAGAGTGGTATTTATTGGCAGGGGATGCTACGGCAATTCCTGTTTTGAGTGCTATTTTAGAAACCCTTCCGGAAACGGCAAAAGGAATTTGTATTATTGAAGTCCATGGAAAAGAAGATGAACAAATATTGGAAACAAAAGCTGATATTGAGTTTAAATGGCTTCATAATTCCCAACCGGAAATCAGTAGTGAAATTGCTGAGGCAGTAAAAAATATTGAAATTCCCGAAACATCAAAATTCGGGTATGTGGCTTGTGAATTCTCAAGTGTTAAAGAAATACGTACTTATCTTCGAAAAGAAAAGAACTGGACGTCCAAAGAGCTCTACGCTTTTTCTTACTGGAAGGCAGGGAAAGCAGAAAACGAGTCACAAGCAGACAGACACGAGGAAAAGGAATCAATAGCATAAACTGAGTTCTGGTAAGGAAATTTTCCAATATTTTTAACGCTGAGATCGCAAAAGATTTTTATTAAACTTGAAAATGATTTCGTTCGCAGAGGCATTTCATTCAGCTAAGATATAAACTTAAACTGTTTCATTGCTGAGTGGAACACCTTTGCGATCTTAGAAAAAGCATGAGCATTTTCAAAGCATTGCGATCTATTGCGTTATAATAATGCATATAATGAAGATCTGAGAAAGAGTTATAATGAAAACATTACAAACCTTACAAACCTTGCAATTTTAAACTTTAAATCCTGAACTCTGAACCATGGGCTTTGAACATTACCCCCTGAAGCCGTATCTTTGCACTATGAAAGATTTAATGGGCCAAGCCATCTGGGATTATTATCATGATGAGAATTCTGAAGACCTACAGACGGAAACATCAATTTCTGAGTTAGATGAACTTCCTGTAGACTATTTGTTCAGGGATTTTGAAGAGATGAATGATATTGAGCAAAAAGCATTACAGCTATCCAAAGGAAAAGTGTTGGATATTGGTGCCGGAGCCGGTTCACATGCTTTGTATCTTCAGAATGAGGCTGATCTTGATGTTACGGCATTGGATATTTCTCCGAAATCTATTGAAGTTTGTGGATTAAGAGGCGTTAAAAAGGCTGTTTGTAAGAATATCCTTGATTTTTCAGAAGAAACATTCGACACTATTTTACTATTGATGAATGGGACTGGAATCTTTGAGGGATTATCCAAAATTGATATTTATCTTCAAAAATTAGGGACATTACTGAATGAAGATGGGCAGATTCTGATCGACAGTACGGATATTCTCTATATGTTTGACCGTGATAAAGATGGTGGAGTATACATTCCTGCCGGCGGATATTACGGAGAACTGGAATATGTTGTTCATTATAAAGGTGAATCTGAAAATCCTATCACATGGCTTTACCTTGATTTCAATACCTTGAAAAATGCTGCCACAAATAATGGTTTCAAAATAGAAAGAGTATTGAAAGACGAAGATTCTTATTTAGCAAAACTGACTAAGAAATAAAATATTTTTAACGAAATTTAATGGAAACGGGCTTTAGCCCGTTCTATTTTTTGCATCCTTTCCATTGGCTTTACCCAAAACTTATTTCGGAATGATCTGCGAAATCTGTGGGATCTGCGAGAGAATATAAAACTATTCTGCTCGCAAAAAAGAAGGCTGCTTCCTATAGAAACAGCCTTTATCCTTTATTGTAAATGAGAAATTATCCGATCTCAATACCGTTTTCAACATTGCTGTCATCCGGTGTTACGAAAGATAATTTACCATCCGGTTTAGTCGTTAATAACAACATTCCCTGTGATTCAATTCCTCTGATCTTTCTTGGAGCAAGGTTTAGCAAGATCATTACCTGCTTTCCAACTATTTCTTCAGGCGTAAAGCTTTCTGCAATACCTGAAACTACAGTTCTTACATCTACTCCCGTATCCACAGTAAGTTTTAGTAATTTATCTGCTTTTTCTACTTTCTCAGCCTCTAAAATAGTAGCTGTTCTAAGATCTATTTTGGTAAAATCATCAAAAGTGATTTCTTCTTTCATTGGATTAGCGTTAGGGTTGGTTTTCTTATTATTTTGTTTGGTGTCTTCAAGCTTTTGAATCTGAGCTTCAATTACATTGTCTTCAATTTTGTTGAATAGTAAAGGAGCTTCTTCAATCTTATGTCCAGCTTCGATATGGATCTCAGTATTTTTTAAATCATTCCAATCTTTTTTCTCAATATTGAAATATCCAAATAATTTTTCTGCTGAGAACGGCATGAATGGTTCGCATAATTGAGCGACAACTGCTGCAATTTGTGCTCCAACGAACATTGCTTGCCCAGCCTCATTGGGGTCGTTCTTTATTGTTTTCCAAGGTTCAGCATTTTGAAGATATAAGTTACCGTAATCTACAAGTCTCATAAATGCACTTAAAGCATTTCTGAATTCGTATTTTTCTAGATGATTACTTACTTCTGCTATTCCATTTTTAATTGCAATTTTGCTTTCTTCATCTAAAATTCCATTTGGAACTTTTCCTTCGAAATTCTTATTGGTGAAAGAAATAACTCGATTAATAAAGTTTCCGAATTTATTAACTAATTCGAAGTTATTTTTAGCCTGGAAATCCTTCCATGTGAAGTTATTATCCTTCGTTTCAGGAGCTGATGAAAGCAATGCATATCTTAAAACATCTTGCTGGCCAGGGAAATCCTCTACATATTCATGAGCCCATACCGCCCAGTTTCTTGAGGTTGAGATTTTATCATTCTCAAGGTTCAGGAATTCAAAAGCAGGTACGTTCTTAGGCATGATATAATCTCCGTGCGCTTTCATCATCGCTGGGAAGATGATACAGTGGAATACAATATTATCCTTTCCGATAAAGTGTACAAGGTCACTGTTTTCGCTTTGCCAGTAATCTTTCCAGTCTTTTCCGTTTTTCTCGGCCCATTCTTTAGTAAAAGAAATATATCCGATGGGAGCATCAAACCATACATAAAGAACTTTTCCTTCGGCATTAGGAAGTGGAACCGGAACACCCCAGTTCAGATCTCTTGTCATGGCACGAGGCTTTAACCCATCATTTAACCATGATTTAACCTGACCGTATACGTTAGGCTTCCAGTCATCTTTGTGGCCTTCAATGATCCATTCATTTAAGAAGTCTTCATATTCATTAAGAGGAAGATACCAGTTCTTCGTATCTTTAAGGATAGGAACGTTTCCACTAAGCATTGATTTCGGATTGATCAATTCAGATGGAGAAAGGGTAGAGCCACATTTCTCACACTGGTCACCATAAGCATTCTCATTACCACAGTTCGGACATGTTCCTACAATATAACGGTCTGCAAGGAACTCTCCTGCCTGCTCATCAAAATATTGTTCAGAAACCTCTTCCGTAAATTTTCCTTTTTCATAAAGAACTTTGAAAAAATCCTGACTGGTTTCATAATGGTTTTGTGATGTTGTTCTGGAATATTCATCAAATGAGATTCCCAAATCAGCGAAAGATTTTTTAATAATCCCATGGTATTTGTCCACAATATCCTGAGGGGTAACTCCTTCCTTTTTAGCTCTTATGGTAATAGGAATGCCGTGTTCATCTGAACCACAGATAAATGCTACATCTTTCCCTAATCTTCTCTGAAATCTTGCGTAAACATCCGCAGGAATATAAACACCTGCCAAATGTCCTATATGAACCGGACCGTTTGCATAAGGCAAAGCTGCCGTAATCATCTTTCTGTTTGACATTTATAGTAAAGTTTTGACTGCAAAGATAAGGATTATCTCTTGAATACCGCTATTTGTGGTGTTATTATGAAGAATGTTGTGGTTTTAGGGAGTTGAATATGAAATTAAGTTAAACTAGTGTTTAACTTTTTGTTAACTCAAAACAAATATTATGCATCGCATACTATCGTGTAAGATCTTGAAGCGTAAAATTTTAACTAAAAACGGTTTCGTAATATACATAATTTTTTCATAATTTATATTAAAATTATGATAATTCTAATTTTTTTTTAAATTGCAACACTGGCGATAGGCCAGAAACAGGACTGAAAAACGAAACTATAAAAATAAAATTGTGAAGAATTTTACAACGGCATTAAAAATAGCGCCTGCTTTTTTACTGGCAAGTACAGTAATGCATGCGCAGACTAAGGACTCCGTTCCTCAGGAAAAGAAGATTGAAGAAGTTGTATTGATCGGGTATGGTAAACAGAAAAAATCTGACCTTACTGGTTCTATCACTTCCGTTACCGCGAAGGATTTTAACGGAGGGGCAACCTCAGCAGGACAGCTTATCCAGGGCAAGACACCGGGAGTGCAGGTTACCAATAATAGTGGTGCCCCTGGATCGGGTACAAAAATCAGAATCAGAGGAACATCTTCTTTAAGTGGTGAAAACTCTCCACTTGTTGTAATTGATGGAGTACCACAGGATTTTGTGGGAGTAAATGGTGTTTCAGATCCATTGGCTCTTATCAATCCTAATGATATTGAAACCTTTGATATCTTAAAAGACGCTTCAGCTACTGCAATTTATGGTAACAGAGCTTCTAACGGGGTTATTTTGATAACTACTAAAAAAGGAAGTGCAGGAAGATTTAAGGTAAATTTCTCAACGGTAGCTTCTGTGTCTACAAAAATGGGAAATGTAGATGTACTTAATGCTGATGAATTCAGAGACTTTGTAAATGCTAATGCATCAGAGAGTTATAGAAAAAGGCTTGGGGAATCAAATACCAATTGGCAGGATCTTATTTATCAAAAGGCTTGGGGAACCGATAATAATGTCGCTTTTTCAGGCGGAATCAAAGGGCTGCCTTATCGTTTATCTATAGGATATAATGAACAGAATGGTATTGTGAAGACAAATTCCTTTAAAAGAACTTCTGTTGGTTTGAATATTAACCCTAAATTATTTGATAATCATTTAACTGTAAACATTAATGCTAAAGGAACTTTTACGGATAACAGATTTGTAGATGGCGGAGTGATTAAAGCTGCTACTTATTTTGATCCTACACAATCTGTTTATGATAATGTAAATGCAGTACCAGGGAATGGAGGGTATTATGAATGGTTCTTAACAGAAAACAAAGATAATGTTCTAACCAATAAACTGAATGGTAATGCCAATGCCAATCCAGTATCTATGCTCAACGCCATTCGTGATATCTCTTCTGTAACCAGAGGATTAGGGAACATTCAGTTAGACTATAAATTTCACTTCCTTCCGGATCTTCGCTTTAACGTGAATGCTGGATATGATTACACAAAGAGTGAAGGACATAAAGTGAAGGACGGAAATTATAAATCCGGTTATGATGACAGAGGAAGCTCCAATTTTTATTCTATGGAAAAGAATAATAAGTTATTGGAAACTTACTTCAACTATGTGAAGACTATATCAGCCATTAACACTGGGGTTGATATTACTGCAGGGTATTCGTATCAGGATTTCAAGATTTCTATTCCAGGGGCAGTAACCTATAGAGGAAACGGAAATAATGTAACAGATCTAGATTTTGCCAGCCGAAATACATTAGTGTCTTTCTATGGTAGAGCAATTTTCACAATAGATAATAAATATGTTTTATCTGGATCTATCCGTAAAGATGGTTCATCAAGGTTCTTTAATGGGACAAGAGATAATGTATGGGGTGTTTTCCCAGGAGTTTCTGCTGCTTGGAAACTAAATGAAGAAAGTTTTATCAAAAATATATCCTCGATCAGTACTTTAAAACTGAGAGCAGGATGGGGTAAAACAGGACAGCAGGAATTACCAGCGCTTGGTATTAATGGTAATAAACCTAATAACTATCCTGCATTTGCTGCTTACAATCCCAGTTATCCAGGAGCAGGCTATCAATTCGGAAATGAATTCTATTTTATGTTCAGACCAGCCAACTACAATCCAAATCTTACTTGGGAAACGACAACAACGAAAAACCTTGGATTAGATTTTGGCTTTATTCAGAATAGAATTACAGGATCAATAGATGTCTTCAGAAAAGATACCAAAGATCTTCTTGTATATGCTGACGAAGCAGCTGGAGGTTTGAGTAATGCAAGCTGGCAGAATGTGGGCGATATGAAAAATGAAGGGATTGAAGGAAGTATTACGGTAATTCCGGTAAAAAATCAAAATACAACCTGGGAAGTAAGTTTTAATGCTACCCATTACAAACCGGTAATTACTAAGCTTAAAGACAGAGCTGATGAATTCTTCAATATGGAAGTTGGAGGAATAGAAGGAGCAGCAGGAAATAGGATTCAGGCTCATGCTGTGGGATATGCTCCTAATGCATTCTGGGTATATCAGCAAGTTTATGATGCTAATGGTAAACCGGTTGATGGAGCTTATGTAGATAGAAATGGAGATGGGAAGATTACTCAAGGAGATATGTATTATTACAAATCCACTACTCCAGATGCTATTTTAGGTTTCTCTACTAAGGTTTCTCACAAAAATTGGGATTTTGCATTAAGTGCAAGAGCCGTGCTAGGAAACTATGTATATAATAATGCTGCTTCAAACAGTTCTTTACAGTCTGCATCTACAAACGAATATCTTCAAAATGTATTTGCTACAGCACCACAGTATAGATTTTCTGTTCCTCAGTATAAATCAGATATTTATGTTGAAAATGCCTCATTCCTGAGATTGGATAATATCAATATCGGATATAATTTTGGGGAGATTTTCTCTAAGGGAAGTAATCTGAAAGTATATGGAATGGCTCAGAATGTTTTTGTGATCACTAAATATTCAGGAGTAGACCCTGAAGTTTTTGGTGGGATAGACAATGGTTATTATCAAATGCCTAGAATTTATTCTTTAGGTTTTAATTTCCAATTTTAAATAAGAATAAAATGAAACTAAATAGAATCAAACTTAAAAATATAGTATTGCCTCTTTCTGCAGCGTTTTTGTTAACTGCTTCCTCTTGTGTTAAAGATCTTGAAAGAGAACCAATAACAGATGTTACTTCAGTAAGTCTTTATAAAGATTTTGCTAACTATAAAAATGTTCTGGCAAAGCTTTATGGAGGCCTTGCGATGGGAGGTCAGATCAGTGGGGACGGAGACCAGCCGGATAGTGATATTAATGGAATCAATGGTGGTTTTTCCCAGTATACCAGATTATTGTACAACCTGAACGTAGTGACTACTGACGAAGCTGTGATTGGGTGGAATGATGGAAACCTTCATACACTTCATAAAATGACATGGGATTCTTCCAATGAGTTCATTGCCGCCATGTATTACAGAGTTTTTACTGAAATTGCATTTTGTAATGAATTTTTAAGAAATGTTACAGATGAAAAACTGGCATCCAACGGGATTACCGGAGATAATATTACACAGGCGAAATTAATGAGAGCGGAAGCTCGTTTCTTGAGAGCTCAATCGTATTTTCACGCGATAGATATGTTCGGAAATGTTCCTTTTGTGGACGAATCCTATTTGCCGGGCTCTAAAAATCCCCCGCAAAGAATTGAGAGAAAAGCATTGTTTAACTTTATCGAATCAGAATTGTTAGCTGTTGCTGGAGAATTAAAAGATCCGAAAACTAATGAGTACGGAAGAGCAGATAAAGCAGCTGTATGGGCATTGTTGGCAAAGCTATACTTAAATGCTGAAGTATATACGGGAACACAGAGAAATACAGACTGTATCACATACTGTAATAAAGTAATTGCAGCAGGTTATTCATTGAAACCAAAGTATGAAGAATTATTCCTTGCGGATAATAATATCAATAACCCCGAGCAGATTTTAAGTGTGAATTTTGATGGGATCAATACACAAACCAACGGAGGAACTACCTATATGGTACACGCAGCAGTTGGAGGAACAATGCCTTCTTCTGATTTCGGAATAAATGTTGGATGGGGAGGTCTTAGAGCTACTAAAGCTTTTGTAGGGCTCTTTCCGGCAAATGGCAGCGATAAAAGAGGAAGATTCTATACATCCGGACAGAATTTGGAAATCAATGATCTTGGTTCTTTCAACGATGGATATGCATTTATTAAATATAAAAATATAAAAAGCAATGGGTCTCCTGGAGCTCATACCAACTGGGTTGAAGCTGATATCCCTTTATATCGTTTAGCTGATATATACTTGATGTACGCTGAGGCTGTTCTTAGAGGAGGAACTGGTGGAAGCCAGGCTACTGCTATTGATTATGTGAACAAACTGAGAGAACGTGCTTATGGCAATACAAGTGGTAATGTGTCTTCTATAAACCTTGACTTCATTTTAGATGAAAGATCAAGGGAGTTATCTTGGGAGTTAACCAGAAGAAGCGACTTGGTGCGTTTCAATAAATTTACAACAGGAGATTATTTATGGCCATGGAAAGGAAATGTAAAAGATGGAAAAGCTGTAGAAAGCTATAGAAATCTTTTCCCAATCCCAGCAAAAGATATCGTTGCAAATCCTAATCTGATTCAAAATCCTGGATATTAATTAAAATATTGCTTAAAAATGAAAAATATATTTAAAATACTGGCAATAGCTTTTATCGGAACTTGGCTTATATCTTGTGAGAAAGATGAAGATCAGGCTGTTATTAATGAAACAGCAACAGGTAAAATTTCTTCTGATAAAAATGCAATAGTTCTTAACGAACTTAATGCAAATGTCCCTGTAATTACATTTACCTGGACAAAACCAACATTTAATATTGCTGTCGTTCCTAATCAAAAAATAGAATTTGGACTAAAGGGAGATAACTTCAAAAAAAGTTCAGTAATAGATTTTTCCAATGATTTAACATCTGTTCCCGTTACTCATGCGGCAATAAATACTGCAATGTTTAATATTGGAGCAGTACCGGATCTTGTCAACGATATTGAGGTAAGACTGAAAACTTCTGTAGGATCAGCGGTTTTTTATTCCAACGTAATAGCACTTAAGGTAACCCCTTATACGCCTAACCCGGATTTGGTATATCCAAAAATCAATGTACCTGGTAGCTATGCTGGTGCAGCAGGTTATGTCAATTGGAATCCAGCTAATACTCCTAATTTGTATTCTCCTGAAAAAAATGATAAATACAGAGGATTTATATGGATCAATACGGTTGCTGGTGTTGAAGATGGGAAATACAAGTTTGCTATAAATCAGGATTGGCCTGGGAATAAAGGTGATGATGGTTCCAATTCCGGAAAATTAAAACTGGATGGAGATAACATAAAAGCATCCGCAATAGGGACTTATTATATTAAGGTAGATTGGGCTGCCAATACTTATACTTCAGTACTGGCCAACTTCGGAATTATAGGGGATGCAACTCCTACAGGATGGGGTTCAGATACAGATTTTGTTTACAATCCTACTACAAAAACTTTTGTAATCAATTCCATTGCCCTAAACAGTACAGGTTTATTCAAATTCAGAGCTAATGATGACTGGACAATGAAATTCCAGCCTAGTAAAAATGATGAGACTTTAACTTCAGGAAAAGGGGTGCAAACCTATTTTAATGCTGAAGGAACAGTAGCTGATGATCCAGGTTATAAAGTCTCAGAAGCAGGTAACTATAAAATTGAATTGGATTTACATAATTCAGCATATTATAAGTTAACCATTACAAAATTGTAAGAAACATTAAGTTTATAAAAGCAAAGTGCTGCTTTACCGCAGCACTTTATCTATTTTTTTAAGTTAATAAATAGTCATTATGAGGAAAATTACAGTTGGAGCACTCTTGCTCTCAATGATGTTTACAGGAGTAAAAGCACAATCTTTAAAATCGCCGGACGGTAAATTTGAAATGAACTTCCAGTTAAAAGACGGAGTTCCTTTCTATAATCTGAAATACAACGGTGCGGTGGTTGTAGAAGATTCAAAATTGGGATTGAGATTATTTAAAGACACAGCCATAAAATTTGCTTCTGAAATTGCCAAACCAGAAGATGCAAAATACGACCTTAACAACGGTTTTGCAAAGGTAGATGAAAAAAGAGACTCCAAAAATGAGACCTGGCAGCCGGTTCTTGGAGAAAAGAAAAATTATATCAACAACTACAATGAATTAGCAGTTACGCTAAATCAAGCTTCTACAGAAAGAAGTATTGTAGTGAAGTTCAGATTGTTCAATGATGGACTTGGATTCAGATACGAATTTCCACAACAGAAAAACCTTAATTATTTCGTTATCAGAGAAGAAGATTCTGAAATTGATTTTCCAACCGATATGAAGGCTTGGTGGATGGTAGCAGACTATGATTCTCAGGAATATCAGTATCAGGAAACAAAAGTTTCTGAAATTCCGGCAAAATGGGATAAAGCATTTGATGCCAACGCCTCTCAGACATTGGTAAAAAATGCAGTTCAGTCTCCATTAATGCTGAAAAAAGAAGGTAAAACACCTTTATATATCAACGTTGCAGAAGCTGCCGTATTAGACTATCCAGCTTCACATCTTGAAGTAGATGCTCAGAACTTTAAGTTCAAAACACACCTGACTGCTGACAGACAGGGAGCAAAAGGATATATCCAAACTCCATCAGTAACGCCTTGGAGAACAATTATTGTTGCCCCAAAAGCAGAAGAGGTGATGGATTCCAAAATGATTTTTAACCTGAATGAACCTACAAAATATACAGATACCTCTTATATTCACCCAACAAAATACATGGGAGTTTGGTGGGAAATGATTATTGGGAAATCTCAGTGGGCGTATTCTACAGCTGAAAATGTTCATTTAGGTAAAACGGACTTTGCAAAATTAACTCCAAACGGAAAACATGCAGCTAATAACACAAAAGTTAAAGAATACATTGACTTTGCCGCTGAAAATGGATTCCAGGGACTATTGATCGAAGGCTGGAACATTGGTTGGGAAGACTGGTTCGGGCACTCTAAAGAGTTTGTTTTTGATTTCATTACCCCTTACCCGGATTTTGATATCAAAATGCTGAACGATTATGCACATTCAAAAGGAATCAAGCTGATCATGCACCACGAAACTTCAGGTTCAGCAACGAACTATGAAAGATGGGCAGATAAAGCATTCCAGACAATGAATAAATATGGGTATGATGCTGTGAAAACAGGATATGTAGGAGATATTATTCCAAGAGGTGAGCATCACTATTCCCAATGGACGATTAACCATTACTATAGAATTGCTGAAAAAGCCAACGACTATAAAATTATGGTTAACTCTCACGAGTCTGTGCGTCCTACAGGAGAAAGCCGTACCTATCCTAACTATATTTCTGCTGAAGCTGCACGTGGAACAGAATATGAAGCATTCGGAGGAAACAAACCAGATCACCAGACGGTACTTCCATTTACAAGATGGATGGGTGGTTCTATGGATTACACTCCCGGAATTTTCCAAACGAAGCTAGATTATTATTTCCCTGGAGATAAACGTTTCGTGAAAACAACATTGGCAAAACAACTGGCTCTATATGTAACAATGTATATGCCGCTTCAGATGGCAGCTGACCTTCCTGAAAACTATAAAAAGCATATGGATGCCTTCCAGTTCATCAAAGATGTAGCCGCTGATTGGGATGATACGAAAATCTTATCTGCTGAGCCGGGAGATTATGTGATCACTGCAAGAAAAGCAAAAGGTACAGAGAATTGGTTTGTAGGAGGAATTACGGATGAAAACAAACGTGAGTACACTGTAGATTTCTCATTCCTGGATAAAGGACAGACTTACGAGGCAACCATTTATGAAGATGGAAAAGATGCTGATTATATCGATAATCCTCAGAGTTATCATATTTATAACAAAACAATCACAAGCAAATCAAAAATTAATTTTAAAATGGCTAGAAGTGGTGGTTTTGCAATAACAATTAAGAAAAAGTAATTATTTTATAAAAATTTCTTTTTCCGTTTGATAAAATATCTATATTTGGAGAATTATTATAATTATTAACCAAAACCATTTTATCATGAAAAAGAAATTAAAGATTACCAGTAACTTAGAACAAAAGGACATCCTTAAAAAAGCGATGCAGTCTTCTGAAAATGTAGATTTATACAAATCTATTTTTGGTGGTGGATCTACTATTATTGTATCACCAGACAACTGTAGCGTAACAGCCAGATCAGGGGCTTCTGCTGCTTATAATAGGGCTGATCAGTTCTTATTAGCAACGCCTAAATTGTAATTGCTACATTAAAATGTATAGTTCTCCGCTATTGCGGAGAACTATTTTTTTTCAATAAAATAAGATATGATTACTTCTTTTGTGTTAAAGGTTGCAAGCAGATGCAATCTCAACTGTTCGTATTGTTACATGTATAATTTAGGTGATAAAACATATTTGAAACAGCCTAAATTCATGTCAATTGATACCATAAAAGCTTTCGCTGCTAAGCTGGATGAATATTGCCTGGAAAATCATTTGAATACTATACAAATCGTTTTTCATGGAGGTGAACCATTATTGATATCCAAAGAGTTTTATCGTGAATCCATCAGGATTTTCAAGGAAATACTTCCAGATCATTACTTTGATTTTGTAATTCAGACCAATGGTGTTGGGCTGGATGATGAATGGTATCAGCTCTTCAATGAATTGGGTATCAGAGTTGGGGTAAGCATAGACGGTCCCAAAGAGTATCATGATAAATACCGTGTTTTCCATAATGGTAAAGGATCTTATGAGGAAGTAAAGCAAGCAATTACTCTGGGGCAGAATTATGGCCTTAATGGAGTATTGTCTGTCATAAATATTAAAATTCCTCCTCAGGAACTTTATGATGAGGTTAAAAATTTAAAAGTAAAAAGCCTTAGTATTCTTTTACCGGACGGTCATTTTGATCAGCTTCCGGAAGGAATGGACAAGGAACTTGTTAATACCAAAAACTATACTCCTTATGCAGATTGGCTGATAGAATTATTTAAAATTTGGAAAAACGACCATGATAGGATGAGTGTACGATTTTTTAAAACACTTATTGATCTTATTGTGGGTGACGATGAAGGCGACCAGATTTTAGGTAAAAATATCAATGGGGTTGCTGTACTGGAGACCAATGGCAATTTAGAAGTTGCAGACTTTATAAGAGCCTGTTATGAAGGAATTACCAGAAATGATATTAATATCCATACCCACGCTATTGGTGATGTTTTCAATGATAGACTTTTTGATGTTTATATGAATGCTCATTCCATGGTATCACAGAAATGTCTTAACTGTTCTGTTTATGATTTTTGTGGTGGCGGATTTTTAGGGAATCGCTATTCTAATGACCGGGGCTTTGATAATCCTACTATTTATTGCCATGATATGATTAAGCTCATTACCTATATTCAGAACGATATCATAGATGGAATCCCATTAGAAACACAAGAAGAAATGGAATTGTCAAAAGTTTCTTATGAAGATATAGTACATGAGTTGGAATTTGACAATGAAGAGATTATGATTGAATCCGGAGTGAAAGAAAAATTAATGCATTATCGTTTAGCATGAATCTGAAGAAAGGAATGTATTTAGCTGGAGATTCCGTTACCAACTGGAGAAGCCAGCTTAAAATCAATAAAGGAGTAGTGGCTGAAAAAGTAGTCAATACAGGAATTGAGTATTTTGATAATGCCTATTTACCTGATAATAAATGGCGTGATCTTACAGAAGCAGAATATAAAATGCTCTCTTATTCCGGAAAGCATAATAAAATGTTTAAGACCTTAGGATTGGGCGAGATTCCTGATGAATTAAAGAGCTTGTTTAAAGCCATAAAACTGGAGGAGTGCAAGACGCTTTTTGATGTTCAGCCTAAATTTCAGGAAGATGAGAAACTTACCTTAAAACTGAATAAAGTCTTGAATCAGTTTCTGAATCAAAAATCGGATACGCAGCGATACAATTTTCATCGGATTACAAGATGTCTTCCGGATATGCATACTACCACTTTTCATCTTCATAATAGAGAACATATAAAATATACAGGTCTGCATATTGATCAGAGTACAAAATTTACGCCCAATACTGCATATAAATCAGACAACAGAATCTCTATCAATATCAGTGAAGAATCCAGATATCTGTATTTTGTCAATTTAACATTGAAACAAATTTATACCGATGTTAAGAAGCATTATCAGGATATTTCTGTTACTTCAGATAATATTGTAGAACTATTTTTTGCCCTCTATCCTCATTATCCTGTGATCAGAATAGAAGTAAAACCATATCAGTATTATATTGCCCCAACGGATAATTTTATTCATGACGGAAGCACGCTGGGGAATAAAAAATTTGATATAACAATGGTATTTGTGGGAGAATTTAATAATTACTAATGACTATGAAACTAAAATCAGGAATCAAAATATATGGTGAGAACTTAGAAGATGTTTTAGAAATCAATTCCGGCCTTGTTCATCATTCAAAACAGGAGCCTGTAGAAATTGTATTCAAAGACATTAGGTTCAAAGCACAATATGAGCCCAATGCACATTTAGCAAAAAGAGACTGGCGGAAATTGTCTGACCAGGAACTTAGTACGGTAAAAGGGGATCATATTAATAAGAAAGATTATAATTCTGTTTTTATAGGAGAAATTCCTGAAAAACTTAAAAATATATTCCAAAAATTAAATCTTCATTCAGCAACTTCAGACGGTGATGCATTTCAAAAATTTGTTGAAAATAAGGATTTAGTTCAGGAATTAAATGCCCATCTTAATGGTGTTCTAGATGAAATTTCATTAGCACCATATAGATTTATGAGTGTGGCAACCAATTATCCGAATAGTGAGGTAGTCTCTTTAAATAAAAGAAAACTGCCAGAAAATTACACTTTTAAAGACATTCATTTTATAGGCGTTCATAAAGATAGTTCTAAAGACATGACTTTGCATACCTGTTATCAGTACGGGAATAGATTTACCATAAATTTAGGAGAACAGCCTCGTTATTTTTTATTTGTTAATCTTACGATGAAGCAGGCAAATAACATGCTTAAAGAAAAAAAAGAACTTAAAGATGTAGTGATAACGAATGAAAACATTACAGATTATTTTCTAAAGTATTACCCTGGCTATCCCGTGATTAAAGTGAAACAAGAACCCTATCAGTTTTACATTGCTCCCACAGATAATTGTTTTCATGATGGTACAACAATAGGGAATACGGCAATAGATGTTGTTATGACCTATTTGGGTAAATTTTGTATATAATTTAAATAGTATTGAAGTATGAAATCTTTTTTGTCTTTATTGATTGTCTCATTTTTCACTTCTTTTTCATGGGCTCAAAATAAATTACCTGTTTTGAAAGCAAATGGCCCTAAAGCAGTTATTTACGAAAAAGATAATGGCTTAAAAACAGATTGGAGTATAGATCCTAACATTAAAACGGATGTATATACCGTCTCCAAAATAGCAGGACCTGATAAACAGGTGGCTATAAAAACAGATATAGACTCTCTTGTGGTAACCCTTAAAAAAGGAGAAAAAAAAGATTTTATCATTCTGTTGAAAGATAAAGATTCTGCCCTTACAAGAATTGAATCCCTACCACCAAAAGACTTTAGTAAAATGTCTTTTAAAGACACCATGAAACTCCATATAAATGAGCAGAATACTATATTCGTAAAAACAGTACTCAATAAAGTAGATACCCTTTTACTTAATTTTGATACAGGAACAAGCGATCTGGTACTGACACAGGAGACCTTAAAGAATAAAATCAAAAGTTCATTAAAATCAGGAACCAATATCCTGCAAATCGGGAACAAAGAATATCAGGGGTTTAATATTTACCCCGCACAGCTTACAGGTCATGGAACAGATGGCAGGTTTGGCTGGGATTTATTTGATGGTATGATTGTAGAATTAAATCATGATAAAGGATTGATGGTGGTACATTCTCAGCTTCCTTCTGATGTGAAATCTCAATATTCTCAGCTTCCAATAAAGTATTTTAATAACGTCTTCCTGGTGCAGGTAGGCATCACGCAGGATAAGGTTAAAAACAAAGATTGGTATCTCTTTGATACAGGATATCAAAGAACAGCCATGCTGGATGGTCCTTTACTGAATGAACAGGGTTTTCCTACGGATAGAATGCGGGTAATAAAAAAAGTAATAATGAAAGGAGCTCAAGGAAATGAAATTCCTGTAATGACCTCCAATCTTCAATCCTTATCATTAGGAAAATCAAAGCTAAATGATATCCCGGTGCAGCTCTTATCACAAAGCAGATTGGTAACCGGTTCCAGAATGAATATTTTAGGGAATGAAGTCTTAAAGAGATTCAACGTATTTTTAGACTTTCAAAAAAACATTGTTTACATGAAACCTAATACATTGGTTAATGTTGCTTATATTGAAAGTAAATAACTTCTGAGTATAATATTTACAAGACATACAACAAAAAAATCCCCAAGCGAGTTTATCGCTTGGGGATTTTTTACTCTTTAATTTGGAGTATATTCTGGTTCAGTAACCTCTGTTTGTTCTGTCTGAACAACCTGTGGCTTGTTTTTAATTTTTTCCTTGTATTCTTTCTGAAATTGTTTTACTGTTTTTCCAGTTCCGTCATGTCTCCATCCCGGAGAATAGAAGAGATACTTCAGACGATCCCCGAAAGAAAGGCCTGGTTGTCTAAGGTCTTTTCCAATTCTTCTCCATTCGTAAAAAAGAACTGTGGCCGGATCTTTAGACTTCATTTTAGGATAAATTCCATATTTAACAGGAACTTCTGGATCTTCCTTTTCAAATGTTCCGAAGATTTTGTCCCAGATAATCAATCCCATTCCCATATTACGGTCCAGGTATTTGATGTTGCAGGCATGATGCACACGGTGATGAGAAGGGGTTACCAAAATATATTCCAGGAAGCCCATACTTTTAATAGATTGTGTGTGTACAAAGGTTCCATAAATCTGAATAGCAGAATAAGCTACCATAACATGCAGCGGATGGAATCCTACTAACGCCAGAGGAGAAAAGAACAAATATCTGTACAGTGGCTGAAATACAGGGCTTCTGAATCCTGTGGTGATATTGAAATAGTCAGAATTGTGATGGGTAATATGTACCGCCCAGAAGACACGGGAATGATGATCTACATAATGGTGAACATAGTAAGCAAAATCCTGGGCCAGAAATACTGCAATCCAATACCATATCCCAACTTCCCAATCAAAAATACGATGATAGTAAAAGAACATCATAACAAGCATAGAAAACCCTTTCATAATGATGTCCAGGCTATAATTTAAAAGTGCTAAAAGCACATTGGTAGCCACATCTTTGGTTTCATAAAGCTTTTCTTTATTGAAGTGGCTATAGGCCATTTCTATAAAAATAATGCCTGCAAACATAGGAATGGCCCAGGGGTAAACAATGTCCGGTCCATCACTTTCAAACATTTTACTAAAATCAAACATTTTTTCTGTAAAACTAAGCATTAAATAGATAAAATGGGAATTTTTTAGATTTAATATTTTGTTTTATGTGTTTTTTAATGAAAATTTAATAAAAAATAAGTTGCTGATTGTGAAATATTGTTGTTTTCTTCCAAAATGAGCTCTGAATATTGCTGTATTTCTGCGCTGAATTTTATCAAACCAATGAATCTCCATAAGATTGATGAATAAAAGATAATTCTACCTATAATATTGTAATAACTCTAAAGTTTTTTTGTAATTTGCTGATAAGTTGTTCATACTTAAATTGTTGTGCGCTTTGGTGTAACTTGCTGTTTTTTAATATGATGAACAATGCTCTTAATGAAGTTTCATAGCAAGAAACTGATGATTAAATAGAAGACTAAGACTAAGTTATGAGAAAAATATATGCATTTTTTGCCCTTTCTGCTGCTTCAATAGCTTTTTCACAATCAAAAACATTGGAAAAAGTAGAACCCGCTTTCTGGTGGAAGGGAATGAAAAATCCTGAACTTCAGATCCTTGTTTATGGAAAAGGAATTGCCAATAATGAAATCTCACTTTCAGATGGGGTTCAGATGAAAGGAATTCAAAAGGTAGAAAATCCAAACTACGTTTTTATTACAATCAATACCAATGAGATTACGGTACCAAAGTTTACCATCAATATTAAAAAAAATCAAAAAAATCTGGGTTCTTATACCTATGAATTAAAGCAGAGGAATTCCGGATCTGCGGATCGGGAATCCTATACTTCAAAAGATGTAATGTACCTCATTATGCCTGATCGCTTTGCCAATGGAGATGAAAAAAACGATTCTGTTCCGCAATTAACTGAAAAGGCAGATCGCAGTTTACCCAATGGAAGGCATGGGGGAGACCTGCAGGGAATTATCAATAATCTTGACTACATCCAAAATCTGGGGGCAACCGCTGTTTGGTTAACGCCCGTAAATGAAGACAATGAAAAAGTATATTCCTACCACGGATATGCCCAGACCGATCTGTATAAAATTGATGCGCGCTATGGAACCAATGAAGAATACAAAAAGCTTTCCCAGGAATTAAATAAACGAAAGATGAAACTGGTGATGGACTATGTTACCAATCACTGGGGTGTTTCTCATTGGATGATGAAAGATCTTCCCACAAAAGACTGGATTCACTGGTTTAAAGATGGAGAGGACGGCTTCAAAAGGTCCAATTATAAAACATCCACACAATTTGATCCCAACGCATCGGAGATTGATAAAAGATATGCGTTGGATGGATGGTTTGATAAAACGATGCCGGATCTTAACCAGAAAAATCCATTGGTATTAAAATATTTAACCCAAAATGCTATTTGGTGGATAGAATATGCTGAACTAGGTGGATTGCGTGTAGATACTTACCCTTATAATGATAAAGAGGCAATGGCAAAATGGGCCAAAGCGATTACTGATGAATATCCTAAATTTAATATTGTAGGAGAATCCTGGCTGTACACTGCAGGGCAAATTTCTGCCTGGCAAAAAAACTCAAAAACCGGGGAAGCCGCTGGATATAATTCAAATTTGCCTTCTGTAATGGATTTTATGCTCTTTGGAGACATGCCGAAAGCCTTTAAAGAAAAAGAAGGCTGGAATACAGGAATGATAAAGCTTTATGACTCTTTCAGCAGTGATTTCCTTTATCCGGATATCAATAATGTTATGGTTTTCTTCGAAAATCATGATACTGAAAGATGGAATGAGATCTTCGAAGCAGATCCTAATGTTTATAAAATGGGACTAACTCTGATCTCAACTGTCCGTGGAATTCCACAGATCTATTATGGCTCAGAAGTAGGAATGCGTGGAAATAAAGAAAAAGGAGGTGATGCCGATATCCGCAGAGATTTTCCGGGAGGCTGGAAATCTGACAAGCAGAACGCTTTCAACCTCGCATCACAAACCTCTGAACAAAAGGAATTCTATCAGTTTACTCAGAAATTATTAAACTGGAGAAAAGGAAAAGAGGTGATTCATACCGGAAAAACGAAGAATTTTGTTCCTAAAGACGGCGTCTTTACTTATTTCAGATACAATGATAAAGAAAGTGTAATGGTGATCATCAACAATAATAAAAAAGATCAGACGTTAGATTTACACTATTTTGAAGAATCTCTAAAAGGATTTTCAAAAGGTAAAGAGGTGATTTCAGGAAAAGAATTCCTATTGCAGAATACTTTGACCATTCCTGCAAAAACACCATTAATCATTGAATTGGAAAAATAAAGATAGATATGGAAAAACAATTTTTCTGCTTTATTTTTCTCGCTAAAACAGTTTTTTGTTCAGCTCAGGAAAAACAGATGAGAGAATATGGTGATGTCAATAGATTAGCTACAGTTAAGGATGCTTCACAAGCTTACAATGTGGGGGAAGATGAAATAAAAACAGTAAAAACTTATCAGGATAATTTTATTCAAATTTCACATCTTAAAAATGGAAAAAAAGACGGTGTACAGCTGGAATATTACAAAAATGGAAAATTAAAAGATAGAACCACTTGGAAAGATGGAAACCGGATAGGGGAGAGAACTAGTTATCATCCAAATGGTAATTTATCAGGGTTATTTTATTATAATGGATATGAAGTAATAGAAACAAAGGCATTTTATACCAATCAAATGGAAGACGGAACATGCAGAACATTTTATGAAAATGGACAGCCTCATGAAATTTATTCGTTAGTAAAAGGACTACATAATGGTTTAAATCAGGTTTTTTTTCCAAATGGAAAACTCTATAGAGAAGGATATTTTCTTAACGATCAGGCGATAGGAGAATGGGTGTTTTTTAATGAATTGGGAGAAAAAACAATTGGCGGTTATAAAAATGGTAACAGATCAGGAATTTGGAAAGAGTATTATAAAAATGGAAAAATAAAAACAATAAAAAAATTTGACGGAAATAATTGTTGTGAGCCGATTGAAGGATCTGTTATCAATTTTAACGAAAAAGGTCAACGGATAAAAAATGAAAAAAAAATAGAATATTTAAAATAACATTTTTTGTTATTTCTCAGAATTAATTATAAAAGAAATTCTGAGAAATTTATATGTGCTTATAAAGACAGAGTATGGAAATATTTTGATGAAAAAGGCCGCTTAAAACAAAAAATAAAATACAAGAGGGTAAGCGGTGGAAACTGAATCATTTCAGTAAATATGAGAACAAATCCCATATCATGGCTTTTTTAAATTTAAATCAAATATCATTATCAAATGAAAAGAATATCAATTGTTTTTACTTTAGTCCTATTAATAATAGGCTTTACAGGTGTTTCAGCCCAGTCAAAATCCGAAAAAGACAAAACTGAAATAGCCACTATGCTCGACGGTTTCAACACCGCTGCTGCCAATGCTGATTTCGCTGCCTATTTCAATTATTTTGCAGATGAATCTACATTTATAGGAACCGATGCCACAGAAGTATGGGACAAAAAAGAATTTATGGTTTGGGCTAAGCCTCATTTCGACAAAAAGAAAACCTGGAATTTTACAGCACTAAAAAGAAATATCTATTTCAGTAAAGATGGGAAATTAGCCTGGTTTGATGAATTATTAGATACTCAGATGAAAATCTGCCGTGGTTCAGGAGTAGTAGAAAAAATCAATGGACAATGGAAAGTGAAACAGTATGTGCTTTCTATGACGGTTCCTAATGATGTGGTAGATAAAGTAGTTGCTGAGAAAACAGCTCTTGAAGACGTTTTGATCAAAGAATTAAAAACAAAATAAGCATAAAGATAACAATGGCTGGAAAAATGAAACCTGATCTTTCACTTACTCAGATTATCAATATGAGTATGGGGTTCCTGGGAATCCAAATGGCATTCGGATTACAAAATGGAAATGCAAGCCGTATTCTTGCCAATTTAGGAGCAGATGTTCATGAATTGTCATGGTTTTGGCTGGTGGCTCCCATTACAGGGCTGATTGTTCAGCCTATCATTGGACATATGGGAGATAATACCTGGAGCCCGCTGGGAAGAAGAAAACCTTATTTCCTGATTGGAGCAGTTTTATGTGCCATAGGATTGGTTTTGCTACCTAACGCGGCTTCTGTAACTCAGATGTTTGCAGCTAATGCTCTTTTATTAGCCGTGATTTTCCTTGCAATGATGGATGCTTCTGTAAATGTTGCCATGGAACCTTTTAGGGCTTTGGTGGGAGATATGCTTCCAAAACATCAGGGTACAATAGGATTCTCAGTGCAAACCATTTTAATAGGCTTTGGTGCTGTATTAGGCTCTTATTTGCCGGATTGGCTGACGAAATTAGGCGTTTCTAATGTAGCACCTAAAGGTTTTGTTGCAGATAACGTTATTTATTCCTTTTATGTAGGAGCTGTATTACTGATTATTTCTATTCTGTATACGATCATTACCACTAAAGAATATTCTCCTGAAGAATTTGCAGCCTTTGAAGATGGAAAAGAAATAGAACATGAAAAATCTAAATTTTCAGATATTTTCAAGGATTTTGCCAGCATTCCGGCTCAGATGAAAAAGCTGGGAATTGTTCAGTTTTTCTCTTGGTTTGCATTATTTACCATGTGGGTGTTTACTACCAGTGCTTTGGCAACCCATCATTTAGGACTTTCTCCGGAAGATACCCATTCAAAAGCATTCAATGATGCCGGCGATTTAACCGGTAAATTGTTTGGAATGTATAATCTTTGGGCTATTCCATTTG
Source organism: Chryseobacterium sp. II3a (assembly GCF_057815135.1). Classification (NCBI taxonomy): domain Bacteria; kingdom Pseudomonadati; phylum Bacteroidota; class Flavobacteriia; order Flavobacteriales; family Weeksellaceae; genus Chryseobacterium; species Chryseobacterium sp. II3a. The sequence continues at coordinate 129,835 of NZ_JBYPZJ010000005.1, read as the reverse complement.
CTTTTTTATTGACTCCTATTGCTAAATGGATTGGAAAAAAGCAAACTCATGCATTAGCCTTATTATGTGGAGGGTTAGGGTTAATTTCAATGTATTTTATCAAAGATGTAAATAACCTGTGGATTTCAATGATCGGATTAGGATTTGCCTGGGCTAGTATTTTGGCAATGCCTTACGCGATGCTGATTGAAGTCATCCCGCAAAGAAAAATGGGTGTTTATATGGGGATATTCAACTTCTTTATTGTTATTCCGCAGATCATCAATGGATTATTTGGTGGGCCTATCGTAAGCAGTATTTTTGGTAAACAGGCTATGGATTATGTTGTGGTAGGCGGTATCTGTATGTTGATTGGAGCTTTAGTGACGATGATCTTCGTGAAATCAGAAGATGAAACTCCTAAGGAGATTGAAGAAGAGATTAAGCAGGTGCATTTTTAAAATTAGCTTGTTTGCTGAGGAATAAAAAAGATAATAATAAATTCAATATAAGCGGGCTTTAGCCCGCTTATATTTTAAAATTCTTCCATTGGCTTTAGCCAAAACTTAATTTGTTTCTTATTATGCTAAAACCGTTTCAATTTCTGACACTGTTTTTGATAAATTTTCTTCTCTGATGGTAGGCAGGGACATTCCCTCACTTCTGAATACTTCAATATCTGTAATCCCGATAAATCCGAATAATGTTTTTAAATAAGACTCCATTTGATCAATAATAGTTGTATCCTCATACACTCCGCCGATGGCAAAATTCAGATACACCTTTTTGTTTTTTAAAAGACCTTTCAGAACACCATCAGCATAAGAAAATGTCTTTCCCGGAATCGAAATATGATCAATCCATGATTTTAAAGTGGATGGGAAGCTAAAATTGTAAAAAGGAACTCCTATTACAAGAATATCTGCTTCCTCAATTTCCTGTAAAGCTTGATCTGAATATTTGGAAGCTTCTTTCTGCTCATCATTTCTTTCTTCATGAGGAATTTCAAATGATAAAAAATGCGTGGTTTCCAGATGAGGAATAGGATCTGATGCAAGATCACGAACAATAACTTTAGCTCCAGGATTCTTTTCTAATAATTGACTGATAACAGTTTCTGAAAGTTGATTGCTGGCAGAGCCCTCCCCATTAATGCTTGTTTTGATATTTAAAATGTTAATCATTTTTGAATTTTTTGTTTTTACTGGTGACAAAATTATTGTAAATTCACTTTCCAAAGTATAGGAGTTACCTAAAGGAAAGTGAAAATGGATAAACAAAATAATCACAAAGAATGTTTGCAGGTTTTAAAGCCCGTCCGTGATACCCTGGATGTGATAAGCGGAAAATGGAAATTACTCATCATCGTTTCATTAAATGCAGGAAATAAGCGCTTTACTGAAATTGAAAGAAGTATTCCAAAACTGACATCCAAAGTGCTGGCAAAAGAATTAAAAGAGCTTGAACAAAACGGATTAGTGGAAAGAATCGTAAAAGATACCTATCCTGTGAGCATAGAGTACTATCCCACGCCTCATGCAGAAACATTAACAACCGTGGTAGAATCTTTAAAAGACTGGGGTGAAAACCATCGTAAACATATATTCGGAAGCCCCTCTGTAGAGAAGAATGAGGAATAATAATGGGTTTTATAAAATAATGGTCCTAAAATTCAATAGGAGCGGGCTTTAGCCCGCTTTCATATTTTAAATGGAGTCCAATGGCTTTAGCCAAAACTTATAATTTTTTAGAATATCCTTACAAATTAAGATTTTTAAATGTGATATCTGTGGATGTATGCCTAATAAAGCAGTATATAATTTTATCAGAGATAAAATCTTTGCACCTTTGCCTAGTCCAACAGAATAATCATTTTTTCAATCATCAATTTTCTTTCTTATCCTACATCAACTTTTTTTCACCTTCCCATCCCGTACATTTGTACCATAAATAATCACAGAAATGAAAACAGTATATCATAAAGCAGATTCAAGAGGCCATGCTAATCATGGTTGGTTAAACTCTTACCACACATTCAGTTTTGCAAACTATCAGAACAAAGATAGAATGAACTTTGGGGTATTAAGAGTATTGAACGACGATACCGTTTCTCAGGGAATGGGATTCGGGACACATCCACACAGAGATATGGAAATTATTTCGATTCCTCTGGAAGGAGATCTGGAACACAAAGATTCAATGGGAACTACTGCGGTGATCAAAAAAGGTGAAATTCAGGTGATGAGTGCCGGAACCGGAGTAATGCATAGCGAGTACAACAAAAATAAAGACGAAGAAGTAAAATTCTTACAGATCTGGGTTTTTCCAAAAGAATTGGACGTAGAACCAAGATACGATCAGAAAAGCATTAAAGAAGGTGAAAAGATCAATGGATTCCAACAGATTTTATCACCTAATAAAAATGATGACGGAGTTTGGATTCACCAGGACGCATGGTTTAATATCGCTAACTTCAAAAAAGGAAATGGTAAAAACTACATGCTGAACAAAAAAGGCAACGGAGTCTATGCATTTGTTTTAAAAGGAAGTGCTAAAGTAGGTGACCGTGTGCTGAATGAAAGAGATGGATTAGGAATCTGGGATACTCAAAGCTTTAATATCGAAGCAGTAGAAGATGCTGAAATATTATTGATGGAAGTCCCAATGGAATTACCTTCTTATCTTAAATAAAAAACTAAATTTGTATCCTTAAAATAAAAAAATAATACAGAATTACGATCAACAGAATCTTTAATAGATTGCAGTTCTGTATAACTTAAAAATAAATACTACATATGAAGATCTTAGCAATAGCAGGAAGTAACTCAGAAGTTTCAATGAACAAGCAGTTGGTAGCGTATGCATCAACATTATTTGATAAAGGAGAAGTAGAGGTGATTGATTTAAATCCTTTCGAAATGCCAATCTATAAACATGAAAGAGAATTAGCTGGCGGAGTACCTCAGGAAGCACATGATTTTGCGGCTAAAATTGATGGAGCAGATTTACTATTGGTGTCTTTAGGAGAGCATAATGGTACATATTCTACAGCATTCAAAAATGTATTTGACTGGGTATCGAGAATCAAAGACAGAACCGTATGGAATGAAGTACCAATGCTATTGATGTCAACATCACCTGGAGGTAGAGGCGGAGCCGGAGTTTTAGAAGCAGCATCCAAGCGTTTCCCTTTCCATGGTGGAAATGTGGTAGAAACTTTCTCACTTCCTTTCTTCAATGATAACTTTGATAAAGCTGAACAGAAAATTTCTAACGCTGAGAAAGACAGTGAATTAAAGGAAAAAGTAAAGAAGATTGCGGCTATTGAAACCATCCTTGAAAAATAGAATTTGAATATTCATTTAAAATTACTATTTTTGCAAAAAGAAAAAGAGATGAAAATTCAGACCTCCTATAAACAATGTTTTTCTCATAAAGGGAAAATTGTGGGCTCTGAAATTCTGAGATAAAATAACGGCCGATAATCTGAAAAGATTGTCGGCTTTTTTGTTTTCTAAATTTGAATATAAAAAGTAAATTGAAATATAAAAGATAGTAAGGTAACAGACACCAGAGCATCAATAATCTGAAATCTGAAAAAACGAATTATCTAAAAAATCTAAGCAGACACATGAGCAACACTTACAAATCAGCAGGAGTAGACAAAGAAGAAGGATACAAAACGGTTGACAAGATCAAAAAAGCAGTGGGTGAAACCCATAATTCCAATGTATTGAACCATTTGGGAAGCTTTGGCGCTTTCTATGAGATTGGAGGATACAAAAACCCGGTTCTTGTTTCAGGAACAGATGGAGTAGGAACTAAGCTGAAAGTAGCTTTAGATACCAAAAAATATGACTCTATTGGAGTAGATTGTTTTGCCATGTGTGCTAACGATATTCTTTGTCACGGTGCAAAACCTTTGTTCTTTTTAGATTATTTAGCTTGCGGAAAGCTGGATTCTGAAATTGCAGCGGAAATCGTTCTTGGAATGGTAAATGCTTGTAAAGATAACAACTGTGCATTAATTGGTGGAGAAACTGCTGAGATGCCGGGTATGTACCAGCCTGGAGATTATGATGTTGCAGGATTCTGTGTAGGAATTGTGGAAAAAGACCAGATTATTGATGGTTCCAACATCAAAGCAGGGAACAAAATTATCGCATTACCGAGCTCAGGATTCCACTCAAACGGATTCTCTTTAGTAAGAAAAGTATTCCCAAATTTCGAAGAAGAATTTGAAGGAAAACCATTGTACGAAACCCTTTTAGTTCCAACCAGACTATACTTTAAAGACATTCACAAAGTATTGGAAGAAGTAAAAGTAAGCGGAATTGCTCACATTACAGGAGGTGGTCTTTACGAAAACGTTCCAAGAATCATTCCTGAAGGACTTTGTGCTTCTATTGACGAATCAAAAATCAGAATTCCTAGTGTGATGCTTGAGCTTGAAAAGAGAGGTGAGGTTGCCCGTGAGGAAATGTACGGAACATTCAATATGGGTGTTGGGATGGTAATCGTAGTAGATGCTGAACATGCTGAAAAAGTATTGCACCTTTTAGATGATGCTTACGAAATCGGAGAAATCACTGAAGGAGCAGAGAAAATCAATTTAAAATTTTAGAAGCTTAATCCCGCTTTCCGCTATATCTTTTTCGCCAATGCTTTTTTTACAAAGCCATTTCAAAAAGGATGTCGCTTCAATCGGGGCTAGTTAATAACATTCAAAGCCTTGTCAAGGTTTTAAACCTTGACAAGGCTAATAAAATAAAAATGAAGAACATCGTTGTACTCGTATCCGGTTCAGGAACCAATCTGCAGAGAATCATTGATACCATTGCCACTGGAGAAATTCAGAATGCAAAAGTGTCTTTAGTCGTTGCAGACAGAGAATGTTTCGGATTGGAAAGAGCAAAGAATCACAATATAGAAAACATACTCATTCCAAGAGGGAAGAATTTCAGCAGTGAGTTGGTTAAAGTAATCCCACAGGATACAGACCTTATTGTATTGGCAGGATTTTTATCCATTTTAAAAGCTGAATTCTGTGAAAACTGGAACGGTAAAATAATCAATATTCATCCGGCATTGCTTCCGAAATTCGGAGGAAAAGGAATGTGGGGAATGAATGTTCATAATGCCGTTGTTGAAGCTAAAGAAACAGAGAGTGGAGCAACAGTACATTTTGTAACTCCAGGTATTGATGAAGGAGAAGCTATCCTTCAGAAATCTTTTGAAGTAACAGCAGAGGATACCCCTGAAATAGTAGCTCAGAAAGTTCACCAGATTGAATATGAAATATTTCCAATAGCGATCAATAAGGTCCTGGGAAATAAATAATTTAGCAATCTAACAATTTACCAGTTTACCAATATTGAAGACATTGTTACATTGCTAAATTGATACATTGTTATATTAATAAAAAGAAATCTAAGTAAAATAAAAAGTAATCCGGAGGTGAAAGACCCGGGTACAGTTTGAAATAACTGTGAAAAGTAAAAATTGAAAGTAATGAGTAAAAAGAGAGTTTTAATCAGTGTTTCTGACAAAAGTGGATTAATTGAATTCGCACAATTTTTGGAAGCTCAGAATTATGAGTTGATCTCCACAGGAGGAACATTCAAACATTTGAAAGACGCTGGTTTAAATCCAATTCAGATTGATGAGGTAACCAATTTCCCTGAAATGTTGGACGGAAGAGTGAAAACTTTACACCCAAAAGTTCACGGTGGATTGTTAGCGGTTCGTACTAACGAAGAGCACATGAAAACCGTTCAGGAGCACGGAATTGGTCTGATAGATATGGTGATCGTAAACCTTTACCCTTTCTTTGAAAATGTGAACAAAGACATTTCTTTGCACGAGAAAGTAGAGTTTATCGATATCGGTGGTCCATCAATGCTTCGTTCTGCAGCTAAAAACTTTGATTCCGTTACCGTAATTACTGATGTAGAAGATTATACAACAGTAAAAATCGAAATGGAACAAAACGGAGATACTTATATCGAGACTCGTAAGAAGCTTGCAGGAAAAGTATTTAACCTTACATCAGCTTATGATGCCGCTATTTCAAGAATGCTTTTAGACGAGGAATATCCAACGTATTTAAATGCATCTTACAAAAAAGTTTCTGATCTTAGATACGGTGAAAACCCTCACCAGTCAGCAGCTTATTACGTTTCTACTTTTGAGAACGGAGCAATGAAAGACTTTGAACAGCTTGGTGGTAAAGAACTTTCTTTCAACAATCTTCGTGATATGGACCTTTGCTGGAAAGTAGTGACTGAGTTCAAAGAAGAAATGGCTTGTTGCGCCGTAAAACACTCTACACCTTGTGGAGTTGCAATCGGTACTTCAGCATTGGAAACGTACCAAAAAACTTTCGAATGTGATCCGGTTTCCATCTTTGGCGGAATTGTTGCTATGAACTATAAGATCGATGCCGCAACGGCTGAGGAGCTGAATAAAACATTCCTTGAGATTGTAATGGCTCCGGACTTCGACGAAGAAGCTCTTGAAATTTTAAGAAAAAAGAAAAACTTAAGAATCATCAAAATCGTAAATCCTGTTTCTGATAAGAAGACTTGGGTGAAAGTAGATGGTGGTATCTTGGTTCAGGATAATGATCTGCATTTCTCTGATGATATCAAAGTAGTGACTGAAACTCAGCCTACGGAAGAACAGAAAAAAGCATTGCTTTTCTCTCAGAGAGTGGTAAAATATGTGAAATCTAATGCTATTGTAGTTTCCAATGGAATTCAGGCTTTCGGAATCGGGGGCGGACAGGTGAACAGAATCTGGGCTACACAGCAGGCTATCGAAAGAGCAAAAGAAAAATTCACAGGAGATTTAGTATTGGCATCCGATGCATTTTTCCCTTTCCGTGACGTGGTAGATTTCTGCGCTCAGGAAGGTATAAAAGCCATCATTCAGCCAGGAGGAAGTGTAAAAGATCAGGACAGCATTGAGGCTGCTAATGAGCATAAAATCCCAATGATGTTTACTGGGGTTAGACACTTTTTCCACTAATTAAAATAGAGTTAAAAAATAATTTTGGATGGTAATTTTAACATCCAAAATTATATATTTGTAGAATAAGACTAGATAATAAATAAAGTATGAGAATATTAATCATAGGTGAAGGCGGTAGAGAATCTGCTTTAGCAGCAAAGCTTCAGAATGACCCAAGAATTTCTAAAATGTTTTTTGCTAACGGGAATGCTACTACCGATGCAATAGGGAAAAATGTTCATTTATCAGAAATCAAAGAACTTAGAGATTTCGCTATTAAAGAAAAGGTTGATTTAACGATCGTTGGACCAGAAGCTCCATTGGTAGCTGGGATCAAAGATGAATTTAAAAAGCACGATCTTAAGGTTTTCGGACCTACGCAGAAAGTAGCGAGCTTGGAAGGAAGTAAGGCTTTCTCTAAGAAATTTATGCAGACCTATGATATCAAAACAGCTAAAGCGGTAGTATTTGATTCATATAACGAAGCAAAAGAATATGTGCAAACACAGCAATATCCTTTAGTGATCAAGGCAAGTGGTCTAGCAGGTGGAAAAGGAGTTGTTATCTGTGACAACCTTGAAGAAGCAGAAGCTACGATCCATGACTTCATGATCAGAAGAATCTATGGAGACGCTGGTATCCGTTTAGTAATTGAGGAATATTTACAAGGTTTTGAAGCTTCTATCATTGCTTTTTCTAATGGGGAAAAACTTTTCCCTTGTGTTGCTGCAAAAGATTATAAAAAGGCAGGAAACGGAGATACAGGACCCAATACAGGAGGAATGGGTTCAGTGGCACCAAGCCCGGAATTCACTCAGGAGCACTATGCTGATTTTGAACAAAATATTTTAGAGCCTACTATTAAAGGTCTTAAAGCTGAAGGATTCAGTTTCAAAGGAATAATTTTCTTCGGATTAATGGTAACTAAGAACGGAGCTTATCTTCTTGAATACAACATGAGATTCGGAGATCCTGAAACTCAGGTATTGATGGCACTTATGGAAAACAACCTTTTAGATGTGATCCAGGACTGTATGGACGGAAAAGATATTCAGCTTAAGTTTAAAGACGAAAAAGCAGTTTGTCTTGTAATGTGTTCAGGAGGATATCCAAGAAACATTGAAACAGGTTTTGAAATTACAGGAGAAGACAAAGTAAAACACAGTAAACTATTATATGCAGGAGCTATCACAAAAGGAGATAAAGTAGTTTCCAATGGTGGTAGAGTATTGAACATTGTAGCTACAGGTGCTACTTTCGAAGATGCCCGCAAAAAAGTTTACGAAGACGCAGGTCACGTACATTTCGATTACGGCTTCTACAGAGAAGACATCGGAAAGTTTTAATAAAAATCACGAAAAAAGATTTGGAGCCATTCCAAGTCTTTTTTTGTAAAACAGTTAAGTAAGCAATAAGCCTTAGGCTAAAGGCTGTAAGCATATTGTAATATAAAAAGCTTACTGCTTAAAGCTTATCGCTTGAAGCTTTTAAATTAATCATCATTTATCAATCATTACAAAATGAACAACGGTATTATTATTTTAGATTTCGGATCCCAGTACAACCAGCTTATCGGAAGAAGAATCCGTGAGATGGGAGTATATTCTGAAATCTTACCTTTCAATACACCTTTACAAGATATTATAGCAAAACAACCCAAAGGAATTATCCTTTCAGGTGGACCAAGTTCTGTAAACGCAGAAAATGCCCACCTGGTTGAAAAAGCATTATATGAACAGGGAGTTCCGGTTCTAGGAATTTGCTACGGAATGCAGATGACAGCTCACCTTTTAGGAGGGAAAGTAAATAAAGGAGAAAAAGGAGAGTATGGAAAGGCAAATCTTGAGATCGTTAAAGAAAGCTCTTTATTAAAAGGAGTAACTCAGAACTCTGTAGTTTGGATGAGCCACTTTGATGAAGTAGGAGAATTGCCTGTAGGATTTGAATTAAATGCAAAATCTGGAGTAATTGCTTCCATTTCCAACGAAGATAAAAAAATCTTCTGCGTCCAGTTCCACCCGGAAGTTTCTCACACAGAAGAAGGTGGGAAAATGCTTGAAAACTTCGTATTCGGAATTTGTAATGCAGAGAAAAACTGGAAACTGACCAACTATATCGAGAAAACAGTTGAAGAAATCCGTGAGAAAGTAGGAGATAATAAAGTGATCCTTGGTCTTTCAGGAGGTGTTGACTCTTCTGTAGCCGCAGTTTTAATTCATAAAGCAATCGGAGATCAATTAACGTGTATCTTCGTAGATACCGGATTATTGAGAAAGGATGAAGGGAAGAAAGTAATGGATCAGTATGGAGAGCATTTCCATATGAACATTAAAATGGTAGATGCTAAAGAAAGATTCCTTTCAAAATTAGCGGGAGTAGACGATCCTGAAGCGAAGAGAAAAATCATTGGAAACGAATTTATCCACGTATTTGATGAAGAGTCTCACAAAATTGAAGGAGCTAAATTCTTAGCTCAGGGTACAATTTATCCTGATGTTATCGAAAGCCAGTCTGTAAACGGACCATCTGCAGTAATCAAGTCTCACCACAACGTTGGCGGACTTCCTGAAGATATGGAATTCGAATTATTAGAACCACTAAGAGAGCTTTTCAAAGACGAAGTAAGAAGAGTAGGAGAAGAATTAGGAATTCCTCACCACTTAGTATACAGACACCCTTTCCCAGGTCCAGGACTAGGAATCAGAGTATTGGGAGCTGTAGATGCTGAAAAAGTAAGAATCCTTCAGGAAGCTGACGATATCTTCATTGAAGAGTTGTATAAAAACGACCTTTATGAAAAAGTATCTCAGGCTTTTGTAGTATTACTTCCTGTAAAATCTGTAGGAGTAATGGGAGACGAAAGAACTTACGAATACACAGCTGTAGTTCGTTCTGCTAATACGATCGACTTTATGACGGCAACGTGGAGCAGACTTCCTTACGAGTTCTTAGATACTGTTTCAAGCAGAATCATCAACGAAGTAAGAGGAATCAACAGAGTAGCTTACGATATTTCAAGCAAACCACCTGCAACTATTGAGTGGGAATAATTTTTGACTTGAATTTTAAATATAAATCCTGCCCGAAAACGGGTAGGATTTTCTGTTTACATTGTATATTTTGTTTCTGAAAAATAGTAATGCTTCTGTTCCAAGTTTTGTTTTCTGTAAACAAGAATGATAAACTTCCACATCATTTAAATGTATGATTTTGTCTGAGGTAAACGCTAAAGATAGGATAATATCATCACCTTCTTCCAAAGTTTTTTCACTTTGATTCAAAAAAAATATTGTTTTTTAAATTGATATTTTGGTTAATGTTTTGCATAGTAATTACCTGTTAAAAACAAATTTTCACTAAATTTAAGTAAAATTACACCCAATGCAAATAGATACAAGACCCCTGACTGTTCAGGATTATGATGAGTTGGCAGAAACAATGAAAAGAGCCTATCCACAGATGTCAGAATCCATATGGTCTAAAAAAAGCATAGAAAAACTGACAAGAATATTTCCAAATGGACAAATCTGTATTACTGTAGATGGGAAACTGGCAGCTGTAGCACTTTCTATCATCGTTAATTATGAAGAATTCGGAGATGATCATACCTATAGTGATATTACAGGCAATTATACCTTCAATACCCATTCATCCACCGGAAATGTTCTATACGGAATAGAAGTCTTTGTAGATCCGGAGTACCGCGAATTGCGTCTTGGTAGAAGATTGTACGATGCCAGAAAAGAACTTTGTGAACAGCTAAATCTAAAATCAATTGTTCTTGGAGGCAGAATCCCGAATTACCATAAACACAGCCATGAGCTCTCTCCAAGAGAATATATAAGAAGAGTAAGAGATAAGGAAATCTATGATCCTGTATTATCTTTTCAGCTTTCCAATAATTTTCTTCCGATCAGAGTATTGAGAAAATATCTTCCTGAAGATGAAGCTTCGAAAGAAAATGCTGTGCTTCTGCAATGGAATAACATCTATTACAGTAAAAGACCAAATACCATGCAGGATAGTATCATCCGTTTGGGATTGGTACAATGGCAGATGAGACACTTTAAAGACATAGATGCCTTTTACGAGCAGGTAGAATTCTTTGTAAATGTGATGGGGGATTACAAATCAGATTTCGTATTATTCCCGGAGTTATTCAATACACCTTTGCTGGCCCCTTTCAATAACCTTTCGGAAAGAGACAGTATGATAGAGCTGGCCAAGCTTACTGAAGATATTAAAAAGAAAATTTCCGAACTGGCTATCAGCTATAATGTCAATATCATTTCCGGAAGTATGCCTGTTTTTGATCATGATACAAATGATTTGTATAATGTAAGCTATCTTCTTCACCGTGATGGGCGTATGGATGAATACAGAAAAATTCACATTACTCCGAACGAAAAAAGATATTACGGAATGAAAGGCGGGAATGAGATCAAAGTTTTTGATACAGACTGTGGGAAAATCGGACTCGTTATCTGTTACGATGTTGAATTCCCGGAATTACCAAGAATTTTAGCAGATCAGGGAATGAAAATATTGTTTGTTCCTTATCTCACCGATACTCAGAATGCGTATATGAGAGTACGTCACTGTGCTGCAGCCAGAGCTATAGAAAATGAATGCTATGTGGCTATTGCAGGTTGCGTGGGTAACCTTCCGAAAGTAAATAATATGGACATCCAGTTTGGTCAGGCAGCTGTATTCACTCCTTCAGATTTTGCGTTCCCATCCAATGCGGTGAAAGGGGAAGCCACTCCTAATACAGAAATGACCTTAATTGTAGATGTAGATTTGAATTTATTGAAAGATCTTCATCACAATGGCTCTGTTCAGGTGATGAAAGACCGCCGTAAAGACCTTTATGAAACCTATCTTAAATAACAAAACAGAATGCGAAAGCATTCTGTTTTTATTTTACCTAAAATTTATTGAGCGAATTATTTATACTGTGGGCAAACTACCGCAGGACAAATTAATCCCGGGCATTTTGGAAGTCCGTCAGTAGGACAGCACTGGTAAGAACACTTACCGCCGATAATGATTCCGCTTCCTGAAACGTTTTTTAATTGTTCTCTTGAAAGTTTGCTGTTACGTAAATTTTTCATGTTGTAATACTTTTATTGGTTTGTTTTAATGTTTGTACTCTGTAAATATATAAATTATTATTATACATGACATTCTTTTTTCATTATGTTTGGAAATAATCATTTAAAATACTGATTATGTGATGAGAAATTTAATCTTTTTATAGTGATTTTCCGTCTGCTTTTTTATAAAATCAGCTAAGTTCATATCAGGATTTGTTACTGAAAATGAATCTGAAGCGGGCATTGAAAATCGTAATTCATAAAACCATCAGGAAGATATTTTATCTTTTTATAGTTTAATAAAAAAGTAACAATAAATAATGGTATGGCTAAAAGCAACTTCCAGTCTCATGCTTCCAACTTCCAACCACTTAATTCTGAATTTTTTACGCTTAACCTAAGACAATATAGCATTAGGAATAGTTTTTGGAGTAAATTGCACTTACTATTGATACACTATGTTTGACAAGCAGCAAAGAAAACTGAAAAGATCCGCAAGACTGATTTCCGTATTAAGCAAATACGGTTTTAAAGATATTCTTGCAAGAATGAATGGCGGAAATAAACAGGAAGAAGTTTCAGGAGATTCTGAAGAAATAATTTCAAAAGGGACCGTTTACGAAAGAATAAGACTGGCTCTTGAAGAGTTAGGACCTACTTTTGTAAAACTTGGACAGACGTTCAGTAACAGAGAGGACCTGCTGCCACCGGAACTGATTCAGGAATTGCAAAAACTACAGGATAAAGTGGAAACTGTAGATATGGATGTGGAAGAAACTCTGGAAAGTGAGTTTAATATCTCTGTAAAAGATCATTTCCTTGAAATCCAGAAAGAACCATTGGCTACAGCTTCCATTGCACAGGTGTATAAAGCTGTTTTGCTGGATGGAAGCCCTGTTATTTTAAAACTCAGAAAACCTGAGGTTCAGTCTGTCATCGAAGACGATTTGTTGCTGATCAAGGATATTGAAAAATTAATCTCAGCTTATTCGGAAATAGGAGAGAAGCTTAATTTAAAACAAGCCATTTCTACTTTTGAAAGGTCTTTATTAGAAGAAGTTTCTTTAATTAATGAAAAGAATAATATTCAGCAGTTCCGGCTGAATTTTAAGAATAATAAGGAGACTTATGTTCCGAAAGTGTATGAAGAATTCTCCAACAATAATATTCTTTGTATGGAGTTTATTGATGGTATCAAAGTAACCGATAAAGCTGTTCTTCTGGCCCATAATATTGATCCTGTAAAAGTATCTGAAACAGGGTTAAGACTCTTTGTTTCTCAGATTTTAGACTATGGTTTCTTTCATGCTGACCCGCATGCCGGGAATATTTTAGTGAAAAGAGATGGCAAGATTGTCTTTATTGATTTTGGAGCCGTTGGAAAAATTCAGCCAAATGATAAAGAGATTCTTGAAAATCTTATTGTAAGTTTTGTGGCTAAAAACCCGCATAAAATAGTTAGGTATCTCAAAAAAATGGCGGTGAGTTATGAAATTCCGGATGAAAGAAGATTTGAAAATGATGTGGAAGACATTCTGAATTTCGTTCACAGTTCCTCATTACAGGAAATCAATGTTCAGGTGATTATCAATAAGATGAAAGATATTCTAAAGGATAACAGGTTGTATATGCCTGATTATTTCTATCTTTTATTTAAAGGTATTAGCCTGATAGAAGGAGTAGGGAGGAATATCAACCCTGATCTTGATATTGTGAAAAGCCTTCATCCATACACAAAAAAGATATTTACAAAAAAGATAAGTCCGAAAAATCTTTTAAAAACAGGAATGGATAGAATGATGAATTTCACGGATAACGTAGATGAAATTCCCAAAGAACTCCGTTCTGTACTTCAGAAACTGGATGAAAATAAATTCACTGTCTCCAGTGAGATCAAAAATATAGAAAAGACCAACCAACTGATAAAATCGAGTGTTGTCAATCTTATTTTAGCCATGATTTTAGGGGCAAATATCATTGCTACGGCCATTGTTTTGGTTTCAGAATCAGGGCCAAGAATAGGGGAGCTTTCTGTGGTTGCTATTTTAGGCTTTACTTTTTCAGTTGTTTTGGTTTTAGTCCTTTTGCTTAGGATAACAAGGAAGTAAGACTATAAGCCAACCATTAATTCGCAAATATGACTAAAGAAAGCAGATATTTATGGTACATTCGTGGTGGAGCAGTGCTCACTATTTTTTTGATTTTACTTACAGTAACGTATTTTAAGATTTCAGAAAATAAATATTTAGAAAGTAATAGTTGCAAGACAATAGTAAAGTTAAACGGTCCTTGGAAATTTAAAACAGGAGATGATCCTCAATGGGCATTATCCAAGGTTGATGATTCCCAATGGGAAACTGTAGATTTTACTGCACCTCCTGGTGCAAGGGATGGTGATGTCGGGATTTCTGGATATATCCCCGGATGGATGAAGCATGGGCATCCAGATTACTCAGGATATGCCTGGTATCGGATAAATATTTCTTTAGATAGTATAACGGCGGATAATATAGCTTTATTAGGACCTTCGGCTGTGGATGATGTTTATCAGGTATATATCAACGGTATATTGCAAGGAAATGCAGGTGATTTTTCAAAAACGAACCCTGCAGCTTATGGCATTCAACCCAAGATGTTTTTATTCCCTTTGAAAGGAGAGAAGCATATCACCATTGCTTTTCGTGTATGGATGAGTTCCGCAACATTAGAGCAGGGAACTGACTTAGGAGGTATTCATGTGGCTCCTGAACTTGGTACTCAGAGCGATATTAGAGAGAAATACAAATTTCAGTGGGGGCAATTAATAAAAGGGTATATTGTAGAAGTTGTAGAACCTGTAATGTTTATACTGCTGGCAATGATTATTTTCCTTGTGAATCAATCTAAAAGGGGTATCAGCTCAGGTAAATGGTTTATTATTGCACTGATGCTGCTTGCACTGATACGTCTCAATCAAGCTGTTTATAGTTGGTTTCAAATAGAAAGTGCCCATCAATATGATATTATTACTTCTGTCATTTTAAGGCCATTGGTTTTGGGAGCTTGGTTGTTGGCTTGGTATGAGTGGTACAGCTTACACAGATCACAATGGCTTCTTAAGATTATTGCTGTATTTACTATTGTTTATAGTACAGCTCAATTGCTTGGATTAGAATGGATTTCCGAGAATATCAATCATTTGCTATTTCAGGAAATTTCCCAATATATACGCTATTTGTTTCTGATCTTAATGTTGTACATAGTGATCATTGGATTTGTAAATGAGAAGCAAAAAGACTGGCTGGCGCTATTAGCTGCCTTATTGGTCGCCGCTGGGCTATTTCCTCAGGAAGTATCTCTGCTTCAAATTCCGGGAATTTGGTTTCCTTATGGGGTGGGAGTTTCACGTACTCAGTATGTTTATGCTGGATTTGTACTTATAATGTATATGGTGTTAATGCAAAAACAAAAGCGAATAATATATGGGTAGCCCTCTATCCAAAAAAATAATATGAAAACGATAATTATTACTATTCTAACTTTTTCTGGTTCAGCAATGTTTGCACAATCACAAAATGATGGAGTGAAAGGTGACTTTGATGGAAATGGAACAACAGAATATGTTTACGCTAAAGTAAATGACTGTAGCGATGAGTGTGATGGAAAATGTGACACCATGATCTATTTCAGTGATAAAAATATAAAACCCTTCATCATTTCAATGGCTAAAGGTGGAGCTTTATACAATCTGGGAGACCTTAATAACGACGGAAAGGATGATGTTGGGTTTTACCCAAACTGGTGTACAAGCTGCTGGCATCCGTTTTATACCTATACTTTAAGCAAAACGGGATGGCAACCACTTGTAGATCCTGTTTCTACTCACTGTAATCAATGGGAAGAAGACAAATTTCCAATTAAAAAAGATCCTAAAAAGAAAGGGAATGTTATAATCACCACCAGCGAATGGAAAGATGATGATATTAAAATAAGCAGTAAAAGCATAAAGATTAACTGATACGTTTTAAAATTTTTAGTTTCAATCTTAGATTTCCGCTTTCATTTTGGGACTGGTCTTTTTCCATATCACCATTTCTGTTGTCTGAAACCTGATTTTACATTTTAATATTAATACCTATCTTTGCAAAATGGAAAAACTCACTTTTGCAGATTTTGACCTGCCGGTTAAAATTCTTGATGTTTTAGCAGATTTAGAATTATTTGAACCTACTCCCATTCAGGAGAAGAGTTTGAAGCCTATCCTTTCAGGAAGAGATGTAATGGGAATTGCACAAACCGGAACAGGGAAAACTTTGGCCTATCTTTTACCCGTTCTGAAAACCTGGAAATATAGTAAAACAGGAAACCCAACGGTTTTAGTACTTGTTCCAACAAGAGAATTGGTGGTGCAGGTAGCAGAAATTCTTGAGAAGCTGACTGAAAATATCACTGCAAGAGTAATCGGAATATATGGTGGGAAAAATATCAACACCCAGAAATTATTATTTAACGACGGTTGTGATATTCTGGTAGGAACGCCTGGTAGAGTAATGGACCTTGCTATAGATAATGCGATTTCTTTAAAGGAAGTTCAGAAACTTATCATCGATGAATTTGATGAAATGCTTAACCTTGGTTTCAGACCACAGCTGACTCATATTTTTGAGATGATGAAAGAGAAGAGACAGAATATTCTTTTCTCTGCAACGATGACAGAAGCGGTAGATGATATGTTGGATGAATACTTTGCCAGCCCGATAGAAATATCATTGGCAAAATCAGGAACACCACTTGAAAAAATTGAACAGACGGGTTATAAAGTTGAGAACTTTAATACCAAGATCAACCTTCTTGAGCATTTGTTGAAGACTGATGCGGATATGTCTAAAGTATTGATCTTTAATAACAATAAGAAACACGCAGACCTTCTTTTCACTAAGATTGATGAACTTTTCCCTGAACAGTTTGATGTGATTCACTCCAATAAATCTCAGAACTACAGGCTTAAGGCAATGAAAAGCTTTGAAAATGAAGAGATCAGAGGTTTGATTACCACAGATGTAATGGCAAGAGGTCTTGATATCTCCAATATTACCCATGTGATCAACTTTGAAACTCCCGATATTCCTGAACAATATATCCACAGAATCGGTAGAACCGGTAGAGCTGATAAAGAAGGTAAAGCAGTAACTTTTGTAACTAAAAAAGAAGAGCCTTTAATCCTAGATATCGAGCTTTTAATGGATAAAGATTTAAAGTTTAATGACTTCCCGGAAGACGTTAAAATTAATCCAACCAAAATTGCTTCTGAAAAAGATGAAGTAGTGATGAAAAATCCTGCACAGGTAAAACTGAATGAAGGAGGAGGAGCTTTCCATGAGAAAAAAGCGAAGAATACCAAAGAAAACTGGGGTGGACCTTCCAAAAGAAAAGCACCTAAGAAGTTTGGAGCCAACAGAGCACAGCAAAAATCAATCTCTAAATCGAAGAGAAAGAAATAAAACAAAAACGATTCCTAATATGGGAATCGTTTTTTTTATCAGTTTTGTTGATGGTAATAAGATTTAATATTCTTCGTCTTCATCATTAAGGAAGTCCAGTTCATCATCTTCCTGTATATGATCTGATGATATGCCCGGAGGATTGAACAGACCCCAATTATCTACAATATAATGCTTCGGATTGAATGTAGCAATCCAATCAATAAATAAAAGACGGAAATCTTCTATCAGATTTCTGATAACTTTATAATATTTAGCATCAGAAAAGCCTAATTCCTTAAGGAGATTACCGCTTAC
The DNA here is from genome assembly GCF_057815135.1 of Chryseobacterium sp. II3a. NCBI lineage: Bacteria > Pseudomonadati > Bacteroidota > Flavobacteriia > Flavobacteriales > Weeksellaceae > Chryseobacterium > Chryseobacterium sp. II3a. The sequence goes on along the minus strand of NZ_JBYPZJ010000005.1, from coordinate 111,972 downwards.
CATAATATCGCGTGCTGCCTTTCGGATAATAGTTGCATTTTCCATTTTGATATCATACAACTTTACAGCTTCAGCTCCGGAAATTTTAGCCATAATAACCATGCTGTCTTCTAATGTATTAAATTTCAGATGCTGAAGGTAATCATTATCTTCGGGAAACAGATCGGTAATGGTCCGTAATGTTTTGTAGATTTCTTCAGCCTTTTTATAGATGGGTAAATTTCGGGACTCTTTCATTTTTTACTCGAAGTCAATTTTATTGTTTTTCAGAATTTCTTTAAATTTATCCATCTTATTTTCCTCTTTCATACTTTTGTAGATGTAGCCTATTATTGTTTCTGCATCAGAACGATAAGGTGATTTCTGCTCAGTGTAAATTCTGTATGCTTTGCAGATGTAATCAAGTCCTTTTTCACTGTTTTTCAAATGAGCAAAGTAGGTTTGTCCTATTCCATAATAAACTTCCGGATCACCGGGATAAACCTTATCCAAATCATTATAAGCATCAATAGCTTTTTGGTATTCCTTTTTAAAAACATAAGTCATCGCTATATTTTGTAAAGGCATTTTACCTTTTGGATCAATAGCTAAGGACTGTTTATAGGCATTAAGGGCTTTGTCATATTCACCCACTCTTCTATAGCAGATACCAAGATTATCCCAGGCATATATGAATTTTGGATCAGACTTTACAGCTTCTTCATAGTTTTGAATGGCTTCCTTCCAGTTTTCCTTTTTTGAAGATTCAACTCCTTTCTGATAGAAATCAATGGCAGTTTCATTTTTTGAAAACTTATCATAATTGGTTTCTGTAGTTTTAGTAGCCTTTTTTACACTTTCACAGTTTTGCATCAGATAGCGTTCAAGTTTATTGTAGCTGTCTATATATTGTTGTGAGTTCTTATCAGTGTCAAAGGTCAGGGTTATTTTCTTCTTCCCATTTATTTCAGGTGTTTTTTCTGAAAGCTTTTCTGCTCCTGATAAAAGAGATGAAATTTGAAGCGCTCCTGTATATTTATCAATACAGTCGTGAACATCTTTTATGATATCTTCTTTCTTTCGGTTTGACAAAGCAATAGAATCAGCACACTTACAAGCATTTTCTGAAAGCTCCTGAATAATTTTTTTTTCATCAGATTTCTCCTGAGAAAATGTAAGAGAAAATGGTAAAATAAAAAATAAAATGGTTATTGTTTTTTTTATCATGATATTGAGTTTATTTCATATAAGGCATCATCACTTTTGTCCATATCTGATAACCTTCAGGCTTAAAGTGAAGCATATCCTCCACAAAAATATCTTTTCTTACATTTCCGTTAGCATCTTCCATAGCCTTGGTTACATCTATGAATTCTGCATGAGGTTGTTTTTTCATAAAAGCTTCAATCTTAGCATTGGCTTCTTTGATCTGAGGCCAAAGTTTCTCTCTGCTGGGAGAATATTTCATTGAAATATAATCTACTTCAATAGTAGGAAATTTTTCACGTATCTTTTTGTAAAAGCTTTTGTATCTTTTTACTACTTTTTGAGCCTTTAGCTGGTGATTATCGGCGAAGTCATTTTCTCCGCAATAGATAATAATCTGTTTAGGCTGGTAAGGAGATAAAAGATCATCCGCAAAATAATTAAGATCTGTAAGTCTTGAACCTCCGAAACCTCTGTTGATAATGGTTTTAGTTGGGAAATAATCCGCTACATCAGTCCATTTGGTAAAAGAGGAGCTTCCTATTAACAGGATAGCATTTTTTGGAGGTGGGTTTTGTTGATCTTGTTTTTTGAATTCCTGGATGTCATGCCAGAACATTGGCTTTTTTTCCTGCGAAAACGCAATAATAAAACACAGCAATAGAAATGCTGATAGGATCTTCTTCATTATATTCAGTTTTAAAATTTGAGATAAAAGTAATAAAAAACTCCCGATCAACGGGAGTTTAAATTTTATCTTTTGTAAGTAATATAGGTGACATCTATAATTTTGTCTCCATCTTTGTCATAATTTCCTACGGTCTGTGCCAGTCTAAGCTCAGTTTGGGTAAGCATATCTACTCTGAAGCTCATATTTTCAGCTTCTTCTCCTTTTAGGTGGATATTCAACATTTTAGAATCCGCACTATATGTGTAATCTCCTTCACTTTTAGCAGCAAAATGACAGTCGCTTCCATCTGCATTTCCATCATAAGCGGTATAACTTACATAATTATCTGTTCTGAAGTAAAGAGTGTTTTTAGCAGTACATCCTTCCGGAGTTGTTGTTTGAAGCACCGTTTTATTATCTTTTCCTGAAATAATTTCTGTCTTTACTTCTTTCCAATCCCCTTGCAAAATTCCCATTTCATAGGCATCAAGGTTATCATCATTACATGAAGTAAGCGCCAGAGCTGAAAAGGCGAATAAAAGTAGCTGTTTTTTCATTTTCACAAATTTAAGAATATGCTAAAATATAAATAAATTTGAAATATAGGTAATGAAATGGTGTTTTTTTAAACAAATGTTTATAAATAAGAAGAAAGAGTAGTGAAGGATTTAAAAAATAAAAGGGAGAATGATTAGATAAAAGATCTTGTCGCTAAACAACTTTTATCTGTGCATATATCCATTCGGATATCAACAGCAATACAGGTGGGCTTTAGCTCTGCTTTTTCAAAAACTTCAATTATTCATATGGGTATGAATATCAGTGGGAGCGGGCTAAAGCCCGCTCCCACTATAAAATTTATATTCATTTGGCTAAAGCCAAAACATAAAATGTACTTCGTACAAAATCTTTAAACCTTGAGTATAAAGCTTGCTAGTAGCTCATTTCAACAATCTTGGAAGCATCCTGGGGAGTAAGCTTTTTATACTCTCCAAGTCCCAGCCAGTTTCTGTCTGTAAAGGCTTTTTCCACTCTTTCTGCAGTTCCTTTAAAATCTTCAGTGTATTCGGACAGTTTTGTTTTGATATGAAGACTGTGGAAGAATTCCTCAAGTTTTTTGATTCCTAATTCTGCTTTTTCTTCAATGCTTCCTTCTTTAATTCCCCATACTCTTTCTGCATATTGAGCCAGTTTTCCTTTCTTATCTTCAAAGTTATAACGATAATGGGAAGGAGCAATGATGGCCAGCGTTCTGGCATGATCAATACCGAAGTAAGCGGTTAATTCATGTCCCATAGCATGTACTGCCCAGTCTGTAATAACTCCTTTCTGAATCAATCCGTTTAATGCCATGGTACAGCACCACATAAAGTTGCCGGCAGCATCGTAGTTGAAATCTTCAGCTAATACTTTTGGAGCCGTTTCCTGAAGACTGATTAAGATACTTTCAGCAATTCTTTCCTGAAGGTCAGCAGAAGATGGAGCGGTCATATATTGTTCCAATACGTGAGTGTAAGCATCAGTAAGCCCGTTTACAATCTGATTTTTAGGAATAGATCTAATGACTTCAGGATCTAAAACCGAAAATTGAGGGAAAAGTCCAGGACCTCCGGAAGACAATTTTTCATTAGTTTCTCTTCTGGAAATCACATACCCTGAGTTCATTTCAGAACCGGTTGCAGGAAGAGTTAGAATACTGCCGAATGGTATCCCTTCTCCTTCAAAAGTTCTTACCTGTTTTCTTAAAATATCCCAAGGTTCACCATCATAATTGGCTGCTGCGGAGATAAATTTTGTTCCGTCAATAACAGAACCCCCACCTACAGCAAGAAGATAAGTAATACCATTTTCTTTAATAAAACTCACTGCTTTAATCAAAACTTCATATTCAGGATTGGCAGGAACTCCACCGAATTCATAAAGATCATGCTCTTTTAAAGCTTCTTTTACCTGGTCATACACTCCATTATTTTTGATGCTTCCACCGCCGTAGATCATTAATATTTTGGAGTCTTTTGGTATTTCATTGGAAATTTTAGCGATTTCGCCCTTTCCGAAAAGTATTTTGGTTGGATTTTTAAACTCGAAATTAAGCATTGTTCTTAAATTTATTTAATTCAAATTTACGGAATGAAAAGGGAAAAGTAAGTTAATGAAATTTTAAAATTGCTATGATTGAATTTCATGAAAGCTATTAAAACTGATCTCCCATCAATTTGCAATAGATAATTATTTGACTGTCTTTATATAGGCTTAGCGGCGAGATATGATTTTGCTCTTTTGATAAAATCTTCCTTATCCTTTTTTATATCTTCTAATAATTTTTTCTTGTCGTCAGGAATGGTCAGATATTTGTCTCCCCATAGATTGATTTCAACAATAATAGGAACCAGATCAATCCCTTTTTCTGTAAGATGGTATAATATCTTCAGCTTGTTTTCTGGATGATCTTTTTTATCAATAATTCCATTTTCCAATAGGTTCTGAAGCCTTGTTGCCAGAATATTGGAAGCAATTTTTTCATCCGCTTTCTGAAGCTCACCATATGTACATTCTTTTTTTAGCATCAGGTCACGGATGATTAGCAATGACCATTTGTCACCCCATATTTCCAGTGAACTGCTGATGGGACAGTCTGATCTTTTTTTACTCATTATTTTAATTGATAATATTTTACTTGCAAAATGAAAGTGTTTGTGTTAATTTTGCTTTTATTTTGCAAGTAAATTTAATCATAAATAATTAATAAATCAAATGGAAAATTATGACATTGCCGTGATTGGCTCAGGCCCTGGAGGGTATGTTGCTGCTATTAGAAGTGCACAATTAGGCTATAAAACAGTAATTATCGAAAAATATGAGACATTGGGCGGTACTTGCACCAATGTAGGCTGTATTCCGACAAAAGCCCTGCTGGATAGCACACATCATTATACAGAGGCTCATCATAAGTTTAATGAACATGGAATTAAGATTGATAAGATAGAACTCGATTTTTCCCAGATGTACAAAAGAAAATCTGAAGTAGTAGCCAAAAACACCAGCGGGCTGAATTTCTTAATGGATAAAAATAAGATTACCCGCCTGAAAGGGACAGCTGGTTTTATCAATAATACCACCATTAAAGTAGTTAATGAAACAGAAACCAAAGAGATCACTGCTAACAATTATATTATTGCCACAGGATCAAAACCATCCACCATTCCGGGAATAGAAATTGATAAAAGAAGGATTATAACTTCCACAGAAGCTTTATCTCTGAATGAAAAACCGAAATCTATAGTCATCATTGGGGGTGGAGTGATAGGAGTAGAAATGGCCTCAATTTTTAATCGTATCGGCACTCAGGTTATCATCCTTGAATATGCAGATCATCTGATTGCATCAATGGATCATGAATTGGGAAAAGGCCTTCATAAAATTCTTAAAAAAGAAGGAGTTGATATCCGCTTGGGACAGGCTGTTTATAAAACTGAAAGTTCAGATACAGCAGCGAGGGTCTTTTTTAAAGATAAAAACGGTACAGAAAATGAATTGGAAGCTGATTATATTCTGGTAGCAGTGGGAAGAAGTCCTTATGTAAGAGGATTGGGGCTTGAGAATACAGATGTACAATTAGATCACCGTGGATTTATTAAAGTAGATGAAAACAATCGTACCTCCGTTTCAAATATCTTTGCGATAGGGGATGTAATTGGTGGAGCAATGCTTGCTCATAAAGCGGAAGAAGAAGGCGTTTTAGTAGCAGAGACAATTAGCGGGCAGAAACACCATATTCATTATGATAGAATTCCATCTGTGGTATATACATGGCCGGAAGTAGCCTCTGTTGGACATACTGAAGAATATCTTAAAAAGAATAACATCGCTTATAACATTGGCAAGTTCCCGTTTTCAGCCAGTGCCAGAGCAAGAGCTTCAATGGATACGGATGGGTTTGCAAAAGTTTTAGTGGACCCAAAATATGGGGAAGTACTTGGCGTACATATTATTGGAGCAAGAGCAGCTGATCTGATTGCCCAGGGTGTAATTGCCCAGGAATATGAGGTGACCGCAGAAGATATGTTCCGTATTTCCTACGCACATCCAACCTATTCAGAAACTTTGAAAGAAGCTTATCTGATGGCATCAGGGCAGGGTGCCATTAATATCTGATACAAATGCTTTAAAGTGTTACGAATGCACGAATAACCTTATTCTATGTGACTATGTGGTGGAAAAATTAAACCACATAGATTCACATAGGCTTGTAAAGTATCGGAAATTATTTTATTCGTGCATTAGTGGCTAAAAAATAAGTGAAATTGTTGCCGAAGCTCCTTGATTTTCTTTGGCCTTAAAATATATTGAATATTAGCAGATTATAAACTAGTACAATCCTTACTTTTTGAATAAACGCCATTGCTTTTAGCTTCCAGTTTTCCAGTCTTTCTATTGATTTTAATTAAAAAAGATTCTTTAGTCACTGGACAGCCTTTAGCCTGTAAAGCATACAGAGAAATTGAATGGTCTTCAATTTTATAAGACCCTGTGAAACGATTTTGAGGATCAATAAAGTAGCCATAGGTTTTTGCCAGTAAAATAGCTTCCGGAAGGTTATCAACTGTTCCGATAAAATCTCTTAATTGCTGTTCATTAGAAAAATAAACAGGTCTTTCTTTTTTGCAGGCAAGAATATAAGAAAAACAATTATTTCCAATGCATTTCTGAAAGAATCCCTTTTCAGGAACAGGTTCATTAATCGTCATAAAAAGAGGAGCCTGGCTTTCATAGATGATGGCCTTGTCGGGGTCATTGTCATTGGTGAGAACTCTCCAATAGTCATATTCTTTATTGGGAACGACGAAAGGATAAAGGTATTCTGTTGTATCCAGAATATCGGGTATTTTCTTATAATCATCAGGAACCTTGATCTGAGCCGAAAACAGACTGGTAATGATCAGGGAAAGTGCGATGATGATTTTCATAAATAACCGTATTTTAAAGCAAATTTACGAAAATTACTGATGCATTTTAATGCTTCAAAATGATTATAAAAATTTCATAGGATAATCGGTTTTAATATTTCCTTTGATAATCTTTTTCAGTTTTGATTCAATTATTTTTCTTGTGAGAGGTTTTAGATGATCAATATATAAAACTCCTTGAGTATGGTCATATTCATGTTGAATAATTCTTGCTGTTAATCCTGCGAAAGTTTTAGTTTGTTTTACAAAATCCTGATTCAAATACTCAAGGGTAATTTTCCATGGTCTTTCCACCTTTTGAGAAAGACCAGGAATACTTAGACATCCTTCATAATCTTCCCAGGTTTCTTCAGAGGAATGGATAATCCTAGCATTGATGAAAGTTTCTCTGATTCCCTTGTCATTTCTTTCAAAATAGAGAATTTGATCTTCAGTATTAAGATTTTCAAAAGTGATCTCACTATCCACAACAAAAAGTTGTAAAGGTTGATTGATCTGCGAAGAGGAGAGGCCGCATCCGTTTGAATTTTCCATGGTTTCCCACATATTGGTGATAAGATCCCGGATTTCCTGGCAGTTTTTGTTAATCTGTGTACATTTCTGTTTTAAAATGCGGTTTCCATAGGCTACAATTGGTAAATTCATTGAAATACTTTTCTGCAAATTTCAGCAGATGAGGAAAGATATACAATGAACCTATGTTAATTAATCTGTCTGCGGATTCTGCTTAAAGCCTGTGGAGTAATTCCAATATAAGAAGCAATGTATTTAAGGGGCACGCGCTGCAGTAGCTCTGGCTGCTCAGTGAATAGCTTTAAATAGCGTTCTTTTGCGGTAAGTTTTAATAAAGAAAGCTCCCTTTTGCTTTTAGACAGAAAGAGTTTTTCGGAAGCAAAACGTCCCAAATGATTTCCCACATTGGTTTGACTATAAATTTTCTGTAGGTCATTGTAAGAAATCTGCCATACAACAGTTTCATTTAATGCCTGCATCTCGTATTCAGAAGGTGTTTGGGTAAGAAAAGAATCATAGGCACAAGTAAACTCCTTTTCAAAACTGAAACTGAAAGTATAACCATATTCATCATCGGGAATATAAAATCTTACCAGCCCGGCCTCAATAAAAGACAGATAATTTTCCGTATCACCTTGCTGGGTAATGATTTCGTTTTTAGCATACGTCTTTCTATGGAAATATCCTGCGATAAACTCCCATTCAGATTCCTGCAGCTTGACGATTTGTTCGTAATATTCTCTGATGTAGCCCATTTTCGGAATTTTTAATACAGCTGATAATTTTATATCGAAGATTAATTTAGCCTCAAAGTTACGAAATGTTTAATTGAAGATATAGATAAGAATGATTTATGGATAGCTTAATTTTCAGGAGAATAAAGTTTTTATTTTTTGCCATTTGTCAACCCAACTAATTCCAAAATCACTTACATTTGTTATTATGAGACACGACCAACGCGCAGAGAAATTCAGGCAGATCGTGGAAAATAAATTCCAGATCTACAATTCATTATTTATGAGCCTGCCCTATGATAAAATGACAAATATCGGAATGCTGCTTCCTTTTCTTTATGAGGAAAGCAGAACCGGCTACGACGCAGGAAAAACACCCGAAGAAATCGTAGAAGAATTTTTTAAAAATCATACCGATCTACAGACCGAAGAGCAGAAACTCGAACTGCTTTTTAAGATCATTCAATATATTGAAAGACAGGTGGTTTTATTTGATAGTATTGAAGATGCTGCATTTCCGAACCTGCATTCCGAAAGTGATGGCGGAACCGTTACCAATCTGTTTGAACGCTCTTTTCAGGATCATAAAATTGAAAAAGTACGTGAAAAATTAAAAGATTTCAGTGTGAAAGTAGTGTTCACAGCACACCCTACTCAGTTTTACCCAAGCTCAGTACAGAGAATTATCCAGGACTTGAGAGGAGCCATTACCAGCGATTCAGTTACCCAGATCGATACACTTTTGCAGCAATTAGGAAAAACTCCTTTTGTGAACAAAGAAAAGCCAACGCCTATTGACGAAGCCTTGAGTATTATTTCTTACCTGAGATATGTATATTATGATACCATTGGTGAGTTATTTACTAAGATTAAAAAGACTTTTGGAAACGGGCATTTCCATTTGCATGAAGATATTATCCAGCTTGGTTTCTGGCCGGGTGGAGATCGTGACGGAAACCCTTTTGTGACAGCAGATGTTACTAAAAGAGTGGCAGAAGAACTACGGTCAGCCATTTTGAAATCTTATTACAGTCATTTGAAATTTATCAGAAGAAGACTGAGCTTCAGGGGTGTTTCTGAAGTATTGACGTCTTTGAGTGAGGAATTGTATGCTGCTATTTTTGATGGAAAAACAATTACTGCAGAGGCTATTTTACAAAAAACGGATGAAGCCGAAAAAATATTGATTAACGAACATAATGCTTTGTTTTTAGATCTTTTGGTGAATTTCAGAGATCGTGTGAAGATTTTCGGAACCCATTTCGCAACATTGGATATCCGCCAGGACAGTAGAATTCATCAGAAGGTTATTGATGAGGTTTTTGCAAAAGTATATGGTAATAAAGATGTGGATTACGAACAGAAATTTAATAAGCTGATTCAGATTCCAAGCCCTGTAAATGCTGATGATTTTGAAGATATTGTAAAAGATACTTTATTGACGGTTTCTCAGGTTTCTGAAATCCAGAACCTGAACGGATTACGAGGGATGAACCGCTATATTATCTCCAATTCTGATGCAGTGAAAGATGTGATGAATGTGTATGCTTTCTTTAAAGTGTGTGGATATCATGATGAAGAAATCAATATGGATATTGTACCGCTTTTTGAAACCATGGAAGGGCTTAATAATGCCGAACATGTGATGAATGAATTGTATCAGAATCCTGTTTATAAAAAACACCTTGAAAGAAGAGGAAACCAACAGACCATTATGCTGGGCTTCTCAGACGGGACCAAGGATGGCGGCTACCTAAAAGCCAACTGGGAAATTTATAAAGCGAAAGAGGTCCTGACAAAACTTTCGGAACAGAATAATATCAAAGTGGTATTCTTTGACGGCAGAGGCGGGCCGCCTGCAAGAGGTGGAGGGAAAACCCACGATTTTTATGCCTCTCAGGGAAAAACAATTGCCAATAATAAAATTGAACTTACGATTCAGGGACAAACAATTACAAGTATTTTCGGAAATAAAGAACAGGCAAAATATAATTTTGAACAGCTTTTGACAGCTGGAGTGGAAAATGATGTATTCAAAAATGCCAAAAAAGACCTTACGGAAAAAGAAAGAGCTTTGATTATTGAACTGGCCAATATCAGTTACCAGAAATATTCTGACCTGAAAGCACATCCGATGTTCGTTCCTTACCTTCAGGAGATGAGTACGCTGGAATATTATGGGAAAACCAATATCGGAAGCCGCCCTTCCAAAAGAGGAAACGGAAGTGAATTGAAGTTTGAAGATTTAAGAGCTATTCCATTTGTGGGATCATGGTCGCAATTGAAGCAGAATGTTCCGGGGTTTTTCGGATTTGGGTATGCCATGCAGCAGATGAAAGAGCAGGGAAGGTTTGAAGAGGTTAGAGAATTGTATAAAGGATCTGATTTCTTTAAAACATTAGTATTAAATTCAATGATGAGTATGAACAAATCTTACTTCCCATTGACTTATTATATTAAAAACAATCCTAAATTCGGAGCTTTTTGGAATATTCTTTTCAATGAATATGAGCTGTCAAGAGATATCATGCTGGAACTTACCGGGTTCAAAATGCTTCAGGAAGAAGATCCATTATCCAGAAAATCGGTGAAAATTCGTGAGAAAATTGTTCTTCCATTGTTAAGTATTCAGCAATATGCACTGATGAAGATTCAGAAAGGAGAAGGAAACAAAGAAGCTTATGAGAAGCTGGTGACAAGGTCATTATTCGGAAACATTAATGCAAGCAGAAATTCAGCTTAAATAAAATAAATACGCTATTTATAGTGAAAAAACGGGCTTCAATGCCCGTTTTTAATTTATAATAAGTTTATTATTTATACGATTTGATAATGTATGAGTGAAAAATAGCGGTATTAATATTTACAGTAATGATAGTTATTCCTTGATAAATTTCTCATAATAGACTTTATCACTCGTCTGTATTTTCAGATAATAAACCCCTTTTGCAAAATCATCCACCTTTACAGATTTTTGATGGTCTACTTTTCTTATCAGTCTTCCCAGATTATCATAGACTTCCAGCGAATGGATACTGTTTTCTGAAGCGATATTCAGAACATTTTTAACGGGATTAGGAAACAATGCAAATTTTTCTTTTTTAACAATTTCAGAAGTATTTAAAACACTGTTATAAAGGCTTCCGAAATTAAGAATGCCGAATCCCATCTGATCTGTGTGATTAGGATAAAGGGAAGCAGTTTGCCTTAGTTTTGTTTTGATCTGATCTCTGTTCATGGTTGGAAATGCCTGAATAAGACAGGCTACTCCTCCGGCAGCTACAGGAGTGGCCAGAGAAGTTCCTGTACTCGTGTAAGTGGTATCGCCTAAAACTGTTGCCGTAGCGGTTCCTCTAGCGCTTCCATCCGGTTTTGTGACACCAAGGGAGTTAGGACCGAAAGAAGAAAATACAGAAGAGTTTCCTGAAGAGTCTACAGCACCAATCGTAAATACTTTAGCATTGTCTGCGGGAGTAAGAAGATAGTGCCAAGGCTTATCTCCTGAATTTCCTGCTGCTGCAAGCACAAAAATTCCTTTTTCAGCAGCAATTCCAGCTCCTCTCGCAATAAATGAGGTGTTTCCATTCATGTCAGCATAGGTGTAGCTGTATTGGGGATTATCAAAAACATTGTATCCTAGTGATGTTGTGATAATTTCTACCCCTTTTCTGTCAGCTTCTTCAGCTGCTTCAATCCAGTAAAGTTCTTCTTCAGGAATTTCGGCCGAAGGGTTTTCACTACGATACAAATAAAAGTCAGCATCCGGAGCAGAGCCTACAAATGTATTTTCCAGATAACCTCCGATGGCTCCTAATACAACTGTACCATGTGCATTCAATGAAGGATTATAAATGTCATTAGATTTGGCAACAAAGTCATAACCACCCTTTATTTGATTGTTGTTTCGCAATCGTAGAAAAGCATTCCCGGTGTTTACTGTAGGAAATCCTGTATCAATGACTGCAATAGAAACTCCGGTTCCGGTATAGCCGGCCAGATGAAGGGGTTTTATATTCACCTGATCAATCTGTGATGTTCCTGTGCCGTATTCAAACGTAGTAAGAATTTTTTGAGTACTGGTAGGCATTTTCCATTTATTGACCGGTGTTGATTGTAGGGTAGGAGTTCCATTTTTAGCAAAGCTTTCTACAGATAAAACAAAAGGCTGTGTTTGTAAAAGAGTAATTTGAGCTGTAGTTGCATTGACTGCCGCTCCGTTAAGCCATTTGGAATAATCAGTTACTGTAAATCCCAAATTTTGAAGGTTTTGTATATAAGATGGTTCTATAGGAGCATCCTGATCATTAAGTGCTATCCCTAATGTGGTACGTCTGTTAAGCGATTTTTGACTCAGCTCAGAAAGCGGATTAGCAAAAAAGGCTGCTTTATTAGGCTTATCCTTAAAAAACACAAAAACAAGCTGAGTTTGTGCAGTGGTATAGGAGTAACCCGTTAGGAAACAAAAGAGTAAAATTTTTTTCATATAAATTTTTGTATAAAGATAAAAACAAAATCAATAAAATTTTTGATAGGATTTTAAAATCCTTATTTTTACAGAAATAATTTATTTATGAAAAAAATTCAGATGGTTGACTTGCAAAGTCAGTATTACAAAATAAAGAATGATGTAGACAATGCAGTTTTAAATGTAATGGATTCCGCAGCTTTTATCAACGGTCCTGAAGTAAAGTCTTTCCAGAATGAATTGGAGTCTTATTTAGACGTAAAACATGTTATTCCATGCGCTAATGGAACTGATGCATTACAGATCGCTCTTATGGCTTTGGATCTGAAGGAGGGAGACGAAATAATTACTGCTGATTTTACCTTTGCAGCAACAGTAGAGGTGATTCATCTGCTTAAGCTAAAATCTGTTTTGGTAGATGTTGATTATAATACATTTACAATTTCAACAGAAGCGTTAAGAAAGGCAATTACGCCAAAAACAAAAGCGATCATTCCTGTACATATATTCGGACAGTGTGCGAATATGGAGGAGATTCTGAAAATTGCTGAAGAACACAATTTATACGTGATTGAAGATAATGCACAGGCAATAGGTGCAGAATATACTTTCTCTGACGGAACCTCAAAATATGCCGGAACAATGGCAACTGTAGGAACAACGTCTTTCTTCCCATCTAAAAATCTTGGATGCTATGGTGACGGAGGGGCAATTTTTACCAATAATGATGAATTGGCACACCGTTTAAGAGGAATTGTAAACCACGGAATGTACGAAAGATATTACCATGATGAGGTTGGAGTAAACTCTCGTCTGGATAGTATTCAGGCAGCGGTTTTAAGAAAGAAACTGCCACATTTGGATTCATATAACGAGGCAAGAAGAAAAGCCGCTGATTATTATGATGAAGCATTTGCAGGTCATGAAAATATTTTAACTCCACAGAGGTCTGAAAACTCTACCCACGTATTCCACCAGTATACATTGAGAATTCTGAACGGAAAACGTAATGAGCTTCAGAAGTTTCTTACAGAAAAAGAAATTCCGGCAATGATTTACTATCCGGTAGCATTAAGAAAGCAAAAAGCATATTTCCAGGAGAGCAATGCCGCTGATTTTGTGAATACAGATAAGCTTTTGGATCAGGTGATATCTTTACCAATGCACACGGAATTAGACGAAGAGCAGTTGAAGTATATTACAGATGCTGTCCTTGAATTTATGAAATAATGAAAAAAAAGATTTTTCAATATGGATTAGTGTATTGGCTGGCTATTTTGATCAATGCAATAATATCGTTCTTTTATCTCGCCTATTCCTATTCCATATTGATAAGTCCTGAGATTGATCCTAAGGATATCATTCCTCTAATATTAATTGTTTTGATAGGAGTATTTTCTCCCATTCCGCTGTATTTTTTAATAAGGAAACACAGACTTGCAGTTTTAACTTATTCAATACTCTTAATATTAGTTATTACAGACATTTTAGGTTCGGTACTTTGGATTGTTATATCTGAAGGAAAAACCAAGGATGGTTTGCCGCAGTCAGATTATCTCTTATCACTTGGGATATACTTGCTGATTTTCGGATTATGGCTTATCATCGTCAGAAAATATAGGTTTAAAGGAATAAAGATTGATCTTGAAGTAGAAAATATAGGAAAACACGAAGATTAAAATGGCAATACTTGTTACAGGAGGACTTGGATATATTGGTTCTCATACCGTTGTAGAACTGCTTAATAATGACTTTGAAGTTATTATTGTAGACGATCTGTCTAATTCGGAACGGTTTATTTTAAATAATATTGAGGAAATTACAGGTAAGAAGCCGGTTTTTTATCCTTTTGACCTGAAGCGTAAGGAGCTTCTTGCTCAGGTTTTTGATGCCCATACAATTGAGGGCTGTATTAATTTTGCGGCTTTCAAGGCTGTAGGAGAGAGTCAGGTAAAGCCTGTAGAATATTATGAAAATAATATGTTTACATTGATCAATATCCTTCAGGAATTTAAAGAAAGGGGCATTTCTAATTTTATTTTTAGTTCATCATGTACTGTTTACGGACAGGCTGATGTGATGCCTATTGATGAAAATACACCTTTGAAAATGCCTGAAAGTGTATATGGAAAAACAAAGCAAATGGGCGAGGAAATCCTTATTGATTTTGCTAAAGCATACCATCGTAAAATATCTTTGTTAAGATACTTTAATCCAATTGGAGCTCACCCGTCAGCAAAACTTGGAGAATTGCCAATAGGAATTCCTAATAATCTGGTTCCTTATGTGATGCAGACAGCAGCAGGAATTCGTGAGAAGCTAAGTATTTGGGGGGATGATTATCCTACAGTGGATGGAACAGCAGTTCGTGATTATATCTATGTAGTTGATTTGGCTAAAGCTCACGTAGCCGCTTTGAAAAAACTGATAAAAGATTCATCTAACGAGGCTGTGATTGATACCTATAACCTGGGAACAGGAAAAGGATCTTCTGTTTTGGAAGTGGTGAAAGCGTTTGAAAAAGCTAATAATGTAGAGGTTCCTTATCAGATCTGTGATAGGAGAGAAGGTGATATTACGGTTGCTTATGCAAATCCTTCTAAAGCAGAAAGAGAGCTCGGCTGGAAGTCTGAAACATCTCTGGAAGAGTCTTTAAAGACCGTGTGGGAGTGGCAAAAATATCTCAATTCGAGAAATTAAACTCATAAAATACAATCATTATGGCTTGGAATCCTGAAGTATATGACCAATTTAAAGAAGAGCGCTCAGCACCTTTCTTTGACCTGTTAAAGCTTGTAGAATCAAGATCGGGAATATCAGTAATAGATCTGGGATGCGGAACGGGCGAGCTTACCTCAAAACTTTTAGATTACTTAGAGGATTCAAAGGTTTTAGGAATAGATTCTTCTGAAGAAATGCTTGAAAAGGCAGCTCAGTTCAAAACAAGCCGATTAACTTTTGAAAAAAGAAGTATTGAAGAGCAGCTTCACTTGGGAGATACCTATGATCTGGTGATTTCCAATGCTGCAATCCAATGGTGCAGTAACCATAAGGAACTTTTTCCTAGAATCATAAGCAAGATTAAGGAAGGTGGACAATTGGCTGTTCAGATTCCCTCTAATCATGAATATATAGTTCATCAGCTTCTTAGAAAAATAGCTGATACTGAGCCCTATAAATCAGCTTATAATGATTGGAAAAGAGAATATACTGTGCTGACCATTGAAGAGTATGCCCGCATATTATTTGAGAATAAAGGAAGTGAGATTACTGTTTATGAGAAAGTATTTCCTCATGTATTGAAAGATGCAGAAGCTGTATTTACCTGGGCATCCGGAACAGCAATGCTTCCCTATATAGAAAAGCTTCCTGATGAATTGAAAGAACAATTTAAAAACGATTATAAACAACAGTTACAAAACATTTTTCCTGAATCACCGGTCTTTTATCCATTTAAAAGAACTTTTATTTCAGCGAAATTTTAATTTTAATATTAATATGAAGACACAAAGAATAGGTATTACATTTTCCTCGTTTGATTTATTACACGCAGGACATATTAAAATGCTTGAAGAAGCAAAAACAGTGTGCGATTATCTGATTGTCGGACTACAGATTGATCCATCTCACGACCGCCCGAATAAAAATAAACCAAGCCAGACGATCGTTGAGCGCTATATTCAATTAAAAGCAGTAAACGCTGTAGATGAAATTGTACCTTATTACACAGAAGAGGATTTACTGGATATTTTAAAGTCTTTTGTAATAGATATCAGAATCATTGGTGATGATTATGTAGACAGAGATTTTACAGGTAAGCAATACTGTGAGGAAAAGGGGATTGAAATCTTTTACAACAAAAGAGACCACAGGTTTTCCACGAGTGACTTAAGAAAAAGAATCTACGAAGCTGAAAAAGAAAAAGAAGGAAGAGTAGAATCAGTAAAATAATAAAAAACCCGAAATTTAAATTTCGGGTTTTTTTGTATTACATTGGACCTTGCTGGTCATCACCTGTTGCATTGGAGTTGATATCCTTTTTCCTTTTAGGCTGTTCTATTTTCTCACCTTGTTTGAATCTATATGTTAAAGAAATAGAAAACTGTCTTGGCTGCCATTGCATATAGCTGCTTCGGGTATAGTCGCTGGTGTAATTAAATACTTCCATACCTCTTGTGTTAAAGATATCCTGAATGTTGAAGGAAATTGTTCCGTCTCCTTTCCAGATTGTTTTGGAAGCTCCCAAGTTAAGAGCATACATGTCCTTTCTATCCTGGTTGACTGTTTTTTGCCCTCCTCTGTAGAAGCCTTGCAGCTGTACGCTTAGTGTTTTATCCAGTCTGAATGTCGTGTTAAGACGTAGTCTTGTAGAGAAACCGCTTCCTGTAAAGTCTAATGTTCTTGTCTGAGGTAAACCATCCTTATCTATTGTTGCGTAAGACGTAATTCCGGTTGTTTTGTATCTGAATATATCCGCACTACCCATAATTTTAAACCATGCAAATGGATCGTAAGTGAAATTCAGGTCTAATCCAATACGGTCGTCACTGCCTAAATTTTCAGGTTTGGTGTAGAAGACGGTTTTTCTTTCATCTGGTCTGTAAACCAGCATTTTTGTGTCTTCTGTTGCATGCCTGTAGTAAAAAGTAGGGTTTATAGTAAACTTCTTCTTGGTAAGATTATAACCTACCTCATAAGAATCAACATACGATGGATTTAAATCAATATTTCCCTCGAAAATATTCTGGTTATTGGTGTAATTCGAAAAAGGAACCATGAAGAATGATCTTGGTCTGTCTATTCTTCGTGAGTAGTTAACTAAAATCTGATTGTTCTTAGCGATATCATAACTTAAGAATACACTTGGAAATAAATTATTGTAATTTTTAGTCTTATCAATCGTAGGAGCCTTCGGATTTTGGCTGATATAATTGATTTTAACATTGGAAACCTCGTCTCTTAATCCTACCTGATAACCAAAGCTTCCAATCTTACTTCTAAATTGTAAATAGAAAGCATTAAACATTTCTCTGTAGTCCGTATTGTTATTGTAGTCAGGGATCAATGGGTTGCCAGATGTACTGCTTACAAAATTATCATATGTATTTTTATTGATATCCAATCTATAACCAGCTTCAAGCTTTGAATTTTCGCCTAATGGTAATTCATAATCTGCTTTTCCTATCACCGTTTTGGTTACAGAATGTCTTCTTGTAATGTCCTGTACGGAAGGAACATAATCTAAACTTTCCAGAATATCTGCATTGTTATTGCTTCTATTCCTTTGTAAACTTAATGATAAGGATAAGTTCTGGCCTTTATCGTCAAATTTATGATCCAAACCAACATCCCCTTGGAAAGCAAGATTGTTAAAAATAGTTTTAGAATCCCTCAACGTATAAGGGTTCATCAGCTTCCAAGGATTTGAGGTATCTTTTGTGTATTTGTAAAAAGTGTCATAGGTATTGACGAGTTCATTTCCGTCGCCCTCGAAAGTTCTTACCAATCCTGTTAGGTTGATAGAGGTTTTCTCAGAAATATCATATACAAAACCGGCACTTGCATTATAGTTTTTGCTATACGTTTTATTGGTCGAGTTTTGAAGCTGATGAACAGGAATAGTAGGGATCTTGTCTATTTCTTCGTCAGTACTTGGAATAGGGTTTATGTTGGGAAGAGTAACATTGTGATAAGTGGTTTCAGAATTGTTTTTGGTTTTGTTTTCTGTATAACCGCCACCGCCATTTACAAACCAGGTCCAGTTGTTTTTTCTCCAGCTCAAATTAGCATTAAGGGAGGTTCTCGGATAGTATCCAAGGGTTCCTACCACACTGCCGTTAAATCCTACTTTTTTACTCTTTTTAAGAATAATATTTAAAATACCGGAAGTTCCGCTTGCTTCAAATTTTGAAGAAGGGTTGGTGATCACTTCAATTCTTTCGATCTGGTCAGCAGGAATACTCTGTAAAGCATTGGCTCCATCATCAATACCTAATAGAGAAGAAGGCTTACCATTGATCAGAAACTTTACATTAGAACTTCCCCTCATAGAAACAGTTCCATCTGTATCTACTGTAACGGAAGGTACATTGGTCAAAACATCCTGGAGACTTCCTCCTTTACTTACAATATCCTGTGATGGATCATACGTTTTTTTATCCAGTTCTACTTTGTAAGGTTTAGCTGCTGAAGCGGTAATAACAACCCCTTGCAGTTCCTGAGTTTTTCCATCTAATGTAGTGGCTGCTTCAGGCTCAATAGATAGTGCGCCGATATTTCCAGCTCCGGTAATATTCTTGTTAAGAATACTTTTTTTGTAATCAATAGCTTCTACAGAGATATCATAATTTCCAGGGGTAAGCTGTAGTTTATACTGTCCCTTTTCATCTGTCAATACAGCATCACTTAATGCTTTGTTGGCTTTGTTCGTAAAGGTTACAGAAGCATAAGGTACTGGTTGGTTTTTCTTGTTGACAATGGTTCCTGAAACATCAGATTTCTCCTGAGCAAAAGCCATAGCGGCTGCTGAGAGTACTAAAGTAAGTCCTAGTGTTTTTCTAGTGAAAATATTGACAATTTCTGTCTTATTCTTCATAGGTTATTTTTTTGTATAAAATCGTGAAAGGATAACCCTTAATATTTTGAAAATTATATTGATCTGATTTTCAAAATATTATGATTTAATTATTGTTTTTTAATCTATAAAATTATGGTGTCTGCTAAAGCTTATTTTATATTCTTTGAATTAAGCCAGTCCTGATAAGCTTTTGCATTTACAGCATGCTCTTCTGCATTGGCTGTAAACTTATGATATCCAAATCTTGCAGGATCAGCACACATAAATATATAATTGTTGTTTTCTGCATTTAAAACAGCATCTACTGAGTTTTTATCCACTACACAAATCGGTCCCGGTGGGATTCCTGCATTAGCGTAAGTATTGTATGGAGATGGAGTAGACAAATGCTTATATAAAACCCTTTTGATTGGTTCTTTAAAATTGGTCTGCTTATTAATCGCATAGATTACGGTAGGATCAGACTGAAGCTTCATCCCTTTTCTGTAACGGTTTAAATATAAACCTGCGATGGTTTTCATTTCATCCTTCTTTCCTCCTGATTCTTTATATACAATAGATGCAAGCGCATAAATCTGTTCTCTTGAAAGTCCGGATTGTTGTTCTTTATTTTTTCTTTCACTGGTCCAGAAGTCATTGTACTGATCTTCAAATTTTGCAAAAAATTCTCTTGGACTTACGGTCCAGAAAAAATTATAAGTATCAATGAAGAAATATTTTTTTAAATCTTCAATATTTTTATATCCTTTTTCTTGTGCAACAACATCCAGGTCATTAACAAAATGAAGCGAATCCAGTTCTGTTTTTTTAGTAACCTTACCAATCATTTGATACATATCCCCAAAATCCCCGATTCTAAAAGAATTTGCTGTCTGGTTACCTGCTTTAATCATATTCACAAGGTCTGTATTCCCTTTTCCGCTTTGGATATGATAACGCCCTGCTTTAAAATTGACAGGAAGACCTTTATCTTTAGCTACTGTTTCAAAAGATTCACGGTCTTTAATATACGGAGCAATAGAATCCAAAATCTGGTTAAAGTTCGCCTTATGAGGGATCAAAATGTAACCATCCTTTTCTACATTATTTCCAAAATATTTAGTATAAAATCTCAAACCAAAAAATCCTGCTACTACAAAAACAAGCAGAATGATAATGAGAATAGCTTTTTTCATTCTTTATTATTGATTAAAAGTTTTGATTTTAAAGAAGCTCTACCTTACCTTTAAAAACTTGCTTTGCAGGACCCTCCAGCCAGATGTTAGAGAAAGAATCACCACTCTTTTCAGCGTATACCTTAAGGTTTCCGCCTAATGTTTTCACTTTTATGGAAGTTAGATTGTCTTTTTGAAGAAAAGTTAAAGCAGAAGCTGTAACTCCAGTTCCGCAGCTGTAAGTTTCGTCCTCAACACCTCGTTCATAGGTTCTTACAAAAATTTCATTATCTGAAATTTTTTCTACAAAGTTGACATTGATTCCTTTTTCTTTATAGTTTTCCGAGTTTCGGATGCCGTGTCCTTCTGCAAAAACATTATAATTTACTAAATCCTCAACGTATTTTACATAATGTGGAGAACCAGTATCCATCACACTGTTTCCCCCATCGTCAGAAATGGTGTTTACATCAGACATTTTTAGTTTTACGATTCCGTTATGGATTTCAGCAATATGTTCTCCATCAATTGCGATGAATTTGCAGTTGTCTTCAAAGATGTCAAGGAAAAAAGCGAAAGCAACCGAACAACGAGCCCCGTTTCCACAGAAACTTTTTGAGCCATCAGAATTATAGTAATCAACTTCAAAATCATAACCGTCTGCGGTATTTATTTTAATAAGTCCATCTGCACCGATTCCAAAACGACGGTCACAAAGTTTTTGTATATTTTCGATTGAAAGATCATCCCATTCTCCGGAACGATTGTCTATCATTACAAAATCGTTTCCCGTACCCTGATATTTATAAAATTCCATATTGTTTTTTGTCTAAATAAAGAAACAAAATTAGTATATTAAAATGAAAAACGAACAGTGTTAACTGTTCGTTTCCTTATTTATAATCGTTATTTATAATTATTTATCTAAAGCCACCGCTGCTGCTGTTTTGCTGTCTGCTAGAGCTTGAAGTTGAGCCTGAGCTTTGGGTGCTGCCTGAACTATTTCTGAAACCACCACTGTTAAATCCACCGCTGGAAGTTTCTGGTCTGCTGCTGGTGCTACCTGAACTTCTGAATCCTCCTGAACTGGAATTGGATCCTCTATTTTCAGAGCTGCTATTTTGGTTTCTAAATCCACCACTGCTTTGATTATTCTGATTTCCTTGGTTGTTCTGATAACCACTGTTTGAATTTCTGAATCCGCCGCCGCTGTTATTTGAATTTCTGTTATAGTTTCCGTTATTATAAGAACCACTGTTATTGCTACGGAAGCCATTATTAGGTCTTTGCGAAGTAACCGTAGTTCTTCTTTCTACATATACTTTTCTTCTGGAGTTATTGTAAGTGTCATAATAGTAAGGTATACCATTATCATAGTAATAATTAATATTGTTTCTATAATAATAGCCGTCATTACCATAATACCCGCCACTGCCATAATATCCGGAAGGAGCATAATAATATCCATTATTATAGTATGGGTCACCATAACCATTACTGCCATATCCATCTGTATATGCAAGACAAGATGTTAAAGTGCTTATAGCAAAGATACTAACTGCTATTTTAAATAAATTTTTCATGACTTTATTGTACTTTTTTCTTTAAAACTTTTTTTCCAATTGACGTATCCTAAGATAGCCATTATAGTAAATACCAAATATTGAACCGAAGTGATACCAAGACCCTTAAAAATCATCATAGGGATGCAAATAAAATCTCCAATAATCCAGAAAATCCAGTTCTCAATGCGCTGTTTGGCCATAAACCACATTCCAACTAAAAATATTGAAGTTGTAAAAACATCCATCCAATTTGCCCAGTCCAGATGATATAATCCGAGATTGGTTCCTTCCATTGAAAAATGATTATCAATATAAGGTTTATAATAATAAATAAGGGTAACCAATGCCAGGCTCAGAATAAAAAGGATGGAGGCATAATACCATTCCTTTTTTGTGGCCCATGTAACATCCACATGAATATGATCTTCTGAATTTTTGGCCCATAATATCCAGCCATAAACACTCATTATGGTATAATAAACATTGATGAGGCAGTCTCCTAAAAGCCCAAAATTAAAAAGGATATATACATAGATCAAGGTTGAAACAATACCTGTAGGGTATACCCATATATTTTTCTTAATGGAAAAATATACGCTCAGAGTTCCGAAAATGGCACCGGATGCTTCAAGCATAATTTGTAAAGAATCATAGCTTTCATAAGGCTTTACAAAAAGATCATATAAATTCATGCGATCAAAAATAAATAAAAAAATGGACTTTTTAAAATGAATTAAATAATATGTTGCTCAGGTTTTTAAAGATTTTAATGTAAAATAAATGATGAAAGTTTAACGATAAACGTGGGGATTCCTAAATTTTTTATATTTTCGTAAATCCTTAATAAATAAAAAAACATGTCGAAAATTTGGGTTAAAAAACCACTAAGTGCCTATGAGGCAGATATGAAGAAAAGTGAGCTGAAAAAGGTCCTCGGAAAATGGAGTTTAACAGCAATAGGAGTAGGTGCTATCATTGGAGGTGGAATCTTTGTTCTTACTGGAACAGGAGCCTATTATCATGCAGGACCAGCACTTGCAATCTCCTTTATTATTGCAGGTATTGCCTGCGTTTTTGCAGCATTATGCTATGCGGAGTTCGCCTCCATTATTCCTGTTGAGGGATCTGCGTATGCCTATGCGTATGGAACGGTAGGCGAAATTTTTGCATGGGCAATGGGATGGTGTCTCATTCTGGAATATGCCATGGCCAGTATGGCTGTTTCCGTGAGTTGGTCCGGGTATTTTACTAAATTTTTGAAGATCTTTAATATTCACTTGCCGGCTTATCTTACTTCTGATCCTGCGAGTTATACAGGGAGCGGTTTCTCTATGAATCTGCCTGCATTTATTCTTGTTCTTTTAATTACAGCTTTATTGGTAAAAGGAACTAAAGAAGCTGCTGGAGCTAATAACCTAATCGTTTTAATGAAAACTTCAGCTGTAATTTTTGTAGTCATTGCAGGAGCCTATATTATTTTTTCGAATAGCGATCTTTACAATGCTGTGGATGGTGTGAAAAACTGGAATCCCTTTATTCCAGATCAGGTTACGATCAAAAACTCTGAAGGAGATATGGTTTCCGCATATGGTATCCAGGGAATTATTTCTGGGGCTGCCGCTATTTTCTTTGCCTATATCGGATTCGATGCTGTTTCTACCCAGGCAGGAGAGGCTATCAACCCTAAAAAAGATGTGCCATTTGCAATCATTGCTTCATTATTAATTTGCACAGCTTTATATATCTGTGTATCTCTTGTATTGACAGGAATGATGCATTATACCGATTTTAATCCAAATGGAAAATACCCGGATGCGATTAAAGCACCTGTAGCTTATGCATTTGAAATTGCAGGAAAACACTGGGCGAGTAATATTGTAACCATAGCGGCTACTGTAGGATTAATTTCTGTAGTAATGGTAATGATGATGGGGCAGTCCAGAATCTTTATCGGTATGGCGAAGGATGGTTTGATTCCTAAATTCTTTGGTGAACTTCATCCAAAAACAAAAACGCCTTATAAAGGAATTATTTTATTGGGAATTATTGTGGCACTTATTGCAGCATTTACTCCTATTTCCACTTTGGCGGATATGACGAGTTTCGGAACTCTGTTTGCATTTACACTGGTTTGTATTGCTGTTTGGGTAATGAGAAAAAAAGAACCTAATTTGATCAGACCTTTCAAAGTTCCGGCCTATAAAATTGTAGTAGGATTAGGAGTAATTATCAACTTATATCTTATCTATAATTTAAGTGATCATGCAAAAGAGCTTTCCGCAGGTTGGTTATTGTTAGGAGGAATTGTTTATTTTCTTTATGGTAAAAGAAACAGTAAGCTTAACAACCCTGAGAAATATCAAAACGATTAATTATAATATAAACCGCTTCGGCGGTTTTTTTGTTGCAAATAACCCATAATAGAATATATGAAAAAGATTTTTTCCATTGGATTCTTATCAGTAGGAATGCTTGCGTTTTCACAACAGGTGGAAAGTGTAGAAACAATTTTTAATGATAAAATAAGCATCAGAGCTATTGAACTCTATGATAACAAAGTATGGTACAGCGGTTCTGATTCTAAATTTGGTTTTGTGGACCTTAGCAATACCAAAAACCAAAAACAAATAAAACTTTCTGATGAAAAGCTTGAATTCAGAACGCTTGCACAGGATAAAACATCATTTTATGCAATTAATATTGTAAGTCCTGCCCGCTTTTTTAAGATTGATAAAAAGAATTTGAAATCAGAGATTGTCTTTACCGACTCTGCAAAAACGGCGTTCTATGATGCTTTGCATTTTGTGAATGATAAGCTGGCTTATACTTTCAGTGATGCAGACAGCGATCAACTGTTAAAATTGGCGGTTTATAAAGATGGTAAGTGGGGAATGCTTAAGAATAAGGTTGAGCTTAATGAAGGAGAAGCAGCTTTTGCAGCCAGTAATACCAATATTTCCTCCACAAAGAAAAATGTATGGATTGCAACAGGAGGGAAGGCTTCAAGGATTATAAGGCTGAATCTTAAGACTCAAAACTTTGAGGTATTTAAAACACCTTTTATTCAGGGAGAATCATCACAGGGAATGTATTCTATTGATTTTTATGATGACCGATTCGGAATTGCGGTAGGGGGTGATTATACCAAACAGGATGCTAATGTCAATAATATTGCCACAACCAATGATGGTGGGGAAAGTTGGCAGATTCAGGCATCTGGGAAAAATGCAGGCTATACAACCTGTGTAAAAATCAAACCGGGAACAAAAGGGAAGGAGATGATTGCAGTAGGAGATCAGCATGTCAGCTATTCTTCAGATTTTGGAAAAACCTGGAAGAAAATTTCTGATGAAAAAGGGTTGTATGTTTGTCAGTGGGTTGATGGAAATAAAGTGGTTTTTGCGGGGAAAGATAAGGTTCTAGTAATGAAAATAAAGTAAAATATTGGCTTTTAAGTAATATCGGGACTCATATCAAAATAATAAATGAAACTGATAGAATTTATCATTATCTCCTTAACGGGTTTAAATAGTGTATTTAGACTCATTCTAAACTATAACCTAATATAATTCATAGGTTAAAATTCATAACTAATGGTTAATTTTGTAGGATGGATTTTTAATAATGTTAAATTTCCTCACCTTATAAAATTTTATTTTTCAAAATGAACTCTTTAATAGATAAGTATAATATTCCCGGACCCCGCTACACTTCTTATCCTACCGTTCCTTATTGGGATGATTCTACATTTTCATCAGATGGGTGGAAGGAGAGCGTAATCAGGTCTTTTCATGAAACGAATGCAGAGGAGGGAATTTCTATTTATATCCATTTGCCTTTCTGCGAGGCGTTGTGTACATTCTGTGCCTGTCATAAGCGTATTACAAAACAGCATAGTGTTGAAGTTCCTTATCTGGAAAGTGTTTTAAAGGAATGGAAACTTTATCTTGAGCTTTTTAACGAGAAACCAAAACTGAAAGAATTGCACCTGGGTGGTGGAACTCCTACATTTTTCTCTCCCGAAAATTTAAAAACATTATTGGAAGGAATCTTTACTACGGTAGAGATTGCGGAACATCCTGAGTTTTCATTTGAAGGGCATCCCAATAATACTACGAAGGAGCACCTTCAGACTTTATATAATCTTGGCTTTAGAAGAGTAAGCTTCGGAGTTCAGGATTATGACCCAAAAGTACAGAAAGCGATTAATAGAATTCAGCCTTTTGAAAACGTGAAAAACGTAACGGAGTGGGCTAAGGAAATTGGCTACAGGGGAATCAGCCATGATTTAGTATTTGGGCTTCCACATCAAACCTGGGAAGCGATGGAACATACCATCAGAAAAACAATGGAGCTGAAGCCTGATAGACTGGCTTTTTACTCTTATGCACACGTTCCATGGGTAAAAGGAGTAGGGCAGAGAGGATTCGATGAAAATGACCTTCCTAGTGGAGAAGAAAAGCGCCGTTTGTATGAAGATGGTAAAAAACTCCTTCAGGATTTAGGATATATTGAAGTAGGAATGGATCACTTTTCGCTAGAGCATGATGATTTATACCAGTCTCTGATCCATAAAAAACTTCACAGAAACTTTATGGGATATACTTCCAGTAATACCCAGCTGATGGTAGGGCTTGGAATGTCTGCCATTTCAGATTCGTGGTATGCTTTTGCTCAGAATGTAAAGACGGTGGAAGAATATCAGACAATGGTGGAAGAAGGTAAAATTCCTGTGGTGAAAGGACACGTTCTGAATGAAGAAGATCTTATAGTAAGAAGACATATTTTAAACCTGATGTGTCAGCTTGAAACTACTTTTACTACAGATAATTCTTTCCCTGAGCTTGATAATGCACTTGATATGCTAAAGGAAATGGAAAATGACGGATTGGTTGAGATCTCCGGTAAGGAAATTAAAATTACCGAAGCGGGTAGGGCTTTCACCCGAAATGTAGCGATGGTTTTTGACCTTAGAATGATGAGAAATAAGCCGGAAACGAGGATTTTCTCAATGACGATATAAAACAAAAGCGATTCAACACTGAATCGCTTTTTTATTGGCTTTAAAGTTTTCATTTACTCATTGTAGAAGAGTAGCAAAGTTTGAGTAAATTTTTAACGCAATGTTCACAAGGTCATTTAGCGTTATGTACTATTTTCGTTCGCAAGGGCAATAGATTTAGCAAAGTGAATCTTAGATGTAATGCCCTTGCTAACAATCTTTCCCGTTACTGTTAAGAATACTTTGCGCTCTTTTGCGTTTAATAAAAAAAATACTGGATTTTATAAGTTGTTTACTTGATGATGAGTTTTTGGCTGTAAGATTTTAGATTTCCTGATTTTAGATTGATAAAGTAAACCCCTGCAGGCAAACCTGAGATATCAATGCTTTTACCACCTGTTGTCTTATCTTTTTCCAATACTTTTCTTCCTTCTGCATTGATGAGTTCTAGGGTTACATCTTTATCTCTGATTCCATCAATAAAGATTTCTTTGGAGGCTGGATTAGGATAAATTTTTATAGAATTTAAAAGATTATTTTCATGAGTGCTTAATGAGCCTGTTGTAATTTTGAAAATCTTTCCACTCTCTACTCCTGCTACGTAAAGTTCTTTTTGAGAATCCTGTCCGAAGGATGAAAAACCATTTCCGCTATAGGCTGTTGTCCAGATGATAGAATTATCGGTACTCAGAATACCTATCTGATTGGAACAGTAATCGGCAAAGAAATATTTTCCCTGAAGTGATGGATATTGAGTTCCTCTGTACACGTAGCCGCCGGTGATAGAACATTTTCCTCCGGAATGATCATAGACCGCAATAGGAAATGTCATTGAAGACTGGGCTGGGCATCCTGTTGTGTTGTAAGAGGTATTTCCTTCATAACAGCGCCATCCATAATTAATTCCGGCTTGTGTAATGGGCATTTTGTTAATCTCCTCAATCGCTCCCTGGCCTACATCGGCAATCATGGCATTTCCTGTAGTAAGATCAAATGAAAACTTCCAAGCATTACGAAGTCCGTAAGCCCATACTTCATCTGCACCATCAACACCTGACCCTGCAAAAGGGTTGTCAGAAGGAATATTGTATGGAGTAGGATCTGTAGCATTCACATCTATTCTGAGCATTTTTCCCAGCAATACGTTTTTATTTTGAGCATTATTATTAGGATCTCCACCACTTCCGCCATCTCCTGTTACGGCCCATAGTTTTCCGTCAGGAGCAAAATGAATACTTCCTCCATTGTGATTGGCGAATGGTTTTGGGATATTCAACAGGATCTTTTCAGAATTGGGATCAGCTATATCCGGATTGGTGGCATTAACGCTGTATCTTGCCAGTACAATATTTCCTGCCGTATTGTTATAATACACAAAAAAATACCCATTGGTTGAGTATTGCGGGTGGAAGGCAAGCCCTAAAAGACCTCTTTCCCCATTAAAAACAATTTTTGATGAAATATTTAGAAAGTTAGTTGAATTAATGGCTCCATTGGGTTGGAGAATCTTTATCATACCGTTCTGCTGAACAACGAATAGCCTACTGTCATTGGCGTTCGTAATCTCGACTGGGCTTGTTAATCCAGTGGCAAATTCTTCCAAATTAATGCTTTGTGCATTAGCAATTAAAGAAGAAAAGATACTTAGGGTAAAAAGTAAATTTTTCATAATATTGTGATAATTAGTGTATTGTAATAGGAATGAAAATTTTGTACCAATTAAATTTTGAAAACTTCACTATGATAGTATCAAATAATTGTTAAATCTTAAATAGAAATCAGAATGCTGATATATCTGAAAATAAACCATTTCTGTTGTTAAAAATTCATAAAATACAAGAAAATCATTATATTTGCCGACTTAATTTAACGTAGTTATAACAAAATGCAAGGAAAAGGACTTATTACAATTGTTGCTATTGTCCTGGGGTTGATTTGCTTAAACGAGCTATTACCAACCTGGTACGCCAGCAAAATTGAATCGCAGATCGAAGCTGCGAAAGGAAACGAGAAAGAGATCAAACGAATCAAGGAAGATACTCTTAATCTTGGGTATACGAAGCTTTATTATTCAAAAGCTAAAGACAAGGAAATGAAATTGGGTCTTGACTTAAAAGGAGGGATCAACGTTCTATTGGAAATCAACCAAAGAGATTTGGTTAATGATTTAACCAATTATTCTACAAATCCTGTTCTTATTGAGGCTTTAAACAAGACTGATGAAGCTCAGAAAAACTCAACAAAATCTTACATCGACAACTTCTTTGAACAGTTCGATGCGGTAAACAAAGCAAAAGGAACCAACCTAAAGCTTGCTGATCCGGAACTTTTCGGAAATACAACATTATCTGAAATCAAGTATAATACTACTGATGAGCAGGTAAAAAGTATTGTAAAGAGAAGAATTGATCTTTCTGTAGGAACAGCTTTCGAGGTAATCAGAACGAGAATTGATAAGCTTGGAGCAATCCAGCCAAACGTTCAGAGAGTACCTGGTACAGCTAGAATTTCTGTGGAAATGCCTGGTATGAAGGACATCGACAAGGTAAAGAAAATGCTTCAGACTTCTGCAAAACTTCAGTTCTGGGAAGTACAGCAAGTTCCTGAAGTGGCTCCTTATTTCCAGACATTAACAACTATGGTTGCTGCAAAAGGAGATTCTATGGGAGTTGCAAAGAATGTGAACTTCATGAACCTTTTACAGCTTGACAAATTAAGAAGTAATGGTGTTGCTAACGTAAAATTGTCTGATACAGCTGCTGTAAACAAAATCTTGAACAGCAAAGTAGGTATGGCTTTACGTCCTGCAAACATTAAATATACGCAATTCATGTGGGGTTACAAACCTGAAGCTACAAGTCCTGATGACTTAGTACTGTATGCAATCAGAAGTAACATCAATCAAAAGGCTCCGGTAGACGGTGCTGTAGAAACTGCAAACATTAGCTACGATGAACTTGGAAGAGTAGTAGTAGACATGCAGATGGACTCTAAAGGAGCGAAAGAATGGAAAACTTTAACGGAGAAAAACGTTGGAAAGCCAGTAGCTGTAACTCTTGATAACAGAGTATATACTGCTCCAAACGTTGTAAATGCTATCCCTAACGGTAGAACTCAGATCTCTGGTAACTTCTCTCAGGAAGAAGCTAAAGAATTGGTGGATGTTTTAGGTGCTGGTAAATTACCTGCTGGTGCTAAAGTTGTTCAGGCTACTCAGGTAGGTCCATCATTAGGGCAGGAGTCTATCAACGCAGGGATGATTTCATTTGCAATCGCATTCTTAATTATTATTGTTTATATCATTTTCTATTACGGTGGTGCAGGGGTATACGCTGTAATTGCAATGGTAATTAACCTTTTCTATATTTTCGGAATTATGGATTCCGGAGACTTTACCCTTACGCTTCCTGGTATCGCTGGTATCGTATTGACGATGGCCATGGCGGTAGATACGAACGTAATTATCTATGAAAGAACGAAAGAAGAATTATTTGCAGGGAAGAGCATCCTAGAAGCTTATAAAGACGGTTTCAAACACGCATTAAGTGCGATTATTGACGGTCACTCTACTACGTTATTAACTGCAGTTGTATTGTTCTTCTTTGGAACAGGACCTATCAAAGGTTTCGCATTGACATTGATGATCGGTATTATCATGACATTGTTTACTTCTGTATTATTATCAAGAGTAATGATCTTTAGCAGACTGAATAAAGGAAAACAACTTTCTGTATGGACTCCTCCTACGAAGAACTTATTCAGAAATACTTGGATCGACTTCATTGGAAAGAGAAAATATGCTTATATCGTTTCTGCTGTATTAACGGTGATCTGTTTAGTATCTATGTTTACTCACGGTTTCAAATATGGTATTGACTTTACTGGAGGTAGAAACTATGTAGTAAGATTCGATAAAGAAGTGAACGCTAATGATGTTGAAGAAAAATTAGTAAAACTATTCAAAACTGAAGATGGCAAGAACTCTTCTGTAGAAGCTAAAACTTTCGGAAACGCTAAACAATTGAAAATCTCTACAGATTACCTTATTGAAGATGAATCTTTAAAAGCTGACCAGACAATTGAGCAGAAGTTATTTGAAGGACTAAAAGGAGATCTTCCTTCCAATATTACTTTAAATGATTTCAAATCTGCAGACAAAGATCACGCAGGTATCATTTCTTCTGAGAAAGTAGGACCTACGGTAGCTGATGATATTCAGACGCACGGTATCCTTGCAGTAGTTGCTGCGTTAGCTGGTATCTTTATCTATATCTTATTCAGATTTAGAAAGTGGCAGTTCTCTTTAGGAGCAGTTGCTGCGTTATTCCACGATGCGGTTATCATTTTAGGAACGTATTCATTACTTCACAAATATATGCCGTTCAACATGGAGATCAACCAGGATTTCATTGCTGCGATCCTTACGGTGTTAGGATACTCAATCAATGATACGGTAATTATTTTTGACAGAATTAGAGAATATCTGAGAGAGAAGAAATCTATTACATTAGCTGGGCTATTTGATGACTCTATTTCAAGTACATTGGGTAGAACATTCAACACTTCATTCACTACCATTTTGGTGATCCTTGCGATCTTTATCTTTGGAGGTGATAACTTAAGAGGATTCATGTTTGCTCTGTTAATAGGTATTGGATTTGGTACTTACTCATCTATCTTTGTTGCATCAGCAATTGCTTATGACTTCCTGAAGAAAGGAAAAGAAGATGAAGTACATGGAAAAACTACTTCTGAAAAAGAGGTACTTGCTTCAAAATAATACAAACTACAATAAATTAGTAAAAGCCTTTCGAAAGAAAGGCTTTTTTTATTTTCTCTGAACCTTTCGTTTTTAAGGGGTAGAATACTTCCCCGCAGAATTATAGTGCCTTAATGTTCTTCAGGGTAAGATGGTTACGAATTTGTTCTGAGGTCATAATAATGATTTTCGTAAACCGCATTACTCATTGTTTATTACTTTTTCTTGTTAGGTTTCCCAATGTGTGCGTTTTTTGAACATTTTTACACTTTTAAAAACGACAAATTTTAGCATAACGGAGACTTATTTCTAAATAAATCAAACTTCTGGGATTAAAAATTTCGTGTTATATCCTAATAATAGGCTTTTTTTTTGAATGTTCTATTTAAATAATTGTTTTAACTGTAAAAAATTAATAAAATATTAAATTATGTAATAAATTATTATATATTTACACAAAACAAAACAAATATGAAATTCGAAAAATTATTCGTTGCTGCGGCACTGTGTGCTGGCAGCATTATTACCGCACAGATAGGAATAGGCAATCCCAATCCTGATAAAAGTTCTGCTTTAGATGTTACTGGCTCCAATAAAGGAGTACTAATCCCTAGAATTTCTGACCTTACCACGGTGACCACTCCAGCAAATGGTCTATTGGTATATGACCTGAAAAGGCAGGCCTTAGCCCAAAACATCGGAACACCTTCCGCACCCAATTGGGTTCCCATAAGTGGAAACATCGTTAAGTTTTTCTACATGCCTTCCATCAGTATTGATACTTCTACCTTAGGGACAGGTAGAACATTGGATCTGTATCAATTGTATAAAACACAATTTTCAACCCCGAAAGTTACCAGTACCGGAGCTCCTGCAGCCATTCCGTTCTTCGTGAATGCTACTGATCTGTATTATTATGTAACGGACTTTGATAGTAGTGTTTTAAAGAATGTAAGTATTGATGCTAACGGTATCCTACGCTATGATGTAGTAGGAACGGCTACGGCGTGCTCATTCGTTAATATTGTATTTGTAATCAAATAATTTTAAGAAACTTACAGTCATTATCGTTATCATCCTTCATCAAGGATGAGTATTATTTCGTGTACAATTAAACGCTTAAAATTATCAATGATGAAAACAAATTCAATATTATCTTATACTATTATAATGTTATGCTTTTTGGTATCAAATAAGGTCCTTTCTCAGGAAATGGTTTCCCTGCCTATGGGCGGTTGTGGAAGATTATTGGATACTAATACATCAACACAAAAAGCAACAGCCTTTGTCCTTTTTCCACCTTGTGCAAGGCTAGGTGTAGAAGCTTCAAATCCACAGAATATGACGGATACAGATGTTAATTCATATGGTCTTATGAAGCCCGGGACTGGAGTCGGATTTTGCGGTGCCACTTATATTGGGGTAGGAACAACCGGAAGTGACTTCCCTGCAAACAAGCCTGTCTATTTTGACTTTGCTTCTGAAGGATTTAATTTCAATGCCAGTATTAACTCAACCAACTTTGTTTTTCTTAATAACGGAGTAGAGGTGTATTCCACTCCAGTAGGAGGACATTTCTTCTTTGATTTTGGAACCAGTGAACCTAGAAAAATTATCAAAGTGATGCCACCTGTTGCATGGGATGAAGTTCGATTAAGCTATTCTGATATAGGAATTGGTTTTACTTTCAATGATTCAAGAATTTATAATATCCTTTCTGAATATTATGTAAGAATGAATTTTCTTGCCAATCAGCAACCTACTGATAAAACCGTTGCAGTAGGAGGGTCTACTACAATGACAGGTGTTATAGATAATATTAGTACAGATGAAACCCCGGAGAATATTACCTATCAATGGCAGGTGCTGAGTGGTGGTGTATGGACGAATTTGACAAATAACAGCAACTACAGTAATGTTACCAGTTCTACACTCAATATCAATAATATTCCTGTTGGTTTTAACAATAATCAGTATAGAGTGGTTGCTAATTCAAGTTTTTACACCTGCGCATTCCAGGCGACTTCTAATGTAGGCCGGTTATTTGTAAATGCCGTGAACAATTCTGGTACTATTGGAACAGATCAAACGGTTTGTCTGGATATTAATGCTGATCCGGGTGCTTTTACAGAGACTGCAGCTGCACAGGTAACAGGAACAGCTAGCTATCAGTGGCAAAGCTCAATAGATAATGTAACATTTACAAACATCACTAACGCTACTTCTGCGGGGTATGATGCACCAGCAATTACACAGACTACTTATTACCGCCGTGGAGTAAGATCAACTCTCAATGGGGATGTCACAGCTTATCAATACAGCAATGTGGTGAAAGTTACTTTGAAAAAGAGCTGTCTCATTAAGTGTATTATAACCAACCGTATGATTACTGCAAAACCTAATAGTAACTAATATAATATATTCATTTAATCGTAAAGAGGCCTGTTTCATATTCATTTGAAATCAGGTCTTTTTATTTTATGATTGCCGGATCTTTAATCTTCTTTGATTTGAGTTGTTGGAAATAATACAAAAACAGTATGTTTTTTAGCAGGATTCTGTGAGTCAGTATTATACTTCTTTAATATCGTGCAATTTAGAATCATTATTTTTAAGATTTGATTAATTTTGCACCATCATGGAAAATTCAAAGAAAAAAGCAGCTATAGGCTTTATATTTATTACTTTACTGATTGATATTACAGGATGGGGAATTATTATTCCTGTTGTTCCAAAATTAATAGAAGAATTGATTCATGCAGATATCAGTGAGGCCGCGAAATATGGAGGCTGGCTGGGATTTGCCTATGCATTTACACAGTTTATATTTTCTCCACTGGTCGGAAATCTGAGTGATAAATATGGACGAAGACCTGTTATTCTGATCTCGCTTTTCGGATTTGCCGTAGATTATATTTTTCTTGCATTAGCACCTAGCATTTGGTGGCTGTTTCTGGGAAGGGTTATTGCGGGAATTACCGGGGCAAGTGTTACCACAGCGAGTGCTTATATTGCAGACATTTCAACAGATGAAGACCGGGCAAAAAACTTTGGATTGATTGGTGCTGCTTTTGGTCTGGGATTCATTATAGGACCAGTTCTGGGGGGTGTCTTAGGACATTATGGGGCCAGAGTTCCTTTCTATGCAGCGGCAGGGTTATGTCTTCTTAATTTTCTTTATGGCTACTTCATTCTTCCCGAAAGTTTGGATAAAGACAAGAGAAGGGAGTTTGACTGGAAGCGTGCCAATCCCGTAGGATCTTTTAAATTTTTAGGAAAACACCCGGAAATTTCAGGGCTTATTACCGCATTGATTCTGATCTATATTGCTGGACATGCTGTGCAGAGTAACTGGAGCTTCTTTACGATGTATAAATTCGATTGGACGGAAAGAATGGTAGGGATTTCATTAGGTGTTGTAGGATTGCTTGTAGGATTAGTACAGGGGCTTTTAATCAGATGGACTACGCCAAGATTGGGAGAGCAGAAAAGTATTTATTATGGCCTGGCTATGTACGCGGTAGGATTGCTATTATTTGCTTTTGCTTCAGAAGGCTGGATGATGTTTGCCTTTTTAGTTCCATATTGTTTAGGTGGAATTTGCGGACCTGCACTACAGTCAGTGATTACGAAAAGTGTACCTTCCAATGAACAAGGTGAACTTCAGGGAGCATTAACCAGTTTGATGAGTGCCACTTCAATTATCGGGCCTCCTATGATGACCAATCTGTTCTACTTCTTTACGCATGATGAAGCACCATTTAAGTTTTCAGGAGCACCGTTTTTCCTGGCATTTATTTTAATGGCTATTAGTGTGGTTATTACTTATTCTGCTTTTAATAAAAAAAGAAAAATTTAATAAAACTTATTTGCTTAATGTGAATGGGCTTGGAAAGTTATGTTGACATTTTAGTTTTCCATAAAAATGAATGATACTGATATAAAGCGAATCTCAAGACTCACTGCAATACTAATACAGTTGCAGACCAAACGTCTTTTAACTGCTACAAATCTTGCGGATAAATTTAATGTTAGTGCCCGTACAATTTACAGGGATATCAGAACTTTGGAACAGGCAGGAGTTCCGATTTTAACTGAAGAGGGGAAAGGGTATACGCTAATGGAAGGATATAGTATTCCTCCTGTAATGTTTACCGAGGCACAAGCCAATGCTTTGATTATGGCGGAACAATTAGTTCTCAAAAACAAAGATACTTCCTTCATTAAAGAGTATTCAGAAGCTATTGAAAAAATAAAATCAGTTTTGAGATACCGCATAAAAGAAAATGCTAATTTGCTTTCTGAAAGAACTCGATTTGACCAAAATCTCAATAGAGAACGAAATAGCAATAACTTATCTGATTTACAACTTGCGATAACAAATTTTTGCCTCACAAAAATTGAATATATCAACGAACAAGACGAGAGTACAACCCGGATTATTGAGCCGTTTGCATTATTAAGTACTGAAAATTGGTTATTAATTGCCTACTGTCATCTGCGGCAAGAATTTCGCTTTTTTCGTTTAGACAGAATGCAGAAAATGGAAGTGCTTACAGACAAATTTGCCCCACATAAAATGACTTTACAAGAATATTTCGATAAATATCATTAATCCATTTTATACCCTTGACATAGGGTTGTCACAACTCCATTTTAACTTTGTCTAAGTTTAAAAAATAAGACAATTTAAAAATGGAAAAACGAGTAATTGACCCTTGGAAATGGGGCGAACAAACAAATTCAGCACAAGCTGTAGAAGTGACACATGTAACAGGAACGCTTTACTGTTCAGGGCAAGTTGCCATTAACGAAAACGGAGCACCCAGTACAGCTGATATGCGTTCACAGCTTATCCAAACTATTCAAAATCTTGAACAATTGATAAACGAAGCAGGTTATGAATGTAAGAACATCGTAAGACTGAATGTTTACACTACATCAACACAGGATTTTTTTACAACTTGTATGGATATTTATGTTCCTTTCATTCAAAAGTACGGTATTAAACAGGCTGCAACATTGCTTGAAGTTAAAGGGCTTTTTGCTACTTTGACTGTAGAATTAGAGGCTACAGTTGTAAAGTAACAATGAATGTAAGAGAAGTATTTTCTGGCAAGCCTTACAGAATGAAGAAGTTGGTTAATAAAATATTAATTTTCGGAACAATCTGTATGGCTTGTTTTTCATACCAATTTATTATAGAAAAAACGATTACTTAGACTGAAGCTGAGATAAATATCTAATTTCCTCTCTTGACTATATTAGAATTTAGGCCATAATAATTTTGTATATTTACATGGATGCATATTGAAAAACAAAACCGTAAGTGTCTTTACTGCATTGTTATATGATTTTTTTAGTATTCTTATAATCGACAGCTTTTTTCTGAAAATCTTAAAATAAAAAACATGGATGATTTAAAATTAGAAAAATACCTGGAAAGAATTCATTATTCAGGAAATTTGAGCGCCAATATGGAGACTTTAAAAAAGATCCATCAGCTGCATCCTGAATATATCCCTTTTGAAAATATAGACTCTTATACAGGACTCGTTCCGTCATTGGATCTGGAAAATATTTTTCAGAAGCTGGTGGTTGAATCCAGAGGTGGATATTGCTACGAACAAAACCTGCTTTTGAGTGAAGTCCTGAAATACCTTGGTTTTAAAGTAGAACTGCAGCTGGGTAGAGTGTTATGGCGAAAAGATGAAAACAGCACAGCAGCTAAAACTCATTTGTTGCTGATTGTAGAATGGGAAGGGCAGCAATATCTTGTTGACTGCGGTTTTGGAACTGCTACCTTGACCAGTCCTTTGCTCCTGAATGAAGAAGAACCGCAGGAAACTCCTAATGAACAATTTAAAATTTCGCGTAAGAATGGGGACTATATGCTTTGGACCTGGAGAGAAAAATGGCTGCCGGTATATCGTTTTAAGCTGGAAAGTGTAGAGCCTCTTGATCTTGAGGTCTGTAATTGGTACCTGTCTACTCATCCTGAATCTAATTTTAAAAGAAATCTGGTTTTTTCAAAAGTTGATGAAAATGCAAGGTATACATTCAGTAATGATACTTTGAATATCAGAAAAAGAACAGGTGGAAAAGAATCTGTTTCTATCGAAAGTGATACTCAGCTTTTCCAAATAATAAAGGATGTTTTTGGCTTGAAAGAAAATGCGGTTATGCCATTAAAGCAAAAAATAGGATAATAATATTTTTAGGATTTTTTTTAAAATAAAACCAAAGGAAGCCAGGCTTTCCTTTGGTTTTTTAATAATTTGAAAATGATCTATTGTATAGATGCTGCTGCGTCTCTAATTACTTCTAATACAGCATCCGGTTGTGAAATCATTGGGACATGACTGCTTTCCAATTCAATTGTAGTAGCTTTCATTCTGTTGGCAAAAAAACGTTCCAATTCAGGATTAATGGTATGATCATTTTTTGCTATAATATACCAGTTTCGTTTTTCTTTCCATGCAGGTACTGAAACCTGTGCGCCAAATAAAGCTATAGAGGCTGGCCCTTGAGTAGCATACATCAATGCTGTTTCCTCCTGTGGAAGATCACCTGCAAAATACTTTTGCATTCCCTCAAATCCCATCCATATTAAGCCATCTGCAATTTCAAGATGATTTGATGCTTCGGCGGGATACTTTTCTGAAAGCTCCCCTAAGCTTTCCCCTTTGTCGGGTGCTAGTGCGGCAACATAAACCAATCCTTTTACTTTTGGATCATTTCCTGCTGCAGTGATTACTGCTCCGCCCCATGAATGACCTACTAATATTGTTGGACCTTCCATTCTGGCCAAAGCCTTTTGAGTAGCTAATACATCATCCTCTAGAGTTGTTAGTGGATTTTGTACGGAAATTACTTTATGGCCCTCTTCCAGTAAAGCAGGGATGAGTTTGTTCCAACCAGAGCCGTCAGCCCAAAGTCCGTGTACGAAAATAATGTTTGCTTTTTTCATTGTGTTTTTTTTAGAAGATTAATTTTATAATCCAGATTATGTTTTGATAATTAAGGATAGAGTGATTTTGTGCCATTTGCTACGATATTACTTCCTAATCCGGAGAAGGATACTGAGAATTTGCTGGCATTAAAGCTTAAAGAACCGGTTGGCGTACAAAGTCCCAATGCATATTGGCATTGTCCGTAAGCGCCTGTTCTTTTGGTAACTTTACTTTCACTTTTTGCTTTTCCTAAGCTGATGTTAGACCAATCATTAACATCTGTATTAGATACTGATGAACCCGTATAATATATGGTGATCTGATATCCCATTTCTCCTCTTTTAGATCCCCAAAGCCATTTTGCGGTCCACCATTCTTTATACCATTTAGAAGCTACTTTAGCAGCGCTTGTATTAGAATTTTCTACAGTACTTCTGGTATCGATCATGATCAATCCACCAAGAACATTATCCCAGATAATTCCTGAATCATTATAGAAACAAAGGCTGGTAAATTTTCCGTTTTTATTACTCCAGATTATTTCCATAACGTTGGTGCCTGTTTTTATGTCTTCAGTCACCATTTCTCTTAATCCGGTTTGGGCAGTACTGAGGTCATCACCTACATATAGGTCGCCAATTCTTCCCAATTTTACGGTAGAAAGATCCATAAGGTTTCCTATAGCGATAAATTGGTCTTTATCTGCAATAAGATTTTTTGAAATTTCAATTCCTTTTTGAGTTGAAATTTGCCCAATCGCCTTCACGCCGGCAATCTGTAAATCACTTTTCAGGTATTTTTCAAGGCTTTTTTGTGATTCATCTAGCTGAACCTGTACAGGACCTGGAACAGCTTGTGAGATAGAAGTGGTTTCCTTTTGTAAATCAGCAGTAGTGATTTTGGCTTGGACTGTTTCCTGTTTAGTAATTTCGTTATTCTCATTACTACAGCTGTTGAGTGTAAGTACCGAAAATACAGCCAGAAATTTAAAGGCAGTAACTAATTTTTTCATAATGTATTTGATTTAGGTTGTGTATAGTAAATATACTTAAATGTTGTGTAATTCTCAAAGTTTTGAATTAATTATTTGTTAATTTGGAGTAAATCTCTTTTTAAAGGTTGATTTTGAAAAGGTGAATGACGGAGAATAGAGAATAGACGGATAGATAATAGACAAATGAGAGTGAATTGGGAATTGAAATTATTGAAAGGCAGGTAACTTTAAACCTTAAACATTAAATTCAAAAACATTCAATGAATGGGCCCGTTTATCTGTAAAGCTTGAATAATAAAGCTTGAACTTTAAACTGTCTCTGACCCAAAATCTTAAAATTTG
Source organism: Chryseobacterium sp. II3a (assembly GCF_057815135.1). Taxonomy (NCBI): domain Bacteria; kingdom Pseudomonadati; phylum Bacteroidota; class Flavobacteriia; order Flavobacteriales; family Weeksellaceae; genus Chryseobacterium; species Chryseobacterium sp. II3a. The sequence goes on along the minus strand of NZ_JBYPZJ010000005.1, from coordinate 72,092 downwards.
TTTAAATTTTTAGTTTACAGTAAATAAATGTATAATCTTTCGTAATTTTACAGCATGGAATTAAGCATTGGAGAAATGGCATTGATTGCAGTGGCAATCGTTGTATTATTCGGACCGGATAAACTGCCTCAGATTGCACGTGACTTGGGTGCGGGTGTTAGAAAAATGCGTGGTGCAGTGGAAGACATTAAAACCGAAATCATGAAAGAAACGGATAACCCTGTTTCTGAGATTAAGCGTGAAATTGAGAAAGTAAAAGATGCTGCCAAAGATTTTAATCCGATGAAGGATATTGAAAAAGATATTGTTACAGAACCTGCTTCTACCACTCAAGAACCTCCAAAACCAAAGCCTGCCGATGATGAAACCTACGAAGGGCCAGTAAGCAGATAATGTATGGAGGAAATTATTCAGGAAGATAAGCAGGTATTTTTATACCTTAATAATTTGGGCGACCCTGCCTTTGACCAATTTTGGATGCTGATATCCAGCACATGGATCTGGGTTCCGCTATATATCATATTCCTATATTTTTTATACAAAAATTATAAACTAAAATCTTTAGTTTTTATTCTTATATTTTTAGCGCTTGGAGCAACGGTTTCGGATCAGTTGGCAAGCGTATTCAAATATGGGGTGGCGAGATTAAGACCCTGTCATGATCCCAGTTTGGAGCATTATATGAGAATTGTGAAGTGTGGGGGGCAGTTTGGATTTTATTCTGCTCATGCTTCAAATACATTCTTTTTAGCCTCTTTTTTAAGTATTTTGCTTAAAAATAAACTTAGATGGTTTCCTTACGCTATATTTGTATGGGCTATAGTAGTTTCCTACAGCCGAATATATTTAGGAGTGCATTTTCCAATTGATATTTTGGTGGGGGCGTTTGTTGGATCTTTATTGGGAGTGATATTTGGTGCACTCGCCAGAAAAGTAATCAACAAACAAAATATAACTTCATGAAAAAATCTTTATTACTTTTAGTATCCCTTAGTTTCTCTTTACATGCCTTTGCCCAGGATAAAAAAATGGCTGAAGAATGTTTTAAAAAAGCAGATTATAAATGTGCTGAGGAACAATACTCCAAATTGGCAGAGAAGGAACAGATCCGAAAAATTCAAGCTGAATATTATAACTATCTGGGAACTGCTCAAAGAAGGCTAGGGAAGACAGAACTCGCTTTTAAATCTTATGATAAGGCCTTAAAAAATAATCCGTTGTCAGTTTCTGTTTATGAAAATCTTGCTTCTTTATCCAGCCAGAAAGGAGATAAGAAAAAAGCATTGGAGTATATTGAAAAAGGGCTTAAGGTAGATGAGAAGAGCGTCGATTTATATCTGACACGCTCTAAGATCTATGACAGTCAGGACAACAAAGAACTGGCAAAAGCAGACCTCAATCATATCCTAACTTTTGAGCCGGATAATATTTTTGCCAAGACCGGATTGGCCAATCTGAAAAAAAATCATGGTGAGCTGGAAGATGCATTGAAAGATTACAATAAACTTCTTGCTGAAAAACCTGAATCATTGCTGTATAACGGAAGAGCAGATGTTTATTTGAAAATGAAAAAAAATAAGGAAGCGCTTGCTGATATTGGCAAAGCTATTTCTATTGATCCGAAATTTGCCCAGTCCTATGTAACTAAAGCGATGGTCTTATTTAATACGGCGAAACCCAAAGAAGCCTGTGAAAACCTTGATAAAGCTGTTAGTTTAGGTTATGAGAAAGCCATATTAGCAGAATATTATGCTAAATGTATTAAAAAATAATATCGGATTAATCACTGCAATACCTATCAACCAAATTGGTTAGCCTTGTATCCATTATTAATCATCATAAAAAACAGCTGAATATGGCTATATGCTTACCTTTAGCTGTTTTTCATTTATATAAAAAATATCCATGTTAAATGTCGTTTTAGTAGAACCTGAAATTCCTAATAATACAGGAAATATCGGACGCTTATGTGTAGGGACTGAATGTAGATTGCATTTAGTTCATCCTTTTGGATTTGTAATTAATGATAAAAACCTGAAGCGTTCCGGATTGGATTATTGGGTGCATCTTGATGTCACTGAGTATGCCAATGTTGAAGAATGGATAAAAAGTATTGCTGATCCGTCACGTGTTTTTCTAATGAGTTCTCATGCAGAGAAATCCTATCTGGAAAATGATTTTCAGGATGGTGACTGGCTGGTTTTTGGAAAAGAAAGTGTTGGATTGAGCGAAGAAGTTTTAAATCAATTTGAACACCATTTAACCATTCCGATGTCAAAATTAATCCGAAGCTTTAATATTGCCAACTCTGTTGCTTTTGTTGTAGGAGAAGCAAAAAGACAGATCGGATTAAAAAGGTAATCAGTTATTGACAGTAATTTTTATAAAAGTGACTTTTAATCATTATGATAAGGCTTTCCCTGAAGAATCTGATCTGCACGGTAAAGCTGTTCCACAATAAATAAGCGGATCATCTGGTGGGTAAAAGTCATTTTAGATAATGACATCTTTTCATTGGCTCTGCTATACATTTCTTCTGAAAAACCATAAGCACCACCAATCAGGATATGTACTTTTTTGACGGAAGAATTCATCCATGTGTCAATTTTCTGAGAAAATTCACGGCTGGTAAACTGTTTTCCCTTTTCGTCCAGGATAACCACAAGATCATTTTTATCAATATGATTAAGAAAAAGCTTGGCTTCCTCTTTTTTAAGAAGATCAGATGAAAGGTTTTTGGCATTTTTAACATCGGGAATCTCGGTAATTTCAAAATTCCAGTGCTTGGGAAGGCGGTTAAGGTAATAATTAATCAAAGATGTAATTTCCTTATCATCTGTTTTGCCGATACAAAGTAAACTGATTCGCATTGATAAAAATTTTCAGTCGGCAAAGATAGTGATTTTTTAACGGTTGAAATCTAAGAATAAATGCTTTAGATTGGCTGTTGGAAGATGATAATAACGCTTTTCTTTTTCATTTTAATCAATTAAATTGCCCTTATACTTATTTTTGTAATCAATAGGAGTAAGACCAGTCATTCGTTTAAATAAGATTCTGAATGTTTTCAGGTCATTGTAACCAATACTGTAAGTAATATCGGCAATATTGGATTCTCCTGATTCCAGTGCTTTTTTGGCAGCTTCTACCTTTACCCGCTGAATATATTCTATAGGATTCAAAGTGGTTGCATTTTTAAATCTGCGGATAAAATTTCGTTTGCTCATGTTGACTTTTTCCGCGATCTGCTCTACGGAAATATCAGTTTTAAATCCTTTTTCAATATAATTTTGAGCCTGATGAATTTCATGATCATCATGAAGGCGCTGTCCTGAGAAAATACTGAAAATAGTCTGTGATGTACGGCCATAGTCTAACGCATAATATTTGCTGAGCTCCACCGCAATTTCCTTGGTGGAATTCTTTTCTATAAAATAAAGCAGGGCATTTAAAGATGAAAATCCGCCACCACCTGTGATGATCGCCTTAGAATGGGTAACTACATGATCCGGCTTAAAGTCGATTAAAGGATATTTTTTCTGCAGGTCTTCCATAGCACCCCAGTGCGAAGTGGCAGGCATGCCGTTCAGGAGTCCGCATTCTGCCAAAAAATATGCGCCCGTGCATAAACTGATGATTTCAGCTTTTTGATTGTACTTTTCTATGATCCATTCCAGAAGTGGTTTGTTGTCAGTTAATAATGCATCTGTCTGATGTGGTGATGTGATACTATAAGGAGGAATAATGATTACATCGGTTTTAAACTCATCCGATATGGTTTTTGAACATTGAAACTGTATGGGATGATGGGTTTTTACTTCTTTTTTCTCAGTTCCAATAAATTCTATCTGAAAAAGAGCAGGTATATGACTCCTAAGTGCAGCATCATTGGCGCTTGTAAGCAATGCAATGGTGTTGGAGACGGCTGTACACATTACATTTTCATATAATACAATTGAAATGTGCTTCATATCAGTTTATTAGTATTTAAAATTACATAAATTTTGGCACAAAATACACTGTTGAATGTCATTTTTGCGTAGTGAAGGTCTTTCTGAACTGTAATAATTTTACAAAAAGATTCATTATGAAAACAATATTTGATAACAAAGTAAGAGAAGAACTCATCAACAGGATTGATTCGCTTTCTCAAAAGAATACCGCACAATGGGGAAAAATGAACCTTTATCAAATGGTAAAACATTGTACAACATGGAATGACTGGATCCTTGGAAACGGAAATTATATATATAAACAGGATCTTTTAGGAAAAATTTTTGGAAGAATGGTTTTGAGAAAAATGGTTAAAAATGATAAACCATTAGGGAAAAATGCTCCGGCAGGTATTTTTACAATAAAAGAACAGGAAGGGAATGTTGAATATCTGAAAAATGTTTGGCTGAAGCAGATTGCGGCCTATGAGAACTATTCTAACCCTGGTTTTGTTCATGATTTCTTTGGAAAGATGACAAAAGATGAAATCGGTATTTTTGTGTATAAGCATATGGATCATCATCTGAGGCAGTTTGATGTATAACGGCTGGGAAACAATTTTAATTAATGTAATACTTAGCTGTTAATGGGGGAATGCTCATATCTATAAAAGAGAAATGCTCAGAATTTTTAGGATAAATGTTTATAAGTCTCAATTCTATATAATTTACAGTGAGAAGCAGGAGAGGGAAAATGTTTATATTTGTATGAGAGACAGTGAAAATATCCAAAAACTCATCATTGGGGAAACCGGATATTTGATCTTTTGACTAATCACAAATTGCTGCAATAGATGAGTGTACAAGTTCCCAGATTTATCCTGAAGGTTCAGGAGTTTTTTGATAACATCCATATTCCTGTTTTGGGAATATCGCTTTGGCAGATGTTTCAGATCTATATCTCCGGGATTTTCAAAGGTAAAATTGGACGAAAAGCAGCTGCTATTTCATGGAGCTTTACCATGAGTTTGTTTCCTTTTATTCTGTTCTTACTTTCGGTATTGCCTTATATGCCACATTATGACAAGCTGCAGTTCTATATTTTTGATGTGCTGATGCATAATGTTTTCCCATCCAATATGGAAGGTGACGTGAGAGGATATATAGAGACCAATATTATCCCAAATATGAAAGGGATCAGTAATTTGACCATTATTCTGGCACTTATTTTTGCAACCAATGGTACTTTTTCACTGATTAACGGGTTTAATGAAAATACGGAAGAAAAACTCAGCGATGTAAAGGAATTTATCCTTTCATTCTTTATAACCATAGGTTTTATAACGATGGTGTTTTTAACGCTTTTCGGAGTCTATTATGTAGAGGTAGTAATGAAGCTTTTTACCCCTGCTTATGATGTATCCTGGCTGGTAGATAACCTTTCCAGTATCATTGGTTTTGTCTCTTTTCCTTTGTTCTATTTTATCCTTTTAACCTTATTTTATTGGTTGGGAACTGTGAAAATTACAAGATTCAGACAGGCAATTCCGGGTGCGATCCTTACAACGATCTTATTTCTGGCTACTACCTATATTTTCGCTATTTATGTAAAAGATATTGCCCGCTATAATGTTCTTTATGGTTCCATTGGAAGTATGATCCTGCTGATGGTGTGGGTGAATGTAAATGTATATCTTTTACTCTTTGGAAACGAACTGAATATGGCGATCAGAAAACTCAGAATAGAGAAATTGTTGTCAGATGAAATTCAAAAAGAAACAATTCATTATCACGCTCATGTTACAGAACCTGATCTTGAGAGTGATGAACAACACCGGAGAAAACTGGAAAACCAGAAAAAGAATTAATCTTCTTCCGGTTCCATATTTCCTTTAGAACTTAGGCTTAAAATTGTAAATCCTAGAATGGCTGCAATAAAAGAAGCTATTAGGATAGCAAATTTAGCTTCATCCTGTATCTCTATTTCTCCTTTAAATGATAGAAGTGCAATAAAAATGGACATTGTAAATCCGATTCCGGCCAATAAACCTACTCCTATCATCTGAGCCCAGTTGCTGTTTTGTGGCAGAGAGCTGAGCTTTAATTTAATGGCTAGCAAAGAGAATAAGTTGATTCCAATAAGTTTACCAAGAATCAATCCGCAGATAATTCCCAGTCCTAGTGTGCTTGTAACCCCTGCTACCATTTCACTTGAAAAAGTAATATTGGTATTCGTTAAAGCAAAAACAGGCATGATTAAAAAGCTTACAGGAACATGGAGCTGATGTTCCAATTTTTCTAATGGTGAAATTTCCACATTGGAAGCGTTGGTAGGAATTGAAAATGCCAGTAAAACTCCCGCTATGGTGGCGTGAATTCCGGAATGATGCAGGAAGTACCATAAAAATAGCCCCGGAATGATATAAAATATTGTTTTGGTAACTTTTAAAAAATTTAAAATAAACAACAGAGCGGTTACTCCAAAAGAGAGTAGGAGATAGCTCCAGTGGATCTGTTCAGTATAAAAAATAGCAATGACAAGAATGGCCCCAAGGTCATCTACAATGGCTAATGCAGCCAGAAATATCTTAATCGAATTAGGGATTTTCTTTCCCAGCATCGAAATAATAGCCAAAGAAAAAGCAATATCTGTAGCCATCGGAATTCCCCAGCCATTGCTGTATTCTGTTCCGGAATTGAAAATACTATAAATAACGGCAGGCACAAGCATTCCGCCTACTGCTGCAAAAATAGGTAATGAGGCATTCTTGAAAGAAGAAAGCTCACCCTCTACAAGCTCACGTTTAATTTCAAGGCCTACCAAAAGAAAGAATATGGCCATCAAACCATCATTGATCCAGATGCTGACAGGGTATTCTAACCCAAACAGGTGAGTTCCTGCTTCTTTGTCTAAAAAGCTCTGAAAGCTTGCCGCAAGAGAAGAGTTAGCAATAAGTAATGAAATAAGCACACAGAAAATAAGAATGATTCCTGAGGCTTGACTGTTGTTGAAAAATTTTTTAAAATAAAGTGATAAATTCATGTTTACGATTGTAGTCGTCTCACCCTGGAGACTCCATTAATATTCTTGAGCTTCTTGAAGGTTTCCTCCAATTGCCCCTTATTCTTGACTTCAAGGTTGATGTTTCCTGTAAATACGCCATTGTTGGATTCAATAGACATACTTTTCATATCCATTCCCATACTTCCACTGATGACCGTCGTAATATCGTTGATCATTCCCATTCTGTCAAGGCCTTCGATTTCAATTTTCACTCGGTTTTTAAAGCTTTCCTCATTTACCCATTTGGCAGGAATAACACGATAATCATACTGGGCTCTAAGGTTGATCGCATTCGGACAGTTGTCACTGTGTACTTTGATTCCATCAGAAATAGTAATAAATCCAAAGATTTTGTCTCCAGGAATTACCGTACAGCATTTTGCATAAGTATAGTTCAATCTTTCTTCGTCTTTTCCAAAGACAATCATATCAAGATTTTGCTCTTTAGGCTCTTCATAATGAGTGTTTTTGGATGGAGATTTTCTGAATCTGGAAAGTAGATTGTTGAATACATTCTTACTTTCAATATATTTCCTTAAGCTGCTTGCATCCAATTCATTGGTTTGGAATTTAAGGAAAAGTTCCTGTGATGATTTTAAGTTAAAGAACTTTTGTAATTTATTGATCTCTTCATCATTGAAATTGATCTTTGCATGACGAAGTTTTCTTTGTAAAATTTCTTTTCCATCTTCTACCAGCTGATTTTTCTGGGAATTCAGGTAACTTTTAATCTTTGATTTGGCTTTTGAAGTGACTACAAATTCCAGCCAGTCAGATTTAGGCTTCTGATTCTGAGAAGATAGAATATCTACCTGATCACCATTTTGAAGAATATAAGAAATCGGAACCAGTTTTCCATTGATTTTAGCTCCCAGACATTTCATTCCCAGATCTGAGTGAACCGAAAAGGCAAAATCCAGAGCAGTAGCATTAGTCGGCAGGATTTTAATTTCTCCTTTTGGAGTAAATACAAATACCTCTTTTGAATAAAGGTTCAGTTTGATATTATCCAAAAGTTCAGAAGTAGACAGGTTTTGCTGCTGTTCAAGTACTTCACGAATCTCCGTAACCCATTTTTCAAAATTACGGTCATCAGAACTTTGCTTATAGCCTTCCTTGTATTTATAATGCGCTGCAACTCCTTTTTCGGCAATTTCATCCATTCGTTCTGAACGGATCTGAACCTCAATCCATTTTTTATCAGGACCAAGAACAGTTAAGTGTAAACTTTCATATCCTGTAGAGCGGGGTTGGGTAATCCAATCACGCATTCTCGAAGGATTACTGTGATAAACATCTGTAACAATGGAATAAATTTTCCAGGCTAAGAATTTTTCGTTTTTAGCATCCGATTTATAGATAATTCTAATTGCATAGTTATCAAAAACCTCTTCAAAGGAAACTCCCTGTTTCAGCATTTTCCTGTAAATGGAAGAAATTGCTTTTGCACGGCCTTTGATGGTGAAATTTAAACCTTCCTCTTTCAATCGCTCAGAAACTTCAGTTTTAAATTCCTCAATATAGCGCTCACGGCTTTCCTTAGCCAGTTCCAATTTCTCCGTGATTTCATTGTAAACCTCAGGGTTATTGTATTTTAAGGAAAGATCTTCCAGCTCGGATTTGATATTATACAAACCAAGACGATGGGCCATCGGAGCATAGATATACACCGTTTCTGAGGCGATTTTTTTCTGTTTGTCCGGAGCCATGCTTTCCAGGGTTCGCATATTGTGAAGACGGTCCGCAATTTTGATCAGAATAACCCTGAAATCTTCAGACAGAGTCAGTAGTAATTTTCTGTAGTTTTCTGACTGTACAGAGATATTCTGATGGTTCATGATGGATATTTTAGTCAATCCATTCACGATACTGGCAATTTTCTCCCCAAAGATTTTTTTCAAATCTTCGTAAGTATAATCCGAATCTTCAATCACATCATGCAGCAATGCACAGGCGATGGAAGTTGCTCCCAAACCGATTTCTGTCGCTACAATTTTGGCTACAGCGATAGGGTGGTAGATGTAAGGCTCCCCGGATTTTCTCCTTTGATCCTTATGAGCATCCAATGCAATATCGAATGCTTTCCGGATGAGCTTGTTGTTTTCCTCATCCAGCGTTCTGTATGTGTTAGAAATCAGATCCTTATATCTTGCAAGGATCTCTTTATTCTCTTGTTCTAAATCGTAACTCATTTGTGCAGATGCCTATATTTAGACGAAAATACGAAAATTTTTACTTTTTTCAAACATAAAAAATCCGTAGTACGCACTACGGATTTCCGGTTATTAGGTTTTATGCCGATTAAGATTTTACTTCTGAATTGATACCTTCGGTTGAGGTTTTAATTCTGATGTCCGGGCTGTTGTGAATTTCTGCCCTGTTTCTAGCATCAATGTACCTTTTAATAGTATCATAATTAGCCTGGTCGATGCTCATATTTTCAAATATATAAGTTTTTATGACTGCATTCTGGGTGAAAATGTTCCGGATATTCTCCGTCTGGCTGCTATCCTTTACCGCCACACTTGCCAGATATTGGGCGTTGCTTGTATCACTGTTAAGGTATATGATGTAATCAGAACTAGGAATTCCTGAATTTTCCAGATCACTCTCAAGCTTCTTGTAATCGCTATGGTGCTCAAATAGCCCAGCTAATATATTTGACATAATTAATGGGTTTTAAAGTTTGTACTTAAAGGTAATAATAATTTTTCTATTTATTTAATATAAACTCAATAAAATTTGTCTATTAATATTTTATCTATAAAATAATGTTAAAATGTTTGAATATATCTATTGAACAGATGTTTAATTTTAAAAATTATATAAATTTTAAATAATTCATACGGAATGATAAGTGTTTCAGCAATCACTCTGCTGTGGCACCTTATGAGGTTTTTCCTATCATTTAACTCTAATTTTCTGATGGAGATTAATTTATTTCTCACATAGCTTTAGCAGATGGCACAGATTAAATATATAATCGATTATATTCCAAACCCTGTAATGCACAATAATCTGTAAAATATGCAGCAAATAAAAAACCTGCTTCTTCCATAGAAAAAGAGACCACTTCATATAGAAATGATCTCTTTATTGTACTATTTGAAATTCAATTAAATTCTTTCGTTTTTAATTTCTTCTACAATTTCCGGATTCAATAGGGTACTGATGTCTCCGAAGTTGCTGAAATCTCCTTCTGCAATTTTTCTAAGAATTCTACGCATGATTTTACCGGAACGTGTCTTTGGAAGACCGGAAACAAACTGTATCTTGTCCAGTTTAGCAATAGGCCCGATCTGATCAGAAATCAACTGATTGATTTCTTTCTTAAGGTTTTCCTTATCACGCCCTTCTCCGATTTCCTTCAGCATCACATAACCATATAATGCATTTCCTTTAATGTCATGCGGATAGCCTACAATAGCAGATTCGGCAACGGCAGGGTGTTGGTTGATACTGTCTTCAATAGGTGCTGTTCCCAGATTATGTCCTGAAACAATGATCACGTCATCCACGCGGCCTGTGATTCTGTAATAACCTACTTCGTCTCTCAAAGCGCCGTCTCCTGTAAAATATTTTCCAGGGAAGGCCGTAAAGTAAGTTTCTTTATATCTTTGATGGTCGCCCCAGATGGTTCTTGCGATTCCCGGCCATGGAAAACGGATACATAGGTTTCCGGTTACCTGATTACCTGTAATTTCATTGCGTTTATCATCCATCAAAACGGGTTGAATTCCCGGTAGAGGAAGAGTAGCATAGGTAGGCTTGGTAGGGGTCACAAAAGGAAGTGGTGAAATCATGATTCCTCCGGTTTCTGTCTGCCACCAGGTGTCAACAATCGGACATTTTTTCTTTCCTACATGATCATTAAACCAATGCCATGCTTCATCATTGATAGGTTCTCCTACAGATCCGATGACTTTCAATGAACTCAAATCATGCTTATCTACCCATTCTGTACTTTCTTTAGCTAGAGAACGAATAGCAGTAGGAGCGGTGTAGAATTGGGTGATCTTATGTTTCTCAATGACTTCCCAGAAACGATCTGGCTCAGGATAAGTAGGAACTCCTTCGAAAATGACTGTAGTGGCTCCATTCAATAATGGTCCGTAAAGAATATAAGAGTGACCAGTGATCCAGCCAATATCTGCGGTACACCAATAAATATCGTTTTCTTTATAATTAAATACATTTTTAAAAGTATAAGCAGTATACACCATATATCCGGCGCAGGTGTGGAGCATTCCTTTTGGTTTTCCGGTTGAACCAGAAGTATAAAGAATGAAAAGCGGATCTTCAGAATCCATAATAACTGTTACAAAATCAGGAGAAGCTTTTTCATATAAGTCAGCCAGCCAATAATCTCTTCCTTCTTTCATTTTGATCTCATTGTGAGTTCTCTTTACTACAAGGACTTTTTCAACAGTTGGCGTTTTTTCTAAAGCTTCATCCACAATGCTTTTTAGGTCCAGAACTTTATTTCCTCTGTAGCTTCCGTCTGAAGTGATGACCATTTTAGCTTCACAATCATTCACTCTTGAAGATACTGCGGAAGCGGAGAATCCTGCAAAAATAACAGAATGTACAGCTCCTAGTTTAGCGCAAGCCAGCATGGTAACAGCTAATTCCGGAATCATTGGAAGGTAAATACATACTCTGTCACCTTTTTCAATGCCCATTTCTTTTAAAATATTGGCAGTCTTATTGACACGGGTGTACAATTCGTTGTAGGAAATATGCTGAGCTTCCTCTTTGGGATCATTAGGTTCCCAGATGATTGCTGTTTTGTCTCCTCTTATGGCAAGATGTCTGTCCAGACAGTTTTTAGTAATATTAAGTTTGGCATTTTTGAACCATTCGATTTTAGCTTCATTCATATCGTACTTAACCACCTTGCTCCATCTCTGATACCACACAAAGTTCTGATCGGCTACCTTGTCCCAGAATTTCTTTGGGTTTTTGATAGATTTTTTATAATCTTCAAAGTATTGTGGTAAATCTTCTATTAAGTAATTTCTCATATCCCTTTCGTTTTTTGAAATTTGAATTGTATTTTAAATATATGTTTAATTTTTCGCTTAAGCCCTATATTCACTGATCTTTTCCTGAATTTCCTCAATAATTTTCTCGTCATCAATCGTTGATGGAATCTGAAAATCTTTACCATCCAGCAACGTTCTTATGAGCTTTCTTAAGATCTTTCCGGATCGTGTTTTGGGCAATCTTTTGACAACCATTGCGTTTTTTAAAAAAGCTACAGCGCCTATCTTTTCACGAACCATCAGGATAATATCCTTTTCAATATTTTCTTCAGTAATGGTAGTACCATTTTTTAAAACAATTGTCGCAAAAGGAATTTGACCTTTTAAGTCATCATCAATTCCTACGACAGCACATTCTGCAACATCAGGATGTGAGGAAACAATTTCTTCCATTTCTGAGGTGGAAAGCCGGTGTCCAGCAACGTTAATAACGTCATCCACTCTTCCAGTAATGAATATATAGCCATCTTCATCTTGTATAGCGCCATCACCGGAAAAGTAATATCCATTGTATTGTGATAAATAACTGTCTTCAAAACGGGCATGATCTTTCCATATACCAAGTAATGCTCCGGGAGGAAGAGGGAGTTTTATCACCAGATACCCTTCATGGTGTGGATCAAGCTCAAGCCCGTTTTCATCAAAAATTTTAATATCATACCCAGGAATAGGCTTTCCTGCAGAGGCTCTCTTGATGCTGTAATTTTTGTCAAAGGTTAATAAGCCAAGCATTGGCCATCCGGATTCTGTCTGCCACCAGTGATCAATAGCCGGAACTCCAATGTGTTCTGCAAACCAGTCTAAGGTTGCTACATCACACCGTTCCCCGGCAAGGAACTGTTTTTTGAAGTGTGACAGATCGTATTTTTTTACCAACTCGCCATTAGGATCCTCTTTTTTAATTGCTCTGATAGCAGTAGGAGCAGTAAACATCACTGAAACTTTGTATTCTGAGATAATTCTCCAGAAAGTTCCTGCATCAGGTGTCATAATAGGTTTTCCTTCGAAAATAATGGTAGTGTTTCTGTTGAGCAGAGGTCCATAAACGGAATAACTATGGCCAACGGCCCAACCGAAATCGGAGGCCGCCCAATACGTTTCCCCCGGTTCAATACCATAGATATATTTCATGGAAAATTTTAATGCGGTAGCATAACCGCCGGTATCACGTACAATCCCTTTAGGTTTTCCTGTGGTTCCGGAAGTATAGAGCAAATAAAGGGGATGATTAGATTCTACAGCAACACAATCAACAGGAGCAGATTTTTGAACCAACTCTTCATAATCGATCAGTCCATCAAACATTTCATCGTGATTATCTACTAATTTTCTGTTGTAAACAATAATATTATCTACTTTATCCTGTGCCAATTCAATGGCTTTTTCTACCAGTGGGAGATAAGGGATTCTTTTGGCGATCTCTATTCCTGCAGTGGCTGTGATTAAAACTTTAGGCTTGCAGTCATCGATTCTTATCACCAGCTCATGAGGGGCAAAACCTCCGAAAACTACATTATGAATAACTCCGATTCTTGCGCAGGCAAGCATGGCGAAAAGGGTCTGAGGAATCATAGGCATATAAATAACTGCAGTATCTCCTTTTTTTAATCCTAAAGAAGCTAGTCCTCCTGCCAATTTTGATATCTCTTCTTTGGCCTGATTGAAAGTGTAGATTTCTTTCTGACCTGTCACCGGAGAATCATAAACAATAGCATTCTGATCTCCGAAACCGTCCTCAATATGTTTGTCAATGCATAGATAGCACATGTTCAGTTTTCCATCAGCAAACCATTGTGGATAATCATTGATATCTTTTGAAAGAATCTGTTTTGGAAAGTCAAACCATTGTATGGCGGACGCCTGCTCCTTCCAGAATTCTTCTTTGTTTTCTATGCTTTGTTTAAATAGAGTATCTGTGTTCATATCAATAGTCTTTGTTTGGTGTTTTTTCTCTAAAACAACTCTTCAATCTGCTGCATCAGTTTTTTTATAGAATAAGGTTTTGTGACATAAGCGTCAGCACCCATCTCAAGTCCTTTTTCAATATCTCTTGGGTTGTTTTTTGCACTTAGGAAGATGACTTTTGTATTCTTCAGGTTTTCATCCTGCTTGATAATATCCAATGTACTGTAGCCGTCAAGATTAGGCATCATGATATCGAGAAGGATTACATCCGGAACCATTGTTTTGAGAAATTCCAGAACTTCTGTTCCGTCTCTGGCAATGTAGACGTCATAACCGTTCTTTTTAAAGCTGTATTCCAGTGACATTAATATTTTATGTTCATCATCCGCAATGATTATCTTTTTCATAATGGCTTTTTAAAGTTGTTCAACTTCATTTTTAATCTCGTTTATTATGCTGTCAGGAAGGCTGATTGTAAAAGTTACTCCAAGTCCGCTGTTTTCGGCTTTTATACTTCCGTTGTGGGCCTGTATAATTTTTTTTGAAATGGCAAGGCCAAGTCCGCTTCCTGTAGGTTTTAAAATATTCTGATTTTTAGATTGATAAAATTTGTCAAAAATCATCTCAAGGTCTTCTTCAGGGATGTGTTTCCCGGTATTGAAAATGGTAATGACCAATTGATTTTCTCTTTCAAATAATTTAGTCTGTATTGTTCCTTGTTCATCCGTGAATTTTAAGGCATTTCCCCATATATTCTGAAGAAGCTGGATCATTCTGGCTTCATCATACTCAAATATAACCCGATTCAGAAGATTAACCTCGCTTAAATGGATATTTTTCTGCTGTATCAGATGGAGGAGAGGGTTTAATGCTTTTTTATAGGTTTCAAGAATGTTGTTTTGTTGAATGCTTAATGAGATTTCACCATGTTGAAGCTTGTCGAGATAAAGAATGTCGTTGATAATTTCACTTAATCGGTCAGACTCTGTAATAATATTATTTAAAAACTCCTGTTTGATTTCAAAGGGAATGTCATCATCATCCGCCAGGATTTCCCCAGCTGAACGAATTGCAGTGATAGGAGTTCTTAATTCATGAGCAACAGAATCAAGGAAGTCATCTTTTTGGCGGTCTTTTACAATCAGGCTTTCATTGGCGGTTCTAAGGTCATCGGAAAGCTTTTGTAGTTCTTCAGACTGTTCCGTAAGTTTTTTGTTTAAACTGATATTTTCCTTGGATTCTTCAAGGATATTCAAAACTTCTTTCAGAGATATTTTATCTTCTTTGGTAACTCCTTCAATCAGAATTTTAGCTGAAGCTGTTCCAATTCTTCCTGCCAGAAGGTTTTCTGAAAATTTGATGAACCTTGAATCGGCAGTCTCAGTTTTTGAATCAATATTGTATTTTAAATTAAAAATTCTCAAAGCCTGTTCAGTTTTGTTTTTGCCTAAAAACCTTTCCAGTATATTTTGAATATCAGAAATATAAGCGGTCCCTCTCCAGATAAAAGCATTTTCATGATTCTGAATGTATTTGTCGATATCTACATACAGTTCAGCAAAATTTCTTTCACGATAATTTCCTTTGGTGCTTACTGAAATAATAGTAAATAAGCCTGTATTCACCAAGATTGACCAGAAAAAGATTTGGGGAATTCTTGCCAGATAAGGAATAGTGAAGAAGTTGAAAGAATTATACATGTCTCTTAAAACCCCTTTGAATTCTTGGTTATAGGAGAAGTAATACTGCGGAATAATGAGCCCGAAATAACAGATCGCTAATCCGGCAGTAAGGCCAATTACGGCTCCTTTGTAACTTCCTCTTCTCCAGAATATAGCTCCAAAAAATGCTGGCGCTAACTGTGCAATAACTACAAATGAAATCAATCCTACAGAATCCAGTGAAGTTTTTAAAATAAAATATTTGTAAAAAACAAAAGCCATAATAATCAGAGCAAAAATGCTGAACTTTCTGATGTTGGTGATGCTTCTTGTATTTTGTTCTTCATTTTCAGATTTCAGTTTCCCAAGCAATCCATAAGGGATAATAAGGTTATTCGAAAGCATGATGGATAAAGTGATGGCAGAAATAATAATCATGGAAATGCATGAGCTTAATCCACCAAGGAAGACCAAAACCGTGATTAAAGTATTGTCAAAATGCTGTGGAATTAAAATAGAGTAAAACTCAGGATTTACTTTCTCACCCTCAAATATTAACCTTCCACCCCAGGCAATCGGGAAAATAAATACGGTGAAGATCAATAAATAAAGCGGAAAAAACCAGATGGCAGTTCTGATGTGCTTTTCCTGTCTGTTTTCAACGATTGCCGTGTGAAACTGTCGGGGTAATATGCAGATGGCAGTTGCTGAGATCATGCATAAAACCATCCAGTTCATCGCCCCTTCAATACCATTGAATGTGTTTTTTTCTTTAAAATCTTTGAAATGACTGGCTTTCTGGTAGATATCTGTAAATCCATCGAAGACATAATAGATTACAAAAAAGCCTAGGATAATGATGAAAAATAATTTTAAAAAACTCTCCAGAGCAATAGCTGAAATAATTCCCAGTCGCTTTTCTGAAGCATCTACATATCGGGTTCCATAATACGAAGAAAATAAAGCGATTAAAACGACAACAAATGTCGCATTATCAGTCAGTATATTCTTTGACATCGGTGTTTCTGTTACTAGGTGGAAAGTTTCAGATATAGCTTTGATCTGTAGACCGATATAGGGGACAATAGCAAAAAGGCAGACAATTGTGATAATAGCGCTCAGACTTCTGCTGTTTCCATAGCGTAATGAGATAAAATCCGCAAGACTGCTTATTTTATTGACTCTGGCAATTCTTACAATTCTGGTGTTGATATAGATCCAGGCAGGAATAATCATGGCAGGCCCAATATAGATCGGGAGATAGTTAAGGCCGCTGATAGCCGCTACTCCAATGCTTCCATAGTAAGTCCATGCAGTACAATACACGGCCAAGGACAATGCATAAATGTAAGGGTTATTGATCCAGAACTTGCTTCTTTTCTTCTCTGCCAGATGGGCAACTAAGAACAGAAGGGCCAGATAAAACATAACCACAGAAAATAATGCGAAACTATTCATTGTACTTTTTTACAATTACAAAGGAAATTATGATGGAAACCATCCAGACAGCAAAGAGGTAAATCAAGATCATAGGATAACCGAAAATAACCTTTTCACTGTTGAAAAGTAGTGAAATAGGGATGCTGAAGGCGATCATCAGTCCGATGCTCAGAATAACCAGTTTTTGTTCGTGTCTCTTTTTCATAAATGATGATGGATAAAAGATAATTGATGAACAGTAGTTATTCATCAATTATCATTCATCTCTTATTAACTATATTTTGTCGTCAGAATATTCTCCTGTTAAAGCATAATAGCCAAAAACAGCCATTCCACCTGAGATAATCGGCATCAGTACAAACATAATGATGATCCCGAAAACCAGATCTTCCTGTTTTCCTGAGGTAATCTTTGGAATTCCCATTACCGTAATTCCAAAATATCCCACGATCACTGCAATGGCGATCCAGAGTATGCCTAATATTTTTTTTAGTCCGTTCATTTTAGTAGTTTTAAAATTAATAAAAATTTGAGTGATTCAGTGTCTAATCGTGAAGATTATTGTTCTTATTTTTAAGATAAATTAATCCGATAATCAGACAGACTGCTGCGACTCCAATTGGATACCATAATCCTTCAAGATACCAAGTGGCATGGCCGGCTTCTTTTCCAGTAGTTACAAGATAAGTAGCCACTGCAGGGAGAAGTCC
This sequence comes from Chryseobacterium sp. II3a, assembly GCF_057815135.1. Lineage (NCBI taxonomy): Bacteria > Pseudomonadati > Bacteroidota > Flavobacteriia > Flavobacteriales > Weeksellaceae > Chryseobacterium > Chryseobacterium sp. II3a. The sequence continues at coordinate 54,335 of NZ_JBYPZJ010000005.1, read as the reverse complement.
TCCAAATACACCATTTCCGATATGGTAAGGTAAAGACATCGATGTATAGCGGATTCTCACCGGGAACATTTCAACAAGGAATGCCGCAATAGGTCCGTAAACCATCGTCACGAATATAACCTGAATGAATACTAAGAAGACCAGATACCATTTTGTACTGTCACTTACTTTTACAGATTGCGAAACTTTAGCTTCTTCAGCTTTGCCGTCTTTCATTACCGGGCCAGTCGGTGACCAGTGAACAATACTGTCTTTTTTGATTAATGTTCCATCTGTGAAAAGGGTTTCTTTATGGAAAGAGATAAGGCTGTCTGTAGCAATATCATTGTGGATTTTAGCGGTTCTTTTTTCTGTGATTCCGCTGGAGGCTACAGTTTTATTTTCAAGACTGATGCTTTTGAACATGCTGTCATAAATAGGTCTGTAAGCTAAAATAGCAACCAGCATTCCTGTCATCATCACCGCTTTTCTTCCTATTTTATCCGATAGCCAGCCGAAAAATACAAAGAAAGGAGTTCCTAAAAATAAAGCAGTCGCCATTAAATAATCTACCTGAGTAGAATCAATATTCATTACTTTCTGCATGAAGCTCATAGTGTAGAATTGTCCCGTGTACCAGATTACTCCTTGTCCCATGGCAGCTCCAAAAAGGGCAAGTAAAACGAATTTAAAGTTGAATTTATTCCCAAAGCTTTCTTTTAAAGGATTTTTGGAAGTTTTTCCTTCACTTTTCGCCTTTGCAAAAAGCGGAGATTCTTTCATGTTTTTTCTGATGATATAAGAAACCCCCACCATTAGAATTGAAATCCAGAAAGGAATTCTCCAGCCCCAGCCATCAAATTCTTCAGGAGAAAGGGTGGTTTTGGTAATCAAAATAACAATTAAGGAAATGAAAAGTCCTGCTGTGGCTGTAGTTTGGATCCATGAAGTCCAGTAACCTCTTCGATGAGGTTGTGCGTATTCTGCTACATAAGTGGCGGCCCCTCCATATTCACCTCCAAGAGCAAGTCCTTGTAATAATCTCAGAATTAAAACCAAAACAGGAGCCATGAATCCAATAGTCTCATAACTTGGAATACATCCAATAAGAAAAGTGGAAAAACCCATGATTAATAAAGTAACAAGAAAAGTATATTTTCTTCCGATAATGTCACCTAATCTTCCGAAGAATAAAGCTCCAAAAGGTCTTACTACAAATCCCGCTGCAAAAGTGGCCAATGTAGATAAAAATGCTGCTGTCGGATTATCTGCAGGGAAAAATTTAGTCGCTAAAACAATGGCTAAACTCCCGAAAATGTAGAAGTCATACCATTCTATCAGTGTTCCGAGTGAAGAGGCAGTGATAACGCTCCAAATAGTGCGGTTTTTCTGCCTGTCGGTCATATTTTCGTAGCTTTCGTGATGATTGTCGCTCATATTGATTAGTTTTTGATGTTAATGGAAAATGGAATAGGAGAGAAGTTTTATTTTTAATAGGACTTAACTTAACTCATCTTATAATTTTTATTGCCTTAGTGTATTCAGGTTATAAGTAGATTTGGAATTGTACAATAAATTCTCCCTTTGAAGAAGGTTTTTCAGTAGGATTGGTATAAACCGGTCTTGTGGAGTATTGAGTGGTGATCTTGGCGTGATGCCCATCTATGAACCAGTTGGCTCCAACATCAAATTGATTGGATGACTTGTCAAAAGCTTCAAAGTTTTTGTGCGTGTAGGCTGCAAAGGGCTGTATTCTGATTTTTGGCTTTTCTGCCTGACTTGGCAATAGTAAACCAGCCTGTGCGTAGATAATATTACCTGTTCCAATGGTTGGTTGTAGATTTCCTGGCCCTGCAATAGCTTTATTGCCTGTGAAATTAGGATCAGATGCTGCAATATTCATGGTTCCCAGATTTCTTACATAGTTTGGACCGAAATTATAATTGTAATATCCGGCATATGCTGAAACTGCCATTTTGTTTTTTGCTTCTCCTAGAGGAATATCTGCAAAGGCGTCTACGGCAAAAAGAGTAATATCATGCTTTTCAACATTTGAATTTACAGAAGTTCTGGTTCCATCTGCCTGATGGTAAAACCCAGCTCCTACATTGAAGACTTTTTTAGTTCCCAGATAAGATCCTACTTTGAAAGGTAAGGTATTGGACTCCTCATCAAGGAATTGATATTCAACATATCCTGCTTTTGAAAAACTTGGATTTCCATTGTTGTCTACTGCTACGGCTCTTGAAGGATCAGTTACATTAGCAGGAGCAAGGTCTGTAGCAAAAGGTTTATTTAAACTGAAACGATACTCCAATTTACCATATTTACCTTTAGCAAACATTCCGATTTGTCTTCCAAACTGATCCGAATTATCAATCAAGGGCCAGGAGAATACCGGAGAATCTACGGTAAGGAAATTTAGAGTGGAAGCCATGGTCATGCGGGAAAGTCCCATATAATAATGAAGACCTGCCCCTAAAGATAAACTGAATTTTCCGGCTTCTCCAGGTAAAATAACTGCATATTCATTCCATGCATCATGAAAAAACATCTGGGTTTTCTTTCCATTTCCATAACCACCTGTCCCTGAAGTTCCTGAAGCGCCGCCATTGATGAAGGTTTGATTGTTAATTCCAAAATGAAGAAGGATCATATATCTCTTGGAGATCTGTGCGTAGGTTAAAGCGCGTAATCGCCTGTTTCCCAAGTTCCATGTGTTGTCTGTTGGTTCATTTCCAACCATGCTTCCAGGGTTCATCTGGCTGTTTCTTAGCCAAAGCTGGTCCCATAAAATAAATCTGATGAATTTGTCTCCCTCAGGATTGAGGTTGATTTTTAATCCACTGCCATAATCAGGAGAACCCTGCGAATACATAGAACCACTGATTAAGGTAACTCCAATGAATGTAAGTAATTTCTTCATAAATTATCAATTTTTGGCGTTGTTTTTTGTGAAAGCCAAATTGGAATTAATAATTTATTTACGAAAATTTAATATATATTAGTGGTAATAGTATAGGTATGACTTGTTACGAAATATGATTTTCGAGTTTTGTAATCCGGATTTTTGAATTTTATTATTTATAAAATTTTGATAATTAATAGTTTGTTGTTTTGTTTTGTACTCCTTATCTGGAGCTGCGAACCCCGAACTTCATATCTACTTTTTAAACCTTTCCCATTTAATCAACATATACTTATCAGCAAACTGTGTAATAATAATCCCGGAGTTCTTAATATTCTCTTCCTGTGCTATGTATTCAATTAATTCATTTTGCTTCAGTATTTTATAAACAGGATGAAATTCCGAATGCGGAGGTCTTGTGATATTATATTTTTTGATCCATGAACTTATGGTAACATGGGAAACGCCAATAATTCTTTCAATTTCACGGTAGCTTAACCCTTCAAGATAAAGCTGTAGTGCCTTGGTGACGTAATAATCGTCAATCTGTTTTCCTAGTTTTTTGACCGTAAAATAATAGTTGCAGTTTTTACAGTAAAATCTCTGTTTTTGGTTGATTATACCACTTTTAACTACCTTATTTCCTTTGCATTTGGGACATGTATTTTCCATAGCTATATTATTTTAGCAAATATATAATAAATTAGCAAATATATATTTTTGATTAAAGATAATTTTACCTGTGTAAATTTTTAAAACAAAAAAAATATCTTTTTAATTTGGTTTTTAAAGAAATTATATTTTAAATTTGCCAAAAAATTTAGATAAATAAATGGAAATAGAAATTTCCTCATGCGAACATCTAGTGTATGTGAGTGAAATACAGCAGGAAATGTATGATTCTGCACAGCGTAGAGGAACGGGAATCGCAAAACGTTCCATCGAATATTTGAGTAAAAAGATTTCAGAAGGCAATGCTGTGGTTGCTACTGAAAACGGTGAGTGGGTAGGTTTCTGTTATATAGAGACCTGGTCTCACGGGAAGTTTGTTGCCAATTCGGGATTGATTGTATCTCCCAAATTCAGGCATGGTGGAGTGGCTACTCAGATTAAACATAAAGTTTTCCAATTATCTAGAGAAAAATATCCTGAAGCAAAGGTATTCGGGTTAACAACTGGACTTGCAGTAATGAAAATCAACAGTGATTTAGGATACAAGCCGGTCATTTATTCTGAGCTTACTCAGGATGAAGAATTCTGGAACGGTTGTAAGAACTGTGTGAATTACGAGATTCTAATGAAAAAGGAGCGTAAAAACTGCTTATGTACAGCAATGTTGTTTGTTCCTGAAAATATAAAAAATAATGAGGTTGTAGACAATCAGCCTGATCATAATAAAGTAAACGGTGTTGTGAATGCACAACCAGAAATTAAATATAGCAATGAACAAGAAAGTCATCTTAGCGTTTAGTGGAGGTTTAGATACTTCCTACTGTGCAAAATATCTTAGTGAAACACTGGGGTATGATGTATATGCAGTTACTGTAAATACCGGAGGTTTTTCCAAAGAAGAAGAAAAAGAGCTGGAGAAAAAAGCTTTAAACCTTGGGGTGAAAGAATACAGGTGCGTAGATGCTCAGGAAGATTACTACAACTCTTGTGTGAAGTATTTGATTTTCGGGAATGTGCTGAAAAATAACACATATCCTCTTTCTGTAAGCGCAGAACGTACGATTCAGGCACAGGAAATTGCAAAATATGCGATAGAAGTTGGAGCGGATGCAATTGCTCACGGAAGTACAGGAGCTGGAAATGATCAGGTTCGTTTTGATCTGATTTTCCAGGTGATGTGTCCAAATATTGAAATCATTACGCCAATCCGTGATATGGCGTTATCCCGTGAAGAAGAAATTGAGTTTTTGAAAAGTCATGGATATGAAATGGAATTCCATAAAGCGCAGTATTCAGTGAATAAAGGACTTTGGGGAACTTCTGTAGGAGGAAAGGAGACTTTAACATCAAGAAATTATCTGCCGGAAGAAGCTTTCCCGTCTCAGGTTCAGGAAACTCAACCTTCAGAACTGGAGATTGAATTTAAAAACGGAGAAGTAGTATCCGTAAATGGAGAGAGCTTTACTCATTCTGTATATGCCATTCAGAAAATAGAAGAATTGGCTTCAGCTTATGGAATTGGTCGTGATATTCACGTAGGTGATACCATTGTAGGAATTAAAGGAAGAGTAGGATTTGAGGCAGCAGCAGCTTCTGTGATTATCAAAGCTCACCATTTATTGGAAAAACATACGCTTTCAAAATATCAGCAAATGATGAAATCCCAATTATCCGATTGGTATGGAAACTGGCTTCATGAAGCTCTTTTCTTAGATCCGGTAATGAGAAATATTGAATCTTTCTTAACCGATTCTCAGAAAACTGTAAGCGGAAAAGTTTTTGTAACGCTTCATCCGTACAGATTTATCCTAAACGGAATAGAATCCAATCACGACTTAATGTCTGATAAATTCGGAAGCTATGGAGAGGCAAACAGAGCATGGACGGGAGATGATGTAAAAGGATACACAAAAATTGTAAGTAATTCCTTAAATATATATCACCAGATTAATCAAAATATCAACTAGAGTTCCGAAGGAACGATTTACCCCAAGATAGGATGCATTCCTATCAGTTTGAAAATGAAGAAAACAGTAGGAATAATAGGAGCCAACGGTTATACAGGAAGCGAGTTGATACGCTTGTTGGCTTTCCATCCCCATGTGACATTGAGTTTTTTATATAGTCGTTCGAATTCGGGAACAAGAATTTCGGATCTGTACCCGGATTTAACGACAGTTTGTGAGGATGTGTTGACAGATCAACCTGAAGAAGTAGATATTCTATTTCTGTGTCTTCCTCATAAGGAAAGCCAGAACTGGTTAACTCAAAATCCGGTTAAAGCAGAAACATTGGTTATTGATTTAGGAAATGACTTCCGTCTGGATGGAAATTTTGAAAACAGAAATTTTATCTACGGATTACCGGAAATCAATAAAAAACAACTGTCAGGTTCAAAAAGTATTGCAAATCCAGGGTGTTTTGCTACAGCAATTCAATTGGCATTATTACCATTGGCTGGAAAAGAGGTTTTGGATGAGGTTTTTACAACAGGAATTACAGGTTCTACAGGTGCTGGCCAGTCTTTACAGTCAACCACCCATTTCACTTGGAGAAATGATAATGTATCAGCTTATAAAACATTGACTCATCAGCATGTGGATGAAATTTTACAACAGATAGTTTTGTTTAATCATAAAGAAGTCAGCCTGAATTTTGTTCCATGGAGAGGAGATTTTGCAAGAGGGATTTTTACAAGTTCTACAGTGAAAACAGATTTGGGACTTTCTGACATCTATCAATTGTATCAGGATTTTTATGCAGAGGCGCCTTTTGTAACGGTAAGTGAAAAAGCAATTGATTTAAAGCAGGTTGTCAATACCAATCGCTGCGTGATCCAGATTGAAAAGAGTGGAAATGTAGCCGTTATTCACTCAGCGATTGACAATTTGTTGAAAGGAGCTTCAGGTCAGGCGGTGCAAAATATGAACATTGCGATGGGCTGGGAAGAAAATACAGGTTTGAATTTAAAACCGATTGCATTTTAGAATTAAATAATTAATAAGTCAATTGTAAGTTTTAAAAACTATAATTAAATCTGACTTAGGAAAATGGAGCGTTAAGAAAATTATTTCTATGAACGTTAAGAAAATTCTACTGTTTGAAGCGCGAGGAAAATATTGATTCGAAAGAGTAATTTGAAATTCGCACAAGTTTTAGAATTTTTAGAGAACAGAACTAATTTTTAGCGGAAGTTTCCAGGTCTTGAACTTTTGTTTCTTTTGTTTGACGATGTCGAATCTTCGATTTCAAGACAAAAGAAAAATAAAAAAAACAAAAAATGAATTTATTCAACGTATATCCATTATTCAACATAAATCCGGTTAAAGCTCAGGGATCTTTCCTTTGGGATGATAAAGGTGAAAAATATCTTGACTTCTACGGAGGCCACGCTGTAGTCTCTATTGGCCATAATCATCCGCACTACCAAAATAAATTGAAAGAACAATTGGAAAAGATTTCTTTCTATTCTAACTCTGTTCAAAATGAATTGCAAGTTGAGCTGGCTGATAAACTGGGAAAACTTTCAGGATATGAAGATTATAATCTTTTTCTGTGTAATTCAGGTGCTGAAGCTAACGAGAATGCATTGAAGCTAGCTTCTTTTCACAATGGGAAAAGCAAAGTGCTTTATTTCTCCGGATCATTCCACGGAAGAACTTCTGCGGCAGTTTCGGTAACAGATAATCCAAAGATTGTTGCTCCGGTTAATTTTTCAGAACGATTTATCAAATCAGAGTGGAATGACATCAAGCAGCTTGAAGAAACTTTTGCAGTACATGGAAATGAAATTTCATCAGTAATTATTGAAGGAATTCAAGGAGTAGGAGGAATCATGATTCCAACACCAGAGTTTTTATCTAAAATAAAAGAATTGTGTGAAAAATATGACACTGTTTTGATTTTGGATGAAGTACAGTCAGGATATGGAAGAAGCGGATATTTCTTTGCTCATCAGGAATTTGGAGTTGAAGCAGATATTATCACTACAGCAAAAGGAATGGGGAACGGTTTTCCGGTTGGCGGAGTTTTAATCAACCCTAAATTCCAGGCAAGTAATGGTTTGCTGGGGACAACATTTGGAGGAAATCACTTAGCGTGTGCAGCTTCTATTGCTGTTCTGGACGTAATGAAAGATGAAAATCTTATTAAAAATGCTCAGCAAATGGGCGAGTATATTGAAAATGAAATTAAAGGTTTACCCCATATTAAATCTATCCGAAGGAAAGGATTGATGATTGGAATAGAACTCGACAGAGACTGTTCTGAAGTAAGGAAAAGCTTACTGTTCGATCATCATATTTTCACCGGAAACTCAAACGATAAAACAGTGTTGAGGATTCTTCCGGCACTGAATATCAAAAAAGAGGAAACAGATCTTTTTATCAACGCTCTGAAAGAGGTGTTGGAAAATATGTAAGAGGTATTAAAATCTTTAAAATCAATTCAAAATGAAAAAATTCACAGCTGTAAGTGATGTAGAAAACTTACAGGAAATCATAAAAAAAGCTTTAGAAATTAAAGCGAACCCACTTTCAGAAACAGAAAAAGGAAAGGGGAAAACTATAGGACTTGTATTTTTAAACTCAAGCTTAAGAACCCGTTTAAGCAGCCAGATTGCAGCACAGAACCTTGGTTTAAATGTATTGACCTTAAACGCAGCACAGGAAGCATGGAATCTTGAATTTGCTGATGGGGCGGTGATGAACGGAGATACTGTAGAGCATATCAAAGATGCTATTGAAGTATTAAATCAATATTGTGATATCATTGCGGTACGTTGTTTCGCAGGAATGAAGAGCAAAGAGGACGATGTGAATGAAAGCATTCTAAGCCAGTTTGAACAGCATGCGAAAGTTCCTGTTATCTCTCTGGAATCAGCAACACGTCATCCTTTGCAAAGTTTGGCAGATTGTATTACGATTACAGAAAACTGGAAAGAAGACCGTAAGCCGAAAGTGGTTTTAACCTGGGCGCCACATATTAAACCAATTGCTCATGCAGTAGGAAATTCCTTTGCAGAATGGATGCAGGAAATGGATGTTGAACTAGTAATTACGAATCCGGAAGGGTATGATTTGGATCCGGCTTTTACAAAAGATACAAAAGTGATTCACAATCAGGACGAAGCTTTGAAAGATGCAGATTTTATCTATGTGAAAAACTGGTCTTCGTTTGATAATTATGCTGCAATGCCTGAAGTAAAAGAAAATTGGATGCTTACCAATGAAAAACTGGCAAATACCAATCAGGCAAAAGTAATGCACTGTCTTCCGGTTCGTCGTAATGTAGAATTAAGCGATGAAGTAATGGACGGAGAAAGTTCCATCATCTACCAACAGGCAAAAAACCGTATTTTCTCGGCGCAAGCTGTATTCAGCGAAATTTTAGACAATATAAAATAGCCTCCAACGAGTCCCAAAGGGACAATTTAACCCAAGATAGGAATAGATTTCTATCAATCCTACCAATACAATAAATGTAAAAAAATGAAACAGAAAATATACATCATAAAAATAGGCGGAGCGCTCATTGATGATGAACGATTACTGGATCAGTTTTTAGATCAGTTTTCCGAAATTAAAGAAAAGAAGATCCTTGTGCATGGCGGTGGAAAGTTAGCGAATACGCTGGCAGATAAACTAGGCATAGAGCAGAAGATGGTCAACGGAAGGAGGATTACGGATAAAGATACATTGGATATTGTTACGATGGTGTATGCAGGTGGAATCAATAAAAATATTGTTGAAAAACTACAGCAGAAAAAATGTAATGCTATAGGGTTTTCCGGAGCAGATGGAAATCTGATTAAAGCTAAGAAAAGAGAACATCCTGAAATAGATTTCGGATTTGTGGGAGATATCAATAAGAAGAGTGTGAACAGAAAACTCATTTCAAAACTGATGAAACTGGATCTTATTCCTGTATTTTCTGCGATTACCCATGATAGAAAAGGAAATCTTTTTAACACCAATGCAGATACAATTGCTTCTGTGATTGCCCAGGCACTGTCTGAGAAGTATGAAGTGGAGTTACTGTACTGTTTTGATAAACAGGGAGTATTGGGAAATGTGGATGATCCGGAATCTCTTATCAAAAGTATTTCTGAAGAAGATTTTACAACGCTGAAAGAAGAAGGAAAGCTTCACAAAGGGATTTTACCCAAACTGGAAAATGCTCTTGGAGCTGTAAAGAATAATGTAAATAAAGTGTTTCTGATTAAAGAGACAGAACTGAAAAATCATATAGAGAATCATCATGCAGGAACTGAAATCTGTTTATAATAAAGAAGAATTATTGAATAATGCGGTTGAGCTGCTTAAAAAGCTGATTGAAATTCCTTCGTTCAGTAAAGATGAATTCAATACATCGGTGGAAATTGAAAACTTCTTCAAAAAACACCAGATTCCCACCAAACGTTTTAAAAACAATATCTGGGCGGTGAATAAAAACTTTGATGTATTTAAACCATCCGTATTATTGAATACCCATCATGATACGGTAAAGCCAAATAAAGCCTACACCCTTGATCCGTTTGTTCCGATTGAAAAAGACGGTAAACTGTTCGGATTGGGAAGCAATGATGCCGGAGCTTCTCTGGTTTCTATGGCGCAGGTTTTTTTACATTTTTTTGATAAAGAAGATTTAGAATATAATTTAGTGATTGCGTTGACAGCAGAGGAGGAGATTTCAGGTTTTGACGGAATCGAGGCTCTGTTTCCACAGTTACCCAATATAGAGCTGGCTATTGTAGGTGAACCCACGCAGATGAATCTGGCCATAGCTGAAAAAGGACTGTTGGTGATTGACGGGGAGATGAAAGGAACTCCTTCTCATGCTGCTCATCCGAATGATGATAACTCTATTATCAAATGTATGGCGGATCTGCAGGGGATTTTAAATTTTAAATTTCCAAAAGTTTCAGATTATCTGGGCGAAGTAAAAGTAACTCTTTCAGGGATTCATGCTGGCGTACAGCACAATGTAGTACCAGAATCCTGTCATTTCACACTGGATGTAAGGGTAACGGATGAATATTCCAATAAAGAAGCCTTTGAAATCATTCAGTCTCAGATGAAATCAACACTTACGGCGAGGTCTTTCAGGTTGAACTCATCCAAAATTGAAATGGATCACCCGTTCGTAAAAGCAGGATTGGAAATAGGAAGAACAACCTATGGATCGCCAACATCTTCGGATCAGGCAATCATTCCATGTACATCTGTGAAATTAGGTCCTGGAGACAGTAGGCGCTCCCATACAGCGGATGAATTTATCTATATCAGTGAAATAGAAGAAGGTATTGATATTTACATCCAGATTTTGGAAAAAGTATTATAAAAAGCGGGGAGTAGGAAGATGGAAGAAAGGAAGTTGTTATCGTTTGTTATTAACTTCCAGCCTCTAGCTTCAGGCTTCCAGCTTAACATATATTTTGACTACGCTCAGCAGGCATTAAAGTTTCGTTTTTAATAAAGATTTATGCAAAAAATACCATTAGAAAGAGACTTTAAATAATTAAGGAAATGTTTTTTTATAGTTAATAGTAATAAGGATCGCCTTGCTGGGCCTGTCAAAATCAATCAAATATTTTAAATCGGACTGTGGTGAGATCAATAGAAAATACCCAGTCTTAGAAAAATCAATCATACTTATGAAAAAAATATGGCAAAAGGACGACCTGGCCACCAATATATTAGTCAATAACTTTACCGTAGGAAAAGATCTTGACTTCGACGAACGTTTAGCGAAATATGATGTTAAAGGTTCTATGGCACATTGTAAAATGCTGGCAGAAACCGGCATTATTTCTCTTGAAGAATCTGAGCAGATGCTGGCGGTATTAAACGATATTTTACAGGAAATTGAAAACGGAAATTTTGAAATTGATAAAGAAGCTGAGGATATCCATTCTCAGGTAGAAGCGATCCTGATTACAAAATTAGGTGATACCGGAAAGAAAATCCATACAGCACGATCAAGAAATGACCAGGTTTTACTGGATATCAAACTGTATTTACTGGATGAGATCCGTGAAATTACAGCGCTTACCGATGAGTTTTTCCAGATTTTGATCCAATTGGCAGATCAGCATAAGAATGTACTGCTTCCGGGGTATACCCATTTGCAGATCGCTATGCCTTCCTCTTTTGGATTGTGGTTCGGAGCTTATGCAGAAGCACTTTTAGACGATGTTGAAATGTTGTTTTCAACCAAAAACATCATTAATAAAAATCCACTGGGCTCAGCAGCGGGCTATGGTTCTTCTTTCCCGATCAACCGTGAGAGTACTACTTATAATCTAGGATTTCAATCCATGAACTATAATTCGGTATATGCTCAGATGACCCGCGGAAAGTCTGAAAAGTTACTGGCGATGGCAATGGCTACTCTGGCCGGAACACTTGGGAAATTTGCTTATGATGTGTGTTTGTATCTGAATCAGAATTTCGATTTCATCAGCTTTCCGAAAGAATTTACAACAGGAAGCAGCATTATGCCGCATAAAAAGAACCCTGATATTTTCGAATTGGTTCGTGCACGATGCAACAGAATTCAGGCGTTACCGAATGAATTGATCCTGTTAACGAATAACCTTCCGTCAGGATACCATAGAGATGTGCAATTAACAAAGGAAATTCTTTTCCCGGCTATTGATTCATTAAAAGAATGTCTGGAAATTTTAAGCTACACTTTACCGAACATTCAGGTAAAAGATGGAATTCTTGAGGATGAAAAATATAAATACCTGTTCAGCGTAGAGAAGATCAATGAAGAAGTGAAAAATGGAAGTTCTTTCCGTGATGCTTACGTGAAAGTAGGACAGGAGATTGAAAATAATGAATTTGAATTTGAACCAGGAGCTTTAGATCATACTCACCAGGGAAGTATTGGAAATCTTTGTCTGGATAAAATAGAATACCAGTTCAATAAACTGAAGAATAAATTATTGGGTTAAAATCTAAACCATTAAGATCTATAAAGGCTTGAGTTGACATAAAAATCTAAAAATTACTTTAGAATCGCCTTATGTTTATCGTTGTGAAATCCTTAAATCTTAATTGCTTAAGCCTGTCTTAATGGTTGGATTTTGTTTTGATCTTTGAAATTGATGATTGTGATAAGAGCCATGAAAGCTCACAAAGAATTTTAAGATAGGAAGAGTTAAGTAAAGTTTGAAATTTTACACATTGCTTTTACCATTCACTTGCGAATGCTTTTAGCTACTTTTCACCACTTAAAATTCCTTAATGGTTTAAAATGGAAAACTATTCAAGGTCTATCTTGAACTTGGTGGATTTTTTTACCTCATGAAGAACGATAGAGCTGTGGTACTGTCCGATGTTAGGAATGTTTGAAATCACGTTGACAGCAAATTCATTATAAGAATTGATGTCCTTGGCAATAATCTTTAGCATATAGTCGTATTCTCCGGAAAGACTGATGATTTCCTGTACTTCATCATATTTCCCGATATGTTTCTCAAAAGTCTCCAATACTTTCTTGGATTGTTCTTTAAGACGTACGTTACAGTAGACTACAATATTCAGACCCAGTTTCTCACGGTTTAAAAGACCTACATACTTCTGAATGATCCCCTGCTTCTCCAATTGTTTGATTCTTTCATACGTTGGAGTAAAGGTAAGACCAATCTTTTCTGAAATTTCTTTCACTGATAAAGTAGAGTCTTCCTGTATAATGCTGAGAATCATTTTGTCTTTTAAATCCATAGAATAAAGTTGTGTTGTAACAAAAATATTAATTTTAAATGAGAATAAGGAAATACTAAAGGTTTTAATTTATTTTAAACTTTGTTTTTGTAGGTTCATAAAATTGTTGTATCTTTGCACCTAATGAATAAAAAAGCATTTATATCATTAGATTTACCGGGCGAAAGCGCCCTTTACGATATTTATTGTTATTAGCGAAGATTGTTGTCTTCGCTTTTTTTATGCTTAAAAATTAAGATTATGTTTACGATTACAGAACTAAGTACCGAGAAAATCAACAGTATACTGACAGAAGCACTGGCTTTCAGAAATGGAAAAACTGCTAAAATTGAAGGCGAAGTTTTTTGTTCCAACCTTTTCTTTGAAGACAGCACTAGAACAAAGACAAGCTTTGATATTGCAGAAAGAAAATTAGGATTGCAGGTTGTTCCTTTTGATGCTTCCCACAGTTCTGTAAATAAAGGGGAGAGTCTTTATGATACCGTGAAGACAATTGAGAGCCTGGGAGTAAATCTGGTAGTGATCCGAGATAAGAAAGACAGATATTTTGAAGAACTGAAGAATATTAAAATTCCTGTAATCAATGGCGGAGACGGAACAGGAAACCATCCTTCACAATGTATGCTGGATCTGATGACCATCTATCAGGAATTCGGAAAATTTGAAGGATTAAAAATAGGAATTGTAGGAGATGTAAAACACAGTCGCGTGGCGAACTCAAATGCTGAAGCTTTAAGAAGACTAGGTGCTAAAGTATACTTTTCAGGACCTGAGCAATGGTTTGATGAAGGAGCGTTAATCAACGGAACTTATCTTTCAGTAGACGAACTGATCGCTGAAGTAGATGTTCTGATGTTACTAAGAATCCAACACGAAAGACATGATGCTGCTATGAGCTTTACAGCATCCGATTACCATAAAAGATATGGTCTGACTAAAGAAAGAGAGCAGGCCATGAAAAAAGAAGCAATCATCATGCATCCGGCACCTATCAATAGAGGAGTAGAAATAGACTCAGATCTGGTAGAATGTGAACGTTCAAGAGTCTTCAGACAAATGGAAAACGGAGTTTTCGCCAGAATGGCCATCCTAAAAGATGCATTGCAAGAAAAAGGATTTACCTTTAAATAAAAGAGCCAAGGTAAAAGTAAAAAGTATGGCAAGCTTCGTAGGAGCGACCTGTTAATAGCCATGGGGTGCAACCCCTGGAAAAATAAGAAAGACATTAATTATGTGAGCCTCGTAGAGGCGACCTGATAATAACCACGGGATAGAACCCTTGGACAAAAAAATAAAGATTATATCTGCCCCTGTAAGGGCAACTTGTTAATAAAAAAGAAAATCTAAATAGAAAAAATGAAGAAAAAATTAATACTGGAGTCCGGTGAAGTGTTTCATGGAGAAGGTTTCGGAGCAGAATTGGAAACTGCAGGAGAAGTAGTTTTCAATACCGGAATGACAGGGTATCAGGAATTGATCTCTGACCCATCGTATTGTGGTCAGATAGTTTGTATGACCTATCCGCTTATCGGGAATTATGGTATTAACCGTGATGATTATGAAAGTATTGAGCCGGCAATTAAAGGGCTTATCGTAAAAGAACTTTGCGATCTTCCTTCTAACTTCCGTACTCAGATCACTTTAGATGAATTATTTAAGAAGAAAAACCTTTCAGGAATTTCAGGAATTGATACAAGAAGACTAACAAGAATTCTTCGTAACTCCGGAGTAGTGAAAGGAAAAATCGTGAATGCTGATGCAGACGAAGCAGCAACAGCTGCAGAACTAAAAACAACCACTTTCCCAATCAATCAGGTAGAAGAGGTTTCTACTAAGACACCTTATGCAAACCCTAACAGAGGTTTCAAAGTAGTGTTGGTAGACTTTGGTGCTAAATTGGGAATCATCAGAGAATTATCTCAAAGAAACTGTGATATCATCGTGGTTTCTCAAGATACAACAGCAGAAGATATCCTATTGATGAATCCAGATGGAATTATGCTTTCAAACGGTCCTGGCGACCCGGAAGATGTACCACACGCATTAGATATGATCCGTGGATTATTAGGAAAAGTTCCAATCTTCGGAATCTGTTTAGGACACCAGCTTATTGGTCTTGCTTGCGGAGCAAAAACATTCAAACTGAAGTTCGGACACAGAGGAGGAAACCACCCTGTACTGGATTTAGCGAAAAATACGGTAGCAATCACTTCTCAGAATCATGGATATGCAGTAGATCAGGAAAGCTTAAAAGGAACTGACCTTATCGAAACTCACATCGCTTTGAACGACAGAACAAACGAAGGTTTGAAACACAAAATTCACCCTTGCTTCTCTGTTCAGTATCACCCTGAAGCGAGCCCTGGTCCGGAGGATGCAAACTACTTGTTTGATGAGTTTATCCAATTAATGGAAGACTTTAAAAATAAATAAGACGGCTTTCTGTCATTCTGAACGAAGAAATGGAGATTCCTCGATTCCTCGGAATGACAAGTACAAACAACTCAACCTGTCATTCTGAACGAAGCGATAGCGTAGTGAAGAATCTCTACAAAACATGTTTAGATTCTACGGAATGACAAAATGTAATCATAAGTCTGATAAAAGTAAAATTACAAAGTTTAGAATCTTCACTATATGATTTTAGACTCTAAAAAAAGAAAAATGGCAAAACGTACAGATATAAAAACAATTTTAGTAATCGGTTCAGGACCTATCATCATCGGGCAGGCAGCTGAATTTGATTACGCAGGAACGCAGGCTTGCTTATCTTTAAAAGAAGAAGGCTACAAAGTAATTTTGATTAACTCAAACCCTGCAACGATCATGACCGATGTGGAAATCGCTGATAAAGTATATATCGAGCCGATTTCATTACAGTTTGTAAGCCACATCATCAGAAAAGAGCGTCCGGATGCATTACTACCAACCCTTGGAGGACAGACAGGTCTTAACATGGCGGTAGAGCTTGAAAAATCAGGAATTCTTGAAGAATGCAAAGTGGAAGTATTGGGAACTAAACTTTCTGCGATCAACAGAGCAGAAGACAGAGACCTTTTCCGTGAGTTGATGAGAGAATTAAATGAGCCGGTTCCGGAATCTGATATCGTAAACACGGTAGAAGGAGCCCTTGCGTTTGCAGACAATATTGGTTATCCTGTTATTGTTCGTCCTGCCTTTACGATGGGAGGAACAGGTGGAGGTATCGCTTCCACTGAAGCAGAATTGAAAGAGATTGCTGAATTGGGACTAAAACACAGCCCGGTTACACAGTGTCTTATTGAGAAATCAATCGCAGGTTTCAAAGAAATTGAGTACGAAGTAATGCGTGATGCAAACGACAACGCGATTGTGGTTTGTAACATGGAAAATATTGATCCGGTAGGAGTTCACACAGGAGACTCTATCGTAGTAGCACCTTCTCAGACCCTTTCAGACAGAGAGTACCAGTTACTGAGAAATGCTTCATTAAAAATCATCAGAGCATTAGGAATTGAAGGCGGATGTAACGTACAGTTAGCATTAGATCCACATTCATTCGATTACTATATCATCGAGGTAAACCCTAGAGTATCCCGTTCATCAGCTTTAGCAAGTAAGGCAACAGGATATCCGATTGCAAAGATCGCTGCGAAAATTGCAGTAGGATTAACATTGGATGAAATCATGAACCCGGTAACAGGAAAAACATACGCATGTTTCGAACCTGCTCTGGATTATGTGGTGACTAAATTCCCAAGATTCCCATTCGATAAATTCGAAACTGCAGACAGAAGACTTTCTACTCAGATGAAAGCAACTGGAGAAGTAATGGCGATCGGAAGAAACCTTGAAGAATCTTTACAGAAAGCGATCCGTTCATTAGAAACAGGAATCAAGCACTTAGGATTAAAAACTAAACAAGCTCAGGCACTTACTGCTGAAGAAATCGAAAGAAGAATCAGAGTGTGTGATGATGAGAGATTATTCATCATCGGAGATGCTTTAAGAAGAGGATACGATTGGGAGCAGATTGTAGAGTGGAGTAAAATCGATAAATTCTTCATCTGGAAGCTTAAAAAACTGGTTGACTTCGAAAAAGTAATTGCTGAAAACAAGTTTGATAAAGAAACATTAATTGAAGCTAAAAGATTAGGTTTTGCAGATATCAATATCGCGGTTCTTTGGGATGTAAAAGAGCGTGAAGTATTCAACTTCAGAAAAGAAAACGGAGTAATGCCAGTGTACAAAATGGTAGATACTTGTGCTGCTGAATTTGAAAGTGAAACGCCATACTTCTACGGAACTTACGAAGAAGAGAACGAAAGTGTAGTTTCTGATAAAGAAAAGATTATCGTTTTAGGTTCAGGACCTATCAGAATCGGGCAGGGAGTTGAATTCGACTACGCAACGGTACACTCAGTTTGGGCTATCAAAGAAATGGGGTACGAAGCGATCATTATCAACAATAACCCTGAGACCGTTTCTACAGACTTCTCTATCTCAGATAAATTATACTTCGAGCCTCTTACTGAAGAAGATGTAATGAACATCATCGAGCTTGAAAAACCTAAGGGAGTAGTCGTACAGTTCGGAGGACAGACGGCGATCAACCTTGCAGATAAATTAGCTTCTCACGGAGTACAGATCTTAGGAACTTCATTAGAAGACCTTGACAGAGCTGAAAACAGAGATAAATTCGAGAAAGCTTTACAGGAAATGGGAATTCCTCAGCCAAAAGGAAGAACTTCCACTTCAAAAGAAGAAGCGATCAAAATTGCTAACGAAATCGGTTACCCGGTATTGGTGCGTCCAAGCTACGTTTTGGGAGGTAGAGCAATGGAAATTGTATACGCAGAAGCAGAATTAGCTCACTATATGGAACATGCAGTAGACGCAAGTCCTGAGCACCCTGTTTTGGTTGACAAATATATGGTAGGAAAAGAAATTGAAGTAGATGCTATCTGCGACGGTGAAACAGTAGTGATTCCAGGAATTATGGAGCACATCGAAAGAGCAGGAGTTCACTCCGGAGATTCTATCGCTGTATATCCGCCACAGAATATTTCTCAAAGCGAAATTGATACTTTAGTAGACTATACCCAAAGACTGGCGAAAGGACTGAAGGTGATCGGTTTAATGAACATTCAGTACGTTCTTTTCGAAGGAAACGTATATGTGATTGAAGTAAACCCACGTTCTTCAAGAACCGTTCCTTTCTTATCTAAAATCACTGAGGTTCCAATGGCTAACCTTGCAACGAAAGCGATCTTAGGACAAAAATTGGCTGATCTTGGTTATAAAAATGGATTGGTTCCGAATAAAGAAGGAGTGTTTGTAAAAGTACCGGTATTCTCTTTCTCAAAACTGACAAAAGTTGATATCTCTTTAGGCCCTGAAATGAAGTCTACAGGAGAAGTTATGGGGAAAGATACTACTTTAGAGAAAGCCCTATACAAAGGACTGGTTGCAGCTGGAAGAAAAGTTCCTATGCACGGTTCTATCTTGTTTACAGTAGCTGATAAGCATAAGGAAGAAGCAGCTGATTTGGCAGCAAGATTCCATGAAGTAGGTTTCAGAATCTGGGCTACAGAAGGTACTGCAAAATTCTTCGAAGAAAAAGGAATTCCTTGCAAAATAGGATACAAAATTGGAGAAGAAAACGTAAACCTTATCGACCTGATTCAAAAAGGAAAAGTTCAGTATGTGGTAAATACGACTACAAAAGGAAAACAAGCAGAAAGAGACGGATTCCAGATCAGAAGAATGAGTGTGGAAAATGGAGTTCCTTGTTTAACTTCAATGGATACGGTAGAAGCGATTCTAAAAGTAATCGAAAGCATGAGCTTCAAAATGGAGACGATGTAATTTCGAAAAATAATACTCAAAATCCCGCAAGAAAACTTGCGGGATTTTTTATTGAAAAGAGTTGTCAGTCAAATTATTCTGTTTATTTTTACAAAAACCATCTAAACTGAAATGCAATGAGTATAAAGTCAATGACAATTGGATTCTTAAATATTGTTTCTGTACTAATATTTTCAGCATGTTCTTATTTAACCGATTTTTACATTCAAAACCTAACCGGAAGTAAAAAGATAATAAAGATCAATTATAGTTACCCTGTTTCAAAAGCAATTAATAATGATCCTGCCAGTTTCGGATTTAATTATGAAAACGAAATATTATCCCCTAAAGCTTTTAGAAAAATCAACAACCTGAAATCTCTTGAAAAGATAGAAGTGAAAGATTCTGCTATTGTTCTGGAAGTTCCGCCCAATTCCACAGTAAGGATTGACAAAAGCCATAACGGAAGATGGAGGTATATGATTAAAAGTGTTGAAGTTGATGGAAAAGCTTTTAGCACTATAGAGTTACAAAATAAAACGAAGTTGATTAGTAAAGACTATGTTTATAAAATTGAGTAAACAAATAATCTAAATCACCACACAGGTCGTATATTCGCAAAAAGAAAGATACAGCACCATGAAATACAAATATTTACTTTACTTTCCGTTATTAACAATTATTTCCTGTAATAAACCTGAACAAAAAGATAAGGTTTCCACTTCAGCTATTCCCAAAGAATCAGTCAAGTTAGCATCAGTAAAACCACAGACCAGTAAAGAAATATCCTGGAAGGGACTTCTGAATGGGAAAACTCCAGTATTTATACATTACCAGATTGATGGCAATATTGTCGCTGGTGAAATTACTTATTTGAATACAAAAAATAAATTACCCATAACACTTGTAGGAACCATTGACAACGATAACAATTACAGGATTTTAGAATTTGAAAAATCGGGCAATATAACGGGTGTCATTACCGGAAAACCAACGGATGGTGACTTTAAAGGAAGTTGGTTTTCACCAAAGACGAGAAAAGAACTTGCTCTCAATCTAGTAAAAAAAGATACAGCTCTTATCTCAAAGAAAATAGAAACAAAAGTAGAAGATCTGTTCGGGCGTTATCATTACCAATATAGTGAAGCAGGGTATCAGGGAGATTTGGAAATTAAGAAATTGCCAGGATCAAAAGCTGTTTTTGGAATAACATCGGTGACCGGAGAGCCGGGGAGAAATATTGCCCAAATAGATGATGATACCATCAGTCTTACAACAACAGATTTTACTTATAAATTAGCAGATACAGATGATTGTGAATTTAAAGTAAAATTCTACAAAGGTTTTGCTGTGGTTCAGTATACCCAAGGAGTATGCAGCGGACAATTCGGAATGAATGCTACTATTGAAGGAATATATCTGAAAACAAAATAATCAATAGAATTTTGACAATTTATTGCCTGGTTAATGAACAAAATGGGTAATATAATGATTGATAATAGATGGATGAAAAAGCAATAAAAATTTTATTCAAAACCATAAAAAAATCTCAGGATGAAAGCTTAAGTGATTGGTTTGAGTGGGATACTTACATGCAATATATCAGCAAAGTGGATTTTGAGTATGCAAAGAAGCAGCATGTAATGTATGAACAGGAAAACATCAATCATGATAAAATTTGCAAGAGAATTAAAATGGCTGTAGCTCAAATTGAAAAACAGGATGTTGTTAACGCCTTTCTATACAGTTTAAGCACAAGACAATTAGAATATCGTTCATTTTTATCAAGCTACTGCATTGCAAAATCATTATCAGAACATAGCTTTATAGCCAGTCCGGAACCGAATGAGGGAATTTGTGCCGTTTGTGGACTTCATACTTTCGAATTTGAAGATCCAATTGAATTTAATACCATTAATTATTTTAAATATAAAGATGGAGCTTGCTTTGATAGTTTAATTCAGGTGTTATTTGACGTAGAACAGTTTCCCAAACTTCCGTCAGTTACTCCTAATAAAAATGATTACACTATTCTCAACGAATTAAAGAAGTTAATTGAAATGTCAGAGCCCAATGACAGGATTGCTCAGCTCAAAAAGAAAATCTCCAAAACCATCAAATCCAATGATGAAGAACGGTTAGGTTTATTGGAAATTTTTGGGGTAATAGGTATTTTACATGATGATGAACACCTTGACTATGCCGATCAATATGTTACTTATCCAGAAAGAAAACATAGACCCATCCGGAATGACGATGTAGGATATCCGGCCCGCTGGTGGCAGGGAAAATTTGGAATAGATAATGGAAAATGGGAATATTGGTTTGGAAAGAATTAATAGAAAATCGAAACTATTTAATTTTTTTTGCTGATTTATCTAAGAGGTTGTAAATTAGGGGATCTAAATAAATTATTCAGGAATAATGATAGAACTGATTTAATTTTACCAAACTATAAAACAACCATGGCAGAATATTACGCAAAATCCAGCAATTCTTTATCCTTTGAACTCTTCAATGATGATAAACCGACAGGAAAAATTACCTACAAAAGTTGGTTTAATTTTAATGCTGTGATGGAGCTGGCAAATCATCAAAGTTTTCAGGTTGAACCAAAAGGATTCTGGGGAACAACCATTGAGCTGAAGGATAATGAAAAGGTTCTTTTAAAGTTCAGAATGAATTGGAATGGTGAAATCATAGTACAAACTTATTTTGATGGGGAAAAAGAAAGTTTTGTATGTAAGCACAGAGGTGTTTTCAAAGATTCATTTGTGCTTACTGATAAAGTGGGAACTGAGCTCTTAGTCATGAAACCTCAATTTAAGTGGAACCTTCTGAATTATGAATATCAGATCACTACTTCCGATGATTTTGAGAAATATTCCAATAAAGACATCTTATTATTGACTTCGATACACTGTGCAAACTATTATATGTCTATGATAGTTGTTGTATAGAGCACATAATTTAACTAAAATATTTACATAAAATAAACTGCTGAACATCTATATAGTAGTGAAATAAGGGTTTCCGGATTGTCGGAAACCCTTTATTTATGGTCTTTTTATAAAGGATGAATTTTATGACTTCCATCATGTTTTTATTTAGAATTAATAAAAATAAAGTAATTTTGCGACACTAAGCTTAATTATAAAAATGAAAAAAACTATTATTTCTGCATCATTATTAGCAGTGACCATGCTGAGTGCACAGGAAAGTGATACTCTTAAAGTAGCCGAAATCCAGTCTGTTTCCCTCCAGGGAACCCAGAATTACAGAACCAAAAAATCCGAATCAGTTGCAAGGCTTCCCTTAGAAAACCTTGAAAATCCAACAGTTTACAATCTTGTTCCAAAAGAGATTATCAGTGAAATGAATGCCACAGATTTCAATACGGCAATGGCGTCAGTTCCTGGAGTGGTCGTGAGCAATAGTGTCAACGATAGCGGGAATGATATTTTCCTGAGAGGGTTTAGCTCTAATGCCAGTTTCAGAAACGGATTGATCCAGAATCCAAGAGTACAATCAGAGATTGCTAATATTGAAAGAGTAGAAGTCATCAAAGGGCCATCAGGAACATTGTTCGGTGGTACTTTGGCTAATTATGGGGGAGTGGTGAATGTTGTGACAAAAAAACCGCAGCAAAACTTTGGAGGAATCATTAATTATACTACCGGAAGCTGGGGGATGAACAGGATCACCGCAGATGTGAATACTCCCTTGAATAAAGAAAAAACAGCATTGGCAAGATTCAATGTAGCCGCTTATTCTCAGGATTCTTTTCAGGATGCTGGATATAGCAAAGGAGTATTCTTTTCAGGAAGTGTTCTCTATAAAGTAAGTGACAAAACTACGGTAACCTTAGATACAGAATTCCATGCACCGGAAAAAACACTGAATGCCTATGTGAGACAGTCTGAAAAATTGACCTATCACTCTATGAAAGACCTTGAAGCCATTCATGGAAGGTCATTTACCAGTAATGATGTTGGATCGAAGAGAACCAATTTTGTAACAATGGCCGAAGTTACCCATAAATTCAATGACCAATGGACTTCCAGAACATCCTATCAAAGAGGTGAAGCCAATGAAAAAGAATCTATATTTCTGGTATTAAACTATATGGATAACAATAGGGTAAGCCGAAGTATCCGTCCTTTTGACAATTATAAGATCACAACAGACAATATTCAGCAGAATTTTATCGGAGATTTTAAAATCGGAAATCTTAGAAACCGATTAGTCGTTGGTTTGGACTATTTCCAACAGAGCAGTAAAAACCAATATCCTGTTTTTACTGTGGGTAAAAACACAAATTCAGCATTTGCTCCTTATCCCTTAAATGGAGTAATCGGGGAGAATTATGGGACTGAAAAAGGAAATGATATTGTTACATTAAATGACACTTCCGATTGGACTCCTATTTCACGTGATGTTGTTAAAAAGCTTCCAAGAACCGCTACAAAATATGAGATTGCTCAATACAGTACATACAGTGCTTATGTTTCCAATGTATTAAATGTTACCGATAACCTTCTTGTAATGGCAAGTTTAAGAATGGACCATTACAAAAATGAAGATATTAAAAGAAATGGAGTATCAGGAGCAGAAGGCTACAGCCAAACTCAATTCTCTCCAAAATTTGGGTTGGTATATGAGATTAAAAAAGACGAAATTTCATTCTTTGCCAACTATGTGAACGGATTCAAAAATATTGCTCCTGGACCTAATCAGGATGGTGTTCTTACCAAATGGGACCCGGAACAAGGAAACCAGTTTGAGGCTGGATTCAAATTAGATCTGTTTGGTAAAAAACTATTATCTACCATTTCTTATTATAATATGAGGGTTAAGAATAGAGTAATTGCTGATCCGGGAGGCCTGGGAAGCAGGCAGGATGGTAATATAAAAAACCAGGGATTTGAAATGGATATCGTGATCAACCCGGTAAAAGGATGGAATATCGTGGGAGGATACGGATTCAACGATAACCGCTATGATGACAGAAGTAAAGATGCCGGAAAGAGAGTGGCATGGGCGCCTAAACACGTAGCCAATTTATGGACGAGTTACAAAATCATGGATGGAACTTATGAAGGACTTGGTTTCGGGGCTGGATTCAATTTTGTAGATAAAACCTATATTAATATCACAAACCATTTCCTGGCACCATCTTATACAACAGTAGGAGCAACAGTTTTCTATGACAAGAAAAAATATAGAATAGGGGTGAAGATGAATAATGCATTGAATCAAACCTATTGGAATTTCTACGGACAGCCACAAAAACCAAGAGAGTTCCTGGCCAATTTCGCATTTAAATTCTAATAACCTTTTAAAAACAAAAACAAGTTGTCTCAAACTTAAAGTTGATTGGAAAAGCGCAATGGAGCAAAAAAACAAGGATTTCAAGTAAAAAAAAACATTGTTATATAGGTTTTTACAAATTTCAATAGAGGATATCATTTGTTTTCAAACATCTGCATAATCTGTGAAATCCACGAGAGATTATACAATTCAACTTGAAATTTTATCGAAGATAAAAATCCTTACGCCTTATCACACAAACATGCTGAAGAATCTTCGCGCCTTTGCGCTTTCCATCAAAAACAATCTAAAGACAATTCTTTCAGATATGGAGAATAAAAAAACGAACCCCAAGAAAAAACAAGGGAAATCCCTGACCAAAAGAATTACAGGATGGCTGCATCTCTGGCTCGGACTTGTTTCCGGGATTATTGTACTTACCGTTACACTTTCCGGAACGGTTTTCGTATTTTGTGACGAGATTGTAGATCTTTGTGCCGCAAGCGCAAAATATGTTCAGGCTCCGGCTCATGCCAAAAAAATGACTCCTGAAGAATTATTGACGAAGTTTCATCAGCAGGTTCCGGACAGAAAAGCTTTTTACTTTGATACTTACAGGGTGGCAGACAGAACTTTCCGTGTAGCTTCAGCTACCAAGCCTCCAAAAGATAAAAACGCTGAAAAAGCAGAAAAACCTAAAAGCAAGGGAAGAGGGCCAAGAGGCGTTTTTGCCTATCATTATCTTGATCCTTATACCGGAAAAGTAATAGGCTCTACGAAAAGCTATGAATTTTTCTATGTGGTAGCTCACATTCATGCTCAGCTACTGGCAGGTAAATTCGGGAAAACGGTAGTAGGAGTTGCCTCTATTATATTTTTCATTCAGTTAATTGGTGGTCTTATTCTCTGGTGGCCAAAAAAATGGAACAAAACGACAAGAACTACTGCATTTAAGATTAAATCCGGCACAAAATGGCGTAGAAAAAACTACGACTTTCATAATGTTTTTGGCTTCTATTCTCTGCTGCCAGCTGTATTTATTACGATTACCGGCCTTATTATGGCATATAAAATTTTAACAGACCTTACTCAGGCTGCCTTTGGCGGGGTTGCCGATGCCCATAAGATTGCAGAACAGTATGATCCGAAGTATGATCCTGATAAAAAAGCATTGTCTTTTACAGATTTTATAGACAGAAGTTTTAAAGAACTGCCACAGGCAAAACAAGTAAGAATGAATGTACCCCGTAAGGATTCTACAACGGTTTACAACGTAATGGCAGCTCGATTTATTGGGTTAAAAAGTATTGTTGATGGACAAAGTAAAGAAGTCAATAAATATACAGGAGATGAAATTAATTATCCGAAAGAAGTACTGATGCATGAAGTGATTGAACATATGAACTTTGATCTCCATGTTGGGTATTGGGGCGGAATGTTTGGAAAAATATTCACATTCGTTATTGGAATCATTTGTACCAGTCTTCCGGTGACAGGATTTCTGATCTGGTGGGGAAGAAGGAACAAGTCCGGTAAAAAAGCAAAAGAAGTTAAAAATATTCATCAACATAGAAAAGAATCACATCATGAACAATTGGTTTAAAATTTTATATATCTCTCTATTTTCAGTCTTCACAATCGGGAAAGCTCAGGAAAAAATTACGATAGGAGAGAAGCAAACTCTATTTTCAAAGGTTTTGAATGAAAACAGAGAGGTTTGGGTTCATCTCCCTAAAACATACAATGATACAGCTGTTAATCCCGCTAAATATCCGGTCATCTATCTTTTAGATGGTGAAATCAATTTTGAATATTATACAGGCCTAACGGATTTTATCGCCAGAACTCCTTACGCTGACATTCCGGAATGTATTGTTGTTGGAGTTAAAAATACAGAACGCACAAGAGATCTTACTCCTACAAAATCACAAAAGAAAAGCCCTGTAAATCCTGCGGTAACTCTTTTTGCAGATAGTGGTGGAAGTGAGAATTTTGTGAAATTCCTGCAAGAGGAACTGAAGCCTTTTATCAGTAAAAATTATAGAACTCAGGACTATTCTGTTTTGGTAGGACATTCATTCGGTGGCCTTTTTGCCATCAATACTTTTTTATTTCACCCGGAATATTTTAATGCTTATGTGGCCAACGATCCGAGTTTATGGTGGGATAATGAAGTAACGATCTCAAGAACAAATGAGTATCTGGAAAAGAATAAAAAGTTCCCGGCTCACAAATTTTTATATGTTTCTCAGGCTGACAATGAAGAACAACAGAAAAACTGGAATTCAGACATGACACAGGCTATTGAAAAATTTAAAGACCTCGTAGAGAAAAGCGGAAGCCTGAATTATAAGCATCGTTTTTTTGAAGGGGAAACACATGGAACGGTTTCTTATCCTGGAAACTATGAGGCCTTGAAATTTATATTCAAAGGCTTCAGAACAGATATTAAGCAGCTTGCAAAGAATCCGGGATTGCTGGATACAGAATATAAAAAGTTTTCTGAAAAAATGGGTGTAGAATTTATCCCTTCAGAATCTTATCTGAATGTAGTTCTTAAATTTATGAAAACCAACAATTTCAAAGAATCTGAAAACTATTTTATAAACCTGAAAAATAAACTTTATCCTAAGGTTAAATAATTGAATATGCTATAAATAGGATGATGGGGTATGTTGAGCAAATTCAATGTACCCCATTTTTATGGAAACCTTCGTTTTATTTATGCTTTAATAAACTTATCAGGCTATTGTTGAATTCCAGTTGTGCAGTTTCAAGTTTTGAAAAGAATTCCCGGTCAAAATTTTCAA
The DNA here is from genome assembly GCF_057815135.1 of Chryseobacterium sp. II3a. Lineage (NCBI taxonomy): Bacteria > Pseudomonadati > Bacteroidota > Flavobacteriia > Flavobacteriales > Weeksellaceae > Chryseobacterium > Chryseobacterium sp. II3a. Next base: position 27,099 of record NZ_JBYPZJ010000005.1, on the reverse strand, counting down.
CAGCAATAACGGCTTTTTTTATAGTTTCTTTACCGGTTTCTGTTATTTCAATGGTTTTTGCTCTTGTATCTGTCATATGTTCTCTTCTGCTTATAAATTCTTTCTTTTGCAAGGCTCTCAACACCTGTGAAGTGGTCATCGGATCTATTTTAGTATTGTTGGAGAGAATAATCTGGGTGACTTCAGCCTTCTGAAGGGTGAGCCAGTGAGTACTTGCCAAAATAACAAATTGTGAATGGGTAAGATCAAACGGTAATAATGCTTTTTTTATTTCCCGCTGCCAGAGATTGGTGACCTGCCACAATAAAAAGCCTGAACTATCCTCAGCTTTTTGTACACTGAATGTATTATCTTTATTCATCTACAACATTTTTGAAATGATTAAATTAAAATCTTTTTCAGAAATCTCAAAATGTCCGTACCGAAAAGGATAACCCCAGAATTTTTTATTCTCAATAAAATCAAGCTGATCAATCAAAGGAATGATAGAACAATCTTTACAGTCATAGAACTCTATATTTCTTCTGAACGGAATAAATGTTTCCGTCATTTGAAAAGAATAGACTTCATCATCCATAACTTTTCCAATCGCTGTAAAACGTTGAAGCTTCTCTGAATCCTCCATTTTTATTTTAGAAGAGTAAATAATGATATGATCTCCCTTTTTCATCCTTTGTAAAGGTGCTTTTTTTCCGTGGCAAACTTGTATGAATTTGCCTTTAACACCGTGTTCTATATGTTCTTTAGACACGGAGGCTATCCAGTATTGTATCATAATTTTTTTGCATTTTTAATTTGGTTCGCAATATCTTCCGGAAGATGTTTTACAATATCCCCAGCGACCAGTTTTATCCAAAGGCAGGCCAGTAAGCCTGTAACGGTCATGGTAACCGTAATCTTTAAACCATTTTCAGTTTCTTCATAAAGGTGCTCCCCATACATTTTCGCCAAAGGAAATGTAGTTAAATCCGTAAATTTATGAAAAGGAATTACCTCAATAAGTCTGATTTTTACTTTTGGACCTCCTTTAGGTTTTAAAATAAAAAACTCGCCCTCTTTAAGCGGACCCAACAGAGTTGAATACTCCACAGTATCATCCCATTCCTTCCAACGGTTAATATCTGTTGTTAGCTTCCAGATCTGTTCCTTCGTAACTTCTTGTGTAACTACTGAATATTTTTTTTTCCACATAAGAATATTTTATATGTGCAAATATAATATGTGTACATATTAAATGCAAATAAAAAATATAACCTATATGAAAATCATTCAAAAATCATTGTGCTTTATATACAATTACATTAGGATTCCTGCCTCATAAAGAAAATACAGGCGAAATTAAAACATGCTATGGGAATCCAGAAAGGAGAGGCCAGAACAATGGCAAAAATGAACATCGGAATAACTCCTTTTAATCCGGCAGTTATGATGGTATCCGAAGGTAATCGGTTACCTATTGAAGTAATAATACAGGCAATTAATAAAGCTGAAAGGCTTAATCCTGCCGAAATTCCTGTAAGCTTCCATGTTATTAATCTCCTGTTAATAAAATGTAATTTATAAAATGCAACTCCATAAATAATGAATACAAATAGTGAAATAAGAATGTTGTAAAAAGAGGGTAAGTCAGGAAATATAATGACTAATATAATATTGCCAATCAATAAGTTGATGAAGATGCAAAGAGCAAATAGAAGTATATTTTGTTTCATAGTTGTGTTTTTTGTGTGGCATTAAATGTACATTATTTTTTGATTCCGGAAACTTTTTGAACAAAAAAAACAAACCTGTAGATGTACAGGTTTGCTTTTGAGGTATATCATTAAAAAATAGTTACCTATTAAATAGATTTTGCATAAGATTTTCTACAGGTACATCATATATATGATAAAATACTTGCAGAATTATTATTTGGAGCCTTTTTTATTAATGTCTGTTATCACAATTAATAGTAAGCTCAGTCTTTTCTTTATCCAAAAATGTGATTGCAGGACATCCGAAAGAAGGGGTGATGAAGTTAAATACCACTGGTGCTTTTCCTTTAAAAAGTCTACCTGTCCATTGAGCATAATAATGGTTTTCTGCATTTTCCATTTTTTCCAGAGGGTTGAATTCCGCTCCGTCACTTATGGTAAATGTCTTCTCAAATATTTTTTCATTCTTATCGTTGATTACTACCAGTCTGCGTTCCTGGGTTCCATATTCTTTAAGAAGATCCTGTACATAATATGTCAGATTTTCATACTTAGATTGGTAAGTACTTCCATATTTAAGATTGGAACCTGAGAAATATTTTTTCTGAATATCAGCTCCTGCTTTTTCCCATTTAATCATTTTCATCTGATTTTCTACAAATGGATTTTTGCTTCCGAAATAGGCGATTACGTTCATATACTTGTCAAAAATATCGGTACCTTTTTGAGTGTCAATCTGGAACCCCAGCATATAAGATTCTGAGTCAACTTCATCTCCTTCAACAATATAAGGAGAAAGATAGGCCGTAGCTTTCAGCTTATTAACCGGGATTTTTTGGAGATTATTGGTTTCATAATTATAAAGATAAAGTGAATCGTTTTCAGTGATATGAATAGCATCCAGCATTTTTTTCCTGTAAGAACCATCCAGTTCAATATAAGACACCTTATCAAAAGGAAGCTCCTTTTGCTTTTTAAGAAAATCTGCCGGAACAGCATTCTTATCATTATAAATATCAGAGACCGAAATAAAGGTATCCATAAGGTCTTTACGCTGCATGGTGGAAACATTGTAAATATTAAAATTCTTAAAATCTATTTCCTCTTCTGCAGCTGTCGTTTTTACAGAATCTTTTATAATAGCTGGCTGATTCTGAACTGTGGTTTTGTCCTCCTTTTTACAGCTGACAATCATAAGCTGTGAACATAAAAGCACTAAGGCTGTATTAATCTTCATTATTAAGAATGTTTTGAATTTATTTTGTAATAAGGTGCAGAATAAAATCTGCTCAAGTATTTTTTACAATATCATCATTATATTTTGTATCCTGAAAAAGGAATGATTTGTTTATTTTTTTTGAGCATTATTCGCAGTGGGTGTTTAAACCTCTAAAAATACCCATTATCTTTGGAACACCAAATACTAAAATGAAATGGTTGAAAAATTACTTCAAAGTGGCATTCATTGGGAACATAAGGAATTTATACGGAATGAGTTTTTGAAAATCTCAGGAAGTACAGACACCCAGATTTATTTTATTGAAAAAGGAAGTGTAAGGATCTTTATGACGGATGATCATGAAGAAAGGATTATCCGTTTCGGGTATACCGGAAATATTATTGTTTCTCTGGATTCTTTCCTTTCCGGGAAACCATCAGACCTTTATATTCAGGCGATCAAGAAAACGGCGGTAAAAGTGGCTTCAAAAAATGATTTCTATCAGTTTATTCAATCCGATGAAACCCATATGAAGTTTTGGATCAATGTTTTGGAAGATCTTGTATTGCAGCAGTTGGAAAGAGAAAAAGACTTATTGATTAATGCCCCGGCAGAACGTTTTGAAAGAGTCTTAAAACGCAGTCCGAAACTATTTCAGGAAGTTCCGAATAAATATATTGCCAATTATCTCAGAATGTCTCCGGAAACATTATCCAGGCTTAAAAAATCTTGAGTTCAATCAAGATTTAAGAAGAAACGGATCCGGAACTTTGTAAAAAAACAGTAATGAAAATTTCAACCACAGCATTGCTAGAGGAATTAAAAAACAGAACCGGACAACATCTGCAGTATGCTGAAAGCCTTTTATGGGTACCGGAAGATGAACTGAACTTCAGAACTACGACAGATAGCTGGAGTGCATTGGAGTGTCTGGAACATCTTAACCGATACGGAAACTTTTATATCCCTGAAATCTCTCAAAGAATTTCTTCTTCCAAAACTACTTCAAAACCAGATTTTAAACCGGGAATTCTAGGGAATTATTTTGCTAAAACGATGCTTCCCAAAGAAAAACTGAATAAAATGAAAACGCTCAAAACTATGGATCCCATCCACAGCCAGCTGAACAAAGAGGTTGTGAATGAATTTATAAAGCAGCAGAAACAATTACTTGATCTATTGGAAAAAGCAAGATCTATCAATCTGGAAAAAACAAAAACAGCCATCAGTATTTCAAAAATGATCACCTTAAAACTGGGTGATACTTTCCGTTTTGTGATTTATCATAATACAAGACATATCGCTCAGGCAGAAAGAATGGTAAAGAACAGGTAAAAGATATCGTATGAATCCATGAAAAATAGTAATTTTAAACTAATGGAATTCATACATCAAAAAACAATAGAGACTCCACTGGGAGAAATGATAGCCTGTGCAACAGATCAGGGCATCTGTCTGCTGGAATTTACAGATAGGAAAAATTTTGAAAAGCAGCTAAGGGCCTTATCAAAAGCACTGAAGACAGAAATTGTAGAAAAGGATCACATTCATTTTCAGCAATTGGAGAAAGAGCTAAAAGAATATTTTGAAGGAAACAGATCTGAGTTTGAAGTTCCTTTATTTACAACCGGTACTGAATTTCAGGAAAAGGTATGGCTGCTGCTGCGTGAAATTCCGATGGGAGAGATCAGAACTTATAAACAACAGTCAGAACTATTGGGAAATCCCAAAGCCATTCGTGCCGTAGGAACAGCCAATGGAATCAATAAAATTGCTATTTTAATTCCATGTCATCGTGTGATCGGTTCCAACGGTGAATTAGTAGGATATGCAGGCGGAATCTGGAGAAAACAAAAATTATTGGAGCTAGAGAAAGCTATTTTATTTTGATTTTTGTAATTTTAAACAAAAATTTACACGTGAAAAAGTTATTAATAGCAGTTTGTATTTCAGTTTCAGGATTTGCTTTAGCACAGGATTATTCTGTACCAGCAGCAAGTCCGCGTCAGAAGGTAGAGCAGCAGTTTTCAATGTCCAAAATCTCAGTGGATTACGGAAGACCCGGAGTGAAAGGGCGTAAGATTTTTGGAGAATTGGTTCCTTACGGCCAGGTTTGGAGAGCAGGAGCTAACTCATCTACGAAAATCACTTTCGGACAGACCATTAATTTTGGCGGAAAGACTGTTCCGGCAGGAACTTACGGATTATTCATCATTCCTACTGAAAAAGAATGGAAAGTAATTTTGAATAAAGACTTCCAGCAATGGGGGGCTTATACTTATGATCCTAAACAGGATGTAGTAGATGTTACAGTGCCAGTAAACAAATTGGCAGACAAGCAGGAATGGTTTGAAATTACCCTGAACCCAACAGATGAAAACTCTGGAAACCTTGTGATCAAATGGGATATGAATCAGGCGGAAATTCCATTGAAACCATCAAAATTAGACACGGTAATCAAGATTTCTGATAAGTTGAAAGAAATCCAAAGAATAGAATCAGACTCTAACAAAAAAGGTTAAGCATGAATTTTTCTGTTCAATCTATTTTAGAGAGTGAAGAATTTCAATTAATCCCCTTAGAACAAGGGGATTTTGAATCTTTATATGAAGTGGCATCGGATCCTAAAGTATGGGAACAACACCCTAACAAAGACCGTTATCAGAGAGAGGTTTTTGAAAATTTCTTTAGAGGAGCTATAGAAAGTAAGGGGGCTTTTAAAATTATTGAAAAAACAACCGGAGATGTTCTGGGAAGCAGCCGTTACTATAATTTTGATGAAAATGATAACCATATTTTCATCGGCTATACTTTCTATGGAACAAAATCTTGGGGGAAAGGAATCAATCCGAAAGTAAAGAAACTAATGTTGGATTATATTTTCCAATATGTAGATAAAGTTCATTTTCATATCGGAAAAGAGAATTTCCGTTCACAGAAAGCATTGGAAAGGCTTGGAGGAATTAAAATAGCGGAAGAAGAAGTGGCTTATTTTGCTGAACCTACAAGAACCAATTTTGTATATGAAATCAAAAAAGAAGCTTGGATATGAAAAAATACAAAATCCAGCAATCTCCATTTGTAGTGCCTACTACAGACGGAAAATTGATTGAAGAGCATTGGGGGAATTCTACAGGAAACGCTAATGTTTCCATTGCTCATATGATTGCTCCGCCAGACTGGAGTGAGCCCCATCAGACTCCGGAATTTGACGAATTCACTTATATTATTTCCGGTAAAAAACAATTTGAAATTGATGGGGAAATTGTAGTTCTTGAAAAAGGAAGCAGTATTCTGATTGAAAAAGGAGCGAGAATTCGCTACAGCAATCCATTTGCAGAACCTTGTGAATATCTTGCCATCTGCCTGCCTGCGTTTTCTATGGAATTGGTAAACAGGGAAGTGGAAGGCGTAGATTAATGTATTCATGGCTATCAAGTTTACACTAGTATATGGCTATACAGCTCCTATTTCAAGATCATTGAGAGCAAATCGTTACGATTGAAAAAGAAGGCTTCAATCCACAGCAAGTAAAGCTGGATAAGACATTTAATGCCGTAACGCTTCTTAATATCCTTTTCGGTGGTGCAATAGGAGTAGGAATTGATGCAGCAACAGGATCTCTTACAAAATATTCTACCAAAAAATATGATGTTGAATTAGAAACAAAACAACAGTAAAATAAAGATCTAAAAATAGCAATGTACCAATAAGTGATTTTACATCAAAACATTGGTACATTGTTACACTGATACATTGAAATTACTTCAGTACTTCTTTCAAAAACATCAACGTATGATTCCAGGCTCTTTTGGCCATTGTTTCATTATAATCCGGTGATTTAGGATCAGTAAAGGTATGTTTTGAATGGGCGTAAGTAATGATTTGCCAGTCTGCATTTCCATCATTCATTTCTTTGATGAGGTTGCTGTAATCATCAGGTGTTACACTCTTATCATCTGCCGCATTCTCCACCAGGATTTTAGCGTTTAATTTTTCATTTTTTCTGCTTTGGTCTCTTCCCAAACTTCCATGAATAGAAACAACTCCTGCAACAGGAAGGTTTCCTCTCGCGGATTCCAATGCACCTGTTCCTCCAAAACAATATCCTATAACGGCTGTTTTATCAGCAATGGCTCCGTTTTTTTTCAGCTGTTCCAAAGCCAATGAGATTCTTTTTTGATATTCCGGATAGTTTTTCTTGTAATACCCTGAACTTTTGGCTGCTTCTTCATTGTTGGCAGGAATTTTACCTTCCCCATAAATATCAGCAATAAAAGCAATATATCCTTGCTTTTCCAATTCAATGGCTGCTGTTTTGGCTTCTTCATCAATTCCTTTCCATGCGGGAAGGATCAGAACTCCGGGAAGTTTTTTCCCTGCATTGGAAGTGATTAAACCATTCAGCTTCTGTGGTCCATCCTGATAGGAAACAGTTGTAAGGTTTTGACTGAAAAGAGCCCCTGAGGCGATCATTGATGCGGTTAATAAGATTGAACGTATCATATTATTTTGTTTTTGGGTTGAATTTAATCGAATCTGTATTGACAATAATGATCTAAGTTGGTGAAAAATAAGGTGCTGTGATTTTTACTCTTTATGAGATTTCCATTGACCATTTTTATATTCATATACTGTGCTATTTTGATAATTGTCTACTTTGATCTTATAAGGAGTAATGAAGTTTACCGTGATCTGAATAGGAATTTCAAAGGTTTTATCTCGTTTCCCCGGTATTTTTATCCTTGAGGATTTCGAGTCATAATATTTCATCATATAGTTAAACGTCTTGCTGCCTATCATTTTATGGTATTTTTCAAGATCTTCAAGCGGCATTGCTGTTGAAATATACATGCTTTTACCATATTTTGTATGAGCATATTCAAGGATATCTTTATTCCAGAATCTGGTAATCAAAAAATTGTATCCCGGAGAGAGACCATCATCAGGAGTTTTATCATCAATATAAGATTTAGGGCTTATATATTGGATGTAGAAAAATGTTTTTTGTCCGGCAAAATCTTTTTTAGGAAGTTTTTGTATGGCATGATCCAATACTCTTTTATTGACCAGATTATAGATTTTCTCAATATGCTGAACATCCATATCAACTTTTTCCATCAGGATAGCAGGCTCGTTACCAAACGAACATGAAATTACAGGACATCCATTGCTATTGGCTGGACCTGGAACAGTAGGGCAGTTATCATCTTTATCCAGAATTCCGTCACCATCTGTATCTTCCCATGGGCAGCCTTTATTTTCTACAGATCCAGCAACGCTAGGGCAGGCATCATCTTTATCCAATACACCATCCTTATCAGTATCAGGCCATGGGCATCCGTTATTTTCAATTGAACCTCCTTCTTTTGGGCATTTATCCAGATAGAATAGAATACCGTCCAGGTCTTCATCCGAAAGACAGATCTTTTTGTTGAATTCTTTTCGGCATTTTTTGAATGCTTCCGGATTTTCAATACTTTGTGCATGAAAGCTTGTAACAGCAAATAAAAATAAAAGTAAAAATTTTCTCATATTCATAAAAAAATCCTCAGCCAAATTAATAAAAATAACTTAACTGAGGATTTTTTACTATTTATAATAAAATTACTGAATTTCGACACCCAGATATGCCAGTTCCTGCTTCAGATCTGTATCTGGCAGAACGTGAATAGTATTGAATCCCAGCGATTTTGCCATTTCAATATTCTTTGGATTATCATCAATAAAAACAGACTCTGCTGCCTGAATGTTATATCTTTCTAGTAAAACATGCCAGATTTTAGGATCAGGCTTAATCAGTTTTTCTGTTCCGGAAACCACTATTTTCCCATCAAAAAGCTGGAAGAAGTCATAATTTTCCAATGCATAAGGAAAGGTTTCTGCAGACCAGTTGGTTAATCCAAATAGCTGATAGTCTGTATTCTTTAACTTTCTTAAAATATCAACATTTTGAGGAATGTCGCTTTTCAGCATCACGGTCCAGTTGTCATAAAAAGCTCTGATCTCCTTTTCCCATTCCGGAAATTTTTTTACCTGAATTTCTGTGCCTTCTGAAAGGCTTCTTCCTCTGTCCTGTTCAATATTCCACTCATCCTGAGCAATATTTTCCAGGAAGTATTCCATTTTTTCATCATCATTGAAATAATCTTTAAAGAAATATCTAGGGTTCCAATCCATTAAAACCCCTCCGAAATCGAATACTATATTTTTAATTTTCATATTGATATTTGTTGTTTAATTTTTTACCTGAGATTTAATCTGGCCTATAAAATATATACTGCTCATTTTCATAATAAGCATTTATATGCTGAAGTCCATTGGTTAAAATAATTTCCTTAGCTCCGATAATAGAATTGTATCGGGCAGTCTGCTCAAATGTTTTTTCCGTGAGTTTAATTTGCGGGGCTTTACATTCGATAAGAATGATGGGTTCAGTTTTTTCGGTAACTAAAAGGTCAATCCTTTTGGTTAAACCATTGAGAACAATCTTTTTTTCAGTAATTAAAGCCGATGCAGAGTAGGATTTTACAGTAAGATAATAGTGGATCCAGTGCTGCCTTACCCATTCCTCGGGAGTGAGCAGAAGATAAGTTTTACGAACCAAATCATAAATAAAAAACTTATCTTTGTCTTTCTTGAATTTAAAATCAAAAGTTTCCTGAAAATTCAGTTTTGGAAGTTCCATTAGTAAGATGAAAGAATTAGATTTAATCCTCAAAAATATTAAAAATAAAGAAGTTTTACCTATTTATTTTTTCCACGGAGAAGAAGCCTACTTTATTGATGTTGCCGTAAAAGCCCTTGAACACAACTTTTTGGAAGAGGATGAAAAAGCCTTTAACCAAACCGTTACTTACGGAAAAGATACTTCTTATCAGGAAGTTCTTTCCCTGGCAAGACAGTTCCCTATGATGGGAGATAAGCAGGTAATTATCGTAAAAGAAGCTCAGGATCTGAAATTTAATGAAGAAGAAAACAGAATTCTGGATGCATATGTTGAAAACCCTGTTCCTTCTACTGTATTGGTTTTTGCTCATAAGCATAAAAAACTGGACAGCCGAAAAAAAGCAGCTAAAGCTTTGGATAAAGCCAATGCCCTTTTTCTCAGTGAATCTGTAAGAGAAAGCAACCTTCCAAAATGGATTTCTGATGAATGTGTAAAGCTTAAGATCAAAACAGCTCCTAATATTTCTCATCTTTTAGCAGAGTATCTTGGAAATGATCTTTCAAGAATTGCTAATGAACTGAATAAGCTGAAGATCATCCTTAAAGAAGGGGAAGTCCTGGATGGAACCATTGTTGAAAACCATATCGGAATCAGCAAAGAATACAATATTTTTGAACTTCAGAAGGCATTGGGAACAAAAAATGCCAATGCAGCCTTTAAAATAGCCCATTTTATGGGCAAAAATCCAAAGAACAATCCTTTCGTGATGATGCTGGCCAGTCTGTATAACTATTTTTCCAATGTGATTATTTATCAGACGATGGCAGGGCAGTCACCACAAACCATAGCCTCTCAAATGGGGGTAAATCCTTATTTTGTGAAAGATTATGCAGAAAGTGCGAGATTGTACCCTTTAAAACATGCGACAAGAGTCATTTCAATTCTGAGAGAGTTTGATATGAAAGGAAAAGGATTAGGAGCAGTGAATATGGGAGAAGCGGAACTCATCAAGGAACTGGTGTATAAGATTATTAATGTAGATAAGATTAAAATGAAGGTTTGATTTTATGTTTGAGAGTAGGAGAGTTTTAGAGTGAAAGGGTAAAGTGAATGCTAAATTTAAGACAAGTAGATAATAGACGGATAGATGATAGACAAAGAATATTAGGTCTTAAATATAAAGTACCAGATCTAAACCTAAATCCGCAACCTGAAACTCGTATCTCAAAACTCGCATCCTGTACCCTCATTGACAATCCGCATATCTCTTATTGACAACTATCATTAAAATAACTTTAAAAAGACAACAAAAATTACGAAATTAGCGGTCTTAATTTAATTATATCTTTTTTCGAACAAGTAAATTATGGAGCAAAACATTTTAGATTGTGTGATCGTTGGATCTGGACCTTCTGGTTTCACAGCTGCTATTTATGCAGCAAGAGCAGACTTAAAACCTGAATTGTATACAGGTTTGGAGCCGGGCGGACAATTAACTACAACTACTGAGGTTGATAACTTTCCAGGGTATCCAGCAGGGATTACAGGTCCTGAAATGATGATGGATCTGCAAAAGCAGGCAGAAAGATTTGAAACCAAAGTACATTACGAAATGATCACTAAAGCTGAGTTTTCAAAAGAAGTTGGCGGTGTTCACAAATTATATGCTGGAAATAAAGAGATTTTAGCAAAATCAGTAATCATTTCTACAGGAGCTACAGCAAAATATTTAGGTCTTGATGATGAAAAAAAATATGCAGGCGGTGGGGTTTCTGCTTGTGCTACATGTGACGGATTTTTCTACAGAGGAAAAGATGTTGTGGTAGTAGGAGCAGGAGATACAGCGGCTGAGGAAGCTACTTATCTTGCTAAACTTTGTAAAAAAGTAACATTATTAGTAAGAAAAGACGTTTTCAGAGCTTCAAAAGCAATGGTTCACAGAGTAGAAAGTACTCCGAATATTGAAGTGAAATTTCACCATGAGCTGATTGGGATTGAAGGTGAGAACAGCTTGGTAGAAAGAGCGGTAATTATCAATAACCAGACTCAGGAAACTTCTAAGGTAGATGTTGAGGGAATCTTCATCGCTATTGGTCACAAACCGAATACGGATATCTTCGTAGGTCAGGTAGATCTTGATGAAAACGGATATATCGTAACAGAAAAAGGTTCTTCAAGAACAAACCTTCCGGGAGTTTTTGCGGCAGGAGATGTTCAGGATCATATCTACAGACAGGCTATTACAGCTGCAGGAAGCGGATGTATGGCTGCAATGGATGCAGAAAAATATTTAGCTGAATTACACTAATTATTTAGCTTTCAATCATACAAAGCGTACCCAATGGGTGCGCTTTTTTTGTGATTAATAACAACATTTTTTGTTGGAAAACGCGAAGGCGCAAAGAGTTAATAATGCAGACTGTTTTTAAGGCGCAAGAGAATCAAAGATTCTCAGCAAAGGGAACACTTTATTTCTGCTATGTCTGCTTTTGTTATAAATTGAATCATATTTTAGCCGTATACAATTTTATCGGAGATAAAATCCTCGCGCCTTAAAAACATAATACTGTTACCTTCTTTTGCACCTTTGCGATTTCCAATGTTGTACACTTATTGATCCTTCAAATAAATTAGAGTATCGTAACGAAAACATTGATATATTTGTTAAGTTTCAAAATAATTTAATATAAAACTTAACAAAGCAATAGGCATGAAAAAAGTAACGGCTATAGGAGGTATTTTCTTTAAATGCAAAGATCCGGAGCAGGTAAACGATTGGTATAAGGCCCATCTTGGAGTGGAAACCAGTCCATATGGAGCGAAATTCGATTGGAGAGAAGCAGATTCTGATAAAAAAGGATATACATTATGGAGTCCGTTTAAAGCATCTACCCAATATTTTGAACCATCAGAAAAAGAGTTTATGATTAACTACCATGTGGCGGATATTGAAGCATTGGTAGAAGAATTAAAAAAAGAAGGGATCACCATTCTGGATGAAATTGCAACCTATGAATACGGGAAGTTTGTTCATATTATGGATCCTGAAGGCAATAAAATTGAATTATTTGAGCCGGCAGGAGAGTAGCCCGTTGAATGATAAAAGATAAAAACTGTTTCTGTGTGAAGCAGTTTTTTGTTTTTCCGGATTTCAAACTGTTGTGAAGTAATAAAGCATTCCGTATATTTGATGGTAAGCTATATTCTATGAAAACACAGGTGTAAAAAGATGCAGGAAATTTTTAAAACATTCAAGCCTCAAAACTCCATTGTCAGCAAGTATGTTGACTATTATTATCTGGATATTAAAAATAATAATATCATTAATGAGTTTCAATGTTTTCCGCACTTCAATAACTCCATTTCACTTTATAAATCTCATATCCGGTTAGAAACTAAAGAGGTGATTTATGATGAAAAAGCACCGCCGTGTCAAATTTTTACACCTATCCGGGAAAAAGTTCTTCATGTGAAACAATCCGGGAAAGTTTATAGAATTGTAGTGGTGTTTCCCCCTTTGGGAATCCATCAGTTTTATGAAAATCTGGATTTTACGAAATATATTACAGATTATGATTTTTTTACTCAAGATGAATTAAATGAAGTTTTCTCAGCTGCAGAAACTGAAGTTCAGGGAAGCTTGTTAGACCGTTTTCTTGAGAAAAGATTCAAGAGATTTGAACATACAATTCTTGAAAAATCAATTGATTATATTTTCAACCATTACGAAAGTTTTTCTGTTGAAGAAATTTCAAGGAAAATTGGTTTCAGCCGCCAGCATTTAAACCGGCTTTTTCAGGCACATTTGGGCGTTTCTATTAAAAAATTCAATGAAATTGTGCTTTTCAGGCAGACCATCAACCAGAAACTTTTTGAAAATCCTGACCGTAACTTTACAGAATTAGCCCATGAGTTTAATTTCAATGACCAGTCTCATTTCAATAAAACGTATAAAAACCTCACAGAAAACTCTCCAAAATCATTTTTTTCGAAAGGAACTGTATTAGGTCAGGAAGATACTTTCTGGCATTTGCTGCCTTCAGTAATAATGTTCCATTTTTACAATTTTTTCTGATGTACTGTGATTAGTTTTGCTGAATAAATTGTATTGATGAAATATGGTATAGCAATGCTGATGATTCTGTTTGGTCTTTTTGTGGAAGCTCAGGAAAATTATTCTACATTAACAGAAAAAGCCTCAGAAGTAATGGATGAAGCTAAAGATGAGGCTGGATATAGAAAGGCACTTGATTTATATGAAGAGGCATTCAGAAGCTATCCTCAAAATAGGGATAGTGACGGATTATACAATGCCTCTATTCTGGCTTCAAAGCTGAAAAGTAATGATAAAGCATTTCAATACCTGATACCACTTTCTGTAGTAAAAGGAAGCGGAAATAGCTTTCCAGGCTGGAATTATATTCTTGAAGAAGATGCTGAAAATGAATATAAAAATTTACTGTCAGATCCAAGGTGGGCTTCATTGAAGGAGCAGGCAGTAAAATACAAAACTCAATTTTATAAGGAGCTAAAGGAAAAAGAGAATGAATTTTATAGTGTTAAAGAAAATAGATTAAAGGAAATTAAAGATTCTGAAGCTTTGTACAAAGAGATCAGACACCTTACTCCTTATCTACCGAAAAAGGATCGTGATTATTCTATTGCATTTAAAATAAACGATTTTGCTAACACTTCATTTTTTATTCATTTTCCTCAAAATTATAATCCTCAAAAGAAATATACTCTGCTATTTTTTCTTCATGGGGCAGTAAGAAATAATGAACTGATAGATTATCAGCTGGCAGATTGGAATTTAGGAGGCTGGAACAGATATTATAAGAAGTATGCGGACCATAACGATGTTATTATGGTGTTTCCGAGGGCTGACAAAAAATATAACTGGATGCTGTCTGATGATGGATTCTTTATGATTCCTGAAATGCTTAAGCAGATTAAAAAGACGATTAATATTGATGATAACAAAGTTTTTATAGCAGGACACTCGAATGGAGCAACAGGTTCTTTTTCTTATCTGATGAAAGAATCCACACCATTCGCTGGTTTTTATGGATTTAATGCCTATCCTAAAGTTTTTACAGGCGGAACGTTTGTAGAAAATATTAAAAACCGTTCTTTTATAAGCTTTTCAACAGATAAGGATTATTATTATCCACCAAACGCAAATGATGATTTTTCAAAGCTGATGAATGGGATTCAGGCTGATTACAAAGAGTATCGTTACAATGGATTTCCACACTGGTTTCCTCAGTTTGATGAATCGGAGCCAGCTTATCAGATCCTTTTTAAAGATCTGAAGGACCGAAACAGAAATCCTTTCCCAAAGGAGATCTCATGGGAGTTTGATGATGAAAGATATGGAAATATAGATTGGATTTCCAATATCAAATTGGATACACTAAGTCAAAAAGCCAACTGGCACAAAGAACTGAATTTTAAAATCAATAAGTGGCTGGCCTATGATGATAACGATAGTTTGAAGGTTCAGAATGTAGATAAAAAAGCATTTGATTTTCCAAGGAAATCAGGCAAAATAAAAGCAAAGTATGAGAATAATATTTTTCGGATTGAGACCTCTGAGATTAAATCTCTTTCAATTAATATCTCACCTGAAATGGTGAATCTGAAAGAAAAAGTTAAAGTATATGTCAACGGAAAGCTTTATTTCAATGAAAAAGTAAAACATAACCATGAATACTTACTTGAGAATTTTTTTAAAACTCAAGACCGGGAGCAAGTCTGGATCAATTATATTGATATAAAAGTATAAGAAGCTGCAGATTTCCGGTAAACTCACCTGTCTCCCAAAGAGACAGGTTTTTTTTATGATTGAATCTTGTCATAGGACAACCTTTCTGAAGAATCATTTTGATAGCTTTATACAACTAAATGAAAAAAAATCAACTATGAGTATCCCATTTAAAGCAGGAATCAATATTGCCATTAAAATTCCGAAAAGTAAATATGAGAAGACTGTTGCTTTTTACAGAGATATTTTAAAATTACCTGTAGAAGAGAAGAAGATTGATAATCCAACGGTTTCCAGAACTCATGAAGTGAAATTCGGTAACAATATTATTTGGCTAGACTGTGTAGATAACTATACCCATTCTGAAACCTGGCTACAGCTGACAGTTCCTAATGTAGAAGAAGCAACAGAATATCTGCAATCAAATGGAGTAGAGACTTGTGATGAAATTGAAGAGCTTCCGGAAAATATGCACTGGATTACAGATCCTGCAGGTACGGTTTTTAACTTACAGCAGACTTCAAATCATGATCATTGATAATTATTAATAGGGGAAAAGATATTTTAAAAATTAACTTATAAATAGCAGAATATGAGCTTAAAGATATTGTCAATCGTATGGGGAGTACAGAATATGGATGCTGCTATAGCTTTTTGGTCTGAAGCATTGCATTATAAACTCAAAAGAGAGCCCGAACCTGATTTTGCAATTCTGATTCCAGAAATAGGGCAGGGAGTTCAACTTTCATTAAAGCTCACTACGTCACCAGAACCCAAAAGACATCATATTGATCTCACAACAGATAACCAGATGGCAGAAGTAGAACGGCTGCTTAGTTTAGGAGCAACAAAGATGAAAGGCTGGAATTATGAGCAAGATGCAGATTATGTAGTTTTACTTGATCCTGACGGAAATTCCTTTTGTGTTGTACAAGCTCCATCATTTTAGAAATATGTCAAGGCTTTCTTATCTCATTCCAAGGAGGTTCTAAAATAGTTGTAATGGTTTACAGTCTATTTTATTGCTGAATATTATACTTTAATATCTTTTTAAATCAGAAAAAATTCTAGCCATTGATCCAAAAAAGGATCTGAATCCAACATTATAGGGCTTTTATCGTTCACCTAAAGGAATATCAATTAATCTTTCCTGTTTAATTTTGAACTCGGCTTTGTTTATTGGTTTATATACCACTTCTGAACTTACGGGATATTTTGCAAGAAGACTTTTGGGTCTGATAGGGCGTTTTTCCAGCCCACCGCCACAGTTTGGGCAAACATTTTTAAAAATATGGTCAACACAATCTTTACAAAATGTACACTCAAATGTACAGATCATGGCTTCAGGAGAGTCATATGGCAAAGGTTTCTGACAATTTTCGCAGCTGGTTCTGATCTCTAGCATAGATTTTCTATTATGATTATTGGTGGCACGAAGTTAATTTAAATTTACAATAAACAGTGGTGTTTTGTGATTATTCAATTTGTTTTTAAGAATCTGTGTATTGAAAAGCATTAAGAGATAAGGATATTACTTTAAAACTTTTTCATAAATCTCATTCAGCAGATTCTGTCTCATTTTTGAATTTCTTTGATTTAAAAGGATGATGATTCCCCAATTTTTGGCTCTATTATAACAAATGATAGAAGATTGTCCCATAGAATCACCGGATTTCAGATAGATGGTATTCTGATCATCAATGCTGATGTTAAATCCTAGTCCCATTTCTCTTTTTTCATCTTTGTAATATCTTTTTTCGGTCATCAAGGCGGCTTCGGATATTGGATTTCCGCTGGTTAAAACTGCTTTCAGGTAAGTAATCATATCAGAAGCACTTGATTTCACCAAACCGGCTGAGGCCGTCACATTCCATTTGAAGAATTCCTGAGTACCGCTATTAGGATTATATCCTGTAGTGATGTTCTTTACATTGAAATCAGTTGTAAGGGTATTGGTCATATGTAAAGGCTTGATCATTTTTTCATGAATGATTGCATCATAAGTTTTACCATACACCTTTTCCAATATTTGCCCCAATAAAGTATATCCGATGGTGGAATAGCGGTATTTTCCATAGTCAATAAGTTCACTGCAATTGTTTATGATAGAGATCAATGATTCTTCAGTAACATTACTTACCGGCTGCTGTGGATTGAGTTCTATCAACTTAGCAAAATCTATATCAGGTAAACCTGACTGATGAGAAGCCAGATCTGAAATTTTGATTTTGTTTTTAAGATTTTTCTGTAGTATATATTTTGGGGGTAAATAAGAATCAATGTAGTCGTCTACTTTTAGCTTTTTTTCAAGACTAGCCTGTGCAATTAGATTAGAAGTCAGAATTTTAGTAATGGAAGCAATTTCAAATATAGAATTCTTGTTGACATCCACCGGGCTTTCTTTACTTAGTTTTCCATACGCTGTATAATATTTTTTATTATTATGTATGAAGCCTACACTTATAGATATGTTTGGATTTTTTTGATAATTATCTTTGATGATGGAGTCTATCTTTTGAGAAATATCTTGTCCAAAGGAAAAGCTGTTGATAAATAATAATACTGCGAAGAAGGTGAATGAAGTTTTCATTGTATCGTTGTTTTAAGGTTAAAAATTTATTTCGATACAAAGATGTGGAAGAGCTTAAATCTGGGCGACCGAATGCAGGTATTCGGTCTGATTTATTTATAAAAATAGGTTCGATTGATATGGAAATAAGTACGAGTAATTACAACGCTTTGTTTTACATAGAGTTACGAAACTCTGTTGGAGTCTTTCCCGTATGTTTTTTAAACGCAGTATTGAATGAAGATTTTGAATTAAACCCCACTTCATACAGAATTTCAAGAATAGTCAGCTTGTTTTTTGATGGATCTTTTAGAATATCTTTGGCATATTCGATACGATGAATATTAATGAAATCATAAAAATGCTGTCCCAATTGATGATTGATAAGGACTGATAATTCACGAACTGGCACATCTATTTCTTTAGCAATATTCTGTATAGTTAAAGAAGGGTCAAGAAATGGTCTTTCTTCCGCCATGAATTTCTTCAATTTCAGTAAGTGTTCATTGGTCTCATTTGGAATTTCAGATAAATTATTTTTTTCCTCATCAATAAGAGTTGAAACAAGCTTTAATTTTGAATCTATATTTCTAAAAAGATCAGGGTGATTCAATGCCTTGTACATATACCAACAAATGATAAAAAGCTGGAATACTAATATTCCCATCTTAATCCCTTCGGAAATATTGGGATATTCAGAAAATTTAAAAATATTCTTTACAATAGCAATTGAATACAAAATACTGAGAACAACAGTAAACTGAAATAACCAATGGTAGGAACTGATATTAGACCCAGCATTATTTTCGAGATATAATTTCTTTGATTTTCTCAATAACAGAAATACACTGGTAAAATACGCGATGATTTGAATATGAAAAATAATATGATTGATTTGCAATTCTATCATATGCTTCCGATTGGTGATGAAATCAATTTTAGATACAGCATCTACACTATAAAAGCGCGGTAATAAAATCAGGTTGACAAGTAAGAAGGGAAGAAGATGAATGAGATGCTTCGTTTTAAATTTAAAATCGGAATAAGAAACAGATAATACATACAAATAAAAAGCTGGAATTTGTAAAAATGCAATGGTATATCTTAACATGCCCAGATTTGAGGGAACATCAGCTATAGAACTTAATAAAGGATCACTGATATCAATTGCAGTAATGATGAGGAAAGTAGCAAAAAGCTGATTACTAATTCTGTTTTGTGTTTTAACAGTAAGTGAAAAAAAGGCTAAAAAAAGTGAAATAAACAACGAAATTAGCGTTATGATATTTAGTAAATTCATTTTATCCATTCACTATTCTTTTGGTTTAATATTGGAATTCAGGTTATATTTTTCGTAAATATAATTCTTTTTGGATGTGATATGTTTAAGGTGCCGGAAAAATTGTAAAGATGTTTTTGTAAGAAATTTTATAAGAAACTCAATGTCGTTTTAGACAGAAATATCCTGGAATAACTATTTTTTACTCTGAGCTTTATATGGATCTTATATATTTTGCTTAAGCCATTTTCTCCGGATGAAATATACTTTTGAAAATCATTTATCTTTTGAAATTTTTGAGGAAGCAGGCTTTTTCTTCTGGTAAAGCGATGTCTTCTATGGTAATTGATTTGCCTTAAATAATAATCAAGATGGGCAATATAGTGAATCAGAAATGACCATTGGAGTTTCACCAAATATAAGTAATAACATAACCTTATTTAGGTTTTATAAAGTAGTTGTTGATTATAGATACTTATTACAGATGATTACGAAACAAAGTGAAATTAATTATTTTGATTCTGAAAGTGAATGTTCAATCAGATAAATTCATTGAACAGCATTTTCTTTAGATTAAAATATTTCAAGCCTAATATCTTCATGAAACTTGCAGCGTTATTTTTCAATAATTACATTTACTCCCTGAACATAAATAATTTAAAAAAACATGATTGTAAGAAAAACGATTGGATTGAGAGGAATTATGCAATTTGCCGGGCATCATATCTGGTGGCTGACAGCCTATATGATTTTGGTGTCTCTGCTCTATAAAGTGGCAGGCTGGCACTGGATTTCTATTCCGTGGCTTCCGGTTTCTTTAGTAGGAACTGCATTAGCTTTTTATATTGGTTTCAAAAATAACCAATCTTATGACAGGGTTTGGGAAGCCAGAAAAATATGGGGAGCCATAGTCAACAGCAGTCGCTGCTGGGCAGTAATGGTTAATTCCTTTGTAAAAAACAGCGACAATACACAATATAGCCCTGAGGAACTTGAGCACATTAAGGAACGTCTAATTTATCGTCATATAGCCTGGCTCTATACTTTCAGAGAACAATTGCTGGTTCCTACACAATGGGAGCATGTAAGCTTAAAAAAGCATTTTGGAAGAATCGCCCAAAAAAGGCAGGAATCGGAAGGAGTAGGCTTGTTTAAGGATTTTCTGAGTGAAAAACAGAAAACCGATTACTTTTTTAATGAACCTCTTCTGGTACACGCTTCTAATAAAGCAACACAGATCATCAATTTACAGTCTCTGGATCTTGCAGAGCTTGAAGATAAGGAAATCATCCATATGCGAAGACAGCTGGATATGCAGAAAGTACTTTCCGATTTTTATGATCACCAGGGAAGAGCTGAACGGATTAAAAAATTTCCTATCCCCCGTCAATATGCTAATCTGAGTTTTATATTCAACTGCATCTTTATTTTCCTTTTACCATTGGGAATTGTAGCAGAATTTGCAAAATTAGGGGAAGCCGGAGTATGGTTGATGATCCCATTTGGGGCAATCGTTGGCTGGATCTATGTTTTGATGGAACTGATAGGGGATTACTCCGAAAATCCTTTTGAAGGATTAGGTACTGATATTCCTATGTTATCCATATGCCGTACCATAGAGATTGATCTCTTACAGATATTAGGGAAAACAGAGCTTCCCAAACCTATTCAACCTGTAAATGATATATTAATGTAATATAAAAGCCAGCGAAATATGAGTTTTACGCGGTTTTTAGAAAGTGTATTATAAAATATCACACAAGTTAACAGATAGCAAATAATATTTTTTAAGAATAATTTATTTGAATTGATGAAAATTAATTAATTTAGATTTCCATTAAATCTAAATATTATGAAAAATTTACAAAAAATCCAAAGACAGGAAATGAAATCAATTAAAGGAGGTATCAACTGCCCTGGTGGTCAAATATGTTTAATCGGTGGCAAGTGGCAATGCATGCCATACGATGGATGTGGCGGTGGAAATCAACCTTAAATTGTAAACGTAACTTAACTTGACTATGAAAAATTGTAAAAAAATTTCAAGAGATCAGCTGAAGAGCATCAATGGAGGTGCAGTAAGCTGTTCAGAAGCATGCTGCCCGCCTCCGGGAATAAAAAGATGTCCTTGGGTCTATTGTGTAGCGCCCTGTGAGATACTGAGCTAGTAGTTTAGCTAGCAAATCAAAGTAAGTAAAGCCTTAAATTCATTGATTTAAGGCTTTTGTAATGAAAGAGAATTCATTGCTTATTTTTTTTGTACCATACTCGCTCTATTTTATTTCCTTTATTTGTAATTTATTTCAGACCAATTACCGCTCAAAATGTCATAGTGTATGGAAGACAATCTGAACTGTATTT
Organism: Chryseobacterium sp. II3a; assembly: GCF_057815135.1. NCBI lineage: Bacteria > Pseudomonadati > Bacteroidota > Flavobacteriia > Flavobacteriales > Weeksellaceae > Chryseobacterium > Chryseobacterium sp. II3a. The sequence continues at coordinate 5,540 of NZ_JBYPZJ010000005.1, read as the reverse complement.
ATAAAGTCATCAATTTCATTGAAAGAAATTATGATCAGCAGATTTCTGTAAAAGATTTAGAAGACGTTTCAAATTATTCTTACAGGAATATTCAGCGTATCTTTAAATACAGCTGCGGGGAAACAATAGGCGCTTTTCAGCAAAGACTGAAAGTGGAAAATGCTTATAAACGAATACTTTATACTCAGGAAAGTCTTACATCTATTGGGGTGGAAGTAGGTTTTTCCTCTATAGCTTCTTTTTCAAAAGCTTTCAAACAGCATTTTGGGATATCTCCTAAAGAAGCGAAACTAAGTAAACAGCAGTTACTTTGTGAGCCGGATCTGATCCCGGTAACCTCTGACGTCTTGTTAGAACCCGAAATTGTATACCTTAAACCAATACAGGTATATTATCAGAGTATTCAAACCTATTACAATAATGAAGAAATTGAATGGCTTTGGGATAGCTTTATGCATAATGAATTTTCCGATTCTGGCGCAGAATATTTTGGAGTCATAGCAGATGAACCTTTAATTAAGACTGAAATCAACTGCCGGTATGATGCCTGTTCAACCATCCAGGCCCAGAATAAAAAATTGCCCTCAAAACCTATATTGGGAGGTAAATATGCACGTTTTACCCATTTCGGAACCTATGAAACAATAGAGGATACTTATATTAAAATTTATTCCCGATGGATTTTTAATTCCCGACTTGAGTTTTCACATAGCCCTATCATCGAAAAATATGAAAGGTACGCAGAGGATATGAAGGATCAGGAGAAACAATTGACTTATATTTTACTGCCTTTGAAATAGATTGTCAATTTTGGACAACTTTAGCACTCTTTATCGATCTAATTTTGCCCTATCAAAAAAAGATCACTTATGCAAAAAAAGAAAATCATGCTCTTATTATTACCTGCTATTATGTTTTCCTGTTCTCTTGATGAGATAACAGCTTCTCCCAGTTCAGGTATACCTGACCCAGCATCTGTTGTTTATAAAATGCCAGAGGAATCAGCGCTGCACGAAGGAACCTGGCTTCAATGGCCTCACAAATATCAATATGGTATTACTTACCAGAATCGGCTGGATCCTACCTGGGTAGCAATGACTAAAGCGCTTGTAGAAAGTGAAAAAGTGCATATTGTTGTGTATGATGCTACGGAAAAAAACCGGATTATGGGATTGTTAACCAATGCCGGAGTGTCGCTTGCTAATATCGACTTTAAACTATATCCAACCAATGATGTTTGGGTAAGAGATAATGGTCCTATCTTTGTGAAAGATAAAAATGGCAAGCTGTTTATTCAGGACTGGGGATTTAACGGTTGGGGGAATAAGGCCGAATCTGATAACTGTAATACAATCCCTGCTAAAATAGCAGCCGATAGTGGAATCCCAAAAATAGATCTCAATTCTGTAATGATCAATGAAGGGGGAAGTGTTGAAATTGATGGAAATGGAGTATTAATGGCCTGCAAAAGTTCTATTCTTAATGAGAACAGAAATCCTGGAATGACCCAGCAGCAGGCAGAAGCTATTTTTACGAAGAACCTGGGAATCACAAAATTTATCTGGCTGGATGGAAAAGCCAATCTGGATATCACAGATATGCATATTGACGGATTTGCCAGATTTGCAAACTCTACTACTATTATCACTATGAACACTGATGATCTGGACTATTGGCAAGTGCCAAGCAGTGATATGAATAAACTTTACAATGCTACCCAAAAAAATGGTACAGCCTATCAGTTTGTGAAAGTTCCTTTAACAAAGTATGATGTGATAACCACCTATGGGAAAAATGTAGGTAAAGCATCTTATATCAATTATTATATTGCGAATAACCGTGTCCTGGTGCCTAATTATAATGATCCTAATGATACTGTTGCTAACCGTATAATACAACAATTATATCCTGATAAAAAGGTGATTGGAATTGACTGCCGTAACCTGTTTGCCAATGGTGGAATGGTACATTGTGTAACACAGCAGCAACCCCAATAGATTATTTTACAAAAAGATAAAAACCTGCTGGTATTCAGTAGGTTTTTTTTGTGTTTCCGTTTACATTCAATAGAAACTAATTAAAAATTGGATAGATCAAGCAGAATAGGGTGTGACAACACTAATGATTTTTATTCGGATTTGTATTAAGAATAAATTTTAAGTTGGCAAAATCTGTATTAGCTTCAACCACGGTGCAAATTCCGCTGCTGTAGGTATAAGTAGTAGTGTTTCCATTGGGTAGATTGATTCTGTATCTTTTGGAATCAATCTTCTGAATAGGAACCATTTTCTGGAATTTTTCTGAAAAAACAGATTTTAGATTCCCAGGCTCATTAAAATAGAGGCTTGCAGTAGAGCAGAAAATAGATTGTTGCAGAAAGCCATTGGCACCATCCTTATCCGAAAGATTATAAAAACTTCCGTTCCAGGTAGCTGTATTGTTTACTTTTAGTTTTCCGTTCATTGTTCGGTAAAGTTTTGCCTGCTGTAGAATATTTTGTTTAAAAGTAACACCCATCTTGTCATAAATCTCAATGTTGTAGAGAATCTTTACTTTAGCTCGTGATTCAAAAAGATATTCAGTGATATCGTCTTTTAAAGAACGTTCTACACGGATATTACCAATGGTTTTATCATCTTTTATAATAGAATAATTCAGATATTCTTTGTTAATTAACTTTGCCGTATGGGGTTGAACATAACCGGGCAGCAATATTGAAAAAATCAGGAGTGCTTTCATTGTATTTATTCTTTAAATTAATTATTGACGTATGTTGAAGGTTGAAAATGGATTTTTGGCAGGTATTCCTTTTTCTGAATTTGTAATAGAATAGAAATATCTATAATGCAAAATTAGGCATGAGAAAAGCCTGAAATGTTCTGTACGATAAGTGCGAACTTATTAAATTAGTATTGTTTAATGTTTTGAAAATGAATCAATTAAAATAATATTGTGTTCCAATTTATAATCCTGAACGTCTTTTATAGGTTGAAGATGTTAAAAGGTAATTGTTGAAGAAAAAATAATGATGAATGTGGAGTAAAGTCTAATAAAAAAACCTACTGAATACCAGTAGGTTTTTTATTCTGTGGGGAGTGAGGGTTTCGAAATTTTGTATTTAAATCGTTAAAAATCAGATTATTTTAAATTTGATTTGCAAAACTACCACTAATTTGCCATCCCTTTTTATACCAGATAGATATAAATGGACCTTAGTTGCGATTTACGAATTTAATACTTTCGTTAATTATCGAGTTAAAATGATCTTTCTGGTATATATCTTTTGCTCTTTTGTCTGTAATGTCAGGATGTATATCCCTCCCGGAAGATGAGCAGGGAGGTCAAATGTTTTAGATTTGAGCGTTGTGCGATAGACTTCTGTTCCTGAAGTATTTCTGATCGTAACATCCGAGTCAATCACAGGAATATTGCCATCAAGGCTGAGTGTTCCAGTAGTAGGGTTGGGAGATACGATGAAATTATCTGTAGATACTATTGTAGTTGCAGGTGCAGTATTTCCTGAAGTACAATTAGGAAGTTTACCATAAGAGCACGCTAATGCTTGTACTTCATCACTTGTTAAAGCTCTGTCATAAATCAGGAGTTCATCTATTTTGGCAAGCTTTGCATAAATCAGTAATTTTTCAGGACGTGATGCTTGGCCTTTATTAGCTTGGCAGGAATGGAAAGTATCAGTTATCTTGCCGTTTTTATAAATGCACAACATTTTTTGTTGTTCATTGTAGACTATAGCAAAGTGCACTAATTCATTAAACTTTATTGAGTCAGTAACTGGTGAACCTAAAGATAAATTCAACTTTGCAGAGATAAGGTTAGGTTTCGAAGAGTCATTCAAGGTCTCGATGGTAATCATATTTGTGTAAATGACAAGACGTGGAGTTGTAAGGGGCTCGCCACTTGTATCGTCTTCTTTTATCCAGAATGCAATGGTTTTCATTCTAGCATTTAACTCTTGCCAATCGGGAGTGTCATAGGAAAGCCCACCTGATTTTTGTACGCCATAGCAGGATTTTCCACATGCCATATCGTCTTGGATGAAATCATAGGTGCCATCAGAAATAAGATTCAGATCAGAGATAATATCATTAGTATTTCCGTCAAATGAATAATACGCTAATGGATCAAGAGGAGGGTTGCCACAGTCTGTAAACTTATCAGGAGTGTGGTAGGCATAGTAGATTCTATGTTCATTAAATAATCCGATCCCGGAATTAAAATAAAGTTTAACTCTGTCGAATCGTTTTTTCGGAACAAATTGAATGGTTCCTATTGGTGAATTGGGGGTAATTTTCATCATACTGTCATTTACTTTCTTGTAATCATTATTGGAGACGTTTCCGAGAAATGTTTCTACATAGACTCCATCAAACAAATTAAGATGTAATGCGTTCTTATCGGTTCCAATACCTATCACAATTTTTTTGAAATGTTTTGCCGTTGCTGCTGGAAAGATTAACGTTTGTTCAATTCTGCCTCCCAGTGAGACGGGCATTTTTATAGCAGCATAATCAGTTTCGTTACTTCCAACTGCGTTTTGTGGGTCGGCTACATGACACAATACGCATGCACCGTAGATCTGATTGGATTGACTGCTGGCATAAGTTTTGTCTTGTGCATAGAACATAGCGCCGGCGATAAACAGTAAGGCGAATACAACTTTTTGTATCATACCTTGGGGTAATAAATTTTTCATAGGATTAAGATTTAGGTGAATATTTTGAGTAAGGAAACTGGAAAGAAAATTTTTACAGCTTGATGCTGATGTTTCAATTTCTAATTATATTATCAATTGTTATTGTGTTGAAAACTAATGGTGATAGGTTGAATATAATAGTTTGACTGACATAATTGCCTCTATTAGGGAAGGGTTATTAATAAATTGATTTCATGTTTCGGGATTTGGTGTTTAAGCTTATTAAAATTACAATATTTGCTTTGATAATAATTTATTATTATTGAATTAATTACAAAGTAATGATAATTTTATAATTTAATTATAAATTAAAAGGGATCAGTCTCAAAAGTTGGGGGGGGAATGTTAAGTTGATGTATCTTTGAATTATGTTAAGCGATCACGAACTTCTCAAATTATTACTTCCAGAATTTTTAGTTGAATACTTTGAYATCCTCAAAGCAGAAGACCACAATGGTGAACTTCATATCTATTTTGAAGAAAAAAACAGTATTCCACAAGAATTTAAAGAACGGCAGTTGGAATCAAAGGGGTTTCTGTCTGAGATTGTTGTGGATGATTATCCATTAAGAGGTAAAATTGTAAAACTCCATGTGAAAAGAAGAAGATGGACAGATAAGTCATCAGGAGAAATTCTTCAAAGAGATTGGCAACTTGTATCTAAAGGAACACGTATGACTAAAGACTTTGCGGGTTTCTTAAAAAAAATTAGCCGATACTAAAGCTCTTCTCCTCAAGGTCATCGCAGAGTTCTTTGGAGTTAAGGGAAAGACTTTTCAAAGACAATATAAAAATACACTCAGCCAATACAAGGACTGGAAATACA